>JBKPDF010000017.1:0-142658 GCA_046727735.1 Pseudomonadota bacterium | reverse complement strand
TTTTCGATGCTTGGCATGCGAGGTTCTCTTTGTGGATGACTTGCGACTTGCGGCGGCTCGTTTCGGGGCGGCCGTCCTTCCTCCTTCCGCTTGAACGCTTTTCCGCAGGGCATCCATCAAGTTCACAACGTTGGTTGGCTTTTGAACTTTTGCGGGCGTGATCTTCTGGCCAGCCTGCTTCTTTCGGAGGAGTTCTTTCAGAGCTTCCTCGTAATGATCATCGAATTTCTCTGGCTTGAAATGTCCGCTCTTGGTCTGAACGATGTGTTTCGCAATATCGAGCATTTCCTTGGTAACGTGACCAGCCGGGATGTCGTCAAAGTACTCGGCCTCGTCTCGCACCTCGTATGGATAGCGCAGCAACGTCCCCATCAATCCCTTGCCACGGGGCTCCAATGCAATGACGTGCTCCCGGCTGGTAAGGACGACACGACCGAGCGCAACTTTGTCAGTTTCGTCGATGACATCTCGGATCACGGCGAAGGCATCGATCCCGACCTTGCCTTCGGGCGCAATGTAATAGGGCCGAATGTTGTAGAGTTGATCGATCTCTTTTTTTGGAACGAACCTGTCGATGTCGATGGTGCGAGTGCTCTCCAATGCAATCGCTTCGAGTTCTTCGTCCGTCACTTCGATGTACTGCCCCTTTCCGACTTCGTACCCACTGACGACTTGCTCATAGGGGACTTCCTCGTCGGTTTCTTCATCGACTCGGCGCATCCTCACTCGATTGCCGGTTTCGCTATTGAGATTGTGAAAGCGGATCTTCTCTCGTTCGGAAGTCGCCGGGTACAACGCAATCGGGCAGGACACCAACGACAGTCGCAGATACCCTTTCCAGTTTGCTCTCGGGGCCATTGACCACTCCACGCCACGCACAAGGGAAGCTCGGCGACTCAACACGGTACTTTCCTGCCCGTTCCTGGGATGGCGGTGACCCGGAAGGCATTGACGGCGTTTCGGGAGGCGGGTAAGAACGAAAAGGGAACATTAAACCTCCGTTCCGAGTATGGGCGATCCGGCACAAGGGCGAGTAGCGGGCTGGAGCGTCGAGGAGCATCTGGCGTTCGACGTGGCGTTTGCCCTGCCCCGGACGCCAATCAAGGGCTTGCGGCGGGCTCTATCGGAAGAGGAGCGGCGGGTGATGGCGAAGGCGGTTGTCGAGCACCTGAAACTTTGCGGATGGGAGTTCCGAATGCGGCCGGTTGGGGGACATGGGATTCGAAGGGGCGGGTAGCGGTAGCCTCAGATATCCGGCTGCACAGGGTTCGGCCGATACATTCAGGGTATGGAAATGACTAGGCGACCACAGATCGCACTTCCTCTCGAACTAGCAGCCGCCGAGCAAGCTGAAATCGAGGCGTCTGCGAGGTTTTCGTTCGATAGAGAACAGTTCAAAAAACACGTTTCAGAAGGAGTGGACATATTCACAATCATCATCCGAGCACAGTTATATCTGGAGCATATTCTGATAACTCTTCTGCGTGAGGCGTTCGTCCACCCCGAGGCACTTGATCTGAGACGTTGGACGTTTCCTGCGAAGCTGGACTTGTGTATTGCAATGGGTTTGGTGCCGAGCGAACTCCGGAGTGCGATTGCAAAAATAAATGAGATGCGGAATCACGTGGCTCACAAACTTGATTTCCAACTCACCGAAACGATAAAGCAGGAGTTGTGGCAATCGATTCCCCTATTTCTTCAGCAAACCCTCCTCGACGATTTGAAGCTTACTAGGGGTGATGAGCACAAGGTGGAGTTCGACTCAATATTCACGCTGATAGTCTATTGGGTGGACATATGGCGGCAACAGCACACCAAAGCACGAATCGCTATGAAATATTCCTCTCTGTGGCTGGAACAGGAACTATCATTTCATAGAGGAAAGAGATAAAACCCACCACAAGAGGGAGCTTCACGCTAGGCATCAAGCCATTCTTATGGGGCAGCACATCCGCAACGGTCGCACTACATTCTCGATCCGAAACGACCGAGACGACGGTGCTCCGGGATTGCGGTCGGGATGTGGCGTCGGACCTGGATCGAGGATTGTGTCAGGGCAAAATGGGGCTATATTAGGAAAGGCGATGGGGAGAAACTACAATCCGAAATCACCGCCGCCATAAACGAACAAATTTACAGACGGCCTTGGATGCGACTAATACCGGGAGCAAACATCTGGACTCACCTACATCTGCTCAATCGACGCCGACGTATCAAATCCATCAAGCCGCCGTTGCCATTTCGCTCCTAAACTCACCGTGACCGCTGCTGAGGTCTTGGGCGAGTTTTGGGATGGGCCTTCCTAGGGCTTGCTAGGATGAACCCTTCTCGGCCGCAGCCAGCCTTGCCGCCCGTTGCCTTGCCAACCGCTCCTCCACGGCTCTTTCCGCCATGGCGATCATTCTTCGCCACATCTCGGCACCGGCAGGCTGTGGGTCATTGTTCCTGGGGGCATCCATCGTCAACAACTCGGCATCCGTTGGCGGTGCCTTTTGTTTCCGTTGTCGGCTGAACGCTTCGGCTTCCTGGGCCAGTGTCTTGGCGGCCCGCTTGGTCTCCGTCGGCATTGATCCCCCGTCTAAGTGAACATCTTCCGCAACGATGACAACCTGACGGTGGACAGGTCATACCCACCCTTGCCGTCCAGGTTCGTCAGATAGCAGATGCCTCGCCACCAGGTCTCGTTGGCTGCACCCGCCCAATCGTGATAGGCCAGCAACTTTCCATCCTTGTCCCGTCTGTCGCAAATGACACATCCTGCCACTAAGCCCTGGATGAACTGCCCATCGGCCCTTCTGGCGATCTTGTGGTCGTAGAGATGGGAATGGGCTTGGATGGACGAGACCATATTGAGGCGATTCATCGTGGCAGCGGTGTGAAGGCCCGCCACAGCCCTCAGGTAGTTTCCCTGGGTGAAGAAGTGGGCGGCAATGAGTCCTGTTCCCGGCAAGGTCAGGACACCGGGAGTCGCTCCCGAATACCAACACACATGATTCCAGTATTTGTCAAACTGTAAATCCGAATAAGACAGCGCCCCGACTAAGGTATTGTCGAGATCCAAGGCTACATGGATGCGATGCTCGTGATTGCCTTCGTTGAGATAGTAGATCGGTCGGTTAGGCGACTTGTCGGCAAAATGTCGGAACCGATCCTGCCACTCCACGGCCATTGCCACATCCTTGCCGTATGTCCTCCCGACTGAGGCCTGCTTGCCCTTGTCGTAGGATGACAGACTATTGAAGGTCGCCAAATCTCCCGCACACCAGACCAAGGACGGGTTGGTTTGTGCGACGAACTTTCCAATCAGTTCTGCTATTTCCAGATTACACTTGTGGTCGGGCACGCTGTGTGGGTCTCCGATCACCAACAGGGACTCGGGTTTGTTTGCGGGCTTGTGTTTCTTTAGTTCCGACTTGGCTTTAGTCATCAAGACTATTTAGCAATCCGCCACCGTATAAATAATCAAGAACCGAAGGAAATCCCCGATGGCAGAACAACAGCGAACAGAAAAATGGGTGGATGTGGTGGGCTATGAAGGCCTTTACTCGGTCAGCAACCGTGGCAAAGTTAGGTCAGAACCACGCACCACCATCCAAACACGCAATGGCCGACAGTTCCGCCACCGTCATAAGGGACGGACACTAAAGCCAGGCACTATCAAAGGCGGGGTGCGTGTCGTTTGCTTGTGCCGAGATAACACCGCACAGATGTTTTCGCTGGCCAAACTGGTGATGACCCACCACGGCTCGCCGCCACCGCCCGGATGGCGACAGGTGCGGCACAAGGATAGCGACCATTCCAACAACGACATTCGCAATCTTTACTGGTTTCAGAAAACCCGGGCCATTCAGCCCCCGAGTTGGCTATCCCGAGAGGAAATGGCATTCCACGCCGCCCTGGTGAATGCGCCGGTCAGGACGCCATCAACCATTCTGCCGGGGCGCAGCATCCTGGATGAAATGGAAGCAGTCTGATGGCGGCCAACACCGACCCCCACAACGCCAGTCATTTTGATTCGCCCTATCAGACGAAGAAGCCCGACCTGGTTTCGCCATCGGGATACAACTACGACCCCCATCGGGAGAACAACGACACTCAGGCCCTCCTGAACATCGCCAGTCAGGTCGCAGCCAAACTGAGCCCAACCACCACCGTCCAGGCCGTGAGCGGGTTCCTGGGAGGCGTGGTGGTGATGATTCAACAGCGGGGAGATGACCCTGCGGCGGGGCCCGGCTCCCTCAACGGCATCTACTCGGCCATCCAGAATGTCATCCTCCAGAAGGTCAGCAACGCCACCGTGGAGTTGCTGGACATTCGGCGCATCGGGGATTGGGGTTCGCCCCCTTCTAATATTTTGTATCAGGCATGGGTGCGCCTGAGCCGACCTGTCCAGCGGGGAGCATTGGCTGGCTACGGCAGTCCCTATCCACCCAAGGATGACAACTGAAGAACAACCCAACAAGGAGATAAGCGACAAATGGCGATCACCAACCCAAACAGTTCCGGGCAGGGCTATGATGACACTCATAGACAGCATCCGCTCCATTCCCTGATAACTGACAAACATGGATTTGAGTATTCCCACAGCACCCCGATGCACCAGCAGGACGGGACGGTTTCCACCCACCACACCTATGCGTCGGGGGAGCACAAGGTCGGGGTGGAGGCCCATTCCCAGAGATGGGACAGCAAGGTCTCATCCGCCTCCGGGCATTCCACATCAGGTGTCGGAGCGGCCAAACTTGACCAGCACCTGAGCGGCAAGAAGCAGCGTTATCCAGAACTGCGAACCGAGGGAGCCATCATGACGAACAATATTGAGGCCAGGGTTATAAAAATGCTGAACGAGACCGGGGACGACCTGTCGCCGGAGTTCAAGGCGAGGGCGACCGCCATTATGGTGGAGTGTGTTGTTGAATACTCGCATCAAATCTTGGAGCAGTTGCTTCATGACAACGGGGCGTTGACCGAGCAGGTGATGAACCTTCGGGATGAGCACGAGGAGACCCTGGACCTGCTGGAGAGCTTTGTGAGCCGTCAGACGGCCCTGGAGGAATATCAGGACTATGTTGCCGATAACATCAGTCAGTTGGCGGAGGCGGTGGACACGGCCGTGGAGACACTGGGTAGCAACGACGATGTGCAGGAGTTCTACCGCCGTGTTGCTGTTGCTGCTGAACGCCGGGCTGTGGGTGGCCCCGGTTCTGCGCCCGGCACCGCCTATAGCCAAGGTGTCCCAGACGACGCCCCAGCCAGAAACAAGGCCAGCGTCCGGGGACGGGATGTCAACCCGACTGGCTCAAGGGGAGATCACGGCGGCGTCTACAAAGAGGCTGTCAATGAGGAACTGTCCGAGCGGGAGACTCTGCGCCGAATCATTGGGGTCAAGGGAACACAGAAGGTCGACGGGACGAACAACAGAAAGATGGAACTGCGAGAGGTTGTCGGGGACGGTCCGCTCAACGGCAAAGACCGGGTTTCCATCTATTGTGAACTCCTGGATGAGCAACAAACATCATGGGCCAGCGATAGTTGAGTTTCGAGATGTGGGTTGGGGTGTGTTGGTTCGCCCCTGACCAGCGTCTCGGAAATCGGGGCGGTTCTCTCCTTGCCGCCCCGAGAGCGTCGGCCGGGGGACGGTGGGATTGTGCCCCATCAACCAGCCGAAAAGGAAGGGCGGCTGCTTGTGTTCGGTCGGGCAGCCGCTTTTCCGACCAACATTTAGAAGGGATGATGAAATGAGCGATGTGACAACATTGACAACACGGCCAGGACTGGTCTCGGATTTCTTGGCGACTGTGGCGAGGATGCCCGAGGCCGAGGCGGTGGCGGCATTGGTCGAGTGGAAACACCCATCCTTGATAGCCTTCCTGCGGACGATCCCAGGCGTAGATGATTCCCTATCGTGGAATGTCGCCGCTCGTCCTGGTCAATACCAGCCAGCCAACTATGATGACGGCAGCACCATCTACGACATCGCCCGCCTATTGTTCGTCTGGACGGACGGGCCCAATCACATCTCCCCCCTGGCAGAGGACATAGACAAACGCCGCCGCCACTTCACCAACGCATTGAGTGGAATGGTGAAGGCAGAGGCAGATGCCCTGGCCGCAGTGAGCCGGGGCATCAATCCATGGCCGGGGTTGACGGTGTCGGTTATCCACCTCGCCTTCCCGGAACTCGCCAGTCCCGCCGTCAACGATGTCCGAGCGAACTCTGCTCATAATGCTACACAAGCCATAAACGAGGCCGCCCGGGAATATGCCACCATCAAGACTGAGATGGATCAGCAGATCGGGCATTACCAGCAACGCATCTTGGATTGTCAGTTGAGGGTGGCCCAAGCCCGAGACCGTCTGGCCAAGGCCCAGGGTGATATGTTTGCACAGGGGGCGTTGAGATGAATGATATTGACCGGGATTGCCTGGATTGGATGCTGTCTCAGAAGTCAGTTCTGACGCCACTCACCGAGCAGGAACGGCAACTTGTGGATCGGAGGCGAGTGTCCATCATCGTGGCGGAGGCCGGGCGGCAATATTCCAACTGGAAGCGGGGACTTTCCCTGCTGCATCGGGAGCAGCATCGGCCTGAGCCGAGACCACGCCGCCTCGGGGAAGTGTGGAGTGGTCAACACCGTCAACCTGGTCGGCCCTTGGGCGGATCAGCCCCGCCCCAGTTGCTGACAGAGGGAGACGGCGGCTATGACTGACTGGAAGCAGGTGGCGAAGAACATCATCAATCGGGACAGGACATATCAACCCCGGCAGCGTCCGCCCCTATATCCATTCGCCCGCCCCGAGACTGTGGTGCCGTCATCCGACGATCAGGATGACAGCCACGACATCATCACCTGGCATCTGATTCATCCTGGGACGGGAACCCTGCAGTAATGTCGGAGTGGTTCAATCGGGAGTCACGCCTATGGGTGGAGTTAGTTGAAGCCAAGGCGGCGGCCAGAGAAGCATCACGACGACAGGCCGAGCCGCTGAAGCCACCACCATCACCATCACCGTCCACCAAAGGTCGGTCGCAAGAGCGACCTTCCCAGCCGACCATAACAACATCGCCTGATTGGGGGCGGGACGGAGTCGTGGCCGTGGTGATTGGGGAGGACGGCAAAACTCGGTGATTCACTCGCCCTGCCACCGTCGCAGGAACAGCCCTCGGATGGTCGCCCCGATCCCGAGCCCCACAACGAACCCTGGCTTCCAGTTCGGGTCGCCGCAGTGGCGTTGCCAGCGGGAAACGATCCGGCGCACCAGCCGGTCTTCCAGCGCTCGATTGGCGGCGATGTATTCCTCAAACGCCTTGTCCTCCTCGACTTGGCGCAGCCGTTCGACCTCCCGCTCCACATCCAACAAGGGGAGATGGGATGCCTGGCGCAGGGCATTGCGCTCCTCCACGATAAGCCGCAAAATCTGCCCTGACATCTTCCACGATGAGGCGGAGCAGCCAGGCCAGCCCCGACGAGACCAGCCACAGACCAACGGCCAAGACACCGCCGCCAACCAAGGCCGCACCAACACCTGCCAGGTCGGGTCTCAGGACAGAGGCGACCAGCAGCCACAGGCCGCCAACGACGGCTAGGCCCAGCCCGAGAAGGCCGTGGCGAAGTCTTCGACTCAAAACCAATGCTAACAACAGGAGAGTCCCTGCCCAACCGCCCTGATGGTGTCGGGGATGAAGTTGTGGTCGATTCAATCCTTTAGTTCGACTTCCCTACGGACAAGTTGGGCAGCGACTTCATCGATCAATTCCCGCTTATCATCATCACTCAATGGGCGGTCGGGCGTCGTCATTCCCCTTATTGCCTGAACGATTTTACCGACCAACACAATGAACTGGTCGGCGGAGGTCTCCTTGGGCATCGGTTCCACGATACGAAGCACCTCGACGACAAATGCCCTAACCGCTTTGCTACGCTCCCAGGCAATGTCGGGACGATAGAATAACAAGATTATCGCCAGATAAAACACCAACCACCGCATTGCAATATTGGTGGTGCGATGGCCGACACGACCTTTCGCCATTGCCGCAAAGGTTTCCTGCGCCTCCCTCAACATCTCCTCTAATGCTGTAAATGGTGTTCCTCTCCGCAGGAAATTATCAAACTCCTCATCACTGTCGCTATAAACTCGGAGGCTCTCGGCCTTCTCTCGTAATGGCTTGTGATACCGTTCCAGGCTCTTTCTTGCCCGCTCCAAGTCCTTTGCAACTCGCCCCTCCTCCCTATTCTTGCTTCTGGCTTTATCGAGACTAGAGAACAGTTTGGAGGCCACCTGGTATTGGGACAGGGCGAATTCGATGTGGGGGCGTGCCCTATCGGGAATATTGATTTCCTTGATGGCCTTGATTCTCCGCCATTGACTGTCTTTCATCGGACGGCGAATCTTCGGAGCAGGAGCGATGCCCCTTTCCAGTTTTATCAGCGTGGTCACGAAGAGATAGAGATATTGCTCCATGTGATAAGCGTCCTTGGTCTCCACCTTCCGAGACGCTTTCAAAACCCGCATCGTTTGCCGCATTTTATCTAGTTTTATCATAGTCGTTTTGCTTCATGCTTTTGCCAGAGCCGGACGATGGCCGTGTGCGATACATTGTAGGTGCGGGCGATCTCGTGGAATGTCTCACCTGCCTCCCGTCGTGCGATTGCTTCCCGTTGCTGGTAGGGGGTGAGTTTCGATGGTCTCCCGAACTTGACACCCGCCGCCTTTGCCCGCTTGATGCCGTGCTGTGTGCGTTCCAGGATCAGCGAGCGTTCGAACTCGGCAAGACCACCCAGCACCGTCAGCATCAACCGACCGTGGGGCGTCGTGGTGTCTGCCCAAGTATCGGATAGACTCTTGAAGTTCGCTCCGGTCTTGCCAACGCTGTCGAGAATGTTGAGCAGGTCTCGGGTTGACCGTGCGAGCCGATCGAGCCGACAGACCAGCACCGTATCGCCGTGGTTGATGGTCTTGAGTAGTCGGTGGAGTTGCTTGCGCCCGTCGGTCTTAGCCCCGGATGCTTTCTCGGCATAGACCTTGACTGCCCCCGCCGAACGCAACTGGGCATCCTGGGCGGACAAGGACTGCGACCCAGTGGACACCCTTGCGTATCCATATACCACCATTGAGCCATCCACTTTCGTTCCAGACTTTCGCACAGTATAAACCAGCGAAAATGGTGCTCAAGTGTTTTTGTGCGATAATGCTGAGTTTAGTTCAGAAGCCGCCCGCCGCTATCAGCCAAGGAACAAGCCAACGTCTTTGGGAGTTGGTCTGGCCCCCGGGCGGTCTGGATTTTGGGCCGACCATTTCTGTGAAGGAGAATGCTATGCGACAACTGATTTTGGCGACCGCCGCTTCGGTGGTGATCACGACAGCATCCCTTCTGCCGGTGGGCGGTGCTCAGGCTATGACGCCGGGCACTGCATCCGGAGTTCACGCCGCCATCGCCCAAACCAGCCCCATTGAATCGGTCCGCTGCTGGCGGCGGTGTGTCGGATGCCCGCTGATCTGCCGACGAGGCTATTACGGAGGCTATTACGGCGGCGGCTATGGGCCGGGCTACTATGGAGGGTATCCCGGTTATTACGGTGGATATGGACCCGGAGTGGGGGTTTACGGCCCTGGGGTCGGCATCGGAATCGGAGTAGGGCCACGCTGGGGTTGGTGATAACTACCGCCCTCCTCCCGACAGTGTCCCTCACGCCTGTTGCGGGGGAGGGATAAGACGGTCTCGGTTGGGAAACACCTGACCGAGACCGTTCTTTTGATGAAGCTGGATGAGATAGGGTTTGTAGGTTTCGGAAAAACGCTTTTGGTGTCAAGAAGCGCAGATAGCCGGTTCTGTAGACGCTATCCTGTTGTGATTGCTAGGTTCACACCCTCCGCCCCAGGTCGAGCCCTCGGGCCGGCGTTTCCAGCGGGGGGAGGGGCTCATCATCGGGTCTCCGCGGCTGATCGTTCGTTGGACGGGATTGAGCGTAGCGAAACCCGTCGGAACCCGGCAGACCCATGGTAGGGTCGCGAAGCTGGGCTCGATTCGCGGGGGAACGCCATGTCGCTCGGACTGATTCTGCTCATCGTCATCATCATCATTCTCGCCGGCGGATTCCACGGCGGCGGTCGGGGATACGGCTACGGATACGGGCACCGCGGCATGGGACTGTTGGGAGTGATATTGATCATCATCCTGATTCTACTTCTCTTGAACCGGATCTGAGCGAGCGCTGCTGCAGTTCGGGTTGCGGCGGCCGCGCTGAAACCTAGGTTCGGCTGTCGGCGGCCGATGTCCGGTTTGCCCTCCAAAGCGGCAAATGGCCGGGCTGCGATAGGTCCGCGCGTGCCAGTAACGGACATGCCTCTGTCGGCAAAGAATCCCGGCAAAATGCGAAAGGCTGCGCAACCCAGGAAAACGCGCCCAATGCTCACCGGTGTTGGCGATGGGCGGGATTTTCTGAGCCGCTTCAACAGCGTAGGAAAACCGCATCGCGTCTCAAAGAATTTTTTCGCCGATCTGTCGATTCGCGCTCACCTCCTTCGTCGTTCTTGCAGGACGCGACAGGAGGCTTCGGTGATCGAATTCAAGCTGCGCTTTCTTGTGCTTCCGGCGATCGCGCTGGCGGTGCTCGCCCTGCTATACGCTCCCTCGGATGACGGGCGGTCGGCGCCCGCGTGTGGAACGACGCTGCGGATCGGCGATCCCGACATCCGCGCAAGCTTCGAGGCCTTCCAACGCACCCAGTCTCCGGCCGCGGCGAGGATTTGCCGGATTGCGAGCAACAGTGAGCCCTGACCTCGGTCGAATGGGCGACACAAGCAGAAGGGATGATCCGATGCGTTTCATGGTGATCGTCAAGGCGAGCAAGGATTCCGAAGCCGGCAAGATGCCGTCGGAGGCATTGCTCGAGGCGATGGCGAAATTCAACGAGGGCATGGTCAAGGCCGGCATCCTGCTCGATGCCGCGGGGTTGCGGCCGAGCTCGAAGGGCGCGCGCATCCGATTTTCCGGCAATAAGCGCCATGTGATCGACGGGCCGTTTGCCGAGACGAAGGAGCTGATCGCCGGCTACTGGATCATCCAGGTGAAATCGATTGCCGAGGCAATCGAATGGATGAAACGTTGCCCCAACCCGCACGAAGAAGACGGCGAAATCGAGATCCGCCAGTTCTTCGAGATGGAAGATTTCGGCGAGAGCCCCGCGGTGGAGCATCACAAGGCGCTCGGCGAACAGATGGCGCGGCAGAAGAATTAGCGGGACTCCCCTCGCTTTCGGTGAAGGACGAGGCGGAGGCGGATCGCGTGTTCAACGCGGTCGGGGAGTTGGCAGGCCGATGGCGATCTCTTTCCGGCAAAATGATACGGTTGGGACAAGCTCGGCGTCGACCGGATGGCGCTGGTCGCAGCAATAGGAGCCTGTGAGGGGTAGCAATGCCGCACATGTTGTTGGTGATGGAGCCGGCCGGGCAGCGTGAGGCGCGGCCGGTGGCGGACGGGAAGGTCCTCTACGACCGGATGGTCGCGTTCGGCGAGCGTCTCAAGGCACGCGGCATCTTGAAAGCCTACGACTCACTTTCACCGACAGCGAACGGTGTCCGCGTCGCGGTGCGAAATGGCAAGTGCAGTCTCGTCGACGGACCCTTCGCGGAGGCCAAAGAGATCGTCGGGGGCTTCTTCCTGCTCGATTGTTCGCGTGAGGACGCGGTTCGCTATGCGCGCGAATGCCCGGCCGCCGAATTCGCCACGATCGAGGTGCGCGAAGTCGGTCCTTGCTGGGAAAAGTGATCCGAATTTTGCCTTCCGCTGTCGATTCCACCAAGCGCCATTCGTCGTGAAGTCGGAGCGGGACGTTCGTTCCGCGAGCACGGAGGGACATCATGCGTTTCATGGCAATGATCAAAGCCAACAAGGACTTCGAGGCCGGCGTGCCGCCCAAGCCGGAGCTGATCGCCGCGATGGGCAAGCTCGCCGAGGAGGAGAGCAAGATCGGCATCTTCGAGATGGGCGGCGGGCTGTTGCCGAGCTCGCAGGGCCACAAGGTCAGGATGACGCACGGCAGGGTCACGGTCACCGATGGGCCGTTTGCGGAGGCCAAGGAAGTGATCGGCGGCTTCGCGATCCTCAACTACGACAGTCACCAAGCTGCGATCGAGGGCGCGAAGCGCGTCATGAAGATCCACGCGGATGCCGGTGTCACCGAGCTGGAAATCGAGCTCCGCCCGATGTTCGACCCGACCTGCACGCAATAGGGCCGGCCCTATCTCTCCCCGGAGGGGAGGGTGGCGAAGGGCATGGCCCTGAGCCGGGTGGGGCGGGCGAACTCCGCCGCAGAGAAAAGTCACCTGCGCCGGCACCGAGCGCGTTCGATGTTGCTGTCGGTAGGAACCCCACCCGGTTGCTCGCTTGCGCGAGCAACCACCCTCCCCTGACGGGGAGGGATGAAGGCGCGCGTACTGCTCGGATTTTCTAACAACCTAGATCACGCGCTGCTCTCGGAATGCCTTCGGCCGCCGGCGGGTAAGCGGGGCTTGCCGCAAGCGCCCGATTTGCTCTAGTCGGGAGCCATGACGGCTCCCGATCCTTACCGGGCGATCGACGCGATCTGGCGCATCGAGCAGGCCAAGATCATCGCCGGCCTCATGCGCCTCACCCGCGATGTCGGCGCGGCGGAGGAGCACGCGCAAGATGCTCTCATCGCAGCGCTCAAGACTTGGCCCGCGCAGGGCATTCCCGACAATCCGGGCGCCTGGCTCATGGCCACGGCGAAGAACCGTGCGCTCGATGCGGCGCGGCGCGCCAGGCTGATCGAGCGCAAGCACGAGGAGATCGGGCACGAGATGGACCGGCACGAGATTCCCGATCTCGATGCTGCACTCGACGACGACATCGGTGACGATCTCCTGCGTCTCATGTTCACGGCCTGCCACCCGGTGCTCTCGGCCGAGGCGCGCGTTGCCTTGACGCTGCGCTTGATCGGCGGGTTGACGACGGACGAGATCGCGCGCGCGTTTCTCGCAGCGGAGCCGACGATCGCGCAACGCATCGGGCGGGCGAAGCGCACGCTTGCCGAGGCAAAAGTACCGTTCGAAGTGCCGTACGGGACGGATCGCGCAGCTCGGCTCGCCTCGGTGCTCGAGGTGATCTACCTCATCTTCAACGAAGGCTATTCGGTGACAGCGGGCGAGGACTGGGTGCGTCCGGCGCTCTGCGAGGAGGGATTGCGCCTCGGCCGTATCCTCGCGGAACTTGCCGCCGAAGAAGGCGAGGTGCACGGGCTCGTCGCATTGATGGAGATCCAGGCGTCGCGGCTCAAGGCGCGTGTCGCCCCGAACGGTGAGCCGATCCTGCTGCTCGACCAGAATCGCGCCCGCTGGGATCGGTTGCTCATCCGCCGCGGCCTCGCGGCGCTCGCGCGTGCGCAGGCCCAAGGGCCGCTCGGTCCGTACGCGCTGCAGGCCTCGATCGCGGCGTGCCACGCTCGCGCGCGGGCCGCGGAGGATACCGATTGGCGGCGCATCGTATCGTTGTACCGTCAGCTCGCCGAGATCACGCCATCGCCGGTCGTTGAACTCAATCTCGCAGTCGCGGTTGCGATGGTGGACGGACCGGAGGCGGGATTGGCGCGGGTCGATGCGCTCGCGAACGAGCCCGCATTGAAGAACTACCACCTGCTGCCGAGCGTGCGCGGCGATTTGTTGAAAAAGCTCGGCCGACGCGAGGAGGCGCGAGCGGAATTCGAGCGCGCGGCACAGCTCACGCAGAATGCGCGCGAACGGGCGCTGCTGTTGGGGAGGGTGGCGGAAGCAAGCTGAGCTTTGATTTGCTAAGAATTTTTTTGGCTCGATTTGGTAATTTGCACAACATCCTTGATTGCGCATTCCAAATGGATAGATCGTCACAGGAAGAAATGCGTCTCATGCTTCGGGTGGCCTTGAGCACGTCCGCTGATCTCGCGTAGCCCAACTTCCCCTTTTGACTTGTGCAGCTACCGGATTCGTCACCGCCGCACCGTTCTATTCGATGATCTCGGCGGCGTGGGCGAGCAACGCCGGCGGGAGGGCGAGGCCGAACGTCTTTGCTGTCTTCAGATTGATCAACAGATCGAATTTGGTCGGCTGATAGATCGGAATCTCGCCCGGTTTGGTCCCTTTGAGAATTTCGTGCACGTCGTTCGCCATTCGCCTGAGCAGCTCCGCGAGATCGACCGCATAAGCCATCAACCCGCCCGCCTCGACATAATCGCGGTACGGACACATCACCGGCAGACGGTTCTTCTCGGCGAGTTCGACGATCAGCCGGCGGTTGGCGTAAAGGTCGCCTTCCCCGCTGACCAGCACTGCATCCGGCCGTTGCTGCGCCATCGCAGCGAAGACCCGCTCGATCTCCGAGGGGGTGCCCTGCTGCGGCAGCAGGAAGGCGAGCGAAATTCCCAATCGGCCGGCGGTATCCCGCAAGAATTGCCCGGAAGAATCTTCCCAACCCTCGCGCATGCCCAGAAATGCCGCGTTCGATGCCGAAGGGATCGCTTCTTTCAGCATCTGCAGGCGCTTCGCCCAGATCTCGATGCCGGCGTCGAGCGTGATGCCCGTGAGGTTGCCGCCGGGTCGCCCCAGACTCGCGACCAGCCCCGCTTTGAGCGGATCCAGCATGAACGCAACGATCGGTATCGCATTGGTTGCCGCCGTGAAGGCGAGCACGACGGGGTTGGTCCCGGTGACGATCACATCGGGCTTGCGGCTCGCGATCTCCCGCGCCATGCCGGCGTAACGCTCGTGATGCCCCTCGGCGGAGTACCGTTCGATGATCAGATTTTCTCCTTCGACGTAACCAAGGCGCCGCAGCTCGGAGAAGAACGCGCGCCATGCGCTCCCGCCGCCGGTTTCGGTCAGGAGAGCCACCGGGATCGCCGGATGGAAAATCGCGATTCGGCGCGGCGTCGAGGGCGGCTGCGCCCGCGCTCCGAGCGGCGATGTTGCTGCCGCGCCCCCGAGCAGAGCGAGGAAATCCCGCCGGCGCATGGACTTTGCTCCCCGACCCAGAACGGAACGCGAGGTTTAGCACATCTGGGAGCGAGAAATGTACTGACGATCACGACCGGATGCGCGGGTCCACGTGCGAATTGGGTCGCGACCGTCACGCCGTGGGCCGACGAGATTTCTGCTTTGCCGCCGAAGGCCGACGTGCGTTTCAGGCTCGCTCGTTCGCTTTATCCCGCCTCGCGCAGCCGCTCGGCGGTTTCCAGGTCCACGGACACCAGTTGCGAGACGCCCTTCTCGGCCATGGTGACGCCGAACAGGCGGTTCATGCGCGCCATCGTGATCGGGTTGTGGGTGATGATCACGAACCGGGTGTCGGTCAGCCGGATCATCTCGTCGAGCAGGTTGCAGAAGCGCTCGACGTTCGCGTCGTCGAGCGGCGCGTCGACTTCGTCGAGCACGCAGATCGGCGCCGGATTGGTTAGGAACACCGCGAAGATCAGCGCGAGCGCGGTCAGCGCCTGCTCACCGCCGGACAAGAGTGAGAGCGATTGCGGCTTCTTGCCGGGCGGCTTCGCCATGATGTCGAGCCCGGCCTCGAGCGGATCCTCGCTTTCGAGGAGCTGCAGCTCGGCGCTGCCGCCGCCGAACAGATTGGCGAAGAGCTGCTGGAAATGCCGGTTGACGACGTCGAAGGATGCGCTCAGCCGCTCACGCGCCTCGCGGTTGAGGTTCTGGATGCCCTGGCGCAGCCGCTTGATCGCTTCGAGCAGATCGTCGCGCTCGCGCGCGAGGTTCGCGTGCTGCGCGTCGACCTCGCGCAGCTCCTCCTCGGCGCGCAAATTGACCGCGCCGAGCCGCTCGCGGTCGCGCCGCAATTTGTCGAGCTCGGCCTCGATGTCGGCGAGCTCCGGCAGCGGCGAACCGGGCTCGATGCCGGCAAGCGCCGCGACGCGCTCGGGCCCGACTTCGAGCAGCTCCTGAATCTCATGCGCGATGTCGGCAAGCCGCGTCCGCGCGCCGGCGAAGCGCTCTTCGGCGCGCGCCGCCTCCTCACGTGCCGCACCCATCGCCTCGAGGGCGGCGCGGGCAGCGCGATCGGCCTCCGCAAGCCGCGCCTCCGCGGCCGCGAGCTCGTCGGCCGCGGCGCGCCGCCGCGCTTCGGCGGCCGCGATTTCGTCGATCAGCGCCCGGCGTTTCTCGGCGAACACCGCCGGCGCCGCATCGAGCGACTGGCGCTCGGTTGCGGCCTCCGCGCTGCGCAGCTCGATCGTCGCGGTCTGCCCGTTGGCGAGATCGGCGCGTCCTTGCCATTCCGCGGTTTCGGCCGCGATCGCATCGAGCCGGCGCGCGCGCAGCTCCGCCTCGCGTGCGAGCGCCTGGGCCTCGCCGCGCGCTTGCGCGAGCGCCGCGCGTTTTTCCGAAACGTCGGTGGTGATCTGCGCGAACTCGGCTTCGAGCCCGGCCGGCTGCGGCAGCGCCTCGAGTGCCGCCATCGCGTCGCGCCTCCCCGCGATCGCCTCATCGCGGCTCGCGGCGAGCCGTACTCTGGCTTCATCCAGCGCCGAAAGCCGCGCCGTGATGCGGCTTGCCTCGCGCTCGGCCGCGGCGTGGCGGTCACGCGCCGCATCGGCCTCCGCCTGGGCTTCGCGCCGTCGCGCCCGCGCCTGTCCTTCCGCGGCGAGCGCGGCATCGAGTTCGGCTTGCGCGCGCGTTGCGGCGTCGCGTTTCTCGCCGATTTCGGCGCGCGCGGCTGCCAATTCGCGTTCGAGCTCGGCGAGCCGGTTGCGCTGGGCGAGGCGCCGCGCGGCCGGCGTCTGGGCATTCGCGGCGGCCGCAAACCCGTCCCAGCGCCATAGATCGCCCTCCCGCGACACGAGGCGCTGTCCCGGCTTGAGCTCGCGGGCGAGGCGCCGCCCGTCGGCGCGATCGACGACACCGATCTGCGCAAGCCGGCGGGAAAGCTCGGCCGGTGGCACGACGTAGCGCGACAACGGCTCGGCGCCGGCCGGCAGCGCCGGGTCGGCCGGGTCGACCGCCGACCCCGCCCAGCGGATCGGGGCCGAGGGCTCGATCGGGTGATCGAGATCGTCGCCGAACGCGGCGCCGAGCGCGGCCTCGTAGCCATGCTCCACCATCACGAGATCGATCGCCGGAGGCCAGAGTTTTTGCGCTTCGACGTCGAGCAGCTTGGCAAGCGTGCGCGTCTCGGTCTCGAGCCGCTGCATGCGTCGCTCGGCGGCCTCGAGTGGGGCCTTGGCGGCGTCGAACCCCTGGCGCGCCGCCGATTGCGCTGCTTCCGCCCGCAGCGCGATCGCTTCCGCCTCGGCGACCGCGCGTTGCGCGCGCTCGGCGGCCGCGGCGAGTTCGTGGAGCGCGCTCGAGGCGCTGCTCTCGCGCTGCAGTGTTTGGAAATCGGCTTCGACCTCGCCGATCTCGGCTTCGAGCCGCGCCAGCCGTTCGGAATGCTCGTGCAACGAGTGCTGCAGTTGGTTGCGGCGCGCGGCGAGATCCGCAAGCGCCGCCGTGACGTCCGCCGAGCGTTGCTCGGCAGCGGCGAGCGTCGTTTCCGCCTCGGTGACGCGCGCGCTCACCGCGCGCTCCCGCTCCGCCGCCGAGGCGCCGTCCGCTGCGAGCGCGGCGTGCTCTCGCGACAGGCGCGCCAGCGCCGCGTCGGCATCCTGCGCGAGGCGGCGCTCGCGCTCGAGCGCTTCGGCCAGCTGCTGCAGGCGCAGATCGAGCTCGGCGATGCGTTCCTTGGCGCGAGCCTCCTCGCGTTCGAGCGCGTCGCGCGCGAGGTTGAGCCGCTGCAGGGCTGCGGCGGCTTTCGCTTCGCCCTCCCGCAGTGGCGGCAGCGAAACGACCGCCAACGCCTGCTGCCGGGCCGCTTCCGCCTGTACGCCGGTCGCATCGGCGACGAGCCGCACGCTCAGATCCTTGGCGCGCGCCGTCTCGGCGACCTGGGCGTTGGCCGCGAGCCAGCGCAGATGGCAGAGCATCGCTTCGGCCTTGCGGACCGCAGCCGACACCGCGCGATAGCGCACCGCCTGGCGCGCTTGGCGCCTGAGCGCATCGATTTGGGTCGAAAGCTGCGCGATCACATCGTCGAGGCGATGCAGATTCTGCTCGGCGGCATTGAGCCGCAATTCCGCCTCGTGGCGGCGCGCATGCAGGCCGGCGACGCCGGCGGCTTCCTCGAGCACGCGCCGGCGCTGCTCGGGCTTGGCCTGGACGATCTCGCCGATCCGGCCCTGGTGGACGAGCGCCGGGGAACGGGCGCCGGTCGAGGCATCGGCGAACAGGATCTGCACGTCGCGCGCGCGCACTTCCCGGCCGTTGATGCGATAGGTCGAGCCGGATTCGCGCTCGATGCGCCGCGACACTTCGAGCGCATCCTGTTCGTTGAATTGCGCCGGGGCGGTGCGCGCGGAATTGTCGAGGAACAGCATCACCTCGCCGGTATTGCGCGGCGGCCGGTTGGCGCTGCCGGCGAAGATCACATCGTCCATGTCGGCGGCACGCATCGCCTTGTGCGAGGCTTCGCCCATCACCCAGCGCAACGCCTCGACCAGATTGGACTTGCCGCAGCCGTTCGGCCCGACGATGCCGGTCAGTCCCGGCTCGATCATCACGTCGGTCGGTTCGACGAACGACTTGAATCCGATCAGGCGCAGCTTGCTGAGCTTCATCGGCCGGCCTCGATCGGATCAGCCGCGATCGGCACGACGGCGGTGCGCCGCCGGGCGCGTCGCTCCTCGAGCGCGTCGGGAATCAGGGGCAAGTGCCGCATCGCACCGGAGAATGAATCGAGGAATGCCGCCGGTGCAACTGGGGCGATGCGTTTTCCTGAGTTTTTGCATTGCAATATCAGCGACTTGCGCCGCCGCGGGGTCCTGTCGGGGCGGCGCCGCCGGCGCGAAAAACCGTTGTCAGGACTTGAGATACGGCTGGAGCACCTTCTCGGTTTCCTCGAGACTCATCTCGCCGCGATGGATGTCGCCGTTGATGAAAAAAGTCGGCGTCGAGTTCACCCCGAACTTCTCGGCACCGCGCTGGCGCACCCAATCGATGCCGTCGAGCACCTTTTGATTCGCCAGGCACTCGTCAAATTTCTCCTGGGTGAAGCCGAGCTGTTTGGCGACGGCCGAGAGCTGTGGCAGCGGATCGCGGATGAACGCCCATTTCTGCTGGGTTTGAAACAGGGCGTCGATGACCTCGTAATATTTGTCTCCGGCGCAGCGCGCCAGCATGAAGCCCGCGGCGGCCAGCGGGTCGAGCGGGAACTCCCGCATGATGTAGCGGATCTTGCCGGCGTCGATGTATTTGGACTTCAGCGTGGGAAAGACTTTGACGGCGAAATTCGCACAATGGCTGCAGGTCATCGAAGCATA
Source organism: Pseudomonadota bacterium (assembly GCA_046727735.1). Classification (GTDB taxonomy): domain Bacteria; phylum Pseudomonadota; class Alphaproteobacteria; order Rhizobiales; family Xanthobacteraceae; genus AP-16. The sequence continues at coordinate 123,307 of JBKPDF010000017.1, read as the reverse complement.
TTCGATGAAAGTCACCGGAGCGTCGGCCTTGCCCATGATCTGCTCGCCGAGCGGACCCGGCTGCATCAGCTCCTCGTTCGAGGGCGCTTGTGCGAACGCGGGCAGAGCGATGCCTGGGAGAGCCGAACCGGCGGCCAGGAATGCAAGGCCGGTCGCGCAGAATGAGCGGCGGGTAATCATGCGGTGAAATCCTCAGACGGTACGTTTTCCGGGCCGCTCGCTAGCCCGAATCATGCGCGCAAGCAAGCAGCCGGGCGAGTGCCGCGCGGGCGCGGTGCCTCACGTTCGCTTGACCGCGGCACCGAGCCGCGCCAGCGCCGCGCGCAGATCCGGATCGGCGACGTCGGTCAACGTCGCCGCAATCGCAGCGGTGCGCTCCGCGCTCGGCGCGGCGGACCGCTTGCGCTCGTCCCGGAATGCGAGCGGCGCCTGGCGGAGCGCGATACGGGAGACGGCGCGCCAGCCGAAAAACCGGTTGACCCGTTCAGTGATCAGGCCCGACAGATGCTGAATCTCGATCGCGACCGGCCCTTCGACGCGCAACACCAGGGTGGCGGGCTCCGGCGCTTCCGCGGCGGCGCCGCGCGCCCACTGGATTTTCACCGGTTCGGCATGGGCGGCGATTTCCGGGCCGACGATCTCGGCCCAGCGCGTGACGAGCTCGGTTGAGGCGAACCCTTGCCGTGCCAGTGTCTGCGAAAGACAGCGGCCGACGAGATCGCCGAGCCGCCGCGCTTGCGGGAAGAACTTGTTCACGGACGAGGCCTCTGCCAGATCGACGCATGACCCTAACAGGCGAGCGCAAGCCCCGAAAGCGCACGCGCACGAGCGCCCCACCTACACCGATCACCTCCCCCCTTGAGGGGGAGGTCGGCGTCGCGGAGCGACGTCGGGAGGGGGGTGTTGCTCGCTCAGACCGCAAGCATACCCCCCTCCCTAGCCCTCCCCCACAAGGGGGGAGGGGACCGGCTGCGTCTGCCTCGGGCAAATCGCCTCCGCCGAAGGCTCCCGATCCGAAAACCCTGCTCGCCTGGTACGACCGGCATCGCCGCAAGCTGCCCTGGCGGGCGGCACCCGGCGAACGCGCGGACCCCTATCGGGTCTGGCTGTCGGAGATCATGTTGCAGCAGACGCGCGTCAGCGCGGTGCTGCCCTATTACGGAAAATTCCTGGCACGCTGGCCCGACGTTCACGCGCTTGCGGCGGCGCCGCTCGACGAAGTGCTCAAGGTCTGGGCCGGGCTCGGCTATTACGCCCGCGCCCGAAACCTTCACGCATGCGCCCGCGCCGTGGTCGAGCGTTGCGGCGGTGCATTTCCGGGCGAAGAGCGCGAGCTGCGAACACTGCCTGGCATCGGCCGCTATACGGCCGCGGCGATCGCTGCGATCGCGTTCGGGCGCCGCACGAGCCCCGTCGACGGCAATGTCGAGCGGGTGGTCGCGCGCCTCTACCGGGTCGAAACCGTGCTGCCCGAAGCGAAGCCCGAGGTTCGGCAACTGGCGGAGGCGCTCACCCCACAACGGCGCGCCGGCGATTTTGCCCAGGCCATGATGGATCTCGGCGCGACGATCTGCACGCCGATCGGGCCGGCTTGCGCGGTCTGCCCATGGCTGTCCGCTTGTGGCGCCCGCGCAGCGGGCGATCCCGATGACTTTCCGCGACGCCGGCCAAAGCCGGCCGGCAAACTGCGGCGCGGAGCAGCATTCGTGGTGCTGCGAGACGATCCCGCTTTGCTGGTGCGCTCGCGCCCGCCGCGGGGCTTGCTCGGAGGCATGACCGAGTTGCCGACAACGGACTGGACCACGCAGTTCGACGAAGCCAGCGCATGCGCAGCTGCGCCGGTGATCGCTCGCTGGCGGCGAATCCCCGGCGTCGTGACACACACGTTCACCCACTTCCCGCTGGAGCTCGTGGTCTATGCGACGCGGCTCGCTTCCGGCACGCCGCCGCCCGTCGACATGCGTTTCGTTGCGCTCGACCGTCTCTCCGAGGAGGCGCTGCCGAATCTCATGCGCAAAGTCGTGGCGCTCGCGGACCGCGAGCCGGGTTTTGCCGCTTTCAGAACGACGCCATCTCGGCGCGCAGCTGGGCGCGCAATGCGTCGATCGGAGTGAGACCCGCCTGGGTCTCGACGTGCCAAAAAGTCCAGCCGTTGCAGGCTTCGAGTCCCTGCGCCAGCGCGCCGGCGCGATGGATCGATCCGACGACCTCGCCGAAGCGCACTGCGCCGTCGGCGCGCACCAGCGCCGCGTGGCGGCGCCGGGCATCGACCAGGATCTGGCCCGCAGAAACGAGCCCGCGCTCGACGAGCGCCGCGAACGGCACGCGCGGCGCATCGCGCGCCGTGACGAACGCGGCGAGCGCCGGCTCGGGCAGTACTGCGGTCGCGGCGATCCGCGCCCGCGCGGCGCGCGCATAGCTTGGCTCGCGCTCGATGCCGATGAACCGCCGGCCGAGCTTCATGGCCACGGCTCCGGCCGTGCCCGATCCCAGGAACGGATCGAGCACGAGATCCCCCGGACGCGAGGCGGCGAGAATCACCCGCGCCAGCAGCGCTTCGGGCTTCTGGGTCGGGTGCAGCTTTCTGCGCGCCTTGGTCTTGAGCCGCTCCTCGCCGGTGCACAGCGGAATGGTCCAATCCGAGCGGACCTGGACGTCGTCATTGCCGGCTTTGAGCGCCTCGTAATTGAAGGTGTAGCCGCGCGCCTGCGCATCGCGCGCCGCCCAGATCAGCGTCTCGTGCGCATTGGTGAAGCGCCGTCCGCGGAAATTCGGCATCGGGTTCGACTTGCGCCACACCACGTCGTTGAGAATCCAGAACCCGAGATCCTGAACGAGCGCGCCGACCCGATAGATGTTGTGATAGGAACCGATCACCCACAGCGTGGCACTTGGCTTCATGACGCGGCGGCAGGCGAGCAGCCAGGCGCGGGTGAAGGCGTCGTAAGCCGCGAAGCTCGCGAACTTGTCCCAATTTTCATCGACGGCGTCGACCCGGGATTCGTCGGGACGCTTGAGCTCGCCGTTGAGCTGCAAGTTATAGGGCGGGTCGGCGAATACGAGATCGACGCTCGCCGCCGGCAGCGCCGCCAGTTGCGCGACGCAGTCGCCGATCAGGACGCGGCTCGACGGGTGCGATCCGGACGATCCGCGGGGCGCCCTCGAAGGCGCCCCGCGACGCGACTCACGCATGACCAGAGAACTCGGTACTCTATCACTCGGAACGCGGTCGGCGACGCGAGACCTTCCAACCGACGGCCGGCATCATCGCCGCTCAAGGTAAAGATGAACTTAAGCGCCGAACAGGATGGCGCCGCCGCGCGCGGAACCTATATGGATGAACCGGAATGCCGTGGCCCGGATGGAGCGCCCGTGAAGCGCGCGCGAAATCGGGGGATTGCGTTCCCGGATTGCGCGGCTCACGCCCGCTGCATCCGGGCTGCAAATGCTGCATCGACGGGAGCCACCGATGCGCTGGGATGATCTGCCGCAGAGCGAGAACATAGAAGATCGCCGCGGCGAGGAGAGCGGCTACGGCGGCGGGGGCTTCGGGTTCCCGATCGGCACCGGCGGCATGGGGATCGGCACCCTCGTGGTGCTCGGCCTCGTCGGCTGGGCGCTCGGCATCGATCCCCGGCTCCTGATCGGCGGCGCCGAGATTCTGGGCGGCGGCGGCCACTCCTATCACACGCCCTATCGCGCGCCGGCCCAGACGGGCGCGCCGAGCGACCGCACCGGCCAGTTCGTCTCCGCCGTGCTCGGCAGCACCGAGGTGGTTTGGCGGGATATCTTTCAGCAAGAGGGCGGCCGCTACCGCGCCCCCACGCTCGTGATGTTTTCCGGCTCGACCCGTTCGGCCTGCGGCTTCGCGCGCGCGGCCATGGGGCCGTTCTATTGTCCGAACGACCAGCGGGTTTATCTCGACACTTCCTTCTTCCGCGACTTGCAGCGCCGGTTCCGCGGCTGTGACAACAGCAAGGCTTGCGAGTTCGCGCAGGCCTATGTGATCGCCCACGAGGTCGGGCATCACGTGCAAAATCTCCTCGGCATCCTGCCGAAGGTGCAGCAGCGCCAGCACTCGGTCGGCAAGGTCGAGGCGAATCATCTGCAGGTCCAGGTCGAGCTGCAGGCCGATTGCCTCGCCGGGGTGTGGGCCAACCGCTCGCAGCAACGCTGGAAATTCGTCGAGCCCGGCGACGTCGAGGCGGCGCTGAAAACCGCGGCGGCGATCGGCGACGACCGCCTGCAGCGGCAGGCGCAGGGCTACGTCGTGCCCGACGCGTTCACTCACGGCTCCTCGGAGCAGCGCATGCGCTGGTTCGATACCGGGCTCAAGGGCGGCACGGTCGCAAGCTGCAACACCTTCCGCGGCGCGCAGCTTTAGAGGATCCGATGCCGGGGGTGGACGAGACGAGACCGTTCGTGCCGCTGTCGTTCGCGGTGCTGACGGTTTCCGACACGCGCGAGCTCGCCGACGACAAATCCGGCGCAACGCTCGTGGATCGGATTCGGTCCACGGGTCACAAGCTCGCGGACCGCGGCATCGTGCCCGACGATGCCGAAGCAATACGCGCGCAAGTGCGCCGCTGGATCGCCGATCCGTCGATCGACGTCGTCATCACCACGGGGGGAACCGGATTCACCGGCCGCGACGTGACGCCGGAAGCCGTCGAGCCCTTGTTCGAGAAGCGCATGGAGGGCTTTTCTGCGGTGTTCCACATGGTGAGCTTTCCTAAGATCGGTACCTCGACCGTGCAGACGCGGGTCACCGCAGGCCTTGCCAATTCCACCTATGTCTTCTGTCTGCCCGGCTCGCCCGGCGCCTGCCGCGATGCCTGGGACGAGATCCTGAAATATCAGCTCGATTACCGTTACCGGCCGTGCAATTTCGTGGAGATCATGCCGAGGCTCGACGAGCATCTGCGCCGGGGATGATAAACAAACAACTCCGTCATGGCCCCCGCGGAGGCGGGCCACCCAGTAACCCCGGTGATTACTGGGTCGCCCGGACAAGCCGGGCGATGACACGCTGAATGACGCTACAGCGTCAAGTCCCAGGTCTGCCCGATCAGCTCCGGGCCGAACATCCGGTGCTTCTCCTCTTTCACGAGGCGGAAGCCCGCGCGCTCGTAGATGTGGCGCGCCGCATGCAGCACGTGGTTGGTCCACAACGTGAGCGCCTTGTATCCGGTCGCGCGCGAGAAGCGGATGCATTCGTCGACGAGCCGCGCGCCGATGCCGAGCCCGCGCGCGTGCGGCTCGACCAGCAGCAATCGGAGTTTGGCGATCTCGTCGGAGTGCTCGACTACGTACACCGAGCCGACCGGCTCCCCGGCGATTTCCGTGATCCAGCAGCGTTCGCGCGCCGCATCGAAATTCTTGACGAAGGCGGCGACGATCTCCGCGACCATCCCCTCGAATTCGAGATTCCAGCCGTATTCTTCCGCATAGAGCGCGCCATGCCGGCTCACGACCCAGCCCATGTCGCCGGGCCGAGGCGCGCGCAGCACATAAGCTGCGTTCCCGCTCGCGCGAGCGCCAAGCGCCGCCTCGATCGAGCCCATCGCCGCGATCAGCCGCTGCTGCTGGGCCGCGCCGAGGTCGTGCAGCATAGCCGCCACCGCCTCGCGGGAGCGCTCATCGAGCGGATGGAACGCTTCGCGGCCCGCGTTCGTGAGCTCGAGATGCGCCTGGCGGCCGTCGCTGTCGGAGGGGGTGCGGGCGAGGAAACCGCGCGATTCGAATCCGCGCAGGATTCGGCTCAAATAGCCGGGATCGATGCCCAGATCCTTGGCGAGCTCGCTTGCGGTCGGGGCGGGCCGATTGGCGAGCTCGTAGAGCACCCGGGATTCCGTCAGCGAGAACGGCGTCTCGAGCAGCCGCTCCTCGAGCACCCCGATCTGGCGTGTGTAGAAGCGGTTGAACTGCCGCACCGCTGCAATATCGCGCTCTAAGCCGATTGCCATCGATATCGACCCTCCGTGCGCCGTCTTTCCCGGATATTCCGGCCGATAGTTGACAAAGTCAATCAATCCACTCGGGAACGAAGTTGTTCTTGTTTCGTTCTTACCAGTGAGGTACTTTGCCGCCATGGCTCGCTCCTCCGCACTGCAGAAGATCCCGGCGCGCACGGAGGCGTACGCGGACGATTTCTCCCCGGCCGTCGAGCGCGACCGCCGGCGCGGCCGCGGTGCGCTGTCGAACGCGACCGGGCGCTATGAGCCGAAGGCGCGGTTCGCCTTCGACGACGGCTGGCAGAGCCTCGAGGAACTGCCGCCGTTCGCCACCAGCGTGACGATCGATGCGACGCGCAAGATCATCACCCGCAACGACTCCCCGGACATCGGCTTCGACCGCTCGATCAATCCCTATCGCGGCTGCGAGCACGGCTGCGTCTATTGTTTCGCGCGGCCGACCCACGCCTATCTGGGGCTCTCGCCCGGGCTCGACTTCGAATCCAAGTTGTTCGCGAAGCCCGACGCTCCCGAGCTGCTGGAACGCGAACTCTCCGCGCCGAACTATCAGCCGCGCACCATCGCGATCGGCACCAACACCGATCCGTATCAGCCGATCGACCGCCGCTATCAGATCATGCGCGGAATTCTCGAAGTGCTGGAGCGCGCCTCGCACCCGGTCGCGATCGTCACGAAATCGGCGCTGGTGTTGCGCGACATCGATATCCTCGCGCGGATGGCGCGGCGCAATCTGGCCAAGGTCGCGGTCTCGGTGACGACGCTCGATGCCAAGCTCGCGCGCACCATGGAGCCTCGCGCGGCAACGCCCTCGCGGCGGCTGGAAACCTTGCGGCAACTCTCGGCCGCCGGAATTCCGACCGCGGTTCTGGTCGCGCCGATCATTCTGGCGATCAACGATGCCGAGATCGAACGCATCCTCGATGCCGCGGCCGCCGCGGGCGTGCAAGGCGCAGGCTACGTGATCCTGCGGCTCCCGCTCGAAGTGCGCGATCTCTTCCGCGAATGGCTGATGGCGAGTTTCCCCGATCGTCACCGCCACGTGTTCAAGCTGATCCGCGAGATGCGCGGCGGCAAGGACTACGATTCCACTTGGGGCCTGCGCCAGACCGGCTCCGGGCCCTATGCGTGGATGATCGGCCGGCGCTTCGAGATGGCCTGCGAGAAGCTCGGGCTCAACGAGCGCGAGAGCGAACTGACGACCGAGCATTTCCGCCCGCCGCGCCCGGCCGCGGTGCAGCTCGATCTGTTCTGACCAGGGGGGCGGACGCCTGAGTTCAGAAATCAGCCGTAGGGTGGGCAAAGCGCAAAAGCGCGTGCCCACCGGACGATGGTGGGCTTTGCTGTGCTCAGCCCACCCTACTATGTTCCTGACCTCTGACTTCTGTCCCCTGATCCCGCCATTGCCTCGCCGCATTGCGCCCGCCAACATGGCGGCGCATGAGTCGCACCACCGCGAGCGCGCCGCGCCTGCCCCTGCCCGAAGCCGACATCCGCCCGACGTTCCGTCGCGAGCGGCGCGCGATCAACCGCGGCGCTGCGCCGGTGGCTGGCTGCGACGAGGCCGGGAGGGGGCCGCTCGCCGGGCCGGTGGTGGCGGCAGCGGTCATTCTCGATCCGGCCCGCGTCCCGCGCGGGCTCAACGATTCCAAGAAGCTAACGCCCGACGAGCGCGAGAAGCTCTATCTGAAGATCTGCGCCAGCGCCCAGGTGGCGGTAGCGTTCGCCCCGCCGACCCGGATCGACTGCGACAACATTCGCCAAGCCTCGTTGTGGGCGCTCGCGCGCGCCGTGCGCGCACTGCCGGTCAGGCCGCGGCTCGTATTCGTCGACGGTTGTGATCGCATCGCGGTGCCCTGCGATTGCGAAGCAGTGATCGGCGGCGACGGCCTCGTCGCCTCGATCGCCGCGGCCTCGATCGTCGCCAAGGTGACCCGCGACCGCCTCATGGCCCGCCTCGGACTGGCCCATCCCGGTTATGGGTTCGAGCGGCACATGGGCTACAGCGTCCCCGAGCATTTCGAGGCGCTGTCGAAGCTCGGGCCCACGATCCACCATCGGCGCAGCTTCGCGCCGGTCGCGCAGCTGTTGGGGCTCGTCGTGGCGGCCGAGGAAGCGCCACCGGAATTGCCTCTGTAGTCGCGCCGGGATATGTGCGGGCTAAAGCAGCGCGCATGAGTTCTCTGTCCAGCGAAACCATCGGCGCCCGCCCGGTCACGTCCGGGCACATGCTCTATGTTTCGCTGCTCGTCGAATTGCTGCGCTCGCGACCGGAGCTGCTGTTCTGGGTGGCGACGCTGGCGCAGGCCGCGCTCTGGATCATCGTCCCAACGCTGACCTACTCGGCGCCGCCCGGCAATGTGCCGTTCGTCCTCGCCGCCGGTCACGAATGGGTGGCGGGCTCCCGCCTGGGGCCGCCGCTCGCCAACTGGCTTGCGGAGATCGCCTTCGATCTGTGCGGCCATCGTCTGTTCGGCATCTATGTTTTGTCTCAGGCCTGCGTGGTCGCGAGCTTCTGGGCGGTATTCACGCTCGCCCGGACGATCGTCGGTGCGCACCATGCCGTCATGGTGGTGCTGCTGATGACCGGCATCATCGCTTTCTCGCTGCCCACTCCGGAATTCGGTCCGGGTGTGTTGGCGATGCCGCTCACCGCGTTCGCGCTGCTGCACTATTGGCGCGCGGTCGGCGAACACAAGCGCCGTTACTGGCTGGCGCTCGGTCTCGACCTCGGCCTGCTGCTGCTGACGACCTATGCGGGATTGATTCTGTTGGGGCTGCTCGCGCTGTTCACGGCGGCGACCTCGCGCGGGCGCGCCAGCCTTTCGAGCCTCGAGCCGTGGCTGGCCGGCATGATCGCGGTGCTGATCGTGTTTCCGCACCTGATCTGGATCGACCGCACCGGAGCCGCGTCGGCCGAGCCGATCCCCAGTGCTTCGCGGCTGCTGGTCGCCGCCGGACATCTCGGAGCCTGGCTGCAGTCGATCGCCTGGCTCCTCGCGTTCCATGCCGGCGCTCTGGTCCTGATCGTGGTCGCCGGCGGCCTGACGGTCGATCCCCGCTCGGCGGCGCCCTCGTTCGAGCGCGCGCCGGTGTCGCCGTTCGCAAAACAATTCGTCTACACGTTCGCGATCGCGCCGCCGCTCGTCGGCACGCTGCTTGCGGTGCTGCTCGGAAATCCCGCGTCGATCGGCATCGGGGCGCCGGTCATCCTCACTGCCCTCGGCGTGATCGTCGCGGCCGGCGACGTCATCCGGCTGCACCGGCAGAGTGTCCTCGGTCGCGCCTGGCTCGCGGTGCTGCTGGTGCCTCCGGCAACCGTGATCGGCGCCTCGATCCTCTTGCCGTGGACGGTCGGGATCGGCTTCGACGTCGATCGGCCGGCGGCCGCGATCGGCGAATTCTTCACCGACACGTTTCATCGGCGCACCGGAGCGCCGTTGCGCATGGTGGCCGGCGATGCGGAGATCGCGGGCCTTGTCGCCATGGCGTCTTCGGACCGGCCGAGTCTGTTTCTCTCGGAGCGCCCCGAGTTGACGCCGTGGGCGAGCGATGCCGACATCCGGGAAAAAGGCGCGATCCTGGTGTGGCACGTCACCGACAATACCGGCGCGCCGCCGGCCGCGATCAAGGCGCGCTTTCCCGCTCTCGTCGCCGAAGTGCCGCGCTCGTTCGAGCGGCCGGTGCAGGGGCGGCTGCCGCTCTATCGGGTCGGCTGGGCCATGATCCGCCCGCAGGCTGCCGCCGCGCCGCCGACGAGGTGAAAATCCCTCGCTCGCGCCCACCCTGTTGCAACTCGATTTCTCGCGCGCGACCGAGCTCACCTTCGTGATCGTCGTGTTCAGCATCCTGTTCGTCGACGTGTTCGACAATGCCGGAACCCTGATCGGCGTCACCGGGTTGATGCGCGACGGCAAGCTCGCGCGCATGAAGCAGGCGCTGATCTCCGACAGCTTCGCGGCGATCTTCGGCTCGCTGATCGGCACGTCGACGACGACGAGCTACATCGAGAGCGCGGCGGGCGTCGCGGCCGGCGGCCGCACCGGGCTGACCGCGGTCGTCGTCGCGATCTGCTTCCTGCTCGCGCTGTTCTTCGCGCCGCTCGCCGGCATGATCCCGGCCTATGCGTCGGCCGCGGCGCTGCTCTATGTCGCTTGCATCATGGCGCGCGGCCTCGCCGAGATCGACTGGGACGACATCACCGAATCCGCGCCGGCCGTCATCGCCGCCGTGACGATGCCGCTCACCTATTCGATCGCGACCGGCATCGGCCTCGGCTTCATCACCTACGTGCTGGCGAAGCTGTTGGCCGGCCGCTTCTCCCAGCTCTCGGCCGCCGTGATCGTGCTGGCGGCGTTGTTCGCAGTGAAATTCGCGGTGTCGGGGTGAGGAACTGGCCTGACTAATTGCCCGCGCGCGACACGGCCATTATATTTACCGGAACGACAAACGGTGCGGAGCTTCGCGCCGAAAAGACTCCCATGGCGAGGAAACATGCTGACGAAAACGCAGCCGAAGCTGACGAAAGCCCAGGTCGAGCAATACCGCGAGCTCGGATACGTGGTCGCGCCGGACGTGCTCGATGTGGAGCTGCTGGCCGAGATCCGGCGGACGGTCGATGCGATCGTGGCTGACGCCCGAAAGGTGACGACGCATACCGAGGTCTACGATCTCGAGGAATCCCATACACCCGAGCGGCCCCGCGTGCGGCGCATCAAGACCCCGCACAAGCACTTCCCGTTCTTCGCCGAGCTCACCCGCAGCCCGCGGATCACCGGAATTTTGGCGCAGCTCATCGGCGACAACATCCGCCTGCACGGCGCCAAGCTCAACATGAAATCGGCCGGCTATGGAGCCCCGGTCGAATGGCACCAGGACTGGGCATTCTACCCGCACACCAACGACGACGTGCTCGCGACCGGGCTCTATCTCGACGACTGCGACATGCAGAACGGGCCGCTGCTCGTCGTGCCCGGCACCCATCGAGGTCCGGTCTACGATCACCATGCCGACGGTTATTTCGCCGGCGCGATGGATCCGGAGCTGAAGGGCCTCGACTACTCGAAAGCCGTGCCGCTCACCGGCAAGGCCGGATCGATGACGATCCACCACGCCCGCCTCGTACACGGCTCGGCGCTCAACACTTCGTCGAAGCCGCGCCGGCTGCTGTTGCACGAATATGCGGCGGCCGACGCCTGGCCGCTGATGGGGGTCGCGAATTTCGAGGAGTTCAACGGCCGGATCGTGCTGGGAAGCGCGACGATCGAGCCGCGCCTGACGAACGTTCCGGTGCGAGTACCGCTGCCGCCGGCGCCGTTCCAGGGCTCGATTTACGAGAACCAGCGTGCTGCCGCCAAGCGCTTCTTCGTCAGCGCCGCGCAATAGCGGTCGCGAGTTTCGGTCCGTCTCAGGAGCCACAGACTCGGCGAACTCCCTCTCCCCATGGGGGAGAGGGTTGGGGTGAGGGGGTCACGAGCGATCGAGGGATCGACGGATCAAAACTTCTCACCCCTCTCCAATCGGAGAGGGAGCAGGCTAAGCCAGCCTCTCGAATCTGATACGCGCCCTCACCGCTATGCCGGCGCCGGGCGCGCGACATCGTCCGGATGCTCCGAGGAAATGTCGCCGCGGTGCGTCTCCGGCCCGATGATCACCGACGCGGCGGTGATCAGCGATAGCACGATGATGTAGACGGCAACCCACCACGGCCTGCCGCCGGCTTCGGCGAGCAGCCATGCGGCCAGGAACGGCGCGGGGCCGCCGGCAAGAATCGAGCCGAGCTCCCGCGCGAACGCGAATCCGCCATAGCGCACGCGCGGGCCGAACAGCTCGGAATAATACGCCGCTTGCGGCCCGAACATGCCCGAGACGCCGATCGCGCTCGCGCCGATGAAGGCGAGCCAGATCAGCGATGCCTGCTTGGTCTCGCACAACAGGAAGAACGGGAACGCCCAGGCGGCCGAAAACAGCGCCGCGCCGAGATAGACCGGACGTCGTCCCACCCGGTCGGACAGGGCCGAGAACAGCGGGATCGTCGCGAGCGACAGGAATTGCGAGAGGATGACGCCGAACAGCGCTTCGCTCCTCGGCAGCTGCAGCTGCTGGACCACGTAGTTCAATCCGAACACCGGGAACAGATACCCCAGCCCGTTCTCGGCCATGCGCGAGCCGATCACGACCAAAAAACTGCGCGGATGTCGGCGGATGGCGTCGAGCACCGGCGCGCGCAGCGGCTTCCTGCGTTCGGCGACGTCGGCGAACACCGGGGTTTCCGCGACGCTGACCCGGATGTAAAGGCCGAGCGCGACCAGAACCGCGCTGAGCAGGAAGGGCACGCGCCAGCCCCACGAGAGGAAATCTTCCTTGGGCAGCAGTGTGACGACGGCGAACACCCCGGCGGCCATCAGGTTGCCGAGCGTCACCCCGATCGGAGCCCAGCTGCCGAACAGGCCGCGCTTGCCATCGGGCGCGTATTCGACCGCGAAGATCACCGCGCCGCCGTATTCCGCGCCGGCCCCGAAGCCCTGCAGCAGCCGCAGGATGACGAGCAGCACCGGCGCGCCGATGCCGATCGTGGCATAGCTCGGGACGAGCCCGATCAGGAAGGTGGCGACCCCGACCAGCAGCAGCGTCACGACCAGCATCGGCTTGCGGCCCAGCCGGTCGCCGAAATGCCCGAATACGAGACCGCCGAACGGCCGGGCGAAGAAGCCGACGCCGAACGTCGCGAACGCCGCAAGCGTGCCCATGCGCGGGTCTAGCTTGGGGAAGAACAGCTCGTTGAACACCAACGCGGCGGCGGTGCCGTAAATGAAGAAATCGTACCATTCGAGCGCGGAGCCGATCGCGGACGCCAGCATGACGCGGCCGAGCGCGGACCGATCCCGCACGGCCGCGCCGCCTGCTTCGGCTGTCATGGTTTCGCTCCGCCGCTTCCGCTTGGTTGTTGCGGCCGATGCTAGACCGGCCGCCGAGAAGCCGGCAAGCGAGCGATGCTCGGCTCCGCTGCGATCGAACGGCGGAGAGATCAGCGATCGCGCTGCGAAGACGATGCGATGATCGCAGCGGCGAGGGAACCCGCGTCCGCCGTAAAGATACCGCTCGGCTATCGATGCGCGTGCCTGCGGTGGTGCCTTCGCACCGAATGCGGAACGGCCCCCGCTGGGCGCAATTCGAGACTGGCGACGCCGACCGCAACATTGAGTCCGGTCTGTCCCTCGAAACTCAGCGGCTGCAGTGCGAAAGAGTTGTCGGAACCGCCCACCAGCGCATTGGCGTTGCCGCCGATGACGATGGCGGCGCCGGCGGTGACGCCGGCGTAGTTCCCGGAAAGATCGCCGGGGCCGATCCGGCGCGTCGGCGCGAACACCGCCCAGCCCAGCGCCGATTGCTGCGTGAAGCCGACGTCGAGCCCGAACCGCCGCACCAGCCCGTAATAGGGGTAACGCGCCCCGTAGTCCGATCTGAACCAGCATCGCAGCGGATGAACCGAGCCGACCAGATAGCTCGCGCTCGGGGCCCCGCGACATTCGAGAATGCCGGCCTGGACGCGGGACTGGCTCGCAGCCGGTGCGCTAGAGCCGGCGACCGCGGCACAAGCGAGTGCACAGATGAGCGTACGTTTCATGGAATTCCCCTTCGAACTTTTTGGGCGAGCGACGTCAATCGAGCGCAATCTATGGAATCGGAATCGGATGGAAATGCGGCGCCGACGCGACGGCCGATTGTTCATGCTTGGATCAGGACGCCGCACTTTCACAGCGGAGCGCGGCCATGCAAATCGCGGTTCCCAGGCCGCCATCGTCAGAGTATGCTCCGGCCCGCTCTCGAGGCGCAGAAGCAATGCGCCAGAAGACCGGTCGGGGAGGAATTCATGAAAAGCTGGCGACCAACCGCTCTCGCGCGGCTCGCCGCGTGCGCAGCGGTTCTGTCCTGCGCTGCGCTGGGAACGCAAAGGGCGCACGCGGCGGAGACGCTCAACATCTGCCACAACGGCCATCCGATCATGGAGGCCAGCATCAAGATCATCGACAAATGGGCCAAGCAGGCTGGCATCAACGTCACGTCGACCCCGATCTCCTATACGATCTATCTCGCCAAGATGACGCAGATTCTCGCCACCGGCAGCCCGCAGTGCGACATCGTCTGGCACAACGACGATTGGGGCCAGATCTGGAAGCAATATCTCGTCACCACCGACGATGTTTCGGGCATCGGCGATTTCCCCAAACAGCCGCTCGACGCGTTCTGGAACGACGAGCACAAGCTGACCGTGGTGCCGATGGTGCACACCGTGGGGACGTTCTTCTATCGCACCGATCTGCTGGCCGAGAACGAGGTGCCGAAGACGCTCGCCGAGCTCGTGCAGGTGGGCGAGAAGCTGCAGAAGGCCGGCAAGGTCAAATGGGGCTACGTCGGCGGCATGTCGATGAACAACACCTGGTTCAGCCTGTGGTGGAGCATGTGGAACAATCAGTGCGACATTCTCAAGCCGATCTACGCGCGCACTGTGAAGGAATGGGCGGCCGAGAATTGGACGCCGATCATCGATCAGCCCTGCCATCAGGAGATCGTCGAATATTGGTGGGACGCGCTGCACAAGAGCAAGATCAGCCCCGAGGCGATGACGACCTACAGCCGCGACGAGGCCAACGCGATCTTCGAGGCGGGCGATGCGGCGTTCACCGTTGCCGATTCGACGTTCTGGGGCGATTTCAACAACAAGAGCAAATCGCTCGTAGCCGGCAAGGTCGGCATGGCGAAATTCCCGTTTGGGCCACGGCGCACCAAGCCGATCTCGTGGGACGACATCTGGGGCTGGGCCATTCCCAAAGCGGTCTCGCCCGAGCATCAGAAGCTCGCCAAACAAATATTGGGCGCGATGCTGACCGACGTCGACGGCCAGCTCGGCATGTGGAACGAGACCGGCGGCCCGCCGCCGAGCGTCAAGGCGTTCGAGGTGCTGCAGCAGAAGAATCCGGTGTTCCAGAAGCTGCAGCATGCGGTGTTCGACGACGAGCACGTGCACTCGGCGTACTATTTCGCCTACTGGCCGCAGCTGCATAAGGCCTATTCCGACGTCGCCATCAAGGCGCTGACCGGGCCGCGCGAGGCGATCCCGCAGGTGCTCAAGGACGGCGTCAAGACGTTGCACGAGGTGGCGGCCGGCCAGTAGCCCGGATGGCAAGTTCCGCGCGGGAGCCCGAGACGTCAGCACCGGGCGGCGCTCGATCGCGCCGTCCGGCCGCGCTCGGCGAGAAGGAGCGCTTCATGCTGCTCCTGATCGCGCCCGCGGCGGCGGTGCTCGTTCTGTTCCAGGTGGTGCCGATCGTGATCGGCACCAACGCCAGCTTCCGCGACTGGCAGCTCTACAATCCCAAGGAGACCTGGATCGGGCTGCAGCATTACGTCTCGATCCTGAACGATCCCATTTTCCTGTGGGTCGTGCTGCCCAACACGTTCCTGCTGATGTTCGCGAGCGTCGCGACCTCGCTCGTGCTCGGGCTCGCGCTGGCGCATCTGCTCAATTGGAGCTTCCCCGGCCACCGCCTGGTGCAGACCGTGATCCTGTTGCCGCAGATGATTGCGCCGGTCATCGCCGCGACTTCGATGCGCTGGACCTTCAACGATCAGTTCGGGGTCGTGGCGGCGTTTTTGCGCTGGGTCGGGTACGGCCAGATCTCCTGGCTCGCCGAGCGCTGGCCGAGCTTCACGATCGTCATCTTCACCGACGTGTGGATCTGGACGCCGTGGTTCGCGCTGATCCTGCTCGCCGCGCTCAAAAGCCTGCCGCGCGAGCCGTTCGAGGCGGCCCAGATCGACGCCGCCGGCCGCTGGCGCACCTTTACCCACATCACGTTGCCGATGCTGCGTCCGGTGATCGGGGTATGCGTGCTGATCCGCTCGATCGACGCGTTCCGCACCTTCGATCAGGTCTGGGTGCTGACCGGCGGCGGCCCGGCACGCTCGACCGAGGTGTTCAGCATCTACGCCTATGTCGAGACCTTCCTCAATCTCGATTTCGGCCGCGGTTCGGCCGCGGCGATGATCGGCGCGCTCATCATCCTGGTAGTCGCCTGGTCGATGTACCGGGCGATCGACCGCCTGACGAGCGTGTCGCGATGACGGCCGCGGCCGCGATCGACCAGGCCGGCCGGCGCTCGATCGCCGGCGTGCTCGCGCCCGGCGGCCGTGCCGCGCTCGTCGTGCTGACGCTCGCGGCCGTGATCCTGCTGTTCCTGGGTCCCGTGGTGATCCTCGTCGTCACCTCGCTGCGCCCCGGCTGGGCGGTCTATTACATCTACCGCGGCACCGCCTTCACGCTGCAGAACTACCTCGAAGTGTTCGCGCGGCCCGCAGTGGTGCATGCCTTTCTCAACAGCTTCGTGCTGGCGACGCTCGCGACACTGTTCTCGCTCGGCGTCACGATCACCAGCGGCTACATGCTCTCCCGCTTCGGCGGCCCGATCCCGCGCGCCTGGTTCGGCACCATCTATCTGTTCCGTACCGTGCCCTACATCTCCTGGGTGTTGCCGCTCTATCTCGTCGCCTATTATCTCGGCATCTATGACACCTATCTGGGCATCCTGCTGCCGCACATCGCGGTGCATATCTGCTTCTTCTCCTGGATCATGAAAGGCTTCTTCGACGGCATCGATCCGTCGATGGAATACGCGGCGCTGATCGACGGCTGCAGCCGCTGGGGCGCGTTCCTGCGGGTTGCGCTGCCCTCGGCGGTGCCGGCGATCGCCGCGCTCGCGATCCTGTCCTGGCTCTACACCTGGAACGAGTTCCTGTTCGCGCTCATCCTCACCGGCCACAACACCGCGATGATCACCGTGACCATGGCGCAATTCGTGACCGAGCTCGGCACGCAGTGGAATCTCATGAGCGCCATGGCGGTGCTGGCCATGGGGCCTGCGGTGCTGGTGACCCTGTTCGCGCAGCGCTACGTGATCCGCGGGCTGCGCATCTGAAGTTTCGGACGGCGGCGATGGCGAAAGTTGCCCTGGAGCGGCTCGAGAAATCCTACGGCGCGGTCCCGGCCGTGACCGAACTCGATCTCACGATCGAGGACGAGGAATTCGTGGTGCTGGTCGGCCCGTCCGGCTGCGGCAAATCGACGACGCTCCGCCTCGTTGCCGGCCTCGAAGAGGCGACCGCGGGGACGATCCGCATCGGCGAGCGGGTGGTGAACCGGCTGCCGCCCAAGGACCGCGACATCGCCATGGTTTTCCAGAATTACGCGCTCTACCAGCACATGACGGTCTACGACAATCTGGCGTTCGGGCTGCGCAACCGCCGCGCCGGCGAGGATGTGATCCGCCGGGAGATCGCCCGCGCTGCCGAGATTCTCGGCATCGGAAATCTGCTCAAACGCAAGCCGCGCGAGCTCTCCGGGGGCCAGCAGCAGCGCGTCGCGCTCGGGCGCTGCATCGTGCGCCATCCGCAGGTGTTTCTGTTCGACGAGCCGCTGTCGAATCTCGACGCGGAGCTGCGCGCCCACATGCGCATCGAGCTCAAGCGCCTGCGCGAGCGCATCCCGGTGACCTCGATCTACGTCACCCACGACCAGGTCGAGGCGATGACGCTCGGCGACCGCGTCGCGGTGATGCGCGATGGCCGCATCCAGCAGGTCGGCACGCCGCTCGAAATCTACAACAGACCCGCCAACCGGTTCGTCGCGGGCTTCATCGGCGCCCCGGCCATGAATTTCCTCGAAGTCGCGTTCGAGGAGGTTGGCGGCGAGCTCTACGCCGCCGCGCCGAATTTCCGTATCCGGGTGCCGAGCGACCGCGTGGCACTGCGCAACCGGGCGCGCAACGGCGCGCTGCTGCTCGGCGTGCGTCCCGAGCACACCTGGCTCGGCGAGCCGAAACCCGAGCACGGCACCGGCTTCGACGCGACCGTCGAGGTCACCGAGCAGCTCGGCGCCGAGCTGCTCATCGGCGTGCGCGCCGCCGGCCGCACGCTGATCGCATCGCGCATCGATCCCGAGACGACGCTTGAGCCGCACGCGCCGGTGCGCATGTCGCTCGATCCGCGCGGGCTGCATTTTTTCGACCGCGACAGCGGCGACGCCATTCGCTGAATGCGGAGACCATCTCGGATGTGGGGATCATCCGGAAATCCAATGGCCGTCATTCCGGCCGAGAGCGCAGCGCGAGAGCCGGAACCCATGAACACGGATCTCTCCGCTTATGCGGTGGTCATGGATCCCAGCTCTCGCTCGCAGCGCTCGCTCGGCTGGGACGACGGGCCGAAACTCTAAATGAATAGCTGTTGCGAGAATTCACAGCTCCATGTTTGTCCAACCCTAGAGAAGGATCGTCGTCGAAATGTACGCACTCGAAGGCAGAAGCGCGGTCGTGACCGGCGGTGGCTCGGGAATCGGCCGGGCGATCGCGCTGCGCCTCGCCCAGGAGGGCTGCGATGTCGGCGTGCTCGACCTCGATCAGCGCGGCGCCGAGACCACCGCCACTCAGGTCCGTGAGCGCAAGCGAGCGAGCGCTGTCGCGGCTGCCGACGTGCGCGAGGGGGAAGCGACCAAACGCGCGGTCGATGCGCTGGCAAAGACCCTCGGCAAACTCGACATCCTGGTCAATTGCGCCGGCATCCTGCGCATCGCCAAGCTGGCCGATATGAGCAAGCAGGACTGGGACGACACGTTCCGCGTCAACGTCGACGGCACGTTCAACGCCTGCCAGGCCGCGATCCCGCACCTGCGCAAAAAGCAGCGCGCGCGGATCATCAACATGGCCTCGTGGCTCGGAAAGACCGGCAGGCCTTACTACGGCGCCTATGCGGCCTCGAAATTCGCCTTGATCGGCTTGACCCAGACCTTGGCGCTCGAGCTCGCGCCGGACGGCATCAACGTCAATGCGATCTGTCCGGGTATCATCATCGAGACCGGCATGCGCGAGCGCGCGGAGGCCGACTTCAAGCGCCTTGGGCTGCCGAGCGCGCAGGAGCGCGTCGCCACGATTCCGCTCGGCCGGCTCGGCAAGCCCGACGACGTCGCCCGCATCGCCGCGTTCCTCGCCTCCGATGAGGCGGACTACATGACCGGCCAGGCGATCAACGTCACCGGCGGCCTGTGGCTGAGCTAGCGCGTGTTCATCGCTGCGCGTCGCCGCCGACCAGGTGATCGACACCGGTTGGAGTTAGCTGCTTCGATTGCATCTAGAGCGCGGATCCCGCCCTGCTGATGCCGAGCATCAGGATCCGGTGCAGCAGGTCGGGATATTTCAGCCCGCCGCGCAAGGCCGCCGCCGCGAACTCCTGGCTTTGCGCGATCTCGGGATTGGGATTCGTCTCGATATAGTATGGAATGCCGCCGGCCGAGAGGCGGAAGTCGATGCGCGCATAGCCGTCGAGCTCGAGGGTGCGGTAGATTCGCTTGGCGGCGCGTTCGATCTGTGCGGTGAGCTGCGCCGAAAGATCTTTTGCCGGCCCGTGAAGGATACCTCGGCGCTCCTGATAATCGGGATCGTGCTTGACCTTTTCGGTGGCGATGAGTCTCGCGCCGGGCGCCATGCTGCCGAACTCGAGTTCCCAAATCGGCAGCACGCGCAGGCGCTCGTTGCCCAGTACGCCGACATAGAGCTCGCGGCCCTCGATATATTCCTCGGCGATGGCCGCCGTGCCGATGCGCTCGTGAATGAATGCGACGCGCTCGGCGAGCTTCTCGTCGCTGTCGACCACGGACGCCTGGGCGATCCCGTAGGAGGCGTCCTCGTTCAGGCTCTTGACGATGAGCGGCAAGCCGAGGCGCGGCGGACGGCGGACCTTGCGCCGCTTCGGGAACACGGCGAAAGCCGGGAGCGGCACGCGGTGATAGAGCAGGAGCTTCTTCGACAGATCCTTGCCGCGCGCCAGCACCAGCCCGCGCGGATTGCAGCCCGTGAAGGGGATGCGCAGCAGCTCGAGATAGCTCGCCACGTTCTGGTCGTAGACTGCCTCACCATGGAATTGCTCGAGCAGATTGAAAACCACGTGCGGCTTCCAGCCCTCGATCTCGTCGCGGATCGGCTTGAGTTCGTCCTGGAGCCCCAGCGGCCGCACGTCGTGGCCCGCCGCGCGCAGCGTGGTGACCACGTCGTACTCGGTCTTCCACTTGTGGATTTCCTGCTCGCTGCGGCCTTCGAGCGAATCCGGCGGCATCACCTCCGGATGCAGGAGCACCAGAACGCGCAGGCGCCTCATACGGCGAGCCAGCGCCGCGACGGGCTATGCAGCGAATCCATCGTCTTGGCGGTCAACAAGACGCTGAAGTGCATCACCAGCTCGCGCTTGGAGCCGACCACGCGCAATTGCAGCTCGCGGCACCGTCCGATCATATCATCGAACACGGCGTCGAGGGTGAGCTGATATTCGCCCGTCCACCGCGACACCACCTTTCGAATGTTCGCGCGGTTGCGCCGGAGAAACGTGGAAGCCGCCATCGAGCGATGGTGCTTGGGATCGTCGGAGAAGATGCGACGAAGCTCGCGGTCGTAGATCCGCGGATGGTCGATCACGTAGCGCGCCTGCTTGCTCTCGTAATGGGCGCCGAGCGTCTGGCTCAGCCGGCCGAGCGGATCGACCTGCAGCCGTCCGGTGAGCAGCGGCTTCTTGCCGGCGATCTCGGCCATCAGCTTGTCGATATAGCGCAGCTTGCGCAGCGCCGGCCATCCGACGTAGCGCTTGCGCCAGTTTGAGCGCGGCGCGAGCCAGACCGCGAAGGTCTCGGCGAAATCCTCGTCGGGATGGCTTTGGGCGTACCACAGCCGCAGGTGATGCACGTAGTCGCGGCTGGCCGGGTCCGGCCGGTAGTAGTTCGGGTAGCGGGTCGAGGAGCGGCCGAACAGCTCCCGCCAGCGCTTGCGCCGGTGCAACTGGTAGGCGTGCTGCACGACGTGGCCGGCCTCGTGGCGCAGGATGCGCATGCACTCGGCCCGGGTTCCGCCCTCGACCTCGATGATCATCTTTCGCTCGAGCCGCATCAGGCGCGGATGGGCGAGATAGAACGGGATGGCGATCCCCGGCGTGCTGTCGGGGCTGAACCATTCGTCCGAGATCCAGGCGTGCGGCCGCACGCGCAGCCCGCGCCGCTCGAGCTCGGCATGGAGGTCGGCAAGCCGGTCCTCGAGCCAGGTCCCCTCGATCGTGACCTTGAGGTCCTTGAACCGAAGCTTGAGGAGGCGATCGTCGGGCAAGGAGGCCCATGCAAACTTGCGCGGCATGGCGGTGGCGGAACTCTCTGGCGGCAGGAAATCGGGGTAAGCGAAGGCTAAATCTATCAACGCGCGCCTGAAGTTCCAGAGTGCGGAGCAGTGGACGACGCCGGCCATGTCGACGTGGCGGCTCGACCGGCCGCAGGATCTCGGCCAGCCGCTTCCACAAACGGCGCGTAACGGCACGGAGCCGAGGAGCAATCTGGGTCGGCCCTTAGGGCAAAAGCGGAAGCGCTCCCGACCGTGCCGGACCGCTGCTCATGACCCCACTACGTTCATTGCGCGCTTGCCGAACGCGCGCAGATTCCTATTTTCCCGCGCGCACAGTGCTAGTGTATTTGCGCGCGGCTGGAAATCGGGAGGCGAGCCACGTATTTTGCTCCGATGACCGTGTCCGATGCCGTCCCGAAGCACCATCCCGTTTTCGATCCCGCGCCGCGCGATCCGACCGACGGCGATTTCTCGCGCGAGGAAGTCCGTCTCGCCAACCGCAATTCCGGCACGCTGTTGGAGACGCTCCGTCACGATTTGACGCCGACGGGTCTGCATTATCTGCTCATCCATTTCGATGTGCCGTACGTAGTGCTCGCCGACGCGTGGACGCTCGAGATTGGAGGGTTGGTCGAGCGCCCGTTGCGCCTGACGCTCGACGATTTGCGGTGTTGTCCGGCGGCGAGCTTGCGCGTCACCCTCGAATGCGCCGGCAACGGCCGCGCGACGGCGACGCCGCGGGCGCCGAGCCAGCCTTGGCATCACGAAGCGGTCGGCACCGCGGAGTGGAGCGGCACGCGGCTCAAGCTGTTGCTGGAACGGGCAGGTCTCGCACGACACGCGCGCAACGTGGTGTTTTACGGCAGGGACCGCGGCTTCGACTGCGGCGTCGAGCACAATTACGGCCGCAGCCTGTCGGTCGAGCGCGCGCTCGGCGACGAGGTGCTCATCGCCTGGGGCATGAACGGCGCGCCGCTGTTGCCGCAGCACGGCTTTCCACTGCGGCTGATCGTGCCGGGCTGGTACGGCATGGCGAGCGTGAAATGGCTCGACCGCATCGAAGTGATCGACCGGCCGTTCGACGGATTTCAGCAGGTCGGCACCTATGTCTATCGCAAACACGCCGAGGATCCGGGGACGCCGGTGACGACCATGCGGGTCAAATCGCTGATGGTGCCGCCGGGCATCCCGGATTGGTATTCGCGCCGGCGGCTGGTCGAGCGCGGAGCCGTGGCGCTGTTCGGCCGCGCGTGGTCGGGCGGGGGCGTGGCGGTCGCCAAGGTCGAGGTCGCGGTGGCCGGGCAGTGGCGGGAAGCGAGGCTCGATCCGGCGATCGGGCGCTATGCCTGGCAGGCCTGGCAATTCGACTGGCACGCCGTGCCCGGCGAGTACGACCTGATGTGCCGCGCCACCGACGCCAACGGCGAAGCGCAGCCGCTCGAGCCGCGGTTCGATCGCGGCGGCTTCGGCAACAATGCCGTGCACCGCCTCGAAGTCACGGTGCGATGAAGATCATGCGCGAATGGCCGGTGTCCGCCGGCATATTTCCCCATGCCTCACGCACGAAACAGCCGGTCGACGTGATTGCGAATGACCTCGTAGCACTCGCACGCCTGCTTTTTGAGCCCGCCGCGGTCGAGAATGTCGATGCGGCCGTGATGCGTCGCAATCAGCCCGGCGTCGCGCAGCCGGCCCATTACCTGCGAGATCGTCGTTCTCTGCACGCCCAGCATCTCGCCCAGGAACTCCTGGGTGAAGGGAATCGCGTCGTGTTCGATCTTGTCGCTGGCCTGCAACAGCCATCGGGACACGCGCGAGGCGACATCGTGCAGCCCGTTGCAAGCCGCGGTTTGCTGCACCTGTCCAATGGTCATCTCCGCGTATCGGGCGATCATGGCGCGGATGCGCGGGCTGCGCGCGGCAGCCGCCTGAAATCGCGACAGCGGAATGGACCAGGCCGTCCCCGAAACCTGCACGAGCGCTTGGATGAAGGAGACGCGGGAGCCCAGACCGGCGGTCAAGCCCACGGCGCCTTCGTGGCTGACCATCGCGACCTCGACCGAGGCATCCTCCGCGGTCGCGACGATGAGCGAGATCAAGCCGGTTTCCGGAAAATACACCCGCTCGACGGACTGCCCGCGATATTCCAGTGTCTGGCCTTGCTCGATCGGGATCGCGCGCAAATGGCGGCGAAGCAGCGACAGGTCGGAGGCGGGCAGCGAGCCGAGCAGCCGATTCCGAATCTCCTTCACGTGTGCCTCCGGCGGGTGTGTCGCCCGAGTCTTACCGCCGTTTTCCGCCGCAGACTGTCGGATAGCCGACAGGCGCGCCGGCGCGGCGCGCGCCGGCCAAGGGTCGAGCAAAGCGGGAGCTTTCTGTTTGGCCGAACCGCAGAAAAGCCGCTCGGCTCGCGCGCGGCGCGCCTCTCGCTCGCTGCGGCTATGACGCCTTGCGGCCCGGTGGGTTGACGACGGTTGCCATGGCGCGCATCGCCGCCCGCGCCTTCTCGACGGCCGCTGACCGGGACGTATAGACGCTTCCGGATGCGATCAGCCAGCCGCGGCGGTCGATCACCTTCCATTGCCAGAAGTGCAGGCCGTCGCGGCGCGCGTCCCTGCGGATCGTGCAAAAATATTCCGGGCCGGAAGTTGCGCGCACGAGGGACTGCACTGGAAAACCTCCACTCCAATCGCTATGGCGCGGGTTGGGGCGAGTGGGCGCGATCGGCTTCGACCCCTCGGCCCCCTCCGTAAGCGCCAGTCGGCAACGGCTGCATTGCAAGACCTGTTGCGCCCGGTTGTCGCGATCCGCGGGGATGATCCGCGCAAGCTGCATGGGCCGGCCTCACGCAGGACAAGTCTGCATCTCCATCTTCCTGCAACGCCGCCGCGCTTTGTTCGGTTCCCGACAAAATGGGCGGACGCGGCGACCTCGCCCTTGGAGAACCCGGGGGTGCGCACGCACCCTTGCATATTTTCGCTGGCGGCCAGCTTGCATGGGTCGTCGGCCGACCCCGGCAATGACGAAGGCACAACAACTGATGCGTCAACAAGCCGGCCGCTTACCGTACTGACGCCTCTACGCGCGCCGACGCGGCGTCTGCGCGCTCCTCTTCCGCGGGGATCGCAGCGCCGGCGTCTCAGCGACAGCCGGAGGCATCGATTGAGCCTGCATTCGTACTGTCATGCCGGCCGCACCTTACAGGAAATCGGTCCGCCCGTGCCCCGGGACGGGTACGCTGCGACGGATTGCGCAATCGCCCTTTCCCGCGTGCCTCCCGCTTGCGGTATGCTGTATGCCGAGTTTTGTGCCGGCAGACAGGCGGCCCGGCAGGGAGGCTTCATGGTTGCTCAAATCGTATCCGCAGCGGCAGGGCTGCGCCGGCTGCTCGCGCAGGACGGCCTGCTGGTTGCGCCTGGCGCCTACGATTGCATCAGCGCGCGCACGATCGAGCAGGCGGGCTTTTCCGCGGTCTACATGACCGGCGCCGGCACCGCCGCCACGCTCGGCTATCCCGATTATGGCCTGTTGACGATGAGCGAGATGGCGGAGAACGCCGGCCGGCTCGCGGCTGCGGTCCAGATTCCGGTGATCGCCGATGCCGACACGGGCTACGGCAACGAGCTCAACGTCACGCGCACCATGCGCGAGTACGAGAAGCGCGGCGTCGCCGGCCTGCATATCGAGGACCAGGGCTTTCCGAAGAAATGCGGGCATCTCGACGACAAGACCGTCATCGCGCTCGATGACTATCTTGCGAAAGTCCGCGCCGCCGCCGCGGCCAGGCGGGACCCGGATTTCCTGCTGATCGCGCGCACGGATGCGCGGGCCGTGATCGGGTTCGAGGAGGCGGTCACGCGCATGAATGCCGCGCTCGCGGCGGGCGCCGACATGGCGTTCCTCGAAGCGCCGCAGACGCTCGCCGAGATCGAGGCGGTGCCGAAGCTCGTCAGAGGTCCGTGCCTGCTCAACGTGGTGTCGGGCGGCAAGACGCCGATCATCGCCTTCGATCACGCGCAAAAGCTCGGCTTCAAGCTCGCGATCCTGCCGGGCCTATTGTTCCAGAGCGCGGTATCGGCCTTCGACGCCGTGCTCGCGCAAGTGAAGCAGGAGCGCCGGCATCCGGACCTCAAAGTGAGCATCCGCGAAAAATTCCGGCGGATGGGCTCCGACGAATGGGACGCGCTGCGCGAGCGCTTCAAATCCCCGGCCGGCAAGCGGGAGCGCGGCAAGACCGCCGCCGAGTGACGTCATGGTTGCGCCGCGCACGCTGTTCGACAAGATCTGGGACCGCCACAAGGTCGTCGAGCGCGACGACGGCTTCACCCTGCTCTACATCGACCGCCATTTCATCCACGACGGCTCGCGCCGCGCATTCGAGATGCTGGCCGAGAAGGGCCTGAAGCTGCGCCGGCCGGACCGCACGTTCGGAACGCCGGACCATTACGTGCCGACCTCGACCCGGGACATCGCCGCCATCACGGATCCGGAAGCGCGCGCGATGGTCGACTCGATCGAGCGCAACGCGGTCGAGCACGGCGTCGAAGTGTTCGGCATCCGCGATCCGCGCCAGGGCATCATCCACGTGGTCGGCCCGGAGCAGGGCCTGACCCAGCCGGGCCTCACCATCGTGTGCGGGGACAGCCACACCTCGACCCATGGCGCGCTCGGCGCGCTCGCGTTCGGCATCGGCGCGTCGGAGGTCGGCCACGTGATGGCGACGCAGACGCTGTGGCAGCGCCGGCCGCGCACCATGCGGGTTGAGGTCGGCGGCAAGCTTGCGCCCGGCGTATTCGCCAAGGACATCATCCTGGCGATCATCGCCAAGATCGGGGCGGCGGGCGCGACCGGTCACGTCATCGAGTACGCCGGCTCGGCCATTCGCGCGCTCTCGATGGAAGGCCGGCTCACGATCTGCAACATGTCGATCGAGGCGGGGGCGCGCGCCGGCATGATCGCGCCCGACGACACGACGTTCGCGTATCTCGAAGGCCGGCCGTTCGCGCCCAAGGGTGGCGCCTGGGACGAGGCGCTGGCGTTCTGGCGCGCGCTGCCGTCGGACGAGGGCGCGGCATTCGACCGCGAGGTTTCGCTCGACGCCGCCGCGATCGCCCCGATGGCGACCTGGGGCACCTCGCCCGAGCACGCCGCGCCAATCACGGGAAAGATTCCGGATCCCGATCATGCGCCCGACGCCGAGCGCCGGGCCGGCTGGCAATCGGCGCTCGCCTACATGGATCTGGAGCCCGGCACACCGCTCGACGCGATCGCGATCGACCGGGTGTTCATCGGATCGTGCACCAACAGCCGGATCGAGGACCTGCGCATGGCCGCCGAGGTCGTGCGCGGGCGCAAGGCCGTTATTCCGTCGTGGATCGTGCCGGGCTCGGGGCTCGTCAAGGCGCAGGCGGAACGCGAAGGTCTCGATGCGATCTTCAAGCGGGCGGGCTTCGAATGGCGCGAGGCCGGCTGCTCGATGTGCGTCGGCATGAACGGCGATATCGTGGCGCCGGGGCAGCGCTGCGCCTCGAGCTCGAACCGCAATTTCGCCGGACGGCAGGGCAGGGGCGCGCGCACGCATCTCGTGAGCCCGGCAATGGCGGCGGCCGCCGCCGTTACCGGACGCCTCACCGACGTGCGGCCACTCATCGCGGGGCGTTGAGCGATGCAGAAATTCGAGCAGCTCGATGCGGTGGCGGCGCCGATCGCGGCGCCCAATGTCGACACCGACCAGATCGTCCCGGCGCGGTTTTTGCGCAAGCCGCGTGCCGCCGGCTACGGCGGCTTCCTGTTCCACGATCTGCGGTTCGACGATCGCGGCGCGGAGAAGTCCGGCTTCGTGCTGAACCAGCCGGTCTATCGCGGCGCGCGCATCCTGGTCGCGGAAAAAAATTTCGGCTGCGGCTCCTCGCGCGAGCACGCGGTCTATGCGCTGTGGGACTACGGCATCCGCGTCGTGATCGCGCCGAGTTTCGGCGACATCTTCTTCAACAACTGTTTCAAGAACGGGCTGTTGCCGATCGTGCTGCCGGCCGACGCGGTCGCGGCGCTCGAGGCCGAGTTGACGCGGCAGCCGGGCGCGCGCGTGAAGGTCGATCTCGAGCGCCAGGAAGTCGTCGCGCCGTCCGGCACGGTGCACCGCTTCGAGGTCGATGCGTTCCGCAAGCAGTGCCTGCTGCAGGGCCTCGACGAGATTTCTTTCACGCTCGCCCACGATGCCGACATCGCCGCGTTCGAGCGCCGCCAGGCGCAAGAGTTGGGCTGGCTGTAGGCCTCTGCTGCCGCCGCCGATCTCAGAACCGTCATTCCGGGGCGCGCGAAGCGCGAACCCGGAACCCATGACCACGGAGCGAGCGGTGTTCATGGGTTCCGGATAGCCGCTTCGCGGCTTCCGGAACGACCGGTCAGAGATTTTGCCTCGCCCCGCGATGCAGCCTGCGGTCCGCGGCGAGCAGCAGCGTGCCGGCCGCGACCGCGAATACCACAATCAAAAGAATCACCGCCATCATGGTCGGCACGTCGTGGGTGTTCATGCCGTTGATGATCATGAAGCCGAGCCCGCGTTGCGAAGCGAACATCTCGCCGATGATGACGCCGAGCAGCGTGAGCGAGAAACCGAGGCGGAGCCCGGTGAAAATTTCCGGCGTCACCGCGGGCGCGAGCACGGTCATGGCGGTCTGCAGCGGCGTGAGATCGAGCGCGCGCGCGGTCTTCAGATGCACCGGATCGATGTTGCGCACCGCGTTCAGGGTGATGAGCACCACCGGGATGATGCCGTGCATCACTCCGAACGCGATCTTCGCCGAAATGCCGAGACCGAACACGAGCAGCACCAGCGGATAAAGCGTAACCTTGGGGAGCGTGTAGACGGCGGTCAGGATCGGCTCGCAGACGAGGCCGGAAAAGCGGTGAAAGCCGAGCGCTAGCCCGGCCGCGACCCCGCCGACAGCGGTGATGACGAGCGAGACCGCGAACGCGTCGGCGGTCGCCGCCAGATGCCGCAGGAACACCGCCGACGTGAGCAGCGCGCCGGCGTTGCGCAGCGTCGCGAGCGGCGGCGTGAGCGCCACGTCGCCGACCGCCGCGTAGAGCGTGTGCCACGCGGCGAGGAGAATGAGCAGCAGAAGGACCAGATCCATGTATCGAGCGGTCGTCCCGGAACCCGAGCCCCGGATCGTTGTCCGGGGCAGGCCCCGGGACCCATGAACACCGTCCGAGCTTGTGTTCGCAGACCGGTGTTCATGGGTTCCGGGTTCGCCGCTTCGCGGCGCCCCGGAATCGCGGCCGTCATGTGCGGCGCTGCTCATGCGCGCCTCCTGCGCGCCAGCAGCCGCTGCTCCCAGACGTGGAGCGCGGAATTCAGCGCGACCGCGAGCACGACCACGAACAGCATCAGCGCGTACATGGTCTGGTTGTCGAAGCTGTCGTACGCATAGGCGATGGCGTGACCGAGACCGCTGCCCGACAGGATGAATTCGCCGGCGATCACCCCGATGAACGAGTAGGCGAGCGCGAGCTTCACCCCGGCGAGCAGATGCGGCGCCGCCGCCGGCAGGATGACGAGAAAAAGCTCTTCGGCGCGGCCGAGGCGATGCACGCGCGCAACCTTGCGCAACACGCGCGGGATGCGGTCGAGGCCGTTGAGCGTGGCGATCACCATTGCGGCGACCGCGAACACGAACCCGATCGCGATCAACGGCCAGCGATTGAGCCCGAGCATCGCGATCAGCAGCGGATAAAACACGAAGAACGGCACCGCATAGTAGGAGGCGAGCAGCGGGTCGGCGAGCCGACGCAACCGGGGCACGCGGTGGATCGCCACGCCGGCAAGGCACCCGATCGACACCGAGAGCGCGAATGCGATCGCCACATTGGCGAAGGTCTGCGAGATCGGCGCGTTGAGCTTGCCCGATAGCAGCAGATGCCAGAGCTGTGCTGCCATCTCGCTCGGCGGGATCATGGTCAATCGGCCGATCACGCCGGTGCGGGTGAGCAGCTCGATGAGCGCAACGCCGCCGAGAATGACCGCAAGCTGCGCGCGCGCGACCTTGCTCATGGCGCGGGTCCCGCAGCGGCGCCTTCGCCGCGGCCGAGCGCGCGCAGCGATTCGCCGCGCAGCTTCGACCAGACGTGGGCGGCGAGCTTGCCGAACGCCTCCTCGGCCACGATCGCGGAGGAGCGCGACGCCGGCCAGCCGGTCTCGATCAGCTCGATGAATCGCCCCGGCCGCGCCGACATCACGCCGACGCGGTCGGCAAGCATCACGGCTTCGTCGATCGCATGGGTGATCAGCAACACCGTGGCGTGCGTCTCCCGCCACAGCCGCAGCAGCTCGTCGCCCATCAACAGCCGGGTCTGCTGGTCGAGCGCGCCGAAGGGCTCGTCGAGCAGGATCAACCGCGGCTGCAGCACGAGCGTGCGCGCGATGCACACGCGCTGGCGCATGCCGCCGGAAAGTTGCGCCGGATAGGCGTGCGCGAACGCCCGCAGCCCCATGAAGTCGATGGCGTAGCTCACGCGCGCGCGGATCTCGTCGGCAGCAACGCCGGCGCGGCGCAGGCCGAATGCGATGTTGTCGCGCACGTCGAGCCAGGGGAAGCTCGCGTCCTCCTGGAACACCACTCCGATCCCGGCCGGGACCCGGTCGCCGATCGGCTTGCCCTCGAACGTGACGCTGCCCTCGCTCGGCGCGGTCAGGCCCGCGAGCGTCTCCAGCAACGTGGTCTTGCCGCAGCCCGACGGCCCGACGATCGTGACGAACTCGCCGGCCTCTAGATCGAGGTCGACGGGGCCGAGCGCGTGAATCGGGCCGTTGCCGGTAGCGAACACCTTGGTGACGGCGCTCAGCCGCGCGCGCAGGTCGGGCATGCGGCCGCCGCCCTTCAGTGCGTCGTCGCCGGCTGCAGGTCCTTCGGCAGGAAGCGCACGTCCACGACTTTCCGCCAATCCATCGGCTCCTTCAGCTTGCCGACGATTTTCAGGCCTTCGACCATGCGGTCCATGGCGCTGTAATTGAGCGCGCCCTCGCTCCAGTATTTGATCTCGAGGAAATGCCGGAACACGGCGCGGGTGAGGCCTGGGTCGATGTTGTAGGTCTTGGCGACGATGTCGGCCGCGTCCTCCGGATGCGCCTGGATGTATTTGACGCCCTCGCGGCGGCCTTCGATGATCGCCTGGATTTTTTCCGGCGCGCGCTGGGCGAGCTCCTCGGTGACGATGCCGACGGTCTGCGTCATATCGGCAGGCAGCACGTCCTTGGTCCAGAACACCGGCTTGACCTTGGATTTCTCCTGCGACCACACCGGCTCGCCGGTCATGCCGGTGTCGATCGCGCCGCTCAGCACCGCCGTGAGATTGGCGCCGATGCCGCCGGCCGGCACCAGCGTCACCTTGCTGGCGTCGATCCCTTTGGCCTTCATGGCCATCAGGATCAGCATGTTGGTGACCGAGCCGGGCGAGGTGTAGCCGACCTTCTTGCCGACGATGTCTTCGATCGAGTTGAGCGGCGAATCCGGCTTGGCGATCCACAGGATGTCGGCAACGCTCTCGGCACCCGCGCACACGATCTTCAGCGGCTGGCCTGCCCGGATCGCCTCGACCGCCGCCGACAACGCCACCTCGCCGTACGGCAGATCGCCCGCGAGCGTGTTGCGCACCGAGGTTCCGCCGCCCGTCGAGGTGAGCACGCCGCTGATGTCGACGCCGCGCTGCCGGAAAAAGCCCTTCGCCATCGCCACCGCGTAGGGCGCGCCGTAGAACGCCGAGCCCCAATGGGTCACCGTGATGGTCTCCGCGCTTGCGCTGCGCGCAAGGCCGGCGACCAGCAGCGCGGCCGCAGCCGTCCGCCAGCAAATCGAGCGAAGTGATTTCATGCTTGTTCCTCCCGGACGGCGCCGGCCGATGCCGCCTTCGCCTGTTCTTCCCGGCAGCTTACCACGCCGTTCCTCAGCGGGAAGGCGCGCGGGCAGCCGCATTCGGGCTCGTCATTGCTGCTTCGGCGGTTCCGGCGCAGGCGCCGCGGGCGCGGAAGCGGCCGGCGGCTGCGTCATCTGATTGTATTGCTCCGGCGTCATTTTCGGCAGCTTCTGCACGAAGGCCACGAGCTTCCAGATTTCGTCGTCCTTGTGGCTTGCGCCGAAGGACGGCATCCCGGTCATCTTGACGCCGTTCTTGACGATCCAGAACACTTCGGCGCTGCTCCAGCGCGCGATGGTGTCGGGCAGGAACGGCGGCTCCGGGTTGAGCCCCTTGCCGATGTCCTCCGGGTCTTTGCCGGGCGCGCCGTGGCAATAGATGCAGGTTTCGTTGTAGAGCCGCGCGCCGTCTTTGGCTTGCTGGTCGGTGAACTGTGCGGGCGCGCTCGTGCCTTGCGCGTGCGCGGCGACCGAGCGCTGCATCGTGGTGCCCAGGATCCAATCCACGAACTTGGGATCCGGCACCG
This sequence comes from Pseudomonadota bacterium, assembly GCA_046727735.1. Classification (GTDB taxonomy): domain Bacteria; phylum Pseudomonadota; class Alphaproteobacteria; order Rhizobiales; family Xanthobacteraceae; genus AP-16. The sequence continues at coordinate 91,688 of JBKPDF010000017.1, read as the reverse complement.
AGGCGGCGACGTTGTAGGCGCCGCTGTAGATGTAGACGAGGCCGGCGACCGCAAGCACGATCAGAGCGGCAATGAACCCCGCGACGAATCGCATCTCTCCCTCCCTGGCTGCATGCGAGATCGCGCCGTGACGGCGTGCTCAGGCATGAGAATTCGCACGTCGTTCGTTCGTTCCTCGTCCGTCCGCGGCACAATCCGGTGTGCCGCAACGACCGAACGGCAGGAGGGATTCGCACGATCACCGGCGCCGCCCGGCATATTTTCACATCCGCCTGATCTCCCGCTATCGTATTTGATCGGATGCGCCGCCGCATCGGCGGGCGTCGCGCGAGGGAGAACGGGAATGGCTGGTGTGCTCGACGGCATCCGGGTGCTGGACTTCGGCCGCTACATCGCGGGGCCGTACTGCGCGGCACTGATGGCCGAGCACGGCGCCGAAGTGATCCGGATCGAAAAGCGCGAGGGCAGCGAGGACCGGTTCCAGGCACCGGTCGCCGCGACCGGCGAGGGTGCGCTGTTTCTGCAGATGAACCGCAACAAGCGCGGCATGACGCTCGACCCGATGCGGCCGGAAGGGCGGGAGATCGTGCGCAAGCTGGTCAAGACCGCGGACGTGGTGGTGGCGAACCTGCCGCCGCAGACGCTCGCCGCGATGCGGCTCGACTACGACAGCCTCAAGGCAGAGAAACCCGACATCATCCTCACCACGGTGACGGCCTACGGCCGCGGGGGCCCGTATTCCGACCGCGTCGGGTTCGACGGCGTCGGCCAGGTGATGTCCGGCGCGGTCTATATGACGGGCGAAGAGCACCAGCCCTATCGCGCGCAGGTGCCGTGGGTCGACTTTTCGACCGCGCTGCATTGCGCCTTCGGCACCATGGTGGCGCTGATGGCGCGACGCGCGACCGGCAGAGGCCAGGTCGTCGAGGGCGCGCTGCTCGCGACCGCGGTCACGCTCAGCAATGCGCTGTTGATCGAGCAGGCAGTGATCAAGCCGGACCGGGTGCCGACCGGCAATCGCGGCCAGACCGCGGCGCCGGTCGATCTTTTCCGCACCCGCGACGGCTGGGTGCTGTGCCAAGTGATCGGCGCGCCGCTTTACCGGCGCTGGGCGGACCTGATGGGCGAGCCCGAATGGCTGACCGACCCGCGCTTCAAGGACGACATCTCGCGCGGGAACAACGGCGCGGTCATCAGCGAGCGCATGAGCCGCTGGTGCGCCGAGCGCACGAGCGCCGAGGTGCTGGAGATTCTCGGCAAGGCCAAGATCCCGGCCGGCCCGGTACTCAGGCCGCAGCAGACGCTCGAGGACCCGCAGGTCGCCGCCATGGGATTTTTTCAGTCGACGGAATTTCCCGGGGCTCCGAAGCCCGCGCCGATCGCCAAAGCGCCGGTGTTTCTCTCGGAAACGCCCGGCTCGATCCGCCACCGCGCGCCGATGCTCGGCGAGCACACCGACGAGATTCTCGGCGAGCTCGGCTACGCGAAGGACGAGATCGCGGCGCTGCGCGAGAAGCGGGTGATCTGATGATCCCTCCCCGGTTGCTCGCGCAAGCGAGCAACCGGGTGGGGTCTCCCTCCCCGCTAGGGGAGGGTGGTTCTTCGCGGAGCGAAGAACCGGGTGGGGTTCATGCTGGAAGCAAATCACCGCCCAGGGAGCTGATTTTCTGCGCTCGAATCCACTCGCCCCACCCGGCTCAGTGCTTGCGCCCTTCGCCACCCTCCCCTCCGGGGAGGGATAAGGCCGGCGCGTCATCTGATTGTTGTTAGAAAATCCGAGCAGTACGCGCGCCTTCATCCCTCCCCGCTAGGGGAGGGTGGTTGCTCGCGCAAGCGAGCAACCGGGTGGGGTTCCTACCGACAGCAACATCGAACGCGCTCGGTGCCGGCGCAGGTGACTTTTCTCTGCGGCGGAGTCCGCTCGCCCCACCCGGCTCAGGGCTACGCCCTTCGCCACCCTCCCCTCCGGGGAGGGATAAGGCCGGCGCGTCATCTGATTGTTGTTAGAAAATCCGAGCAGTACGCGCGCCTTCATCCCTCCCCGCTAGGGGAGGGTGGTTGCTCGCGAAAGCGAGCAACCGGGTGGGGTTCCTACCGACAGCAACATCGAACGCGCTCGGTGCCGGCGCAGGTGACTTTTCTCTGCGGCGGAGTCCGCCCGCCCCACCCGGCTCAGGGCGGTGCCCTTCGCCACCCTCCCCTCCGGGGAGGGATAAGGCCGGCGTCAGCCGCGGCGCTTGAAGAACTGCACCGCGCGCTCGTGCTTCTCGGCCGCCTGACGGCTCGGGAACGTGCCGAGATTGCGCCGCTTGCCGGTGCGCGGATCCTTCTTGCGCGAATAGAGCCGGTACTCACCGGATTTGAGCTTGCGGATCATGATGCTCGCATCCATTAGCTATCTGACTCAAACAAGTCGGCGGCCACTCGGGTTCCGCAGCCCTCCGCATTGTCATCGCCCGGCTTGTCCGGGCGACCCAGTAGACTGGATTGCAGAGGCATCGCGCCGAAGTGGAGCCCGGCGGCTACTGGGTGGCCCGCCTGCGCGGGCCATGACAGCTCATAGCTACTCGATGGCCCGCCTGCGCGGGCCGACAACGCACAACCCCCCGCTCACCCGCCGGCGAGCGCGCGCTTGATCGCCACAAAATCCCGCCACGCGAGCCGCTTCTGCAGCGGCTGGCGCAACAGATAGGCGGGATGCAGCGTCGCGATCGCGCGGATCTCGCGGCTCCCGGTCTGATAGGCCAGCCAGCGGCCGCGCGTGCGCAGGATGCCCTCCTTCACTCCGAGCAGGGCCTGCGCGGCGGGGCCGCCGAGGCAAACCAGGATGTCGGGATCGGCGAGCTCGATCTGGCGCAGGATGAACGGCAGGCAGATTTGGGATTCCTGCGGGGTCGGCGTGCGGTTGCCGGGCGGCCGCCACGGGATGATGTTGGCGATATAGGCCGAGCCGCGGTCTAGCCCGATGGCCGCAAGCATGCGGTCGAGCAGCTTGCCGGAGCGGCCCACGAACGGCAGGCCTTCGAGGTCCTCCTCGCGGCCCGGCGCCTCGCCCACGAACATGACCCGCGCTTGCGGATTGCCGTCGGCGAACACGAGCTGCTTGGCGGTCGCTTTGAGTGCGCAGCCGTCGAAGCCATGCAGGATGGCGCGCAGCGCTTCGAGGCTCGCCGCGCTCCTTGCCGCCTCGCGCGCCGCCATGATGGCGACCTCGGGCACGACCGGGGCGGGAGTCGCGGGCGGCGGGGTTGCGGGCGTTCGCAGCAGGAGCCGGGGCAGGCGCAGGCTGCGCTCGCTCTCGGGCGCGGCCGGCTGCGCCGCGTCAGTAGCCGCCGGCACCGCAGGCAACTCCGATCGAAGCTCCGCGAACCGGTCGATCGGCGCTTCGCCGAGCGCGACGTCGACACCCGCCTCCACATAGAAGACGAGCAACTGCTCGGCTTGCGGAATCTGCGATGTCATGCCGCCATGCTTAGCACCCATTGCCGCCCGCGGCGAAGGTGCAGCATTGCCGCCTGTGCGCAAACGTGGAAAAACCGCAAGCCTGCCGGCTCAGCTTCGATCAGGGAGGAGGTCATGGCGGCGAACGAACTACCTGCCCGCGAAGCGATGGAATTCGACGTGGTGATCGTCGGCGCCGGTCCCGCGGGTCTCGTCGCCGCCATCCGGCTGAAGCAGCTCAATCCGGATCTCGCCGTCGTCGTCGTCGAAAAGGGCTCGGAGGTCGGCGCGCATATCCTGTCCGGCGCGGTGATCGATCCGATCGCGCTCGATCGCCTGCTGCCCGGCTGGCGCGAGGAGGACAGTCCGATCAAGCAGCCGGTCACCGAAGACCGGTTCTATTGGCTCGGGCCCGCCGGCGCCGTGCGGCTTCCGGCTTCGCCGATGCCGCCGCTGATGTCGAACCACGGCAATTTCGTCGTCTCGCTCGGCAATGTCTGCCGCTGGCTCGCCGCCAAGGCGGAAGCGGCCGGGGTCGAGATTTATCCAGGGTTCGCCGCCGCCGAAGTCCTGTTCGGGCAGAACGGCGAGGTCGTCGGCGTGGCGACCGGGGACATGGGCATCGGCAAGGACGGCAAGCCCAAGGACAATTTCGCCCGCGGCATGGAGCTGCGCGGCAAATACACGCTGTTTGCCGAAGGCGCGCGTGGCAATCTTTCCAAAATTCTCATCTCGCGTTTCGATCTCGGTCGCGACCGCAATCCGCCGAAATTCGGACTGGGCCTCAAAGAGCTGTGGGAGGTTGCGCCCGACAAGCACAGGCCGGGTCTCGTCCAACACACCTTCGGCTGGCCGCTCGACAACCGCACCGGCGGCGGCTCGTTTCTTTATCATTTCGATCGGAATCTCGTTTCGGTCGGATTCGTCCTGCACCTCAACTATGCCAATCCCTGGATTTCGGGGTTTGAGGAGTTTCAGCGCTTCAAGACCCATCCGCTGGTGCGCGGCACGTTCGAAGGCGGCAAACGCCTCGCCTACGGCGCCCGCGCGCTCACGGAAGGCGGGTGGCAATCGGTCCCGAAGCTCGTGTTTCCGGGCGGAGCGCTCGTGGGATGCGCGGCCGGGTTCATGAACGTGCCGCGCATCAAGGGCACCCACAACGCGATGCTGTCCGCGATGCTCGCGGCCGAGCACGTCGCGAAGGCGATCGCCGAGGGTCACTCCCACGACGAGCTCTCCGGTTACGAGGCGGCGTGGCGTTCCTCCGACATCGGGCGCGATCTATGGCGGGTGCGCAACGTCAAACCGTTGTGGTCGAAATTCGGCACGGCGCTCGGCGTCGCGCTCGGCGGGCTCGACATGTGGACGAACACGCTGGGCTTTTCGCTGTTCGGCACGCTCTCGCACGGCAAACCGGATTCCCAAACGCTCAAGCCCGCGGCGCAGTGCAAGCCGATCGCCTATCCCAAGCCCGACGGCAAGCTCACCTTCGATCGGCTCTCCTCGGTGTTTTTGTCGAACACCAACCACGAGGAAGATCAGCCGGTGCATCTTTTGGTGCGCGACATGGCGCTGCAGAAGGCTTCCGAGCACGACGTCTACGGCGGGCCGTCGGCGCGGTATTGTCCGGCGGGCGTCTACGAGTGGGTGGAGGAGGGCTCGGAACCACGCTTCGTGATCAACGCCCAGAATTGCGTCCACTGCAAAACCTGCGACATCAAGGATCCGAACCGCAGCATCACCTGGGTGACCCCTGAGGGCGGCGGCGGGCCGAATTACCCGAATATGTGACGGTCGGCCGCAGTTTTGCCGCGCTCGACTCGTAGGGCTTCCGGCGCGTGCTGCGCCGGCCGATCCTTGCGGGCGGCACGCAAACCGTCCATTCTGCGGCCGGACCGGGGGCGGCGCTCAACCGGCAACGCCCGTCCGATGGAGAGCCTCAACCCGTGACTCTTTCGCAGCTGATTCGGCGCGCGGCCGGCGTGATGCTTGCCGCCGCAGCAACGGCGTTGCCGATCACGATCAGCGCCCAGGCGCCGACGCCCGCGGAGCTGTCCCGCGTCTCGCCCGCCGGCAATTATCTGGCCGCCCGCGAGGCCGGCGCGGAGCGCGATTCCGCGGCCGCAGCGGCTTATTACCGCGCCGCGCTCAAGGCCGATCCGAAGAATCCGGAATTGCTCGAGCGTGCGTTCCTGGCGGTGCTTGCCGACGGCGAGATCGAGGAGGCGGTGCGGCTCGCTGAGCGCATCGTGCAGGTCGACCACGGCCACCGGATCGCGCGCCTGGTGCTCGGCGTGCGCGCCATCAAGCAGAAGCAATATCCGGCGGCGCGGCAGCATCTGGCGCAATCCGTGCGCGGACCGATCGCCGATCTGACCGCGACCTTGCTGTCCGGCTGGACGCTCTACGGTTCGAACGAGACCAAATCCGCAATCGAGACCATCGACCGCCTCGCCGGACCCGACTGGTACGGCATCTTCAAGGACATGCATGCCGGGCTGATTCTCGATCTCGCGAACAACCGCAAAGATGCGGGCAAGCGGCTCGAGCGCGCCCACAAGCTCGACAGCAATGCGCTGCGCGCGGTGCAAGCGTACGGCAGCTGGGCCTCGCGCAACCTGTCGAAGGACGAGGCGCTCAAGGTGTTTCAGGATTTCGACAAGGTCCTGGCGCGGCATCCGCTGGTCGTCGAGGCGATGCGCGAGATCGGCAAGGGCGGCAAGCTGCCGCCGCTCGTGCAGAATCCGCAGGCCGGCGCCGCCGAGGTGCTCTACGGCCTCGGCGCCTCGCTCGGCCGCCAGGGCGGCGAAGACCTCGCGCTCGTCTATCTGCAGCTTGCGATCTATCTCGCGCCCGAGCAGCCGCTCGCGCTGCTCTCGCTCGCGGACCTTTACGAGAACCTCAAGAAGCCGCAGCTCGCCATCAAGGCCTACCAGCGGGTGTCTGAGGATTCTCCGCTGCGGCGCAACGCCGAAATTCAGCTCGCGGTCGATCTCGATACGCTCGATCGCACCGAGGAGGCCAAGGCCCATCTCGAAAAGCTCGTGGCGGCGCGGCCGGCCGATCTCGAAGCCGTCATGGCGCTCGGCAACCTCTTGCGCGGGCGCAAGCAGTTCAAGGCCTGCGCCGACGTCTACGGCAAGGGCATCGACTCGATCGCCAAGCCCGAGAAGCAGCACTGGCTGATCTTTTATTTCCGCGGCATCTGCTACGAGCGGTCCAAACAATGGAGCCGCGCCGAAGCCGACCTGAAGAAGGCGCTCGAGCTCTTCCCGGATCAGCCGCACGTGCTGAATTATCTCGGCTATTCCTGGGTCGACCAGGGCGTCAATCTCGATGACGGCATGCGCATGATCAAGCGCGCGGTCGAGCAGCGGCCGGACGACGGCTACATCGTCGATTCGCTCGGCTGGGCCTATTTCCGCATCTCGAAATTCGACGAGGCGGTGAAGCATCTGGAGCGCGCCGTCGAGCTCAAGCCGGAAGATCCGACGATCAACGACCATTTGGGCGACGCCTATTGGAAGGTCGGGCGCACGCTGGAGGCGCAGTTCCAGTGGTCGCACGCGCGCGACCTCAATCCCGAGCCGGAAGATCTCAACAAAATCCAGGAGAAGCTCAAGACCGGGCTCCTGGACGAGACCTCCTCGGCCGCGGAGGCGGCGAAGAGAAAACCCGCGGGAAACGGCGGCTGACCCGTCCGCATCGCCGTGGCTGTGCCGCGGGCCGTAACGCCGCTCGTCGAAGCCGCGCCCGCGAAAATCAATCTGACGCTCGAAATACGCGGCCGCCGTCCCGACGGCTATCACGAGCTCGAAAGCCTGATCGCATTCGCGCGCGTCTCCGACCGGCTGCATCTGTTCCCCGGCGAGACGCTTGCGGTCGATGCGCACGGACCGTTCGCGACCGTGCTTGCGGGAGCCGGCGGCAATCTGGTGCTCGAGGCCGCCCGCGAACTTTCCGCGCGCATTCCGGGCTTGGTGCTCGGCCGGTTCGCGCTCTCGAAGCGATTGCCGGTCGCGGCCGGGATCGGCGGCGGCTCGAGCGACGCGGCAGCGGCGCTGCGCCTCATCGCCCGCTTGAACGGCCTTGGGCTCGACGATCCGCGCCTCGCCGAAGCGGCGTGCGCGACCGGAGCCGACGTGCCGGTCTGCCTCGCCGGGCAGGCGCGGCTCGTCCGCGGCATCGGCGAAATCCTCTCGGCACCGCTCACCTTGCCGAAATGCCCCGTCGTGCTGGTCAATCCCGCGGTCGCGCTCGCGACCAAGGACGTATTCGCCGCCTTTGCGGCGCAATCCGGCGCGCGTCGACGCAAGGACCTGGCGGCGCTCCAGACCGCGGCGATCCCGCGCGAGCATGACGCGCTGCTTTGCCTCGTGCGCGAGCATCGCAACGATCTCGAGCAAGCCGCGATCTCGCTGGCGCCGGCCATCGCCGAGGCGCTGACGGATCTGCGGGCGCTGCCGCAATGCGAGCTCGCGCGGATGTCGGGCTCCGGCGCGACCTGCTTCGGCATTTTTCCGAGCGCGCGCGCCGCGCTCGTCGCCGCGCGTCGCTTGCGCGCCGCGCATCCGCGTTGGTGGATCCGCGCGACGACGCTGCGGTGAAATGCGAATGCACCATGCGACGTCATTCCGGGGCGCCGAACCCGGAACCCATGAACAACGAGTGAAAAGAGACGCGCCGACAGTGGTCATGGATCCCGGGTTCCCTCGCTTCGCTCGGGCCCCGGGACGACGTTCTATGTCAGTATCTCCGCTCACTGCGTACGCCGGATGCAGAAATCCACGGTTTCGCTGAGCGCGGCCTTCATCGCCGAATCCGGAAACAACGCCAGCGCGTCCTTGGCGATCGCGCCGTAGTGCTGCGCGCGGCGGATCGTGTCCTCGAGCGCGCGGTGCTTCACCATCAGACCCAGCGCGGTCTCGAGGTCTTTCTCGGCGACGTCGCCCTGTTCGAGCGTGCGCCGCCAGAAACTCCGTTCGTGCTCGGAGCCGCGGCGGAACGACAGCACGACCGGAAGCGTGATCTTGCCTTCGCGAAAATCGTCGCCGGCGTTCTTGCCGAGCCTCGCGGACTTGCCGCCGTAATCGAGCGCGTCGTCGACCAGCTGGAAAGCGATGCCGAGATTCATGCCGAACGAGCGGCAGGCCGCCTGTTCGGGCCGCGGCCGCGATGCCAGCACCGGACCGACCTCGCACGCCGCCGCGAACAATTCCGCGGTCTTGGCGCGGATCACCGCGAGATATTCGTCTTCCGTGGTCGCGGTGTTCTTGGCGGCCGCGAGCTGCATCACCTCGCCCTCGGCGATCACCGCCGCCGCGCAGGACAGGATCTCGAGCGCGCGCAGCGAGCCGACCTCGACCATCATCTTGAACGCCTGGCCGAGCAGAAAGTCGCCGACCAGCACGCTCGCTTCGTTGCCCCACAGCATGCGCGCCGCCAGCCTGCCGCGCCGCATCTCGCTCTCGTCGACAACGTCGTCGTGCAGCAGGGTCGCGGTATGCATGAATTCCACGGACGCCGCGAGCTTCACGTGGCCGTCGCCGCGATATCCGACGAGCCGCGCCATCGCCAAGGTCAGCATCGGGCGCAGCCGTTTGCCGCCGGAGCCGATCAGATGATTGGCGATTTCCGGGATCATCGTCACTTCCGATCCGGTCCGCGCCAGGATGGTAGCGTTGACGCGCTCCATGTCGGCGTTGACGTGCTCGGTCAGCGGATCGATCGAGGCCGGCTGGGCTTCGAATGGGATGACGACGGCCAAGGCATTCTCCGGGCGGCTTGGGAACGGCGCAACGGTCATGGGGGAAATGCCGGCCGTCCGTTCCCGGCATGTTTGGACAAGCCGCCGATCGCAGAATAGAAACACCATGCCAAAGCCGCAAGTCCGGGGCAGGTGGGCCGCATCCGCGCCCGCCCGGCATTTGCACGGCGACGACCGGGAGGCGAGCGTGCGCGAACTCATCCGCACCAACGACGCGGTGCTGGTTTCGGCGATCGGCGCTCTGCTGCAGGGTGCCGGAATTCCCCATCACGTCTTCGACCAAAACATGAGCGTGCTCGAAGGCTCGCTCGGCATTTTGCCGCGCCGCATCCTGGTCCCCGAGGAGTACGCCCGCACCGCGCGGCGCCTGCTGGAGAACGCGGGCTATGGCCACGAGCTGCGCCCCGATGCCGGCTGAGGCGCGCGATCCGGTCACCTGCGATACCGTGCTCGGCGGCCGGCTGGCGCTGCGCCAGCCGCGCGACGGACACCGCGTCGGCCACGATGCGATCCTGCTGGCCGCCGCGACCGATGCTGCGACGGGTCAGCGCGCCGTCGATCTGTTCGCCGGGGTCGGCGCAGCGGGTCTCGCGCTGGCGTCGCGCGTGCCCGGCCTCGAGGTCGTTCTGGTCGAGGTCGACGCTGAGCTCGTCACGTTGGCGCGCGACAACATCGCGGCGAACGACTTGTCCGACCGCGTGCGCGCGGTGGCGCTCGACGTCGAGGCATCGCCGCGCGAATTCGCCGCCGCCGGGATCGCAGCGGCGGACCGGGTGCTGATGAACCCGCCGTTCAACGACCAGCTGCGGCAAAGAGCCTCGCCCCACGCGGCGCGGCGGCTGGCGCATGTCGCTCCGCGGGAGCGGTTGTCCGCTTGGGTCGGGATCGCCGTGCGGCTGCTCGAGCCGAAAGGCGTGCTGACATTCATCTGGCGCGGCGACGGCCTGGCCGAGGCGCTCGCGGCGCTGGATGGGCATTTCGGGGCGGTCACGGTGTTGCCCGTGCATCCCCGCCCCGGCGCGGCCGCGATCCGCGTGCTGCTGCGCGCCGTGAAATCGAGCCGCGCGCCGCTGCGCTTGCTGCCCGGCTTCGTTCTCAACGACGATGCAGGACGGCCGACCGCGGCCGCCGAAGCGGTGTTGCGCGGACGCGCGATCCTGCCGCTCGCGGAGTGAACGATGCAGGGTCTGGTCACGCGGCGAATGCGTCGCATTCGACTATCGTCGCATTTTGAATTGGAATAATCCTAATCCACGCGATTAGAAGCGTTCCAATATTTGTTTGTTTGCTTGACAGCGCGTGCGCGCGCGGCCATCTAGGTTCGCCGCTGTTTGGGCGATGCTTGATTGCGCGGCCTTGAACCCCGCAGATCGAGAGCATGCAATGCGCATCCGCTGTCACGCGCGGCCCGCCGCGCGCCCGCTGTTGACTGTTAGCCTCGTCGCACTCGCGCTCCTCGATCCGCGAACCGCGCACGCCTCCGAGGAGAGCGCGTTCACCGAGATCGAGACGAAATACATCTTCGGCTTCACCGAAGGCGCGAGCATCGGGCTCGAGGGCGAGAAGGAGTTTTCGGCGGAGACGATCTCGGCGCTCGGCAAACGCGACGGCCGGTTCTTCGCCGGCCAAACCAAGCTCGAATTCGAGCGCACGCCGACCCAGTTCGTGCAGGTGGAATTCGGAGCCTTGGTGGCGTCTCACGATATCGCGCGCGTCACCGGCCTCGACGACCGCCACGGCGTGAACTTCGGCGGGCTGTTCGGCGAGGTGCGTTATCTGCTCGTCGAGCGCAGCGCTTCCTCGCCGATTGCCGTCACGGTTTCGGCCGAACCGGTGTGGCGCCGCGTCGACGAGACGAGCGGGGAGCAAGTGGTGAATTTCGAGTTCGAGACCCGCCTGCACGCCGATGCCGAGCTGGTCGAGAACCGGGTATTTCTCGGCTTCAACGCGCTGTACGAGCCCGAGACGACGCGCACCGGTGAGGGCGGCTGGGAGAAGGAATCGACGCTCGGCGCCTCGACCGCAATCGCCTTCCGGCCCGCCGCGCCGCTGCTGATCGGTGGGGAGCTCTGGTATCTGCGTCACTATGACGGCCTCGCTTTCAACAGTTTCACGGGAGACGCGGTCTATGTCGGGCCGACGCTCTACCTGCAGCTTACCCGCAAGGCTTTTGTGACCGCGGCCTGGAACGTGCAGGTCGCCGGCCGCGAGGCGGGCCAGGCGGGCGCGCTCGACCTCGCCGATTTTTCCCGCCACCGCGCCAAGCTCAAGCTCGCAATCGAATTTTGAGCCGTGCCGCGGCAGGGAATAAATCGGCGGAGAAATCGTCAATGCATTCAGTGATGGACAAACTCGTGCGCATCGGAGCCGCGTTCTGGATTGCGGCGGCACTTTTGCCGTTGTCGATCGGCGCCTATGCCCAGCAAGCGGTGTCGGTGCAGATTGCGGTGAAGAATCAGCGCTTCGAGCCGAGCGAGATTCATGCCCCGGCCAATCGCCCGATCGTGCTCAACATCCGAAATCTCGACCCCAAGGCGATCGAATTCGAGAGTGTCAGCCTGCGGGTCGAAAAAGTGATCGCGGCGAATAGCCAGGGTGTCATCAATCTGCGCCCGCTGCAGCCCGGTCGCTACAATTTCTTCGATGATTTCCATCCCGAAACCAGGGGCACTCTTCTCGTGCAATAGCGCAAGCATCATGCTCGCCGCCCTGATCATCGTATTCCGCGAAGTTTTCGAAGCCGGCATCATCATCGGCATCGTCATGGCCGTGACCAGGACGGTAGCCGGTCGCGGCTGGTGGGTCGCGGGAGGAGTGCTTTCCGGCGCGCTCGGAGCCTCCGTTGTCGCCGTGTTCACCGGCGCGCTGTCCGCGGCATTCGATGGCGTCGGCCAGGAGCTTTTCAACGCCGCTATCCTCGCAATCGCGGCAGCGATGCTGGTTTGGCACAACGTGTGGATGGCGCAGCACGGCCGCGCGCTTGCGGCCGGAGTACGCGCGGTGGGCGAGGCTGTCGCCGCCGGCTCGAAACCGATGATCGGCCTCGCGATCGTCGTCGCAGTCGCGGTGCTTCGGGAGGGCGTCGAGGTGGTGCTTTTCCTCTACGGAATCGCTGCGAGCGACGCCGACTCGCAGATCGCCCTGTTGTCCGGAGGGCTCTCCGGTTTGATGCTCGGTCTGCTGGTATGCTTTCTCACGTATTTTGGGCTGCTCACGATCCCGAGCCGATACCTGTTCGGCGCCACCAGCCTGTTGCTGGCGTTTCTCGCGGCCGGAATGGCTGCGCAGGCGATCGCGTTCCTCGAACAAGCGAATGCGCTCACCTTGCTGGGTGACATCGTGTGGGACAGCTCCTGGATTCTGTCGGACCGCAATCTCGTCGGGCGAACGCTGCACACGCTGATCGGCTACACCGACCGGCCGAGCGGCATGCAGCTCACGGTCTATGCCGCGACGCTCGCCACGATCTTGGTTCTGATGCGCAGCTTCGGGCGCCAGGACTCGAGACCGCGCAAGCTGGCGGACTGAAACTCGGTTCTACACCGCATCCGGCTCGGCGGCCGGATCCCGCGTCCGCAAATAAGCCGAGAGCGTGATTGCCGCGACCAAAAGAACGAGAAACAGGATTTTCACGCGCGATCCCCCGAAGCGGAAGCCTTTCCCTTGGATTTCCTAGCGCGCATTGGTTAACGAATTGCGGCACTGAGCCTCCGCCCGCCGGCTTGAGGCGGGACGCGTGGTCGCCTATGTGCTTGCCGGATCGGAGCCCAGCATGTTCGATCGCCTCAGGAGCCTGCTTTCGCCGGTCTTGCCCCGCCGGTTCCGGCCGGGCTTTACCGTCGTGCCGGTGGTGCGGCTCGCCGGCATCATCGGTTTCAGCACGCCGCTTCGGCCCGGCCTGACCCTGTCCTCGGTGGCGCGGTCGCTCGAACGCGGATTCGCTTGGCCCAACGCCAAGGCAGTCGCGCTCGTGATCAACTCCCCGGGCGGCTCCGCGGTGCAATCGCACCTGATCTTCCAGCGCATCCGCCAGCTCGCCGAAGAGCATGCGCGCCCGGTGATTGCCTTCGTCGAGGATGTGGCGGCGTCTGGCGGCTACATGATCGCCTGCGCGGCCGACGAGATCGTCTGCGACGCCTCCTCGATCCTCGGCTCGATCGGGGTCGTGGGCGGCACCTTCGGCTTCAACCGGCTGATCGAAAAGCTCGGCATCGAGCGGCGGGTCTACACCTCCGGCGAGCGCAAGGTGACGCTCGATCCCTTCCTTCCGGAGAAGCCCGAGGATGTCGAGCGGCTGAAAGCGATCCAGGGAGAAATCCATCAGAGCTTCATCTTGCTCGTGAAATCGCGCCGCGGCGCCGCGCTCGCCGGCCCGGACGAGACGTTGTTTTCCGGCGAATACTGGACCGGCCAGAGATCGATCGAGCTCGGACTCGCCGATCGGATCGGCGACATTCGCTCGATTTTGCGCGCGCGTTTCGGCGACAAGATTGCGACCCCCCTCATCAGCGCGGAGCGTGGTTGGTTCGGGCGGCGAATCCCTGGCGTCGGCGGGATCATTTCGGGGCAGCTTTGGAGCGGCGCGGGTTTTGCCGACGAGGTGCTGTCCGCGATCGAGGCGCGTGCGCTGTGGGCGCGCTATGGGCTATAAGCTGCTTGGGGCGTGGGAGCCGGTTTTCGCCAGACTTTTGCGAGGATGAGGCATGCCGCCGCTGATCGTCTGGGCGCTGGGCGCGGTCGGCGCCGTCGTGGTCGGGCGCTGGATCGCCGAGCGGGCGCGGCGTTGGAATGCCGAGCTCGGCGCCCGGCAGGACGTCGGCAGACGCGCCGCGCACGCCGAGCCCGACCGCGGTCCGCGGCTCGAACGCGATCCGGCAACCGGAATCTACCGGCCGAAATAGGCGCCGGCGATCCGGTCAGCGCACCGGCGTCTGCCGCGCCCCGAACATCAGGGCTGCGAAGAACAGCACGACGCCGCACAAGCCGATGATCTCGAAGGGTGGCACCGCAAGCCTCCTCGTTTGCCGCTTGAACCGTCACGGGTTCGGCGGCGGCAACGGTGGAGTCACTTACGGGCGGCGGCTTGACCCCCCTGTTGGCCGCCGATAGGTTCCCCACCGCACTGCGGCGTCATCGCAGAATTTGCTAAGAAATTTCTGCAACGGGCGGTGCCGAGCCGACAACAGAGTTAACCGCCCGTTGCCGTGCCGACGGCGAACGTGTCCGCGCCTCGCGCATCGTAACCGCCAGATCTTCCATGAAACCCGCGCCGTCGCTTCTCCCCTCGCGCGATGATCCGATGTCCCCCGCGCGCTCGTTTCAGGGGCTGATCCTCGCGCTCGAGCAGTTCTGGGCGCAGTGGGGCTGCGTCATCCTGCAGCCCTACGACATGGAAGTCGGCGCCGGCACCTTCCATCCGGCGACGACGCTGCGCGCGCTCGGGCCGAAACCCTGGAACGCCGCCTACGTGCAGCCTTCGCGGCGTCCCAAGGACGGCCGCTACGGCGAGAACCCCAACCGGCTGCAGCACTATTATCAGTTCCAGGTGATCCTCAAGCCGTCGCCTGAGGACATGCAGGAGCTTTATCTCGAGTCGCTGTTCGCGATCGGCATCGATCCGGCGATCCACGACATCCGCTTCGTCGAGGACGATTGGGAGAGCCCGACGCTGGGCGCCTGGGGGCTCGGCTGGGAATGCTGGTGCGACGGCATGGAGGTGTCGCAGTTCACTTACTTTCAGCAGGTCGCCGGCTTCGAATGCCGGCCGGTATCGGGCGAGCTGACCTACGGGCTCGAGCGTCTCGCGATGTACGTGCAGGGCGTCGAGAACGTATTCGAGCTGAACTTCAACGGCCGCGACGACGACCGCAAGGTGACCTACGGCGAGGTTTTTCTGCAGGCCGAGCAGGAATATTCCCGCCACAATTTCGAGTTCGCCGACACCGACATGCTGTTCGAGCAGTTCCGCATGGCGGAAGCCGCGTGCCGCAAATATCTCGAGGCCGGATGGACGATCGAGGGCAACGTGCGTCGTCACCGCATGGCGCTGCCGGCCTACGACCAGTGCATCAAGGCGAGCCACGTGTTCAACCTGCTCGACGCGCGCGGCGTGATCTCGGTGACCGAGCGGCAGAGCTACATCCTGCGCGTGCGCGAGCTCGCGAAGGCCTGCGGCGAAGCCTGGCTCGCGACCGAAACGGGCGGCGGCGCGGGCCTGTCCAATGCGCAAGCCTCGTCATTCCGGCCGAGCGCACCGCGCGAGAGCCGGAACCCATGAACACGGGTTTCGATGTGACATCTTGGATCGTGTTCATGTGTCCCGGCTCGCGCTCGCATCGCTCGCTTGGCCGGGACGACCGCCTCGGAAACGGTTGCTATGCCTGATCTCCTGCTCGAGCTCCTGTCAGAGGAAATCCCGGCGCGGATGCAGCAGAAGGCCGCCGCGGATCTCGAGCGCCTCGTCACCGAGCGCCTGGTCGATGCTGGGCTGGTCTATGAGGGCGCCAAAGCGTTCGTCACGCCGCGCCGGCTGGCGCTCGTGGTCGAGGGGCTGCCAGCGCGCCAGCCGGACCTCAACGAGGAGAAGCGCGGGCCGCGCGTCGGTGCGCCGGAGCCGGCAATCGCCGGATTCCTCAAGAGCGCCGGACTTGGCTCGATCGCCGAGGCGAAAGTCCGCAAAGATCCCAAGAAGGGCGACTTCTATGTCGCGCTGATCGAGAAGCCGGGTCGCGCCGCGATCGAGGTCATCGCCGAGATTCTTCCCGCAGTGATCCGCGAGTTCCCGTGGCCGAAGTCGATGCGCTGGAGCTCGGGAAATCTGAGCTGGGTGCGCCCGCTGCACTCGATCGTCGCGACGTTCGGCGCGCAGACCGAGGCGCCGGACGTCGTGCGCTTCGCGGTCGACGGCATCGCTGCGGGCGACGTCACTTGCGGGCACCGCTTTCTGGCGCCGCAGCCGTTTGCGGTGCGCCGGCTCGACGATTACCTGCAAAAACTCGAGCGCGCCAAGGTCGTGCTCGACGCCGCGCGCCGCGCGCAGATCATTGTTGCGGACGCCCGCAACCTGGCATTCGCGCAAGGCTGCGAGCTCGTCGAGGACGAGGCGCTGCTCGCCGAAGTCGCCGGCCTCGTCGAATGGCCGCTGGTGCTGATGGGCGCCTTCGATCCGAGCTTTCTGGCGATCCCGCCGGAAGTGATCCGCGCCACCATCCGGGCCAACCAGAAATGCTTCGTGCTGCGCGATCCAGCGACCGCCAGGCTGACCAACCGCTTCGTTCTCGTCGCCAACACCGAGCCCGCGGACGGCGGCAAGGCGATCGTCGCCGGCAACGAGCGCGTGATCCGCGCACGCCTCGCCGACGCGAAATTTTTTTGGGACACCGATCTGCAGACGAAGCTCGAAGACCGGCTGCCCAAGCTCGAAGAAATCGTTTTTCACGAGAAGCTCGGCACCCAGGCCCAGCGGGTAGAACGCATCGTGCGGCTCGCCTGCGAGCTCGCGCCCGCCGTCAAGGCGGACCGGCGCAAGGCGGAACGCGCCGCGAAGCTCTGCAAGACCGATCTCGTCACCCTGATGGTCGGCGAGTTCCCGGAGCTGCAGGGCACGATGGGGAAATATTATGCCGAGGAAACGGGCGAGGACGAGGCCGTCGCCCACGCAATCGAGGATCATTACAAGCCGCAGGGCCCGTCCGATCTCGTGCCGGCCGATCCGGTGTCGGTCGCGGTCGCGCTCGCCGACAAGCTCGACATGCTGGTTTCCTTTTGGGCGATCGACGAAAAGCCGACCGGGTCGAAAGACCCCTATGCGCTGCGACGGGCGGCGCTAGGCGTCATCCGGATTGTGCTCGACAACGAGCTCCGGCTTCGGCTGTTTCACCTATGCGAATTCGCCGCAAGCGGTCTACCCGAAATGGGAACGTCGACGGGTGTCATCGATCGCAGTCCCATACTGGATGATCTGCTTGCATTCTTCGCCGAGCGGCTGAAGATCCAGTTGCGCGAGCAGGGCGCGCGCCACGACTTGGTCGATGCCGTGTTCGCTGCGGGCGAGCAAGACGACCTCGTGCTGATCGTCCGGCGAGTCGAGGCGCTGGGACGTTTCCTAGACACCGAGGACGGGCGAAATTTGCTCACCGGTTACAAGCGCGCAGCCAACATCCTCCGCATTGAGGAAAAGCGGGACGGGCACTTTTACGTCGGCGCGCCCGACCCTCAGTTTTACCGTCAGGACGAAGAAGGGGCGCTCGCTGCCGCGATCGAAACCGCCAGGCAGGACGCGATGGTCGCGGTGAGGCGTGAGGATTTTGTGGCGGCGATGGCCGCGATGGCGAAGCTGCGGCCCACAGTCGACGCCTTCTTCGACAAGGTCACGGTCAATGTCGATGATGCAAAACTGCGCGAGAATCGTTTGAAACTTCTCGGTGAAATTCGTGATGCGATCCGACCGGTGGCGGATTTCTCTCAAATCGAGGGCTAACCCGCGCTGCGGCGATTCGCTGCGACGGTTTTCTCCGCACGTGAGGCCTACGCGCTTCCCCTCTCCCCTTGTGGGAGAGGGTGGCCGATCCGAGTGCAACGAGGATCGGCCGGGTGAGGGGTGCGAGCAAAAACTAACCCCTCGCCCGGCTCGTTGCGCGCTGACGCTCGCAACTCGCCACCCCCTCCCACAGGGGAGAGGGGAAACGCGTGTGCCGCTCGTCCGCGAACAAACAGGACCGCTGGAGATTCGGAGCCGCTGGTACGGCTTTGTCTTCCGCGGCAATATAGTCAGGAACCGCCCCGCTTGCTGCGCCGTTGTCCCTCGTTTTCCGGAGGAATTCCATGCCCGCACTCGAGCACCTGCAGCCCATCGTCGCACTCATCGCCGGCGTTCTCATCCTGATCATTCCGCGGCTCCTCAACATCATCGTGGCGATTTATTTGATCGTGGTGGGGCTGATCGGCCTCGGATTCCTGCGGTGAAGCGGCCGCCGCGCTCGCGCGTTTATCTCGCTCATGAGAGTTGAAATGCCGGGCAAAAGCCGCCATGACAGCGCGGCCCGACGGCGAGTTGAGCAACGGAAATTCACATGACGAAATGGGTCTACACCTTCGGCGACGGCAGGGCCGAAGGCCGCGCGGAGATGCGCGATCTGCTCGGCGGCAAGGGCGCCAACCTGGCGGAGATGGCCAATCTCGGGCTGCCGGTGCCGCCCGGCTTCACCATCACGACCGAGGTGTGCACCTATTTCTACCAACACGACAAGCGTTATCCGGAAGATCTGCGGCAGCAGGTCGAGGCCGCGCTCGACCGCGTCGGCAAGGTGGCGAGCAAGAAATTCGGCGACGGCTCCGATCCGCTGCTCGTCTCGGTGCGCTCCGGCGCCCGCGCGTCGATGCCCGGCATGATGGACACCGTGCTCAACCTCGGCCTCAACGACGCGACCGTCGAGGCGCTCGCAAAAAAAGCCGACGACCGCCGCTTCGCCTACGACAGCTACCGGCGCTTCATCGCCATGTATTGCAACGTGGTGCTCGGGATCGAGCACCATCATTTCGAGGAGATTCTCGACGCCTACAAGGACCGCAAGGGCTACGGGCTCGACACCGATCTCGATGCCGACGATTGGGCGAACATCGTCGCGCGCTACAAGAACGCCGTGAACTCGCAGCTCGGCCGTCCCTTCCCGCAGGATCCGCACGAGCAATTGTGGGGCGCGGTCGGCGCGGTGTTCGGATCGTGGATGAACGCGCGCGCCAACACCTACCGGCGCCTGCACAACATTCCGGAAAGCTGGGGCACCGCGGTCAACGTCCAGGCCATGGTGTTCGGCAATATGGGCGAGAACTCGGCCACCGGGGTCGCGTTCACGCGCAATCCATCGACCGGAGACAACCAGCTCTACGGCGAGTTCCTGATCAATGCCCAGGGCGAGGACGTGGTCGCCGGCATCCGCACCCCGCAGGAGATTTCCGAAGCCGCGCGCCTCGAGGCGAAATCCGACAAACCCTCGATGGAGACCGCACTGCCGCAAGCCTTCGCCGAGCTGGTCCGCATCTACCAGAACCTCGAGCGGCATTACCGCGACATGCAGGATCTCGAGTTCACGGTCGAGAAGGGCAAGCTGTGGATGCTGCAGACGCGTTCCGGCAAGCGCACCGCCAAGGCCGCGCTCAAGATCGCGGTCGATCTCGCGCAGGACAAGCTCATCTCCGAACAGGAAGCGATTGCACGCGTCGATCCCGCCCAGCTCGATCAGCTGCTGCATCCGACCATCGACCCCGCGGCGGAGCGCAAGATTCTCGCGACCGGGCTGCCGGCTTCTCCCGGCGCCGCCTGCGGCGAGATCGTGTTCTCCTCCGATGAAGCCGAAGCGCTCAAGGCACAGGGCCGCAACGTCATCCTGGCGCGGGTCGAGACATCGCCCGAGGACATCCACGGCATGCACGCTGCCGAGGGTATTCTCACGACGCGCGGCGGCATGACCTCGCACGCGGCGGTCGTCGCGCGCGGCATGGGCAAGCCCTGCGTCTCGGGTGCGGGCACGATCCGGGTCGACTATGCCGCCCAGACGCTTTCGGCGGGCGGCACCACGCTGAAAAAAGGCGAGATGCTCACGATCGACGGCACCACGGGCCAAGTGCTCGTCGGCCGCGTGCCGATGATCGAGCCCGAGCTCTCCGGCGAGTTCACGACCCTCATGGGCTGGGCCGACGCGGCGCGCCGTCTCAAGGTGCGGGCCAATGCCGATACCCCGAAGGACGCGCGGGTTGCCGTCAAGTTCGGAACCGAGGGCATCGGGCTGTGCCGGAGCGAGCACATGTTCTTCGAGGAGAACCGCATCATCGCCGTGCGCGAGATGATTCTCGCCGACGACGAGGCCGGCCGGCGTGCCGCGCTCGCCAAGCTGTTGCCGATGCAGCGCGGCGATTTCCGCGAGCTGTTCGAGATCATGGGCACGCTGCCGGTCACGATCCGGCTGCTCGATCCGCCGCTGCACGAGTTCCTGCCGCACGGCGAGGACGAGATCGCCGCGGTCGCCAAGGCCATGAGGGCCGACCCGAAGAAGCTCGCCGACCGCGCCCGGGAGCTGTTTGAATTCAACCCGATGCTGGGCTTCCGCGGCTGCCGGCTGGCGATCGCCTATCCGGAGATCGCCGAGATGCAGGCCCGCGCCATTTTCGAGGCGGCGGTCGAGGCCGCGCGCAGCACCGGCCAAAAGGTCGTGCCCGAAGTGATGGTGCCGCTGATCGCCACCAAGGCCGAGTTCGATCTCGTCAAGGAGCGCATCGACGCCGTCGCTGCCGCGGTCGCCGAGGAGACCGGGGAACGCGTCGAATATCAGGTCGGCACCATGATCGAGCTGCCGCGCGCCGCGCTGCTCGCCGGCGAGATCGCCGAAACCGCGGAATTCTTCTCGTTCGGCACCAACGATCTGACCCAGACCACGTTCGGCATCAGCCGCGACGACGCCGCGAGCTTTCTCGGTCCCTATACGGCGAAGGGCATCCTGCCGGTCGATCCGTTCGTCTCGCTCGACCGTGAAGGCGTCGGCGAGCTCGTCAAGATTGCGGTCGAGCGCGGGCGCAAGTCGCGGAACGATCTCAAGCTCGGCATCTGCGGCGAGCACGGCGGCGATCCGGCTTCGATCGCGTTCTGCGATACCGTCGGGCTCGACTACGTCTCGTGCTCGCCGTTCCGGGTGCCGATCGCGCGCCTGGCGGCCGCCCAGGCCGCGCTCGGCAAGACGCCGGCGAGCCAGGCGTGATGCGCGACGAGGCAATACAGCCCTGACCCGTATGATATAAGGAGCGGTCCGACGCGGCGCCGGAATGAATTCCGGAGCACGCGGCGACCGTCGGACGAGTTCGGCGGCGGCGGGCCGAGCACGCGCGTGAGCGTCCCAAGGTCGTGTGGCTCGCCCGATGCAACAGCGGCGGTCGTGGGGAGCGATTTCGCCATGACGGGCAATCGGGGAAGCGAGGATTGCCGCCGGCTTGCTCGCGGCGCGCAGCTTCTCACTCTCGCGAGCCTCTTCCTGCTAGCCGCCTGCGGCGAGCAGAACCGGTACGTCGCGCCGCCGCCTCCCAAAGTCACCGTCGCCCACCCCCTGCAACAGCCGTTCACGCGCTATCTCGAAGTGACCGGGAACGCCGCGGCAGTGAACTCGGTCGATCTCGTCGCGCGCGTGCAGGGATTTCTGCAGGAAATCCACTACAACGACGGCGATGCGGTCAAACAAGGCGCGCTGTTGTTCACCATCGAGCCCGAGCCGTATCGGGTGAAGCTCGACCAGGCGAAAGCGGCCGAGGACGGCGCCGCCGCGACCCTCCAGCAGGCGGAGGCCGACTACAAACGCCAGGCGGATCTGGCGAGCCGCGATTTCGCCTCGAAATCCAAGCTCGAACAGGCGCTCGCCACCCGCGATTCCGCTCAGGCGAGCCTGTTGCAGGCCAAAGCCGGCACGCGCACCGCCGAGATCACGCTGGGATACACGCAGGTCACCGCTCCGTTCGACGGCATCGTCACCGCGCACCTCGTCTCGGTCGGCGAGCTCGTCGGCTCCTCGCCGACCCAGCTCGCGACCATCGTCCAGCTCGACCCGATTTACGTGAACTTCAACGTCAGCGAGCAGGACGTGCTGCGCGTCCGGGCGCTGATGCGGCGCCAGAGCCTGACGCCCGCCGACCTGAAGAAGGTCCCGGTCGAAGTCGGACTGCAGACCGAAACCGGTTATCCCCACAAGGGTCTGCTCGATTACGCGGCCCCGAATGTCAATGCCGCGACCGGCACGCTGCCCGTTCGCGCCCTGGTGCCGAATGCCGACCGGGCGCTGCTGCCGGGGTTCTTCGTGCGGTTGCGGGTCCCGGTGGAGCAGGAGGACAATGCCCTGCTGGTGCCGGATGTCGCGCTCGGCAGCGATCAGGGCGGTCGCTACGTTCTCGTCGTCAATCACGACAACGTAGTCGAGCAGCGCAAGGTCGAGATCGGTCCGAGCGTCGGTCAGCTGCGCGTGATCGACAACGGCCTCAAGCCCGACGACCGGATCATCGTCGCCGGCGTGATCCGCGCGATCCCGGGCCAAAAGGTCGACCCGCAATTGCAGACCGCCGAGGCGATGCCCGTCACGAAATAGCCGGTGACGCCATGATCTCGACATTCTTCATCGAGCGCCCGGTTCTCGCGAACGTTCTCGCGATACTGATGGTGCTGATCGGCGGCGTCGCGCTGTTCGGCCTCGCGGTGGCGCAATATCCGGACGTGGTGCCGCCGACCGTCCAGGTGACCACGCGCTATCCCGGCGCCAGCGCCCGCACCGTCATCGACACCGTCGCGCTGCCGATCGAGCAGCAGGTCAATGGCGTCGAGGGCATGATCTACATGCAGTCCTACAGCGGCGCCGACGGCACCTATAAGCTCACCGTCACGTTCAAGATCGGCACCGACCTCAATTTCGCGCAGGTGCTGGTGCAAAACCGGGTATCGAGCGCGCTCGCGTCGTTACCGGACGCAGTCCAGAACCAGGGCGTTACGGTCCAGAAGCAGTCGACCTCGATCCTGATGTTCGTGACGCTCGGCTCGCCCGACGGACGCTATGACAGCCTCTACTTGAGCAACTACGCCACCATCAAGCTCAAGGACGAGCTGGCGCGGCTGCCGGGTGTCGGCAACGTCACCGTATTCGGCGCCGGCCAGTATTCGATGCGGATTTGGCTCGACCCGGAGAAGCTGAGATCGCGCGGGCTCATGGCCCAGGACGTGATCCAGGCGCTGCAGCAGCAGAGCCAGCAGGTCACCGCTGGGCAAGTCGGCATGCCGCCGACGCCGCCCGGCCAGGCCTTCCAGTACACGATGAACGTTGCCGGGCGGCTGGCGGATGCCGCCGAATTCGAGCAGGTGATCGTCAAGGCCGGCAGCGCCGGCGACGTCGCGCGCGTGAGCGACGTCGGTCGCGTCGAGCTCGGCGCCCAGACCTACAGCCAGATCTTCAGCGTCAACGGCAAGCCGGCCGCCGGTATCGGCATCTTTCTGTCGCCCGGCGCCAACGCGCTCGATGTGGAGGGCGCGGTCAAGCGCCGCATGATCGAGTTGGCGCGCGAATTTCCCCAGGGTCTTAGTTACGACGAGCCGTTCGACACCACCACCTTCGTGCGTGCCGCCGTCAACGAGGTGTACCTGACCCTGATCGAGGCCGCGGCGCTGGTGCTGATCGTCATTCTCGTCTTCCTGCAGGATTGGCGCGCGACGCTCGTGCCGGCCACGACCGTGCCGGTGACCATCATCGGCGCGTTCGCGGCCATGTACGTGCTCGGGTTCACCGTCAACCTGTCCACTTTGTTCGCCATCGTGCTCGCGATCGGCATCGTGGTGGACGACGCGATCGTGGTGGTCGAGGGCGCCGCTCACCACATCGAGCGCGGCCTGCCGCCGCGCCAGGCCGCCGAGCGCGCGATGGACGAGCTGTTCGGGCCGATCATCGGCATCACGCTGGTGCTGATGTCGGTGTTCATACCGGCGGCATTCCTGCCGGGGCTCACCGGCCGGATGTACTCGCAATTCGCGCTGGTCATCGCCGCGACGGCGCTGCTCAGCGCCGTCAACGCCGCGACCTTGAAGCCGACCCAGAGCGCGCTGTGGCTGCGCCCGGCGGTGCCGACGGAGCGGCGCAACATCTTCTATCGCGCCTTCAACGCCGGTTACGCGCGGCTCGACCGCGGCTACGGCTTCCTGATCGGCCGCATGGTCGGGCGCAGCGGCCTGATGGCGTCGATCGCGCTGGCGATCATGATCGCCGCCGGCTACGGCCTCTCCAGGGTACCGACCGGGTTCCTGCCGATCGAGGACCAGGGCTATCTGCTCGCCGTGGTGCAGCTCCCGGACGGCGCCTCGCTCGCGCGCACCCAGGCCGTGCTCGACCGCGTCGCCGATATCGCCGGCAAGCGGCCGGGCGTCGCCAACGTGGTGACGGTCGCGGGCATCTCGCCGCTCGACAACAGCTCGTCGCTTGCCAATGCCGGCGTCGCCTATGTCGTGCTCAAGGACTGGAGCGAGCGCGGCGCCGGCCAGGATTTGCGCTCGATGTTCATGAACCTCAATCAGGAAATGGCTCGGATCGAAGAGGCGCGCGTCAACGTGCTGCCGCCGCCGCCGATCCAGGGCATCGGCAACGCCGCCGGTTTCGTCATGCAGATCGAGCTGCGCGATTCGAGCTTCGACCTCGACAAGCTGCAGGCGGTCACCGACGCCATGGTGGCAAACGCGCAGAGCCAGACCGGCCTGCAGCGGGTCGCCTCGTCGTTCCGCTCGACCGCTCCGCAGGTGAACATCGAAGTCGACCGCGTCAAGACCGAGACGCTGCATCTCACGGTCGACCAGGTGTTCGGCGCGCTCGCCTCCTATCTCGGCTCGAGCTACGTGACGCAATTCAACAAATTCGGCCGGGTGTTCCAGATCTACGTGCAGGCCGACGCCGAGTTCCGGCGGCGCCTGGCCGACATCGAGAACTTCGCCGTGCGCAACCAGCAGGGCGCGATGATTCCGCTCGGCACCGTGATCAAGCTCAGTCCGGCGACCGGGGCGCCGCTGATCAGCCTCTACAACCTCTATCCCTCGTCGATGATCATCGGCCTGCCGGCCGCCGGTTTCAGCTCCGGGCAGGCGATGACCCTGATGGAGCAGATCGCCGAGCGCACGCTGCCCCGGGGCGCGGGTTACGAATGGACCGCGATCTCCTACCAGGAGAAAGCGATCGGCAATCAGCTCTATTACGTCTTCGCCCTGGCGCTGCTGCTGGTCTATCTGGTGCTGGCCGGCCAGTACGAGAGCTGGTACGCGCCGGTCTCCGTCGTCCTGGCGGTGCCGCTGGCGCTGGTCGGTCCGGTTTCGGTGCTGCGCGCGGTCGGCATCGACAACAATCTTTACATCCAGATCGGTCTGATCCTGCTGATCGCGCTCTCCGCCAAGAACGCCATCCTGATCGTCGAGGTGGCGCGCGAACGGCGCCTGAGCGAGGGCAAGGCGATCCTCGAAGCGGCGGTCGAGGCGGCACGCGCGCGCTTGCGTCCGATCCTGATGACGTCGTTTGCGTTCATCCTCGGCGTCGCGCCGCTCGTGGTCGCGACCGGCGCCGGCGCCAGCGCGCGCAAGTCGATCGGCATCACCGTGTTCAACGGCATGATCGCTTCGACTTGCCTTGCCGTAGTGTTCGTGCCCTCGTTCTTCGTCGTGGTGCAGCGGTTCGAGGAATGGCGGGCGGCGCGCCGCAAGCGCGGATCGGCGAAGCTCGCAGCGGCGAAGTAGGCCTGCTTCCATTCTCCGATGAAACCATCCCCCACGCTCGCTGAGCTGCGCCAAGGCGGCAAGCGCGCGCTCGCCGCGGCGCTCGCCGCGATCGAGGCGCAGGCCGAGACCGACGCCGCCGCGGAGCTGCTCGACGAGGCCTGCGCGGCGCCCCGCGCGCACGTGCTCGGCATCACCGGCCCGCCCGGGGTCGGCAAATCGACCCTCGTCAACGCGCTGATCGCCCGCTATCGCGGCCGCGGCGAGACCGTCGGCGTGATCGCGGTCGATCCCTCCTCGCGGCGCAGCGGCGGCGCGCTGCTCGCCGACCGCGCGCGCCTGACGGTCGATCCCGAGGACCGCGGCATCTACATGCGATCGATGGCGGCGCGCGACCGGCTCGGCGGGCTCTCCGACCAGACCATCGGCGCCATGGTGCTGATGCGCGCGCTCTACGACCGGGTGCTCGTCGAATCCGTCGGCATCGGCCAATCGGAGTCGGACCTCTCGTTCGTCGCCGACACGTTGCTGTTATGTGTGCAGCCGAGCTCGGGCGATGCGCTGCAATTCATGAAAGCCGGCGTGATGGAACTGCCGGACGTCGTCGCGGTGAACAAATCCGATCTCGGCGAAGCGGCGCGGCGCGCCCGCGCCGACGTCGAAGGAGCGTTGCGGCTGTTCTCGCATTCGGGCGGCTTCCCGGCGCCGGTCGTGCTCGTCTCCGCGCTGGAAAATTCCGGTCTCGACGCGCTCGACGACGCACTGACGCGGCACCGCGATTGGCTCGAAGCATCCGGACGGCTGGCACGGCGGCGCGCGGCACAGGAAACCGCGTGGGTCGAGGAGACGATCCGCGCGCGCTTCGGCAGGATCGGACTTGCCGCCGCGCGCAAGCTCATGCCCGGCGCGGGCGGCCCGTTCGCGCGCGAGCGCGCGGTCGCCCGCGAGCTCGCGCGGAGGCTCGGCGAGTGAAGTTCGTAGGGTGGGCAAAATCGCCCGCGATCGAGACAATTTCAGAAGTCAAGCGAGGCGATTTTGCCCACCGGAACCGACCCGGTGGGCATCGCGCGCCCGCCTCGCATTGCCGGCGACGTTTGATGGCCGCGCGATGCCCACCCTACGCGGCTGCGGACATCAATCCGTCTGGGGAACCGCGCAGAGAAGCCCGAATCGCGGCGCAAAATTAACACGATCGCAAGATTAATCCGGCAGAAGGGTTGATGGTCGGCAAATGCCGGCACGCCGATTTGCTGGAGCGCGCGCATGCGCCGGCCGTGGCCTCGATCGAGCCTGCGGGGTGAATGAATGGGCGCCCTGCGGGCCGAACCGAATGGCTTGTTTGCTCCGCTCGCGCTCGCCATTCTGGTTTTTCTGCTGACCCCGACCTCGGCCGGCTATCAGGACCTCGGCTCGTTGATCGCCCAGCAGCCGCAGGTCGCGAGCCACTGGCGCGAGCATCTGATCGGCTCGCCGTTCGGGACGATCCACGCCGATATGTTCAGCCTGCCGCGGCCGCTCGGCACCGGCATGCCGGACCCCGCGGACTTCCGACTGACGAAATTCCAGACCCTAGAGGACGAAACCGCGGGCGCGATCCGCTCCGCGAGCCTGCG
The DNA here is from genome assembly GCA_046727735.1 of Pseudomonadota bacterium. GTDB lineage: Bacteria > Pseudomonadota > Alphaproteobacteria > Rhizobiales > Xanthobacteraceae > AP-16. Next base: position 64,606 of record JBKPDF010000017.1, on the reverse strand, counting down.
CGCCGTTGCCGAGCCGGACCCGATCGTGTTTCCCGAAGTCGATCGCGCGCACAAAGGCGACCTGCTGGTCCCGAGCGCGCGCCCGCAACCGCCGCAGCCGGAAGCTCTTCCCGATCCGCTGCCTGCGGACATCGAGGCCGCGCTCCACGGCCCGGCGCTGCCGCTCGACGAAGCCGCGGCGGCGGCCGAGCCCGAAGCCGGCGCGGATCGCGCCGGAACCGTCGAGGGCCGCGATGCGCCGGATCTCTCGATCCTCGAAGCGGCCGCGGATCCCAACCCGAAGGCGCACGATGCCCATGTCTTCTTCGGCGCCCCGACGGCGAACGGCCTCGCCGCGATCGAGCCCTGGGCCGCGGGCGAGGAGCCGATCCTGATGCCGCCGCGGCGGCCAGCCGACAGCGACATCAAGCTTTCGGCGCTCGCGCCCGCGAACGTCGACCCGAAGGCCGACACCGGCGTGACGGTCGCCGGCAAGGGCGAGGTGACGGGCGAGGGGCGGCGGCCGAAGAGCCCGGCCGAGCGGCTCGGGCTCGACGGCAAGGCGCGTGCAAAAGCCGAAAAGTGCCTCGCCAACGCCATCTATTTCGAAGCGCGCGGCGAGAGCGTGCGCGGGCAGATCGCGGTCGCCCAGGTGATCATGAACCGGGTGTTCTCCGGCTATTACCCCGGCGACGTCTGCGGCGTCGTCTATCAGAACGCGCACCGTCATCTCGCCTGCCAGTTCACCTTCGCGTGCGACGGACGCTCGAAAGCGATCCACGAGCCCGAGGCGATGGAGCGCGCCAAGCGCATCGCGACCGCGACCCTCGACGGCCGGCTGTGGCTGCCGGAGATTGGCAAGGCGACCCACTACCACGCCTACTGGGTGCATCCGTGGTGGGTGCGCACGATGCACAAGCTCTACAAGATCGGCGTGCATACCTTCTATCGCCCGCGCAAATGGGGCGACGGCGCCGACGCGCCGGCCTGGGGCAACGCGCAGATGACCGCCGAGGCGGCCGCAAAACTTTAGCTGTCTCGCGCCGGTCCCTGAACGCGGCGCAAGTGCAAATCTCCCGTCGCGCTCGCGCGGCGCGATCCAAGCCCTTGCGTCTTGTGGATAGTTTAAATGTAATGTTTAAACGGAAGCGGCTTCAGGTCCCGCTTAATGGGACCAGCGGTGAGTATCTCGCCGATAGAGTCCGCAAAGCGAAGTGTTACGGGAAGACCGTCACCAAAAATGCACGCGTTAAAATTGAGTTTAGTCAATCCCAATACATCGGACAGTACGAGATCAAGATCCGCTACACCGCGATGTATGCTGATCTTCAGTGGGTTTGGAACCTCCCAGCCTGCATAAGTAGCGAGCCGCGGAACATACCCATTTGTCCATAGGTAGGCATCCCGCTCTGATGACTTCACTGCTGTGCCTCTGAGGACAGGCAAAATACCCGGCAATCCCCGGGTGCGGTCTCGGTAAAGTTTCAAATCCTTGGACTTCTGGATCTGAACGGCAGTTAGGGCCCTTACGCCCGTGGCGCCTTCTTCGAATCCGCTCCATTCGCCCGGCTTGAACCGCGTTTTCCCATGGATGAAGAGCTCTGCTGGCGGCTGTCCTTTGTCCTTCGTGTAATCCTTGACCACCTCTTTGATGAGTTCACGTGCGGTTTCGCGATCTAAATGATACTCGCCTTCGCGCTCGCTTTCCCACGGGCCAAGGTGCCCTCTAAAGACTACGCCCTCGCCAGTCGCCAAGAACATCTGGGCTCCACAGCACACGCGCTCATGCTTTGCGCGGTTGGCGTCGACTTTAAAGACTAATCCGATATAGCAAACATGGTCGCGTACTTGGTCGAGCCGCCAAGGGGGCCCAGCAACTTTATAGAAAATCGTTGTCACAAGATTCCATGCAGTCGTAGCTGGATCTTGCAGCGTCCTCAATGAACGCCCGTCAGAAATGAAGTCCTCGGGAGCAAGCGTGGTCTCTCGGGCGATTTGAGTACTGATCCCGCTTTCGAGCAACCGTGCTTTCAATTGGTTGTGAAAATTAATCTCATATTGGTACGGCTTTCGCATTTCGTCCAGTTCATCAAAGAGAACGTAGGAATCTGCAAGCCGATCCGCTGTCTTTTTGCCCAGCTATCAGGTGTGACAATACTCTCAATTCTTGGCACTTTAGATTGCGGACGGCCATACCTAGATACATCTTCCGGTAAAACAACGAACCATACGTCAGGACCTATATCCTTCCGGCGCTGGAACCCTTCCAGTTCGGCAACGATTAAGTCGACAGCATCGAAGACCCTTCGATGTGGGTCATCATATCGGATACGCCGTTCAAGCTCACGGCTTGGCAATTCGATTACGTGAGCAGGCATTTCCGGCCAAGAAACCTGAAAAGCGGCTTCGACGCCTGGAAAGGCCGCGTGGTGCGGGCGCTCATTAAACGCCGGAATGAAACCGCCCACGCGTTTCATCCACCGCGTCAGTCGTTCAATGCCGACCTTCGAACCGATGGCACCTATTCGCACCTCGTTTGCACCGCGAGGCTCCACAGGACCATAGAGAAATAATCCGTCCTTCGGGTGCGAAACGGCTTGATCCAAGCCAAACCGCAGCTTTGGTTCAGGTATCTGCACGGAGGACGACCAACTCATGCTTCGTCCTCCAACTCGAGTCCTTCGTGCTCCAGTTCCAACAAATCCGTAGCGAAGCTTGGATCATGCGCGATTGACTTCGGCTCGCAGACTCTCTTTCTGCGGATGAGTGATCGCCCGAGACAGAAGCACAATGACCTTGCGTGCGTGAGACCGAAGCGCGTCGTCAATATCGGCCCACATCTCCTCTCCACCGAGCAGCCGCGTGAGATCGGTCCAAACTTCATAGCCCGCGGCGCTCAAACGCGCGCCAAACCAGGTCGTAATGGAGTTATCCTCCGGATTCGCATGGCTGATAAACACAATCCGCCGCTCTTCGAGTGTAGCTATCGACGCCCGCGATCCTAGTCCTCTGGTGACCTCTGACATTTGTCGACCGCCCTTCTCAGCTTAGTTGCCATCATTTGCAACTTGTACTATTACGGCTCTATCGGATTCTCGTCAAAGAATCCAGCTTCGGCGAGCAAAGCGAAAAGGAAGTTTAACTACTTTCATCGGGTCTCAACGTAAGCAACTCAAAGATGACGCCGGACATCTCGGAATTCTCCTACGGCTTCGCGCTTACGCACGAGCTGGTAAACTCTGCTGGGCCGTCATTACGCGCGGCGCCTATCTTTCCCAGCCTTATCGAAGAGGGGAGAGCAGGCGGTGGTTACGATGTGCAGCTCGATCTCCCCGGCATCCCACTTTTCCTGCAGTTTAAGCGCGCCGACTGCATGACGAGGCGGACCGCGAAGGAAATCAAAAGCGGATTGAGATTGCGACTACCCTTCTATCGGTTCCGGATAACGGAGCGACGCCGTTCGGCTCAGCACGATCTTCTGCTTGAGCTTGATGTTGATCCTAACGAGGTATTCTATGCAGCCCCGCGCTTTCACCTAGTCGATGAATTGAACGCGGCGTACATTAACAATGATGTACGTAACCGATCATTATTTATCCCCCCCGCGACATTGGACCGTTGGATGATCGTGCCCATAATGTGGCATTTGATCAAACGCGATACCATGTCTGCTCGGAGCCACGCGAAATACCGGCGATGAATGGCGAAGAACTTGGCCGGCAATTCGCGCAGCAGCTCGTTGCCGATGAGCGCCCCCTTCGGGAAACCATTCTGAATGAAACGGTGACATTGGTGGAGAGAGCTCTTGAAACGAGGCACATTCCTGTTCGCGAAATAGATTTCGGCCGTCCAGGTAAAAGCGATGAGCAACGTAAGTTGCGACGAATTTCGGACTTTGCATTGCGGTATTTCGGTGCACAGTTCTTCGTGCTTCAAAGAATCGAACAGTCGTCGGCATCCATGCAATCCTGACGCACGTTTTCGACGGGTATGTTAATACGGACAGGGGCTATCAATGCTCTTAAGGAATTGAGAGCCACGGTGGCGAAGGCCCCTAGCAAGCGGCGGGATGGGAAAAAAGGGCCGCCGGCCGCCCTTGTAGATGCAATACCTAAGTAAGACAACGTCAACATGTATTTCCGCGAATTGAATCGACTTAATGCTTTGATTTGGCGTGATTTCGTAAGAATTATACCTCCAAAAATCACCCGTTTTCGCCCAGACCGACGGCATTCCCCTCGCGACAGCCGGCAGTGAGCCCACCGCCTCTTCGGCCGCTGGTCCGCTGCGCTCGAGCAGCCTGCTCCCTCGGGAGGCGCTCCGCCATTCCCGAAACTCATGGACTGCATCAGAACCTTTCAGTGTTCGGGGTATTGCCCGCTCTGGTAGTTTGTCGGCCTTAACACCGGAAAATCCAGACCCACCCGATGACCGCTGTTTCCGCCTCTGCCGCCGCGCGCCTCGCCTGGCGAACCCCGGCCGTGATCGTCATCTGCGGCTGTCTGATCGCCATCCTCACCTTCGGGCCGCGTTCCGCGCTCGGCTTTTTTCTGAAACCCTGGTCCGAGGCGAACGGCTGGGGCCGCGACGTGTTCGCGTTCGCGCTGGCGATACAGAATCTGTTGTGGGGCATCGGCCAGCCGTTCGCGGGCGCGATCGCCGACCGCTTCGGCACCGTGCGGGTGATCAGCGCCGGCGCGATCCTCTATGCGCTCGGCCTCGCGCTGATGGCGAAGGCGGGCTCGCCCGGCCTGCTCGATCTTTCGGCCGGCGTGCTGATCGGATTCGGGCTTTCCGGCTGTTCGTTCAACATCGTGCTCGCCGCGTTCGGCAAGCTCGTACCGGAATCCTGGCGCTCGCTCTCGCTTGGCGCCGGCACCGCCGCGGGCTCGCTCGGCCAGTTCCTGTTCTCGCCGCTCGGCGTGGTGTTGATGGATGTTTACGGATGGCGCAGCGCGCTCGTGATTTTCGCGGCGCTGATGCTGCTGATCCTGCCGCTCTCGCTGGCGCTCGCGACGCCGCGCGCGAGCGCCAGCGCGCCCGCGGCAGGGGTCCCGACGCAATCGATTCGGCAATCGCTTGCCGAGGCCTTCGGCCACCGCAGCTATGTCCTGCTGGTGCTCGGCTTCTTCACCTGCGGTTTCCAGCTCGCGTTCATCACCGTGCATTTGCCGGCTTACCTCCTCGACCGCGGCTTGTCCGCGCATGTCGGCGGCTGGACGCTCGCCACCATCGGCATGTTCAACATTCTCGGCTCGCTCGCGGCCGGCTGGCTCGGCGGCCGCATGTCGAAGCCGTATCTGCTCTCGGCCATCTATTTCGCCCGCGCGCTCGCGATCGCGGTTTTCGTCCTTCTCCCGCCGAGCACGCCAGCGACGCTGGCGTTCGGCGCCGCCATGGGCCTGCTCTGGCTCTCGACGGTGCCGCCGACTTCGGCGCTGGTCGCGCTGATGTTCGGCACGCGCTGGCTCGCCATGCTGTTCGGCTTTGCGTTCTTCTCGCATCAGGTCGGCGGCTTTTTGGGCGTGTGGCTCGGCGGCATCCTGTTCGAGCGCACGGGCTCCTACGACGCGGTGTGGCGGCTCTCGGTGCTGTTCGGCGTGCTCTCGGCGCTGATCAACCTGCCGATCGTGGAGAAGCCCGTCGCGCGCCCGCTGCCGGCGGCGGCGTAGAACAATCCGGGCTCTTGCGTCGCGCGCGCTGTCGGGCCAATTTCGCCGCCTCGCATCGCGTTCCGGAGCGTTGAGTTGTCCTTCCCGGCAATCCGCATCGACAAGACCGAGCAGGGCCAACGCGCCGCGCTGGTCGATTTCGCCGACAACGAGCTGATGGACGGCGACGTCACCGTGCGGGTGGAATGGTCGACGGTCAATTACAAGGACGGCCTTGCGATCACCGGCAAGGCGCCGGTGGTGCGGCGCTTTCCGATGATCCCCGGCATCGATTTCGCAGGGATCGTGGAAAGCTCGACGAGCCCCGAATGGAAACCCGGCGACGCCGTGATCCTCAACGGCTGGGGCATGGGCGAGACCCATCTCGGCGGCCATGCGGGAAAAGCCCGCGTCAAGGCGCAATGGCTGGTGCCGCTGCCGCCGGGAATGACCGGCCGCGAGGCAATGGCGATCGGCACCGCGGGCTACACCGCGATGCTCGCGGTGCTGGCGCTCGAGCGGCACGGCATTGCGCCGGCGCGCGGTCCGATCGTGGTGACGGGCGCGGCCGGCGGGGTGGGCTCGGTCGCGGTCGCGATCCTCGCCAAGCTCGGCTACCACGTCGTCGCTTCCACCGGCCGGCCGCAGGAAGCCGATTATCTGAAGGGGCTCGGCGCGCGCGAGATCGTCGAACGCGCGGAGCTCACGGGCACGCCGCGCCCGCTCGGCAAGGAGCGCTGGGCCGGCGGCATCGACAGCGTCGGCTCGACCACGCTTGCGAACGTGCTTTCCATGACCCGCTACGGCGGCGCCGTCGCGGCTTGCGGACTCGCCGGCGGAATGGATCTGCCGACCTCGGTCGCGCCGTTCATCCTGCGCGGGGTCTCCCTGCTGGGCATCGATTCGGTCATGTGTCCGCAAGCCATTCGTCGCGAAGCGTGGCGGCGCCTCGCCGCCGATCTCGACTGCGCCAAGCTCGGAGCGATGACCAATGAGATCGCGCTGGCGGGCGTGATCGAGGCCGCGAGCGAGATTCTTGCGGGCCAGGTGCGCGGGCGAATTGTGGTGAAAATCGGGTAAACCCATTCAGGATTTGTCCACGATCGTGGGGCATGATCCCGACTCGGGTTCGTGGTTAACAGGGGGTTCTCGCCCATGCTCATGCGCGTGATCGTGCTCGCCGGCGTGCTTGCGGCGGCGCCGGCTTTGGCCGGGCCGATGAATGCCGATGAGGCGCGGCGTTTCGTCATCGGCAAGCTGTTCTCGTTCAATTGCTTCGAAGGCACCTCGGGCGCCGGCCGCGTGAACCCGGACGGCTCGGTGTCCGGCATGGTCCGCTTCGGCGGCACGACGGCCGTGCGCTATGTCTCGCTGCCGCCCGGAACCCTGCGGGTGCGAGGCGCGGCGATTTGCGGCGTGTTGGGCGGCAACGAGACCTGTTTCGACCTCTATCGCACCGATGCGCAGAGCTTCCGCGGCGCGATTGCCGGGCTGGGCCTGTTTTCCTGTCAGTTCACGCGCCGCACCGGCCGCGCCGAATTGGTGAGAAACACCCCGCGCCCGATCCTGCCGGAGCTCGCCGCCTCGGGCAGCCGGTAAGGATAGTTGGTCACGGCCGGGCTTGTCCCGGCCGTCCACGCCTTCCGACGCATCAAGTCGAGATCCGATGCCGGGCGCGAGCGCCTGCACCGGATTTGATCACAATCGGAACGAGCGTCAGAGACCGTTCACTCCAAATCGAGGCGGAACGGATGCGCCTCGTAGGTCTCTATGCCGCGGCCGATCGCCTCGATGGCGCGGATCATGCGGCCGCGGCGATCGAGCAGGCGATCGGCGATTTCGACGATCCGGATATTGGGACTTGCCGAGGGCGAAGCCTGGCGCAGCTTGCCGGCGATGCTCGTCTCGTCGCGATGTGGGTTGAGCGCGCAAACCGCCGCATAGGCAGCGGCGGTCGACCGGCTGATCCCGGCATAGCAATGCATCACGAGCGGCGCCTGCCGATCCCAGCCGCGCAGGAATCGCACCAGTTCCTCGACATGCTCATCGGCGGGCGCCGAATAGCCTTCGAGCGGCATGCTGATGTCGTCCATCGCCAGCACGAGGTGATTGTCGAGCGCGATGCTCTTCGGCCGGGTGACCAAATGCACGTCGCGCATCAGGGTGACGACGTGGCGGGCACCGGTCGATTCCACGGTGGGATGCAGCCGTGCCAGCGAGCAAACGTGAATCATCGAGCTGCCTTCATTCCGAGCTCCATATATATCGGCTTGCGGCGGATCGCGATGCAGCAGCGATGCCCATCCCGGATCAGGCAGGCTCTGGGCTGCACGAAGCAGCCGATGATCCGGCGGTCTATGGCGCGGCGAGTTCCCGAAATCGCTTGAGGAACCGCGCCTCGACCGTATTGGCCGGCCAGGGCGTGAGATAGTCGCGCTCGAACGAGGGCGCGAGCGCGGGCGGGCGGCCGAAGAAGCGCCGCGCTTCGGCGGCGTCGAATCCGGCGAGCCGCGTCGCCTCGAGATAGGCCGCAGAACGGTCGGCGGCCTTGATCAGGCGCGCGAGCTCCTTGGGCAACACCGGCGGGAGCCCGAACCGCAAACGCACCGCGACATGGAGGCGGGCCTCGACCGCCCGGTAGGAATCGCCGATCACCGCCTTGAACGGGGTGATCATGTCCCCAATGACGTATTCGGGCGCATCGTGCAGCAGCACGGCGAGCCGCAGTAGCCGGTCGAGATTGGGCGCACGCTGGCGCGCGATGCATTCGACGAACAGCGCGTGCTGCGCGACGGAATAGATGTGGGCGCCGCGCGTCTGTCCGTTCCAGCGTGCCACTCTTGCGAGCCCATGGGCGATGTCCTCGATCTCGACGTCGAGCGGCGATGGGTCGAGCAGATCGAGCCTGCGGCCCGAGAGCATGCGCTGCCATGCGCGCGGCGCGTCTCCTTTGAGCGCACTTGCATTGCGGGCCTGCGGTTCATTCATGGCCATGGCCGAGCTCGGCGCATTGCGCATGCCGATGGCACGTCACGAGATGATCGTTGACCATGCCGGTCGCCTGCATGAACGCGTAGACGATGGTCGGTCCCACGAACTTGAAGCCGCGCCGCACGAGCTCGGTGGAGATCTGTTTGGACAGCGGCGTCTCGGCCGGCACCTGCGCGACCGAGCGGAACCGGTTCTGCCTCGGCCGCCCGTCGAGGAAATCCCAAAGCAGCGCCGAGAACCCCGCGCCCTTCTCCATGACGTCCAGATAGGCGCGCGCAGACAGCACCGCGCCCTCGATCTTGGCGCGATTGCGCACGATCCCGGAATCCGCCATCAGCCGCGCGATCTTGGTGGGCCTGTAGCGCGCGATCTTTTCCGGCTCGAAGTCGTCGAACGCGCGGCGGAAATTCTCGCGCTTGCGCAAGATGGTGATCCAGGACAGGCCGGCCTGAAAGCCGTCGAGCACGAGCTTCTCGTAGAGCGCCCGGTCTTCGAATTCCGGCACGCCCCATTCCTGGTCGTGATAGGCGAGATAGAGGGGGTCCTGCTTGGGCCATGGGCAGCGGCGCAGGCCGTCCGCAACCGGTAGTACGGCGGTCATGACGGGCTCTGCGCCTCGCCCGGGAACGCGAAGCGCGCCCAGCTCGGTTTGGTGAGCCGGATCGGCACGCCGGCCGCGGAGAGCCGCGCGCCTTGCGCGAGCGCTTCCTCGACGCGGTCGATGCGCAGACTGGCCAGCGCGCGGCCCGCTGCGGACGAGCCCATGGTGCCGACCACCCTGTCGCCGGCCATCACTGCGGCCCCCGCATCGGGTGCCGGGCCTTCGTAAGCGACCGGGATCACCCGGCTGCGCGCGCGGGCGCGATGTTCGATGCGCGAGACCACCTCCTGGCCGACATAGCAGCCCTTGTCGAAATCGACGCCGGCGAGCTGGTCGAGGTCGGCCTCGTGCGGAAATGCGTCGCCGTACGTAAAATCGATTTCCCCGCGCGGCACGCCGAGCGCAATGCGATGCGCCTCGTATTCGCCGGCATCGACGAGCTCGGCAGCAAGCTCATGCGCGGCTTGTGCGGCGAGATGCGGCGGCAGCATGATGCGCATGCCGAGCGCTTCAAGCCGCGGATCGGGATAGGAGAGGCCGCAGGCGGTCGCGCCGATGCCGCCCCACATCGCCATCACGCCGAGAGTTTCCGAGAGATCCTCGATGAGGAACTTGGCGCGCAGCTTGTAGAAATTCAGCCGGTCGACGAGCGCGGCCGCGCGCGCGCGAGGGCAGTCCAGGAAAAATCCGCCGCCGTCTTTCGCCGGCGCTTCGGCCACGATGCAGTCGACGATGATCTTCCCCTGCGGGGTCAACAGTGCCGCATAGCGCGCTGCTCCGGGCGCGACCGTGGTGATGTCCGCGGTCAGCAACCCGTTGAGGAATCGGCGCACGTCGTCGCCCGCCACTTTGACGACGCCTCGATCGGGCAAGAGCGCAGCGCGTTTCATGGCTGCAACCTAAGTCGCGCGCCCGCGCGCCTCAAGGGCCGCGGGGTGCGTGGGATGGGTGCAAAGCGACGGTCGCGAGGGGCTATTGCCGCCGCAGATCGAGCGAAAATTCCCCGTTGCGGATCCGGGCCGGCAGGCCTTCGGCATAGCGTGCGGCGGCATCCTCGCCGTAGGTCGAGATCAGCTCGGCGAGCGCCGTGAACAACGAGGCCTGCGCCAGGCAATCCTCGTCGACGCCGTCGAGCCGCGCTTCGGCCCAGGCTTCCCACAGATATCCGAGCGCGCGCGCTTTCTGTTCGTGCTCCGGAACCGGATCGGGAATCGCCGGATGCATCCCCATGCCGTTCACCTCGTGACAATCGGGCCGGAGCTCGCTTCGAGCACCGGGGTGAGCAGGCCTCCATTTCCGCAACGGCGCCGTGTCGGCGACGTTACGGCAAGCACCTTCGCGAACGACGTCAGTTCGCGGCCGTCCCGACGTCAGGCTAGCACGTGCGTTGGCGCGACCGACCGGCTCTTATGCGGAAGGTTAATGCGCGGATGCGCGCGCCGGGCGAAGCGCCGCGGTCAATTGGCGAACCGCGCGGTGATGTCGCGCGAAATCCGCGCGCCCTCGTCGAGATAACGGCGAATCGCGAGATCGGCCGCGGGCGTGCAGCCGCGGTAGGTCTGCTGGAACCCGCGGTAGCCGCGGTTGAAGCTCGCCACCAGCCGGTCCCGGCGCTCGCCGGGCGGCGCCTCGGCGTCGATCAAGGCTTGCATCTCGTTGCGCCAAGTCTGGCCTTCGTTGGCGCCGCAAATGCCGCGCAAGTAATGCAGCGCGCCGAGAATTTCGGCGAGCCGTTGCAGGTCGGCCTGATAGGGGGGCGGCCCGCCTTCGGCGGCACGGGCAAGACTGCCGATCGCGGCAAGCGCCGCCGCGAACGCCAACGCCCGCATGAACCTGCTGTCGATCATGGCTTCCGGTATGCGCCGACAATGTGCCGTCCGCAAGGCCGAACGCGAAGCCCGAGGCTCAGGCTTCGAGCCGCTCGATCGCGCGCGCAACGATGTCGGCGAGGCCGTCCGTAGTGGGCAGACTCTTCAGCTCCCCGGGATCGATCCAGCGCGCTTCGGCGATCTCCTCGTTGGGTGTCGCTTCGTTGGCGCGCCAGCGCGCCGCGAACACGATGATGACGAAATGGCGCTTCGGCCGATTGTCCCCGTCGCGCGCGATGACCTCCCGGTAGGCGGCAATGTCGACCGGTTCGATCAGAATCGCGGTCTCCTCCTCGACTTCCCGCCGGATGGCTTCGATCAGGGTCTCGCCGGATTCGACGACGCCGCCCGGCAACGTGTAGCGGTCCTGCGCCGGCGGCCGCGCGCGCCGCACCACCAGGATGCGCCCCTCGCGCTCGACGACGGCGCTCACCGCCAAAAACGGCCGATCCGGATAGGCTCTGGCATCGGACATCAAATCTGCGTTCCCCGGACGCAGCGCAGCGCGGGCGGGGTCCCCGTCGCGCGCATGCGCGATGGGGTGCCCCAGCGGTGCGCTGCAGATCCGGGGTCCATGCCGCAATAAGATGGGTCCCGGTTCTGCAGCGCATCGCTTCGTGCTGCGCTGCGCCCGGGACATGAGTCAATTGTCGACGTCACAGCAGCTTGCCCGGATTGAGGATGCCGTTCGGGTCGAGCGTGCGCTTGAGCGTCCGCATGAGATCGAGCGCGACCGGATCTTTCACATGCGGGAGCAGATCGCGTTTGAGGCGGCCGATGCCGTGCTCGGCCGAGATCGAGCCGTGGAATTTCGCAACGATTTCGTGCACCCGGGCATTGACCGCGCCCCATTGCGCGAGAAAAGCCGCTTTGTCGGCGCCGACCGGCTGGCTGACGTTGAAATGCACGTTGCCGTCGCCGAGATGGCCGAACGGCACCGGGCGGCAGCCAGGAATGAGCGCCTCGACCGCCGCGCTCGCCGCCTCGATGAACTCCGGCACCGCGGCGACCGGAACCGAGACGTCGTGCTTGATCGAGCCGCCCTCGGGCCGCTGCGTTTCGCTGATGAGGTTGCGCAAGTGCCAGAATGCTTGCGCCTGCTCGATGCTCGTCGCGACCGCCGCGTCGGCGACGAGCCCGCGCTCTGCGGCCGCCGCCAGCACTTCCTCGAGGCTCGCGCGCAGTCCGTCGCGCGCCGCCGAGGAGAGCTCGACGAGCACGTACCAGGGATGCGGCATGGCGAGCGGGTCGCGCGTTCCCGGCCCGTGGCGCAGCGCGAATTCGACGGCGATGCGCGACATCAGCTCGAAGCTCGTCACCGCGCCGCCGGCGCGCTCCTCGGCGAGGTTGAGCAAGGCGAGCGCCGCGTGCGGCGAAGGCACCGCGGTGAACGCCGTCTCGACCGCATGCGGGCGTGGAAACAATTTGAGCACCGCCGCCGTGATGATGCCCAGCGTGCCTTCGGCGCCGATGAACAGCTGCTTGAGATCGTAGCCGGTATTGTCCTTCTTGAGCTTGGTAAGGCCGTTCCAGATCCGGCCGTCGGCGAGCACGACTTCGAGGCCGAGCACGAGCTCGCGGGCGTTGCCATAGGCGAGCACCGCAGTGCCGCCGGCATTGGTGGCGAGATTGCCGCCGATCGTGCAGCTGCCTTCGGCGGCCAGCGAAAGCGGGAACAGCCGCTCGGCGGCCGCCGCGGCGGCCTGTGCGTCGGCGAGCACGACACCGGCCTCGCACGTCATGGTGCTGGAGACCGGATCGACCTCGCGGATGCGGTCGAGCCGCGTGAGCGAGAGCACGATCTCGCCGGCGAGCGGAATTTGCCCGCCGACGAGTCCGGTATTGCCGCCTTGCGGCACGATCGGCGTTGCGGTCTCGTTCGCGAGTTCGAGGATCGCCGCGACTTCGGCCGGCGTTCCCGGGCGCAGCACGAGCGGCGTGCGCCCGTGATAGAGGCCGCGCATTTCGGTGAGATACGCCGCTTGCGCGGCCGGATCCCTGACCGCATATTTTTTTCCCACGATCGCCGTGAAGCGGGCGAGAAGCTCGGGCGATGGCGCGACCATGACAGGATTCAGAAGTCAGAGGTCAGAAGTCGGAATGGCAACGTAGGCGTCGCCGGTACGCCGGATCAAGATCTCGCGGGTGCTTGCCACATCCTGATTACTGACCTCTGACGTCTGATCTCCGAACCCTGGGCGCGGCCGCGCGGGCCAAGCGATCGTTGATGGCTTCGCCGAGGCCCGTATGCGGAATCGCCATGACGGCGATCCTCGCGCCGGCGGCATCGAGCGTACGCAAGTGGGAGAACAGATTCGCGGCCGCCTCGATGAGATCGCCTGCGGGCGAAAGATTGCGCACCACCGCGGCGTGCTCGGCACCCGCAACGGAGTCCGAGCCGAACGCGAGCAGCGCCTCGCCCGCTTCGACCGTGCGGGCTTCGAGCCGCAGCGGGTTCTTCGGTGCGTAATGCGAGGCGAGCATTCCGGGTGCGCGGGGCGCCGGTTTCGTGCCGCCTTGCGGCGCCGGGTCAAGTCCGAAGCCGAGCATCGCTTCGATCTCGCTGCGCGGCAGCCCGCCGGGCCGCAGCAGGTAGGCGGTCCCATCGAGGCAGGCCACGATCGTGGACTCGATGCCGACTTGGGTCGGGCCTGCGTCGATGATGAGATCAATGCGCCCCTCGAGGTCCGCGAGCACGTGTTCGGGCCGGGTCGGCGAGACATGGCCGGATCGGTTGGCGGACGGGGCGACGACAGGCCCGCCGAACGCCGCCAGGACCACCTGTGCCACGGGATGGTCCGGCACCCGGACTGCGAGGGTGTCGAGACCCGCGGTCGCGAGCTCCGAGACCCGGCCGTCGCTTCGTTTCGGCAGCACCAGCGTGAGCGGCCCGGGCCAGAACGTCTGCGCAAGGCGCTCCGCCGTCGGATCGAACCGGGCCAGCCGCTGTGCATGGGCGAGGTCTGCGACATGCGCGATGAGCGGATTGAACGTCGGCCGGCCTTTGGCGGCAAAGAGCCGCGCCACGGCTCGACCGTCGGCGGCATTGGCGCCCAGGCCGTAGACGGTCTCGGTCGGGAACGCGACGAGCCCGCCGCCGGCGAGGCAGCGCGCTGCTGCGGCGGCGGCCGCGCCGCCGGCGCGCATCACCCGGGTCGCGACAGCGACTTCCATCGGCACGCCTCCGTCGAGGAGCTTCACCTAGTGCATAAGAGACCGGCCGTTCAAGGCGATCGCGGCGAAGCGCAGCCGGCTGCCCGAGACTCGGCGGCGCTGAACTGCTACATCGGCGAGGATCACCAGGAACGCGAGCCATGACCTACCGGGCGCCGGTCGGCGACATCGCCTTCACGCTCAAGCATGCGGCAGGGCTCAAACGCGCTCTCGACGAGGGCCTCTACGGCGATCTCACCGAGGACCTTGTCGATGCCGTGCTGGAAGAAGCCGGCAAGTTCGCGACCGACATGATCGCGCCGCTCAACCGCATCGGCGACACTGATGGCACGCCGATCCAGAACGGCGCGGTGAAGATGCCGCCCGGCTGGAAGGAGGCCTATTCGGCCTGGACGGCGGCCGGCTGGAACGGGCTTGCGGCGTCGCCGGACTGGGGCGGGCAGGGCTTGCCGCACCTGATCAACGCCGCTTGCCTCGAAATGTGGCATTCCGCCTCGATGGCGTTCGGGCTCGGTCCGCTGCTCACCATGGGAGCCGCGGACGCGCTTGCCGCCCATGGCACGCAGGCTTTGAAGCAAGCGTATTTGCCGAAGCTCGTGTCCGGCGAATGGATGGGCACGATGCAGCTGACCGAGCCGCAGGCCGGCTCGGATCTGTCCGCGCTGCGCACGCGGGCCGAACGGCGCGACGACGGCAGCTACCGGATCACCGGCCAGAAGATTTTCATCACCTACGGCGAACACGATCTCACCGACAACATCGTGCATTTCGTGCTGGCGCGGCTGCCCGATGCGCCGCCCGGCACCCGAGGGATCTCGCTGTTCCTGGTTCCCAAATATCTGGTCGAGGACGACGGCAAGCTCGGGGCGCGCAACGACGTGCGCTGTCATTCGGTCGAGCACAAGCTCGGCATCCACGGCTCGCCGACCTGCACGATGGTCTATGGCGATCATGGCGGCGCGGTCGGCTATCTGGTCGGCGAGGAGAACCGCGGACTGGCCTGCATGTTCACCATGATGAACAACGCTCGGCTGGGTGTCGGCCTCGAGGGCGTCGCCGTGGCCGAGCGGGCGACGCAGCAGGCGCTGGCCTATGCGCGCGAACGCCGCCAGGGACGCGCGTCGGACGCGACGGGGTCCGGTGCAAGCCCGATCCTCGCGCACCCGGACGTGCAGCGCATGCTGCTCATGATGCGCGCCTCGACCCGCGCGGCGCGCGCGATCTGTTACCTGACCGCCGCCGCGATCGACCGCTCGCACCGCGCGGCGGATGCAGCCGGCCGCGAACGTGCGCACGAACGTGCCTCGCTCTTGACCCCGATCGCCAAGGCGTTCTCGACGGACATCGGCATCGAGGTGGCCTCGCTCGGCATCCAGGTCCACGGCGGCATGGGGTACATCGAGGAGACCGGCGCCGCCCAGCATTATCGCGACGCACGCATCGCCACGATCTACGAGGGCACGAACGGCATCCAGGCGATCGACCTCGTCACCCGCAAACTGCCGCTCGCCGGCGGCTCCGCAGTGCGAACTTGTCTTCAGGAGCTGCGCGGGACGGTCGCCGCTGTGCGCGCGGTCAACGATCCCGGGCTCGGCGCGACGGCGGAGATTTTGGCCGAAGCTGCGGAAAGCCTCGCGCGCGCCACCGATTGGATGCTCGGACAGCTCGCCGCACGGCCGTCGGCGGCGCTCGCCGGGGCGACGCCCTATCTGCGGCTCTTCGGTGTCGTCGCCGGCGGTTGCGCGCTTGCCGAGGAAGCCTTGGCGGCGGTGCGCACGGAGAGCGGCAGCGACGTGGCGGGGCGGGTCGCGATCGCGCGGTTCTTCGCCGAGCACGTGGCGGTTGTGAGCGGCGGCATCGAGCGCGAGGTAACCGGGGGTGCCGACGCAGTGCTTGCCGCGCAAGCGGCGCTCGCCGGCTGATCCGGACGCAGGAGCACACGATGGCGACGCTGCAGGGCAGGACGCTGTTCATCACCGGCGCTTCGCGCGGCATCGGGCTCGCGATCGCGCTCAGAGCCGCGCGCGACGGCGCCAATGTCGCGGTCGCGGCCAAGACCGAGGCGCCGCACCCGAAGCTGTCCGGCACGATCTACACGGCCGCCAAGGAAATCGAGCAGGCGGGCGGCCGCGCCCTGCCGCTCGTGGTCGACGTGCGAGACGAGCAGGCGGTGAAGAGCGCGATCGAGAAAACCGCGGCGGCCTTCGGCGCGCTCGATATCGTCGTCAACAATGCGAGCGCCATCCAGCTCACCGGCGTGGTCGAGACCGACATGCGCCGTTTCGATCTCATGCACCAGATCAATGCGCGCGGCACCTACATGGTGTCGAAATATGCGATCCCGCATCTCGAGAAATCCGCGAATCCGCACATCCTGGTGCTCTCGCCCCCGCTCGACCTGAAGGAGAAATGGTTCGCACCCCATACCGCGTATTCGATGGCCAAGTACGGCATGAGCCTGGTCGTGCTGGGGCTCGCGGGCGAGCTCAGATCCAAGGGAATCGCGGTGAACGCGCTGTGGCCGCGCACCACGATCGCGACCGCGGCGGTGAAGAATCTGCTGGGCGGCGACACGTTGATGCGGCGCTCGCGCAATCCCGAGATCATTGCCGACGCCGCGCATCGAATTTTTCTTAAGCCGGCGCGCAGCTTCTCGGGAAATTTCCTGATCGACGATACGTTTCTGGCCGGCGAGGGCGTCACCGATTTCGAGCGCTACCGCGTCGATCCGAGCGAGCCGCTGGCGCCGGATTTCTTCGTGCCCGACGACAGCAAGCCGCCGCCGGGAGTCCGTGTCGGCGCCCGGACGTGAGCGAATGTCCACGTTGCTGGTGACCCACAGCGCCTGCCTCGAGCATCTGACGCCGCTCGGCCATCCGGAGCGGCCGGACCGGCTGCGCGCGATCGAGCGCGTGCTCGAGCACGAGCGCTTCGCAACGCTGGCGCGCGAGCAGGCGCCGCGTGCGGCGCTCGAAACGATCGCGCTGTGCCATCCGCCGGATTATGTCGAGCAGATCCGCGACGCGGTGCCCGCCGGCGGCTTGGTGCGGCTCGATGCCGACACCTCGATGTCCGCCGGCAGCTTCGAGGCGGCGACGCGCGCAGTCGGCGGTGCAACGCTCGCGGTCGACGATGTCATGACAGGCAAGGCCGCCAACGCCTTCGTAGGAATCCGTCCGCCCGGCCACCACGCCGAACCCGCGACCCCGATGGGATTCTGCCTGTTCAACAACGCGGCGATCGCCGCGCGCTACGCGCAGCGCCGGCACGGGGCCGAGCGCGCCGCGATCGTCGATTTCGACGTGCACCACGGCAACGGCTCCCAGGCGATGTTCTGGGCGGACCCGACGGTGATGTATTGCTCGACCCACGAGATGCCGCTCTACCCCGGCACCGGTTCGATCTCCGAGCGCGGCGAGCACGACAATATCGTCAACGCGCCGCTGCGGGCTGGCGATGGCGGGGCGAAATTCCGCGAGGCGTTCGAGACCGCCATCCTGCCGCGGCTGTTGGATTTCCGCCCGGACTTCGTCGTGATCTCCGCGGGCTTCGATGCGCACATGCGCGATCCTCTGGCGAATCTCAATCTGTCGGAAGCGGATTTCGGCTGGGCAACCCGCAAGATCATGGAGGTCGCCGACGCCAGCGCCGGCGGCCGCGTGGTCTCGGTACTCGAGGGCGGCTACGACCTCGAAGGCCTCGCGCGCTCCGTCGCCGTGCACGTCATCACGCTGATGCGGGCGTGAAGATCATGGCGGCGTCATCCGGGCCGAGGCCGACGCATCTTCCCCCTCCAGGGGAGGGTGAAGCGCGCGTGACGCCCGAGCGCGGATCCTCAATTCACATTGCTTGGCCGGGATGACCGCACCGCGTATAACACCCACAAGTACGATACAACTCGCATCCAGGCAGGAAAGAGGGATGGCCGACAACACCGACGTGCCGCAGCTGTCCTTCGAAAAAGCCCTGGCCGAGCTCGAATCCATCGTGCAGAAGCTCGAGCGCGGCGACGTGGCGCTCGAGGAATCCGTGGCGATCTACGAGCGCGGCGAAGCGCTCAAGCGCCGTTGCGAGGAGCTGTTGCGCCAAGCCGAGGCCCGCGTCGAGAAGATCACGCTCGACAGCTCGGGCAAGCCGACCGGCACCGAGCCGTTCGACGTCGGCTGAAGACCGCCCTGCGAGGAGGCGATCCGTTTCGCACCGCTGCTGGCGCGATTTCCGGCACCAAGAATCGACCAGCGGGGCCGGGATTTTGGTCGCAATGCACTTGGCTTCGCGCGGATTTTGTATAAACAATTCCGAACTGCATCTCCGCAAAGAAGGGCAAGAACATGGGGCTGCCGAGGAGAGGAGGGGGGTGGATGAAGCAGAGCTTGCTCAGATTGGCGGCGCGCCTCGCGTGCGTCGCGCTCGTCGTGAGCGTGGTGTTTCCGCTTGGCCGCATGCTGTTCCCCTATGTGGGCGCCGAGTTCGGCGTGCTGCAGTTCAGCGCGCTCGAAGCCGTGCTGAGTACGACCATCGGCTTCGGGATCTACACCGCATTCTTCGGGTAGCGGCGATCGAGCCGCGCTTCAGGCCGAAGCGCCGGCGCCGCCTTGCGGCGAGGCCGGACTGCATGGTGTGCTGGCCGGCAGGCGGGCGCGTTCCTACCGAGGCCGCATGATCGACCGCCTTCGCGCCGACCGTCTGCTGGTGGAACGCGGGCTGTTTTCGAGCCGCGCCAAGGCCCAGGCCGCGATCGCCGCCGGCCGCGTCATTGCCAATGCCGCATTGGTGCGCAGAGCATCCGACGAAATCCCGGTCGATGCCGATTTGCATGCGGACGCCGCGCATCCATGGGTATCGCGCGGCGGGGTGAAGCTTGCGGCGGCGCTCGATCATTTCCACATCGATCCGCGCGGGCGCGTGTGCCTCGACGTCGGGACATCGACCGGCGGCTTCACCCAAGTGCTGCTCACGCGCGGCGCAAGACTGGTCTATGCGGTCGACGTCGGGCGCGATCAGCTCGACGCCGGCCTGCGTGCGCGTCCGGAACTGGTGCTGATCGAGCAGACCGACATCCGTGCGCTCGATGCGGTGCGGCTTCCCGAGCCGCCGGATCTTCTCGTCGCCGACGTGAGCTTCATCTCGCTTGGGCTCGTGCTTCCGGCCGCGCTGCGGCTCGCGCGCGCCCCGGCCGAGCTCGTGGCGCTGATCAAGCCGCAGTTCGAGGTCGGCCCGCGCCACGTGAAAAAAGGTGTCGTACGCGACGCCGCGGCCCGGCGGCGCGTTTGCGAAAAAATCGCCGCCCTGGTCGCATCGCTTGGCTGGCGGGTGGACGGCGTCGTCGCGTCTCCGCTGCTCGGCCGCGAGGGCAACCGCGAGTTCCTGCTCGCCGCGCGCCGTGACTGAGCGGCTCGCCATCGCGCGAATGGGCCATCGCGGCGAGGCGATTGCGCAGGCTGGCGATCGCACCCTCTATGTGCCGTATGCATTGCCCGGAGAGACCGTCGAGGTCGAGCCGGTGCCGGGCCGTCCCGATCGGCGCCGCCTGCTCGCGGTTGCGACGGCCAGTCCCGACCGCGCTGCGCCGATCTGCCCGCATTTCGGCACTTGCGGCGGCTGCGCCCTGCAACACTGGAGTTTTGCGAGCTATCGCGCCTGGAAGCGGGGCCTGATCGAGGAGGCGCTGGCGCAGGCGGGCCTGGAAACCCCGATCAGCGATCTGGTCGATGCGCACGGGGAGGGACGCCGGCGCGCCGTGTTTCACGCCCGTTCGCGTGGCAACATCCTCGAAGTCGGATTCACGGCGGCGCGCAGTCACCGGATCGTCGATATCGACCGCTGCCCGGTGCTCGCGCCGGCGCTCGACGGCGCGCTCGCCGCCGCATGGGATGCCGCGGAAATCGTCGAGCAAACGGGCAAGCCACTCGACATCCAGGTGACGGCGACGCGATCCGGGCTCGATATGGATCTGCGTGGCTCAGGGCCACTGTCGCCCGCCATAATGACAAAGCTCGCGGGTGCAGCAGACGCGCATCGCCTCGCGCGGCTGACGCGGCACGGCGAGCTCATCGCGCAACGCGCGGTCCCGACCGTGCGCATCGGCAAGGCCACGGTCGCGCTCCCGCCCGGCGGGTTTCTGCAAGCCACCGCCGAGGCCGAGGCGGCGCTCGCGCGTCTTGTCTGCGAGCATGCGGGAAAAGCGCGAACGATCGCCGATCTGTTCTGCGGCATCGGGCCGTTCGCGTTGCGGCTCGCGGAGCGCGCCGCGATCGTGGCGGCAGATCACGACGCGGCCGCTGTGGCGGCGCTCGGCCGTGCCGCCAAAGCGACGCCGAGCCTAAAGCCGATCCGGAGCGAAGCGCGCGACTTGTTCCGGCGGCCGTTGGTCGGGCCGGAGCTCGAACCATTCGACGCACTGGTGTTCGATCCGCCGCGACAGGGCGCGCTCGCCCAGGCGCAGCAGCTCGCCCGTTCCTCGGTGCCGGTCGTGATCGCGGTCTCGTGCAATGCCGCAACGTTCGCGCGCGACGCGCGAATCCTCGTCGACGGCGGCTATCGGCTCGATCAGGTCACGCCAGTCGATCAGTTCCGCTACACCCCGCATGTGGAGCTCGTGGCGCGCTTCGTGAAGTAAATCCGTTCACGTGTCCAGCGCCTCGGTCGAGACGATCTCGATGCCGAACCCGGCAACGCCCACATAGGTGCGCTGGGTCGAGGACAGCAGCCGGATCGAGGAGATGCCGAGATCCTTGAGGATCTGCGCGCCCAGGCCGACCTCACGCCATTGCCGGCTGCGCGCGGCCTCGGCGCTACCCGTCTCCTGCGGAATCTCGGTGGTCGGCACGCCGGCGGCGCCGTCGCGCAGATAGACGATGACACCCGAGCCTTCGCGCTTGAATCGCTGCAGCGCCGCGTGGATCGGCTTGGCGCCGCCGATCACGTCGCCGACCACGTCGGCGCGGTGCAGGCGGGCCAGCACGTTGCGGCCCGCGCCGATCCGTCCATACACGAACGCCATATGGTGCACTTCGTCGAACGGCGTCACATAGGCGTAGCCCTTGAGCGGCCCGATCTCGGAGGCGACCTCGAATTCCGCGACGCGCTCGATCAGCTTATCGCGCGCTTGGCGGTACGCGATCAGGTCGGCGACCGAGATGGTGCGCAAGCCGTGCCGCTCGGCGAACGCCGCGACCTGCGGTCCGCGCGTCACCGACCCGTCGTCGTTCATCAGCTCGGACAGCACCCCGACCGGCGGCAGGCCGGCGAGCCGGCAGAGATCGATGCAGGCTTCGGTGTGCCCGGAGCGCATCAGCACGCCGCCGTCCTTGGCGATCAGCGGAAAGACGTGGCCGGGGCGGACGAAATCGCCGGCGCCGACGTTGCCGTTGGCGAGCGCGCGGACCGTGTTGGTGCGCTCCTCGGCGGAGATGCCGGTGTTAAGTCCATGCCGGAAATCGACCGAGACCGTGAACGCCGTGCCGAGCGGCGCATCGTTGGCGGCCACCATTGGATCGAGATGCAGGCGCTTGGCAATCTCGCCTGTGAGCGGCGCGCAGACGATGCCCGACGTGTGGCGGATGATGAAGGCCATCTTCTCGGGCGTGCACAGCGCGGCCGCTACGAACAGATCGCCCTCGTTCTCGCGGTCATCGTCATCCGTGACGATGACGAGCTCGCCGCGCGCGAAGGCTTCGACGACGGCGCTGACGCGCTCATGCACATCGGTCATCCCCGTTCTCCTTGGGACGGGGCAACGGCATCCCACGGTCGCAGCTTGCTTTTCCCTCCCCCCGCGGAGCGGTGGGGAGGGTGGCGAGGACCACAGGTCCGAGCCGGGTGGGGGACTCCATCAGATCCGCCAACAAAGCGGCCCCCCACCCCTAACCCCTCCCCGCCACTCGCTTCGCTCGCGGGGGGAGGGGAACCCAATGGACCGGCGTTCCTGACAAGAAACGCGACTAATTCTGACATCGGTGTCAATCGCTATGGCTGGGCGACCTCACGGCGCGGCGAACGGCCACGCCGGCGGTACGCCGACTTGGCCGCGGTGGCGCAGATAATGATCGGCGATGACGCAGGCAACCATCGCTTCGCCGATCGGCACCGCGCGTATTCCGACGCACGGGTCGTGGCGGCCCTTCGTAACGATCTCGGTCTCGCGGCCGTAGCGATCGACCGTGCGGCGCGGCGTCAGGATCGAGGAGGTCGGCTTCACGGCGAATCTGGCGACGATCGGTTGTCCGGTCGAAATGCCGCCCAATATGCCGCCGGCGTGGTTCGACAGGAAGCGCGGCTGGCCGTCGTTGCCCATGCGGATCTCGTCGGCGTTTTCTTCGCCGCTGAGTTCCGCGGCCGAAAATCCATCGCCGATCTCCACTCCCTTGACGGCGTTGATGCCCATCAGCGCGGCGGCGAGATCGGCGTCGAGCTTGCCGTAGACCGGCGCGCCGAGCCCAGCCGGGACGCCTTCGGCCACGACCTCGATCACCGCGCCGACCGAGGAGCCCTGCTTGCGCACACCGTCGAGATAATCGGCGAAGAATTCCGCTCGGCCGGCATCGGGACAGAAGAACGGGTTGCGCTCGACCTCGTTCCAGTCCCAGCGCGCGCGATCGATCCGGTGGCTTCCCATTTGCACCAGCGCGCCGCGCACGCTCAGTTGCGGCACGATTTTCCGCGCGATTGCGCCGGCGGCGACCCGCGTCGCGGTTTCGCGCGCCGACGCGCGCCCGCCGCCGCGGTGATCGCGCAAGCCGTATTTGAGATCGTAGGTGATGTCGGCGTGCCCGGGCCGGTAGAGATCGCGGATGTCGGCATAATCCTTCGAGCGCTGATCGACGTTCTCGATCAGCAGCGCGATCGGCGCGCCGGTCGTCAGCTCGCGCCCGCTCGCCTCGTCGGGCAGCATCCCGGAGAGAATCCGCACCGCATCCGGCTCGCGCCGCTGGCTGGTGAAACGCGACTGGCCGGGCCGCCGCTTGTCGAGATAGCCTTGAATCTCCGCGGCGCTGAGCTCGATCCCGGGGGGACAGCCGTCGACCACGCAGCCGATCGCCACGCCGTGGCTCTCGCCGAAGGTCGTGACGCGGAACAGATGGCCGAAGGTGTTGTGCGACATGGCGATCGCCTCGCCGATCTCGTAGCTTGCGGCCTCCGGCGGGTCAAATAGCCACGAATAACACGGTTTCCACTCCGGGCATCGCGTGCGCGGATCGGCATCGTTATGGCGCGGCTCGGGTCAAACCGCGCTGCGCGCTTCCACGAATGGCGCCGTGGGGGCCGAAAGCATTTGCATCCTGCCCGGCGCCAGCAGGTAGACCACGCCTTGCTGGATGCTCAGGCGGGGTGCGGCTTCCGGCGATGTGATGTCGAGATGCACGAGGAGCGCGCGCATCGTGCCGCCATGGGCGGCGACGACGCTGTCGCGGTCGAGTGTTTCGTACCACTCGGAGACTCGGACGCAGAGTTGCCGATAGCTCTCGCCGCCCGGGGGCACGAACGCCCATTTGTCGCGCTCGCGCGCGGCGAGCCGCTCGGCGTCTCGTTGCGCGACTTCCGCGAGCGTCAATCCTTCCCAGTCGCCGAAGCCGAGTTCGGCGAGACGTGCCTCGATCCGGTAGGCGAGCGGCGCGAGACGGAGCCCCGCGCGCATGCCCTCCATGGTCTTTCGAGCGCGTTCGAGCGGGCTCGCGATGTAATCGAACGCGCCCGGATCGGCGCGGTCATGCGCGAAGGCGCAGGATTTCGCCGCACCGAACCGCCTGTGCTTGTCCGCGCGCGTTGAGCGAAGTGTCGCGTCGACCCTGCAGTCGCCCGCCGAGGTTCCAGTCGGTCTCGCCGTGGCGCACGTAATAGAGCAGCGGCATGGATGGCGAACGGACTAATCCTGCACCGCGCTGATGTCCGGCGCTTGCGGGTTCTTCATGCCGACGATGTGGTAGCCGGCGTCGACGTGGTGGATTTCGCCGGTGACCCCGCGCGACATGTCGGAGAGCAGATACACCGCGGTCTCGCCGACCTCGTCGATCGACACCGTGCGCTGCAGCGGCGAATTGAGCTCGTTCCATTTCAGGATATAACGGAAATCGCCGATGCCGGCGGCGGCAAGGGTCCTGATCGGACCGGCCGAGATGGCGTTGACACGGATGTTCTTCGCGCCGAGGTCGGCGGCGAGATAGCGAACCGAGGCCTCCAGCGCCGCCTTGGCCACCCCCATCACGTTGTAATGCGGTATCCATTTCTCGGCGCCGTAATAGGTCAGCGTGAGCATGGAGCCCCCGTTCGCCATCAGCTTCTCGGCGCGCTGCGCAATGGCCGTGAACGAGTAGCAGCTGATCTGCAGTGTCTTGTTGAAATTGTCGGCGGTGGTGTCGACATAGCGGCCGTCGAGCTCGCTCTTTTCCGAGTACGCGACCGCGTGCACGACGAAATCGAGCGCGCCCCAGGTCTGCGCGATGGTCGCAAACGCCCGGTCGAGCGTTGCCGCTTCGGTGACGTCGCAGTGGCCGGCGACGACGGCGCCGAGCTCGGCGGCGAGCGGCTCGACGCGCTTCTTCAACGCCTCGCCCTGGTAGGTGAGAGCGAGCTCCGCGCCGTGCGCGCGCGCCGCTTTGGCGATGCCATAGGCGAGGGATCGATTGTTGGCCACGCCGAGGATAAAACCGCGCTTGCCCCGCAACAGACCGCCCGGTTCGATCATGATGCGCCTCGATCACCCGTTGCGGAGGGACTGCGCCGAAAGCGGCTCGATCGAGGCTTCGCGGCAGCCTGGACGGGGGTGGCACCAGGGCTCCCGTTGGAGCGCCGAACTCCCCTGTCGTATGGATGGCCTGCTATGACACAGCACTCCGAGGCCTTCAAGCCAGCCCGCGTCCACCCGAGCGGCGCGGGAATACCGGGAATCTCCGGGTGTTCTATCCATGCGTTGTCACGGGATTTGCTGTGCGTGATCGACTCTAGCCGTCACGATCGTGCGGTGGCGCCGCACCGGCCGGGGAGCAGGGATTGAGCGCGTTCGCCAAGGACCTCGAGGCGGCAA
Source organism: Pseudomonadota bacterium (assembly GCA_046727735.1). Classification (GTDB taxonomy): domain Bacteria; phylum Pseudomonadota; class Alphaproteobacteria; order Rhizobiales; family Xanthobacteraceae; genus AP-16. The sequence goes on along the minus strand of JBKPDF010000017.1, from coordinate 39,319 downwards.
TCCCGGCGTTGCGACGCTACGCGCGCGCTCTCACCCGAGACGCGGAGACCGCGGACGATCTCGTCCAGGACACGCTGGTGCGGGCGCTGCGCTCGCAGCATTTGTTCCACGGAGGCGACGTGCGCAGCTGGGCTTACACGATTCTGACCAATCTCAATCGTAATCGGCTGCGCTCGCTGGCGCGGCGCCCGGCACTTTCGCCGCTCGGCGACGCCGACGCCCCGCAGATGGCGGGGCCGGAGGCGGGCGGGCGCGACATCGAGCGGGCGCTCGCGGCCCTCGTCGAGGACCAGCGCGCCGCACTGCTGCTCGTGGTGCTGGAGGGCTTGAGCTATCGCGAAGTCGCCGAGGTGCAGGGCGTGCCGATCGGCACGGTGATGTCGCGCCTCGCGCGCGCCCGCGCGCAGATCAAATCCTATCTCGACGGCGAGCGCCCGGCGCTGCGCCGCGTGAAATGAACGAGGATTACGAACCGATGACCGATCGCGAATCACCCATCACCGAGGACGAGCTCCACGCTTACGTGGATGGCGAGCTGCCGGCGGACCGGCGTCCCGCGGTCGAGGCCTGGCTGGCTCAGCACCCGGAGGACGCCGCGCGCGTGGACGCGTGGCGCGCACAGGCCGAATTGATCAAGACCCGGTTCGCGGAGATTGCGCGCGAGCCGATGCCGGCGAGGCTCGATCCGGCGCGTCTCGAACGGCTGCAACGCCGCTGGCCGCGCCGCGCCGTGGTCGCTGCGGTGCTCGCGTTTCTGGCCGGCGGCGCTTTGGGCTGGTTCGGCCGCGAGATGGTCGAGGCCGGATCCCCGGTTGCAAAGACGCTCGCCGCCGATGCGATCGACGCGCACAAGCTCTACGTCGTCGAGGTGCGCCACCCGGTCGAGGTGCCCGGCGCCGAAGCCGCGCATCTCGTGCAATGGCTGTCGAAGCGGCTGGGCTATGACTTGCGCGCGCCCGACCTCGGCGACATCGGCCTGAAGCTGGTCGGTGGGCGTCTCTTGCCGGGACCGAGCGGTGCAGCCGGGTTCCTGATGTACGAGGGGCCGTCCGGCGAACGGTTCACGCTCTACTGCGCGCGCTGGGACGCGCCCGAGACCGCACTGCGCTACCGCGATGCCGGGCAGGTCGCCGCGTTCTATTGGGTCGACGACAACAAGGCGTACGTGATGAGCGGGCCGGCCGACCGCGAGCGACTGCGCAAGATTGCGCAATCGGCCTATGACCAGATCGAGACGCGTGCATCCAAAACCCGCGGCTGAGCGGGCGCCGCGGCCAGCCCGCCCTCAGCGACCGGCTGCGAAGCTCGCGGCTCAGTGCAATTCTTTGCGCGGATCGTACGGCTTCGACTCGCGCCAGCGGCGCATCAGCGCCTCGAGCTCCGGATCGGAGTCGTCCGGGAGCACGATGCGGGCGGTGACCAGGAGATCGCCGCAGCCAGCGCGCGTGGCTAAGCCTTTGCCCTTGAGGCGGAACGTGCGGCCGGCGCTGGTGCCCGGCGGAACCGCGAGTTCCACTGCGCCCTCGAGAGTCGGCACGCGAACCTTCGTCCCCAGCACCGCCTCGTAGAGCGTAATCGGTAACTCGAGACGTAGATTCGAGCCCTCGACCTTGAACAGCCGGTGCGGGGCGATCGTGACGGTAATCAGAGCGTCTCCGGCGAGGCCGCCATGGCCCGGAATGCCCTGCCCCTTGAGCCTGATCTGCTGGCCGTCGGTCAACCCGGCCGGAATTTTCACTTCCACATCCTTACCGGTCGGCAGCCGCATGCGTTTAGCGGCGCCTTTGGCCGCCTCTTCGAGCGTGATCGTCATGGCAGCGGCGACGTCCTGCCCGCGCTGCATGGCATCGAACTCATCGGCGTCGCTGCCGCCCGCCCGCGCTCGCCCGCCGGCCGCGGTGCTGCCGAACATGTCGCTCAAGATATCCTCGAACCGGCCGAACCCGCCGCCGCGCCCCGTCGAGCGGCGGAACTCCTCGGGTCCCCAGCTGAACGTCTCGAAACGGCCGTCACGGCCAAATCCACCCGGACCGCGGCCCGCCCCCGCGGTCTCGAAGCCGTGGAAGCGCGGCTTGCCCTCGGCGTCGATCTCGCCGCGATCGAATGCCTTGCGCTTCTTCTCATCGCCGAGCAGCTCGTAGGCCGAATTGAGCTCGGCAAATTTTGACGCCGCCTTAGCATCCTTTTTGTTGGCATCGGGATGCAGCTTTTTCGCGAGCCGCCGGTAGGCGCGCTTGATGTCCTCCGCGCTCGCGGACTTTTGCACCCCCAGGATTTCATAGGGGTCGCGCATCCAATCACTCCGATGGACCGAAAAAGCGAGGCATCAGCCCCCGTTAGGCTTCAATGTGGGGGCGATTCGCGGGCGCTGCAACGTGATGCGCCCGAGCCTTCTACGCGATACGGCCAGGGAGGGCGAACTTGCCTCAAGATCGTTTCCAAGGCCTGAAGTTGCGCACCTCCCAGCGACCCTCGTGCAGCCGGCAGGCTTCGCCCTGCAGCCACAGTTCGCTGCCTTCGTTGACATAGCTCACCAGAAAGTCGCGACAGGGCATTCCGTCCTGGGTAGACGCCGAGGGCAGCGGCGTGACAGTGCCGCGCGCTCCCGTTCGGGGATTTTCCCAGGGCATGCTCACGTCCCTGCCGCCTCGGGTCAGGGCCTCGGATGCCGCTGCCCGCGCGAACGCCAAGTCTGCCTCCGGAGGCATGCCGGACGCCTGCGCCTCCGCAGCAGGATCCAGTCGGCCGGAGGGCATGGCTCCGGTATCGGCCGGCTTGTCGGATTCTTTGTCCGTGAACAAAGAGCCGAGCTTGTAGCTGCAGCCGCCCCCCGCCAAACCCAGCAGCAGAACCGCGAGAACGCCGACTCCCGGCACGGATCGATGCCATCGGGGCGGCCTTCGACTATAAGGAGGCTCGACGAACGCGCGTCCCGTCACGGCCCGGCCCCGAGGATACCCCGCGAGATGTCACAGACGATAGAACGCCCGGGTTGGTTAACGCCCGGTGATTTCATGGGTGCGGAGGATCCTTTTGCGCTTCTGGCCACTTGGCTCGAAGAGGCAACCCGGTCGGAACCCGTGGACCCCAACGCCATGGCGGTCGCCACCGTCGACTCCGAAGGGCTTCCCAACGTCCGCATGGTGCTGCTCAAGGGCTTCGATGAGCGCGGCCTGGTTTTCTATACGAATACTGAAAGTCAAAAAGGGCGGGAACTCGACGCCAATTCCAAGGCTGCTCTCGTGTTTTACTGGAAGTCGCTCGGGCGCCAGGTGCGCCTGCGAGGCGCGGCCGAACGGGTCGGCGACGCCGAGGCCGACGAATATTTCGCAACCCGGCCACGGCTGGCCCAAATCGGCGCCTGGGCAAGCAAGCAATCCTTCCCGCTGGAGAGCCGGCACGCATTCGAAAAGGCGGTGGCCCTCTACACCGCCAAGTTCAACATCGGCACCATTCCGCGGCCGGCCCACTGGACGGGCTATCGCATCGTGCCGCTGGTGATCGAGTTCTGGTGCGCCCGGCCCTTCCGGCTGCACGATCGGCTGGAGTTCCGCAGCGATCCGGGCGGCCGCTGGCGCAAGACGCTGCTCTACCCGTGAGGCCCGCCCTATCGGTCGGCGCGGCTGTGCGCCATATGAGAGGACGATGCCGAATACGCCCCGCCGAACCTTGCTGCTGACCGGCGCCAGCCGCGGGATCGGTCACGCGACGGTGAAGCGATTCTCCAGCGCCGGCTGGCGTGTGATCACCTGCTCGCGCCACGCGTTCCCGGAGGAATGCCCTTGGGAAGCCGGTCCGGAGGACCACATCCAGGTCGACCTCGCCGATCCGGGCAATACCGCAGGGGCGATCGCGGAGATCAAGCGCCGGCTCGCGGACAATCATCTTCATGCACTGGTCAACAACGCCGCCATTTCACCGAAGGCCGACGGCGGCCTGCGTCTGGGCTCGATCGAGACCGACCTCGAGGTCTGGAACCATGTGTTCCGGGTGAACTTTTTCGCGCCCATCATGCTGGCACGTGGGCTCATCGCGGAGCTCAAGGCGGCGAAGGGCTCGGTCGTCAACGTGACGTCCATCGCGGGCTCCCGCGTCCATCCCTTCGCCGGCGCGGCTTATGCCACGTCGAAGGCGGCGCTCGCCGCGCTCACGCGCGAGATGGCGACCGATTTCGGTGCGCTCGGGATCCGCGTCAACGCCATCGCGCCGGGCGAGATCGACACCTCGATTCTCTCGCCCGGCACCGAGAAGATCGTCGCGCAAATTCCCATGCATCGACTCGGCACGCCCGACGAGGTCGCCAAGATCATTTATGTGCTTTGCACGGAAACCTCGTCCTACGTGAACGGGGCGGAGATCCACATCAACGGCGGTCAGCACGTGTGATCGGGCGGCGCGCGGCGTCCAACGCGTCCGTGCTGCGGCCGCCGCGGGCGCGCAGCTGACGATCGGCGCGGGCTTGGACGGAGTTGCTGCCTTTAGGCGATTTCTCGCTCGGCGAGCTTGGCCTGAAGGTCGGGGTCGGGCACGACGGGAGCATAGGCGGGATTGCGCGCCTCGCCCTTGTAGCAGACCGCCGCGGCGACCGCCGAGATGCCGATCGCTCCGTAACGGGCGTCAAGATCCGTCCGCTCCGGACGGGGGGGTGGGGTCGCGCGCTCGCGGCTCATCGCTTTCCTCCGCATCTTGCCTTAGTTACCCCCAGCCTGCCCGAGGGCCTTGATGGTCAGCGAGTGGGGCGGAAGTGGGTAGGAAAAATGCCACATTGCGGGATTTCTCTTGGTTCTTGCGTGGTGACCAGCGCGGACGTCGCAGGATACGGGCAAGAAGGTAAACCGTTCTTTACCAACGGCATGCCAAGGTGGCGCGGGGATAGGCACCGGGTGAGGCATTCCTGCAACAGTTCTTCGCGCGATGCGTGGCGAGGCCGCGACCATCTGGTATGGCGGGCTCGTTTCAGTTAACAAACCGACGATGGCGGTTTGGTAAAGGGGGACCGGGAAGCATGGCGCGGCGTGGGATTGCTGTTCTCCTCGGCTTGGTTGGTTTGATGCTCGCGGGCTGCGTGGAATCGCAGTTGGCGCCGGCGCCGGATGTCAATCTGAAGCCGCGCGACCGGCAATTGTTGGCCAATGCGCCTTATGCGCAGGTGGCGATCCCGGAAACTTACCAGCGCCACATCGTCGGCTATCACCGCATGGAATCTGCGGGAACGGTCGTCATCGATACCGACAGCAAGTTTCTCTATTACGTGCTGCCGCAGGGCAAAGCGATTCGCTACGGAGTTACCGTCGGCGAGGAGGCGCTCGCATGGTCGGGCGTGGCCAAGATCGGCCGCATGGAAGAATGGCCGTCCTGGACACCGACCGCCCACATCAAGCAGCGTTTGGCCAACATTCCGGATTTCGTCAGCCCCGGGCCGCACAACCCGATGGGTGCCCGGGCGCTGTATCTCTATGAAGGCGGCAGGGACACGCTCTACCGCATCCACGGCACCAACCAGCCGGAATATATCGGGCACGCGATCTCCTCGGGCTGTATTCGTTTGACCAACGAGGACGTGATCGATCTGTTTAATCGGGTGAAGATCGGCGCCCCGGTCGTCGTGCTGGCGCCGGGGCACGGGGATTCGCCGACTGCGCCGGGAGACACTCCGCGCGTCGCCTACCATGGCGGTCCGAACGGCTGAGCCTCTGCGACCCGTTAGGCCGCGAGCAGCCGCTCGCTGCGTGCCCAATCGAGTGTCTGGTCGAGCGCGCGGGAAAGCCGATCGAACAGCTCGTCGATTTCCTGCGGGCTGATGACGAGCGGGGGGCAGATCGACACCACGTCGCCCGCAATCGCCCGCACGATCAATCCGTTGTCCTCGGCGAAGCGTACACAGCGCGCGCCGACGGCGCCAGCCGGCTCGAACGAACGTTTGGTCGGCTTGTCCGCGACGAACTCGAGCCCGCCGATCAGGCCGAGCCCGCGCGCCTCGCCCACGAGGGGATGCTCACCGAGTGCGCGTAGCCGAGCCATGAACTGCGGCGCTTTCGCCGCAGCCTGCTCCAGGATCCGATCGCGCTCGTAGATTTCCAGGGTTTTGAGCGCCACTGCCGCGGCGACCGGATGACCGGAATACGTGAAGCCGTGCCCGAAGGTGCCGATTTTGCGGCTTTCGATCAGCAGCGCCTCGTACATGCGTTCCGGAACCAGCACGGCCGCGATCGGCGCGTATCCCGACGACAACGCCTTCGCGAGCGACATCGCGTCCGGCCGAAAGCCGAGTGCCTGGGATCCGAACGGGGTAGCCAGCCGGCCGAAACCGCAGATGACCTCGTCGGCAATCATGCAGACGTCGTGCCCGGCGCAGACGCGGCCAATCTTCTCGAAATAGGTTTGCGGCGGCACGATCACGCCACCCGCGCCCATGACGGGCTCGGCGATGAAGGCCGCGACCGTGTCCGCGCCTTCGTGCACGATCAGCTGATCGAGCTCGGCTGCCAGCCTGGTCGCGAACTCCTCCTCGGTCTCCCCTTCGGCGCCGAACCGGTAATGATGCGGACAAGCGGCGTGAACGATGCCCGCGATCGGCAGATCGAAATCCGCGTGATTGTTCGGCAAACCGGTGAGCGAGGCCGCCGCGACGGTCACTCCATGGTACGCCTTGATGCGGCTGATGATCTTCTTCTTCTTCGGCCGCCCGAGCGCATTATTCATATACCAGGCGAGCTTGATCTGCGTATCGTTGGCCTCCGACCCCGAAGCGCAGAAGAAGACTTTCGAGATCGGCACCGGCGCCATTTCCTTCAACCGTTCGGCGAGCTCGATCGCGGGGTCGTGGCTCTTGCCCGTGAACAGATGGCCGAACGAGAGCTTGCGCATCTGGCCGGCGGCCGCCTCGATCAGCTCCTCGTTGCCGTAGCCGAGCGCTGTGCACCACAGCCCCGCCATGCCCTCGAGATACGGCTTTCCACGGTTGTCATAGACGAACACGCCCTTGCCACGCTCGATGACCAGGGGGCCGGTTTCGCGGAACGACGCCAAGTTCGTATAGGGATGGACCAGCGTCTCGATGTCTCGAACGGCGAGGTTGCTCAGCATGGCGCGATCTTCTATCCGAATGCCGGTCGGCCCTGTTGTCGGCGTTCGAGCGAAGCACGAGGCGGGGACGGGAGCAATCGCCGAGGCGTCGGCGGCCGCTGCGGCATCTCGCAGGCGGTGCCGAAGGGAGGGTGCGCTATACTCGCGCGGTCTTCGGCTCGGGTCTACCGGCAAGTGCTGCGCGAATGCCGCCGGCCGTGCGGTTGAGACGAAAGCAGTGGTCCGTCGGGAGGAAGCTTCATGTTGGGATTGATGCAGGATTGGCCGCTGCTCTGTCATCGCGTCATCGACCACGCGGCCATCAATCATGCCGACCGGCAGGTGATTTCGCGGGCGGTGGAGGGTGGAATCCACACAACGACCTATCCGCAGGTGCGGGCGCGGGCGCTGCGCGTTGCCCAGCGGCTCGCGCGCGACGGCATCCGGATGAGCGATCGCGTGGCGACGCTCGCCTGGAACACGTGGCGGCACCTGGAAGCCTGGTACGGAATTCTCGGCGTCGGCGCCATCTACCATACGGTCAATCCGCGGTTGTTCGCGGACCAGATCATCTGGATCGTCAATCACGCCGAAGACCGCGTGATGATGACCGACCTCACGTTCGTGCCGCTATTGGAGAAGCTGGCCGATCGGCTGAAGACGGTCGAGCGCTACGTGATTCTGACCGATGCCGCCCACATGCCGAACACGACGTTGCGCAATGCCGTGGCTTACGAGGACTGGATCGCGCAGGTCGACGGCGATTTCGCGTGGAGGCAATTCGACGAAAATACCGCGGCCGGCATGTGCTACACCTCCGGTACTACCGGAAACCCCAAGGGCGTCGTCTATTCGCATCGTTCGAACGTCCTGCACTCGATGGCCGCGATATCGCTGGATTGCATCGGGCTATCCTCGCGCGAGGTCGTCATGCCGGTCGTCCCCATGTTTCACGCTAACGGCTGGTCGCTCGCCTTGAGCGCGCCGATGGCGGGTTCGGCGATAGTGATGCCGGGCGCCAAGCTCGACGGGGAATCGATCTACGGGCTGCTCGATCGCTACCGCGTCACTTGCACGGCGGCGGTGCCGACCGTGTGGCTGATGCTGCTGCAACACCTCGAGGCGACCGGGGCCAAGCTGCCGTATTTGAAAAAGGTGGTGATCGGCGGCTCGGCTTGTCCGCGCGAAATGACCCGCAAATTCCAGGACCTCTACGGCGTCGAAGTATTCCATGCCTGGGGCATGACCGAGATGAGTCCGCTCGGCACCGTGTGCACCCTCAAGCCCGCTTATGCGCCCCTCACTGGCGACGCGCGGCTCGACGTCCAGCAGAAGCAGGGCCACACCCCATTCACCGTCGAGATGAAGATCACCGACGATGCCGGGCGCGAGCTGGCGTGGGACGGCAAGACCTTCGGCCGTCTCAAGGTACGCGGACCGGCGGTTGCCAAGGCGTATTACAAGGAGGAGGACGCGGAGATCCTGGACGCGGAGGGATTTTTCGATACCGGCGACGTCGCGAACATCGATCCGCACGGCTACATGCAGATCACCGACCGCTCCAAGGACATCATCAAATCCGGCGGCGAATGGATTTCATCGATCGATCTGGAGAACCTGGCCGTCGCCCATCCCAAGGTCGCCGAGGCGGCGGTGATCGGCGTCAAGCATCCGAAATGGGACGAGCGTCCGCTGCTGATCGTGGTGCTCAAATCCGGGCAATCGGCCGACAAATCGGAAATCCTCGGGTTCCTGGAAGGCAAGATCGCCAAATGGTGGATGCCGGACGACGTGGCGTTCGTCGAGGAGATTCCGCATACCGCCACCGGCAAGATCCAGAAGATCACCCTGCGGGAGCGGTTCGGCAATTACGTGCTGCCGACCGCCGCCGCAGCGGAATAACCGCATGGCTCGCCTGAGTTTTGCCGCAACTTCGGGTGGCTTTGCTGCCGCCGCGTATCGCTCATGATCCGCTCGCGCTTGCCCGAGGAGCCGGTTTCGCGCGTGGCGGTGTGGTCGCGCCGCGTCGCCGTATTCGCGATCCCGGTCGTGCTGCTGGCGATCATGATCGTGCGCGCCGGCTTGCTGGAAATCGTGCCGGCTCTGGCAACGTTCGGCGGCGCGCTCGCGCTGGCCTTCGTCGCCATTCTGTTGGCGCTCGGTGCTTTCGTGGTGATCTGGCGCGAGGGCCTGCGGGGCGTCGGTCACGCCGTTCTCGCGCTCGGCATCGGCATCGGCATTCTTGCCTATCCGGCTTATCTCGCCACGCGCGCCTATCGCCTGCCCGCCATCAATGACGTCACCACCGACCCGATCGATCCGCCGCGGTTCGAGGCGATCGCGCGACTGCGCTCGCGCGAATCGAACCCGATCGCCTATGCGGGACTGAGGGCGGCCGAGCTGCAGCGCGCCGCCTACCCGGATATCGAGCCGCTCGTGGTCAATGTCACGCCGCAGGAGGCATATGATGCGACGCTGGGACTGATCACGCGGCGCAAATGGCGCATCGTCGATGCGCGCCCGCCGCAGTCGGGACGCCGCGACGGGTTGATCGAGGCGGTGGCGCGCACGCCGATCATGGGTTTTCGCGACGACGTCGTGGTTCGTATCCGCCCCGCCCGTGAGGGGGCGCGCGTCGATGTCCGCTCCGCTTCGCGCTACGGCCGCAGCGATCTCGGCGTGAATGCCGCGCGGATTCGGGCGCTGATCGAGGATATCGACGACGTCGCGGGCAACGAGGAGCAGAAGTCGAAGAAAGCCGCCCCGCCCAAACCGCCGCCACCGAAAAAGGCTCAGGCGCCCGCCAGACGGTAGACGCCTCGCAGCGAGGGCTCGCCGTCGGTCGCGACAAGCCCGCGTGCCAGCAAATCCTCGAGATGCGCCAAAACGGAAAGTCCCGCGGCCCCGACGAGCCGCGGATCCAATCCGATGTAAACCGCGCGCACGATGGTGGGGATATCGGCGGCGCCTTTGGCAAGACGATGCAGGATCGAGGCTTCGCGCGCCTGTCGATGCCGAATGTAGTGCTCCACGAACCGCGGGGCGTCGCGCACCGCGCCGCCATGGCCAGGGAAATACGTCGTTTCCGGTCGCGCCGCGAGCTTGCGCAACGACGCCATGTAGTCCCCCATCGCGCCGTCTGGGGGCGCCACCACCGGGGTCGACCACGCCATCACGTGGTCGCCCGAGAACAGCACGCCGGCTTCCCGGTATGCATAGGCCATGTGGTTGGCCGTGTGGCCGGGCGTAGCGATGGCCTGCAGGGTCCATCCGGTGCCGCTGAGGCTTTCGCCATCCGGAATGGCAAAGTCGGGCCGGAACATTTGATCGGCGCTGGCCTCGAGACGTTGGGCTTCGCCGAGATGCAGCGGCCGCGCGGCGCGGTGCGGGCCCTCGGCCACCACGGTCGCGCCGGTGGCGGCCTTGATCTTTGCCGCGGCCGGAGAATGGTCGCGGTGCGTGTGGGTGACAAACACGTGCGTCACCGTTTCCCCGCGCACGGCTTCGAGCAGCTTGGCTATGTGCTGTTCGTGCTCTGGACCGGGATCGATTATCGCGACGCGGCCGCTTCCGACGATGTAGCTCACGGTTCCTTTAAAAGTGAACGGGCCCGGATTGTCGGCGAGCAGGCGGCGCAAGCCTGGCATGATCTCCTCGACCCGGCCCGCGGCCAGGTCGAAGTTGCGATCGAAGGGAATGTCCTCGGCCATCACGCGAATTTTCGGCGCCAGCCCAGCGTCGCTCCGCTCCCAGCAGGTCCCAAGTTGCGGGGAATGCCGCGACAGCGCGCGCGTCGCAAACGGCTGCGTCGCGCAGTCGAGTGCCGCGACACGGAAATCGAACGCGCTGAAGCCCGAGTAGACGTGGCGAGTGCCCCGAAGAAGATGCTCGAGCCTCGCACGCGGCCGCACAGCAGCAAACAAACAAGCCCGGGCGCTTGCCGGGCGGCGGCGCTATTTCCGTTTGCGCCGGGCACGGGTCCTGGAATTGAAGGACACGCCTTCCGCATACGCCTTTTGCCGCACGGCTCCCTCGGTCCGGCCGAGCTTTCGCCCGATCTCGCGGGCCGGTGTGCGTGCACGCGCCATCGATTTCAGCTCGCGAACGTCCTTGCTGGTCCATCCTCGCCGCTTTGCCCGTCTCTTGGCCACTGGACTCTCCAATGTGAGTTGGAACGCGGATTTGATCTTATCACCATTCAAGGGCGTCAAACAAGAACAAGCTGAGCAACCGGGATTGCCTCATGGAAGTGCAGGCGGTACGTGAATTGTCTTGCCTCGACCGTCTTGTTCGTCATTTGCCGCAACAGCGAAGCAGAACACGCCGCCGACCTGAGGAGATGCGGAGCAACAATCAAATACCTGGGTCGGCGTGCTCGTTGCCGGGGTGCCATTGTGGATCATGAGCAACGGATTGGCACGGCGCATAGCAGGTTCGCGGTTCCTGCATTGCGAGTAGCGGAGCCCGCGGGTCGCCCGCGAGCGGCGCCCGGTCGGCTATGACCGAAAGCCGTGATCCCGTTATTGCTGGTCGGCTCACCCGATCAACAAGCGCAGCGCCGATCCGACCGTGAGGAGTCCGCCCCAGGTCAAGAATACGATGCGGACCCACGAAGTGGTGCTCTCGGGAGCATCGTGGTCCTCGGGGCGGCTGACCAGGTTGGCGACGGCCAGCTGGCCGCTCGACTCCGTTCGAGCTCCGCTCGGCTTTTGTGGGCCGTTCGCGGTTGCGGGCTCGGTCGCTTGCTGGGCCTCGACGGCCATGGTGCGCGGCATTGTGGCCTCGGCAGGCCTGGCTGCGGCGCTCGGCTCGCGCTCGATTGCCTCCGCTACAGGATAAGTGGTCTGCGCGGACAGCTCCGTGACGTTCATCCTCGGCTTGTGCAGCTCCTCGACCGGATTGGCTGCGAGCGGCCGGGGACTTACGAACTCGCTGAAACGGCGCGCCGCAGGCGAGACCTCCGGCGCAGCGACAACGCGTGCCGGGGCAGGCGGGTTCTCCGGCGCAGCGACAACGCGTGCCGGGGCAGACGCGTTCTCCGGCGTCCGCGCAGCCGGCTTCGGTTGCTCCGCCTCTTGGCGAGTAGGCTTGGCCGATTGCGCGTGCTTGAACGAATGACGTTGCCGGGTCGCCCGGCGGGTGCGCGTGCGGGTGGCGGTTGCGGTGCGCTGCGTGGTGCTGACCGTCGGCGCTTCGGGGGTTACTTGCGCCGTCGTCGCTCTGCAGGTCCGCGAAAAGCGTTTGTCGCAAGCGGGCGCGGCCTGGCCGGCGGACGAAGCCAGCATGCCTGCGATCAGCACCGTGCACACAGCACCGAAGCGAACGCCGATCATTGCGTCCTCCTGCTATGCGATTCGCAGGAATCTCCGCCGAGCAGCGTGGCTGCAAATTGACGCTACGGCGGCAACTTTGGCGCAATCATGGCGGCAATCGGCAATTTTCTCACCGAGCCAGGGAAGTTCACAATTGATGGATCGAACGCCGCTGGTGCTCGCGATCGTCGCGGTTGGTCACACCAGACCTATTTGCACGGTTCCGGATCGACGATGAAATTGGAGCGAGACCTTGCCGTCCGGCTCGCGGTGGACGCCGAGGTCCACGCTGGAGCCGCCCAGTGTGAGATTGGAAATAGCGACTTCCTGCAAGAACGAGGGCAAGCACGGGTTGCGCAGCCGGATCTCGTTGCGAGCGACGTCGAACTCGAGGCCCAAGGACACCTGCAGCATGAGGAACGGGGCGCCGCTTGCCCATGCTTGCGGCGAGCACGCGACCGGATAGAGCGTGGGCCCGCGCCCGCGCCGCCGCTGAAACCCGCAGAACAATTCCGGCAGGCGCCGCAGGTCCATATAGGCGGCGGCTTGGAACGTGGCCGTGAATACCTGCGCGATGAAGTCCTTGAGTTCGTAGCGCCCGAACCCCAGAGCGATCAGCGCATTGTCGTGCGGCCAGATCGAGCCGTTGTGGTAGGACATCGGATTGTACCGCCGTTCCCGGCTCGACACGGTGCGAATGCCCCACCCGGAGAAGAATTGCGGCCTGAGCAGTCCTTCGGCCACCTTCAGCGCCCGCTCGGGCGCGGCGATCCCCGTGAACAGCAGCTGTCCCGCGTTCGAAGTGCGCACCTCGCACGGCCGCTTGGCGCCGTCGAGCGCGAGCGCGTAGCTTTCGAGATCCGGGCGCCAGAACGCCGCCTCGAATCGTTGCTGGAGCCCGGCAGCCTCGCGCTCCAGCGCGGCGGCGCGCTCGAGATACCCCAACCGCCGGGCGGATGTGGCGGCGAGAGACTTCGCCGCATAGACGTAACCTTGCACCTCCGCGAGCGCGATCGGTCCCTCGGCAAGACGGCCGTCGGCATGGAACACGGCATCGTAGGAATCTTTCCAGCCCTGATTGGCAAGGCCCTGTTCGGTTGCACGGTAATACTCGACGAAGCCGTCCCGATCGAGATCGCCCGGACCGTCGATCCAGGCGAGCCCGGCTTCGATCGCCGGCCACAATTCGCGCAACGTTCCGACATCTCCGGTGCGCTCGGTGTAGAGTCCGGCGAGCAGCACGAAGAGCGGCGTGGAATCCACGCTGCCGTAATAAAGCCCGAACGGCACCTCGCGCAGTGCGGCCATCTCGCCTCCGCGCATCTCGTGCAGGATCTTGCCCGGTTGCGCGTCATTTTCGGGATCGTCACGCCTGGCCTGGTAGGCGGCGAGCCGCCGCAATACCCCGCGGGCGATGGCGGGGTCGATCCACAGCATCGCCAGCGCGGTGATCAGGCCGTCGCGACCGAACGTGGTCGAATACCAGGGGATGCCGGCATACGGATAGGGCCCTTGCGGCGTATCGGTGACCAGCATGTAGAGGTCCGCCATCGCCCGGCACAGCACCTCGTTGAACACGTCGTTCGACGTTCGGATCGTCGCGCTGTTTCGCGTCGCTGCCTTCAGAGCGCGATGGCTCGCCAGCATTGCCGGGAAGAATCGGGGACTTCTGCCGAGGTCGGCGGGATTGCACTCGACCGTCAGGAAGATCGCCAAGTATTCCCGTGGGCCGAGCGTCAGCCGGTACGAGGCGTCGCGATCGGACAACCGCGTCGGTGCCGGCTCGAACAGCACGCGTGTGCTGCGGACCACGTTGTCGAGCCCTTGGTACTGCAGCAACACCGCCTCGGCGTCGACGACGCGCGCCCGCGATTTGCCGCGGCGTGGCCGGCGCTGGCCTCTGACTTCGAACAGGTCGGCGAAATCGTTGCCGAACCCGACCGCCAGGTGGATCGTGATCGGCCGATCGGCGTGGTTCTGGATGGCGATGCGCTGATAGGCGCTGGCCTGCCAAAGGAACGTGGTGCGGACGATGTGCAGCGTGTCCTTGGCCAGCACGATGCGGTCGTTCTCGTAGACGTCGGGATTGGTGAGGTCCACGCTGAACGCCGAATTGTCGTCGCGGATGCTCGAGCCCAGCAGCAGCGGCGCAACCCCTTGCAAACGCAGCTCGAGATTGGAGAGGAAGCGAGTGTCGGCATGGAACAACCCATCGGCGCCGCCCGCCGTGGCCCCGATGTCCCCGTAGCTGTCGAGCACCAGGAAGCTGTCGCCATGCTTGAGGATCCGCCGCGGCCGCGAAGCGAGCGCGGTAGCGGCGATGTAGAACGGGTCTTCCGCAATCGCTTCGATGAGCGACAGGTTGGCTTTGGCTGCGCCTTCCTTCGACATGTCCGCCCTCGAACTTGCGATGCTGCTGCGCATCCGTGCCGGTTCGCTGCCGTGCTGCGGCTCCCCGTAACCCATGCATTCCGGGCGACAATGCCGCTGCCGACCAGATATGGCGGAAGATCGCACCGCGCGCCGCCCGGTCGCGGCGCCGACCGGGTTGTCGCAAATTGCGCTCGTTGTCGACTCGTACGTAACCCCCGGCGCCGCGCTATTAAGCAGCCTGGCGCGGCAGACGCAACACCTCGCGCCTCACTAGTTCGCGATAGATGCCTTCGCCGCGCATCAGCTTTTCGGGCGGGCCGTCTTGAACGACCTTGCCCGCCCTCAGAACGACGATTCGTTCAAAATTGCGCAGCGTGGACAGCCGGTGCGCGATCGCGATCACCGTGCGGCCGCGCATCAGGCGGTCGAGCGCCTCGCGGATGGCTTCTTCGGATTCGCTGTCGAGCGCCGAAGTCGCCTCGTCGAGCAGCAGGAGCGGGGTGTTTTTGAGGAACGCGCGCGCGATCGCGATGCGTTGCCGCTGGCCGCCGGAGAGCTTCACGCCGCGATCCCCGACGATGGTAGCCGGCCCGTCCGGCAGCGCATCGATGAACGTATCGCACCGCGCCGCCGTCACGGCCTCCCAGACCTCCTGATCCGACGCGTCCTGGCGGCCGTAGCGGATGTTTTCCAGGATCGAGCGATGGAACAAGGAAATGTCCTGCGGGACGACGGCGATCGCCTCGCGCAGGCTTTCTTGGGTAACCATCGCGACGTCCTGGCCGTCGATCAGGATGCGCCCGCGCTGCACGTCGTAGAACCGTTGCAGGAGCGCGAACAACGTCGATTTTCCGCTGCCGGAGACGCCCACCAGGCCGACGCGCTGCCCACGCCGGAGCCTCAGGCTGAAGTTCTCGAACACTTTGCGCCCGTCCGGATATCGGAAGGCGATATCTTCGAATGCGACGCTCGCACCCTTGCGGACCAGCGGTGCCGCACGGGGATGATCGCACAGCCCGTGGGGAACCAGCAGCGTGGCGAGTGCTTCCGAGAGCCGCGCCATGTGTTGCGTAACGTCGACCAGCGCCACTGCTAGGTCGCGCGTTGCGTGCAGGATCGACATGCCCAACGTGCACACCAGCACGACCTGTCCGGTCGTGGCTTGCCCGTGCTCCCACATCACGAGCGCCCACGCGACGAGCGCAATCGTGAGCACGACGGTGATCACCGCGTGGAACAGGCGCACCTTCTCCAGATAACGCAGGCTGCTTCGCCGCGCGCCCATCTCGCGGCCGACGGTCGCGTCGAACCTGCGGTACTCGCGCCTCAGCCCGCCGAAGGCCCACACCAGGGGCATGTTGCCGACGACGTCGACCATCTCCCCATCCACTGCCGCAGCCTTGTCGGCAAAATCATGATGCAGCGGCTTGCCGGCGGCAGCGAGCCGGAACATCGCCAGAACAAGAACCGCCGCGATCAGCATCAGCCCGGCGGCCATCTGCCAGCTGACCGTGGCGAGAAACACGATCGCGCCCGCGGTCGCCGCGCACGGCGGCAATACGTTCCAAACGAACATGTTCTCGACCGTGAACACCGCATTGGATGTTGCGGTAATGCGGCTCGTCAGCATTCCGGGCAGGCGCTCGGTGAAATAGCTCGGGGCGTGTCCAGTGAGATGCCGGAACAGATCGCTGCGAATGTCGCCGGTCACCGCCACGAACGTGTAGCTCGCAACCCAGCTCGCGAGCCGCCACAGCAGATTGTCGGCTGCGATCAGGGAGAGCAGCAACGCGAAGGCAACCCAGATGTTCTGCGCGCCGCCGCCGCGGCCCGACAGCGTGTCCACCAGGAACTTGACGCCGTATTGGGTGCTCACCGAGCACGTCACCGCGGCGAGCACCGCGGCCAAGATCACGGCATGCGTCCCGGGGCGCAACCGGATGTAGCGCAGGAAGAAACCGACCGGCCTGTGGGCATACGCGCAAAGCGATTCCATCCTACCCCGACTCCGTCAGTGCGCCCATGTCGACCAACGGTGCCTCAGCCGGCAACGGGGTCCGAGCTATCCAGGCTTCAACGCCATACCGCCGAGTTGGTTGCGCACCGCTGCGCGCCGGACCTCCGGGCTTGGGAACCTAAACGGCGTGGCCCGGTTAGACATGCGTGGGGGGCATTCCTTCTCGTCCCTGACCGAGTAGCTCGAAGTTGCCGTGCCGTGCGACAGGAGGGTTTTTATGCACATTGGCCAGATAGCGCCGCTTACCGAAGCCGTGCCGCCCAAGCTGTACGGCGGAACCGAGCGCGTGATTCACTGGCTGACCGAGGAATTGGTTGCGCTCGGCCATGACGTGACGCTATTCGCGAGTGGGGATTCCCGTACCTCCGGCACGCTGGAGGCGATGTGGCCCAAGGCACTGCGCCTGGACGGCTCCATCCGGGATCCCAATGCGCTGCACATGATGATGCTCGAACGCGTGCGCCAGCGCGCTTCTGAGTTCGATTTTCTGCATTTTCATCTCGACTACTATCCGTTCTCGCTGTTCTCGCGTCAGCCGACGCCGTCCGTCACGACGCTGCACGGACGGCTGGACTTGCCGGAGCATCAGCCGGTTTTCCATACGTTCTCCTCGGTCCCGGTCATTTCCATATCCAACGCGCAGCGCCGGCCCGTGCCGCAAGCGCGCTGGGTGCGCACCGTGCATCACGGCTTGCCGGAAGACTTGTTGCGTCCGCGTCCCGTGAAACCCAGCTACCTGGCCTTCCTGGGACGCATAGCTCCCGAAAAACGCGTGGATCGCGCGATCCGCATTGCGGCGCGTTGCGAGATACCGCTGAAGATCGCCGCGAAGGTCGACCGCGTGGATATCGATTATTTCGAGACGGAGATCCGGCCGTTGCTGAGCCTGCCGTTCATCGAATATATCGGGGAGATCAGCGATCGGGAAAAATCCGAGTTTCTCAGCGGCGCGATCGGCTTGCTCATGCCGATCAATTGGCCGGAGCCGTTCGGCTTGGTCATGATCGAGGCGTTCGCTTGCGGCACGCCTGTGGTCGCCTTCAATCGCGGATCGGTCGCCGAAATCGTCGAAGACGGCGTGACCGGCTTCATCGTGGAGGACGAGACCAGCGGCATCGCCGCGGTCAACCGCCTTCCGGAATTGTCGCGCGAGCGAGTGCGCAAACGCTTCGAAGAACGGTTCACGGCACGCCGCATGGCCAAGGATTACCTGGCGACCTATCGCAGCTTGATGGAGGAGACCGCGCCACGGCCCAAGCTCGTGGCCGTCCAGGGCCTGCGCGAGGGCGCTGCCTCGGCGTAGCCGCGGGGCTGATCCTCGCGCGATCGCCAACCTACCGTCACTCGATCGCGGTCGGGCGGGTCTCAGGCAGGGCGGCCCAGACCAGGACCAGCCCCATGAAGCCGAGCGCTCCGAGCCCGAGAAACGCGGTGCCGCTGCCGAGATAATCGCTGATATAGCCGGCGAGCGTCGTGCTGAGCGAGGCGCCGATCCCGACCGCAGTGCCGACGATCCCCTGCGCCAGATTGAACCGGCCCGTGCCCCGGGTCGCGTCGGCGACGATGAGCGGGACCAGCACGCCGAGCACGGCTGCGGAAATTCCGTCGAGCAACTGCACAGCAACCACCAAATACGCATCCGGAAGCGCGGCGAACAGCACCGCACGGACGGGCAGTGCTGCAAAGCCGAGAAGCAACAGCGGCCGGCGCCCCCACTGCTCGGCCTTGCGGCCAACCCAGGGCGCGCACACCGCCACCACGAATTGCGGCACGACGATGCAGGCGGCGATCAATGCCGTTGCCAGATTCCCGGACCGCATGGTTAGCAGGCTCCCCATCAGCGGCAACAGTGCGGCGTTGCCGAGATGGAACAGCAGCGCGCAGCCGGCCAGGATCAGCAGCGGAGGATTTCCGGCGAGCGTCAGGAGTCCCTCGCCGAGCTTGCGCAGGCCGGCGTCGTGCTTGCCGCCGTGGGCGCGTTCCGGATCGATCTCGTCAGGACGGATGTGAAACAACGCAATCAGCGTCGGCACGATCAAAGCCGCGGTCGCGAAGAACACGGCGCGGCTCGACGTCAGCTGCCCGAGCAGGCCCATCACGCCGGCCGCAAGCGCGGTCCCTACCGACGCGAACCGGGCATTGCGCGCGAGCCGCTCGCTGACGCCGGCATGACCGACGAGGCCGAGGCTGATTGCCGCCATCGCCGGTCCCAGCACGCAGCTAGCGATGGCATGCAACACGCGGCCGAGCAGAACCAGCAGGAAGATAGGCCAGACCGCCAACGCGATGGCGCTCAAGCTGATGGCGACCACGCCGCAAGCGGCGACCAACCGCTCCGAGCGCGCCGCGTCGACGATCGCGCCGCCTGGCATCTGTCCGATGAGTGCGACCAGGCCGCCGGCCGTGAGCACCAAGCCGATATCGACCTGGGTCCACGCCTGGGTCGTCAAATAGACGGAGACGAATGGCCCGAAGCCGGTCTGCACGTCGGCGAGGAAGAACACGAACCAGTCGAGCCCGCGCAGGCTCGCGGCCGACGGGGCCGGGGGCTTTCGGGAACCGGACGGAGGCTGCGGCGTGATTTGGTCGCTGGCTCCGCGGCCACCGAGCCTATGCACCGGCGGCTGCCGCGGCTCGGCCTAGAGATCCGGAACGGCAGGCCCCAGCGCGCCCAGCACGACGACAGGCTTGCCCGGCTTGTATTCCGGAGCCTCTTTGACTTGGTTGCGGGTGAGATCGAGCGAGATGCGGTCGGGCTGATCGGCCGGCGCGAAATGCAGCGCCGTCCAATCGACGACCACTTTCCGATTCCCCACCCCCAGGAACCCGCCGAAATCGATCACGGCCGCGCGGACTTGGCCGTTCCGGTCGACCAGGACGTCGACGATCCGTCCCATGTCCTCGTCGGCACTACTGCGAACCTCCTTGCCGAGCACGCTCTGCACATCCTGATAGGGCAGGACGGTCCGCCAAGTGTCGTCCGAGCCGGTCTCGGCCGCTGCCGGTGCGGTGCTGCCCTGTCCGGCGCTGGTGCCGTCGCCGCCGAGCACCGGTGCGCAGAGCCCGCTGAAGCCCGCCGCGAAAACCGCGGCGAACAGCCAATGAACGCGCATGGAGCCCTCCCGCTATCTTCCCGCTATCGATCGATATGCGCTAAACCCCGATCCTTCATTCCGGTTCCGCGCGTGACCCAGTCTCCCAGCGGGGGCACAAGCAGAAATCCCCGAGCAATCACGTTTTCGTCATCGCCGGCCGGGGAAAGCGCCCGAGCGGCGCGTTCCGGTTCCTGACGTTGCCCGCCCGTTCAGTGCTGGCGGAACACCGCCGAACCTCCCGGTGCCGAGCCCCTCGACGGCTGGCCGCCGCCTGAGATTTGGTTTCACCCGCCGGTTCATGGGGTTAACGGACGGTCAAAAGACAAAGCCCCGGCCGACTCACGCAGAGCCGACCAGGGCTGTGCCGGGCGGCGGGGGGACGGGGGATGGGGGGAACCCGCCCGGCACAAGCTCAACGTCCAATGCCGAAGCGGGTTCCGAGGCCGGCTGAAAAATTCTCCGAATCCGCTCGATTGCGCGCCTCACGCCGGCGCAGTGCCGAGTACCGCCTGTGTCGTCGGGTCCAGGGCGAAGTCGTCGATGCTGTCGATTGCCAGAATTTGCGCCAGGCGGGCGCGCGCGCGGTGTACCCGGCTCTTGATCGTGCCAACCCGGCAGCCGCAGATCTCCGCCGCTTCCTCGTAGGACGCGCCGGAAGCCACCACCAGGATCAAAGTTTCGCGCTGATCGGACGGCAGTTTGGCGAGCGCGGCGCGCAGCTCCTCGAATTCCAGCCGCCCGTTCTGTTCCGGATGGGAGATCAGCTTCTCCGCGTAGCTGCCGTCGGCATCCTCGATCTCGCGGCGGTACTTGCGGTAATTGGAGCGCAGGCTGTTGCGCAGGATGGTGAACAGCCAGGCGGCCATGTTGGTGCCGCGCTGAAACTGGTCGATGTGCGCCCAGGCGCGGAGCAAGGTTTCCTGCACGAAGTCGTCGGCCTGGTCCAAATTGCCGCACAGCGAAATGGCGAAGGCCCGCAACTTGGGAACCTCGGCCAGAATCGCCTCCCGCGCCCATTCGCTGTTCGGCGCTTTGCCGTTCGCGGTAGCCGCGCGCTGAGGCCGCTGCGCTCGCGCGACCGCTGCGACATGTTCCGCTGAAGCCGTGTGTACAGCGCTCGCAATGGATCGCCGATGTTTGTTTGCAAATCGCGGCCGATTCGCGGTTGCGCCTTGTGCGCTCACGGGCTCGTGCTCAAGGAGGATTTCGTCGCGCGTCGTTACGCTGGACATGTTGTGAGCCGCACGCCGAGTGCGGTCGGAGGCGTTACCCGTGCTCTCGCGCGCTGAGCGCCGCAGGCGCCGGACGGTTTTATTGGAATCTCTCGCACCGAGGCTGACGCGCGCCGTTGCGGCGGCGGCAACCGAAGCCGGCGCTAATCGTGAGGCGCGCATCGCGGTCTTCCGGGCGACCATGGACTCCCGCTCGCCCGCACGGGCGAAAAGATGTTCGGCTCCCGTCAACGCGTGATCATCGTGTTGGTTCCCGTGCCGAAACATTGCAACAGTTTCGTGGCGATCCCGGCTTGTTTCTTCGCGGTGACGCGATCTCGCTTCACAGAGATCCGGAACTGCTGAAGCCGGCTTCGAGTTAATGCTGCCGAGTGTGCGACAACGGCCAGGTCCGGAGGGAGGTCACTGGGACTGACGTCGCCGCGTTCATGGAGTACGACCGATGATCTCCGAAGGCTGTCGTCGCCAACTCGCCGGATTCGGATTGACCACGGCACATATTTTATATCGCCGACCGGATCACCCGTGGCTGCTGCAATCCTATGTCTGGCAGGAATATGACACGTGGCCGGACTTTCCTATTCTGCAGGATTTTCTAGCGTTCTGGCGAAGGTCCCTCGACGGCGCCCTGCATTCGGTCGTGGTTGCACATTCGGCGTTGAATCGGCCGGCGGAACTCCGCGCGATCGACAGGCTGTTTGGTTTGCATTGATCGCGCATTGCGTCGGCGACTCGCTATTGCGCGCCGAACCTGCTCCAATGAATCTGAATGGGCAAACTCGTGATGAACGCAGACGCGCACTCCGAAGCTTCGGCTCCGCCTCTCAAGATCCGGCGAAGCGACGAAAAGCGGCGCGGGCAGGAATGGGCGCTCGAGCGCGGCTTGGAGGAGACGTTCCCGGCGTCCGATCCGGTCGCGATCCTGCAACCTTCCATCGCTGCCGGCCGACCGGAAATCGATCGCGACGTTTACTAGATCCTGCGCCGCGCCGCGCGGCGCCGACTCCGGAACGGGTTGGTCGTTACGCCTGATCGTTTCCGGCGAGCACCGCTCGGGTCGCGAGGTCGGGCCCGAAATCATCCATGCTTTCGATCGACAGCAATTCGGCCAATCGGCTGCGCGCGCGGTTGACGCGGCTTTTGATGGTACCCACCGCGCAACCGCAAATTTCCGCGGCTTCCTCATAGGAGAATCCCGAGGCACCGACGAGGATCAGCGCTTCGCGTTGATCGGCCGGCAGCTTGCCGAGCGCGGCGCGGAACTCCATGAACTCCACCCTTCCGGTCTGCTCCGGCTGTGATCTCAGACGTTCGGCATAGCTGCCGTCGGTATCCTCGACCTCGCGCCGGCGCTTGCGGTATTCGGAGCGGAACAGGTTGCGCAGGATCGTGAACAGCCACGCCGACATGTTGGTGCCGCGTTGAAACGAATCGATGTTGGCGAGCGCGCGCAGCAGGGTTTCCTGCACTAGATCATCGGCGCGATCGACGTTCCCGCTGAGCGAGATGGCGAACGCGCGCAGGTTCGGAACCGCCGCCAGGACGGCCTCGCGCACGGAGGGGTCGAGATTCACGGATTGGTTCCTTGTCGCCCCTACGAGCCTTTGTCGTTGCGCTTTTCGAGCCGGTCGAGCAAGTCGACGAACCGGGTCGGAACTCCCTGGCTCACCACCTCATCGTACATGGCGCGCAGCTGCTGGCCGATTTTGCTCTGAATGTCCCGCCCGAGGCTGGGCTCGGCCGTGAAGCTGGCTTCTCGCGCGTGCGGCCGATGTCCCGCCAATTTCGGATTCTTCATTTCTTATCCTCGCCGCCCGCCGTATGATACTACATCGATGGCAGTCGCGCCGCGGGTTCCCCGTACGTCAAGCCCGAACGCTTCCGGTGCCGCTTGGTTCCACCCCGCCGGAACTTTATTGCACCCCCCGCGTTGGCCCGCAGCTCGGATAATTCCGGGAGGGTTTCTTGTCCACATCTCAAGCGGTCGCTCAACATCTGCCTTACCTTCGCCGGTACGCCCGGGCGCTAACCGGCAGCCAGAACTCCGGCGATGCCTATGTGGCAGCCACCCTCGAAGCCTTGATCGAAGATCCCGCGGTCTTGGAAAAGGCCGTCGGTCCCCGAGTCGCTCTGTATCGCCTATTTACCAAGATATGGAATTCGGTCGGCGTCAATGGCGCGACCGATCCGGCCGAGCAGGGCCTGCCCGTGGAACAGCGGCTCGCCCACATCACGCCTCGCGCGCGCCAGGCATTCCTGTTGATCGCGCTCGAGGGCTTCTCTGAGGAAGATGCGGCGCAGGTGTTGGAGACCGATGTGCCGACGTTGCGGACGCTGCTCGAAGAATCCGGCCGCGAGCTCGCAGCCGAAATCGCCACCGACGTGCTTATCATCGAGGATGAAACCTTCATCGCCATGGATCTCGAAGGGTTGGTCGAGAGACTGGGTCACCGCACCGTCGGGGTGGCCCGCACCCATGCCGAGGCGGTGACCCTGGCCAAGGCCAAACGGCCCGGCCTCATCCTCGCCGACATCAAGCTTGCGGACGGCAGCTCCGGTCTCGACGCGGTCAATGAACTGATTCAATCCGTGCAGGTGCCGGTCATTTTCGTGACCGCGTATCCCGAGCGGTTCCTCACGGGCGAACGGCCCGAACCCGCGTTCCTGATCGCCAAGCCGTTCCAGCCGGCTACCGTTTCGGCGGTAATCAGTCAGGCGCTGTTCTTCGAGCGCAAGGCAAAGCCGCGCGAGCGGCGCGCGACCGCCTGATCATCAGTCGGCCGCCGCGCAGCGGCCCCAAGCCGCGACGCTTCGGCGGAACCTCGCCGTTCGCGCCTCGGCAGCTCGTTCGCTCGCCACTAGCGGCGCTTGCCGTTCGTTCTTGGCCACATCCGCAGCTTCTTGAGCAGGTCGCGGGAGCGCTGGATCATGCCCCTTGTGTTCTCCAAGTCGGTTTCGAGCTGCGCGCGCTGGCGTTCGGCAAGATCGAGAAGGCGGCGCGTTCGCTCGATCAGTCCGTCGTCCAGGCGATAGTCCTTCATGACTCGAAAATTCAGCCGCACCAAATTGGGTTTCGTCCGATCCAAACTGACGCACCCCGTGTGCGCACCTTGCCCTGTTTCCGTTGCCCTAATGCGGATCTCTGTTACCCTATAACGCGAGCTTATGCGGACCCTCCTCGGGCGGTCGGCTCAGGTGAGATTTCGCAGCCAGCTGTCGATCTGTCGCTCCGCTTCGTCGCCCTGAATGCCGTAGCGCTCCTGAATCCTGCCGACGAGCTCGGTCCGCTTGCCCTCGACCAGATTGAGATCATCGTTGGTGAGCTTGCCCCATTGCTGTTGCATTCGGCCCTTCATCTGCTTCCAGTTTCCTTCCAGACGATCCCAATTCATTGTTGACTCCTGTCGTGATACTTGGAGCTTTCCTGCGCCGTCTCGACGGCACAGAAAAGTAGGACGTAGCCGGCGAAAATCCGGCTACGCCCAGGATGGCCGGCCGAGCACGAGGGGAGGGGGATGCGGCCGGTCGTGGTTATAAAGCGTGCGAGCTATAATAAGTTCCGCGCCTCCTCGGCGGCATGAGCGGCGATTCGGCGATGCCGGCCGACGGACGCTTCGAACGATTCGATTCGTTTCTGCGTTTCTTCTGCGATCATGTCGATCGACGCGAGGCTTGCGATCTTGGTTTGTCCACCGGTGGAAGGCGATGCTTGTTGCCGACGGCCTGTGACTGGCTTAGTTGAGGGACTGCGTCATTGGCGGCGAGTTCGGCACGATTGCTCGACCACGTACCGAAACGGCGATCCGAGTGCGCCCGCCAGCGCAACTCCCGTCCATAGCCGCGTGCGACGGGTATTTCGCGCGCGCCTCCGGAACTCCGCTTGAAGCCGCTATGCCCCAGCAATCAGGTGTCCTCGTTGCGCAGGCTGCAGCCGATTTGGTCCTCGCTGCGAGCTATCTGGCCGTACTCTGCGTGCTCGCTTGGTTTCTTCGCCGCCGGCCGGACCTCGTGCGGCACCACTGGCTACTGGGCCTGTTGATCGGTTGCTTCCTCGCCTTCGCTGCGCTGACGCGAGTAGCCGACGCAATCGCTGTTTGGCGGCCGATCCCCGAACTCGTGGCGCTGAGCAGAGTCGCGGTCGCGCTGGTCTTCGCG
This sequence comes from Pseudomonadota bacterium, assembly GCA_046727735.1. Taxonomy (GTDB): domain Bacteria; phylum Pseudomonadota; class Alphaproteobacteria; order Rhizobiales; family Xanthobacteraceae; genus AP-16. The sequence goes on along the minus strand of JBKPDF010000017.1, from coordinate 14,070 downwards.
GCCATCCTCGTCGCATTGGTGCCGCTGTTGCCCAATCTCGTGCGGCTCCCGTCCGCTTTGCAGCTGCATGAGTCCAACGAGCGCCTTCGCCGCGAGGTATCAGCTCACGAATCGACGCTGCTGGAGCTGGAAAATGCGCGTCGCGAGCTGGAGAGCAGGGTTGTGGAACGCACCAAGGACCTTGAGCTGGTGACAGCGAGGTTCAAGATCGCGCTGCGTGGTTCGAAGGTGTACGTGTCGTCCCAGGATCGCGACTTGCGCTACATCGCAATCAGCGAACCGATGTTGGGAATGGAGGTCGACGATATCGTCGGCCGCACCGACGCGGAAATCCTTCCGCCTGAAGTTCGCAATGAGATCGTCGCGCTCAAACGTCGCGCCATCGACAGCGGCCGGCCGTCCGACGGCGAGATCAGGTTCGGGACCGGTCCCTCCGCCCTCTGGTACGATTTCCATGTCGAACCGCTGCTCGATTCCGCCGGTACGGTCGCCGGCGTGACCTGCGCGGCGGTGGACATCACCGAGCGCCGCAAAGCCGAGGACCATCTGCGCTTGCTCCTGCGCGAGCTCACGCACCGCTCCAAAAATCTGTTGGCGGTGATCCAGGCGATGGCACGGCAGACCGCGCGGCACGTGGGCTCCGTCGAAGAATTCCTCGATCAGTTCGGCGCTCGCCTTCAGGCCCTAGCGACCTCCCACGACCTCCTCATCCAGGAGAGTTGGCACGGCGTGTCGCTCGATGAGCTGGTCCGCTCGCAAATCGGTCCGTACCTCGATCGCGCGCGTACTCAGGTGCTCATCACCGGCGATGGTGTGTTGCTGAAGCCCGATGTCGCCCAGAGCCTCGGGCTCGCGCTGCACGAGCTCGCGCGCAACGCCGAAAAATTCGGGGCGCTTTCGGTTCCGGGTGGCCGCGTCGCGATCGCTTGGCGGCGCGTGCCGCAAAGCGACGGCGACGCCGTGGAGTTGCTGTGGGCCGAAAGCGGCGGTCCGACGGTAGCCCCTCCGGCGCGGCGCGGATTCGGCACCCTGGTGCTCGAGGGCAACCTGCCGCGTTCGCTGGACGCCGAGGTCGACTTGGCGTTCGCCGAGCAGGGCGTGCGCTGCCGAATCGTCATCCCGCCGAGCCGCCTCGCAGTGCCCGGCGAGGTCGGCCGTCCCACATCTTGATAATTCCTGCGAATTCGATGGAACCAACGGCCATCGGCGGCGTTTTCGCCATTGGACAGACCGGGGGGAGGGGTTTCTCGCACAATCAGCGCCGTCCTGGAGAGATCCCATGTACGGTTTGGCTCCCTACATCGTCGGCGGGCTCGCCGCCGTATTGGTCGTGGACCATTTGGCAATTCCGTCGATCGGCTCCGCAGTGAGCGACTTGCTGGCAAAACCGGAACCCGCAGGCAGCGTCATCGATCGGGCGCACAAGGCCGACCGGCTGTTGCCCGTCCGGCCCGCGGCTGGAAAAAAGCCCGCCATTACGGCGGTGGAAGTCGTCGGGCTGCGCGATACTGCGATCGTTTACCGGGACCGCGAGGGGCGCGTCCTGTTCCGCACCGATCCGCTGAGCAATGCGACCCTGGTGGCCAAAGACGTGGTCCTGCCGGAAATCACCATCCGGGATAGCGGGCGCAGCGCGGTCGATCCCGTCCCGGTCGAGGTCCCGGTGCGGGCGCCCGAACGAGCCAAGTTGCCACCCGGGTGCGATCCGGCGTTCAGCCCGTTGACCTTGCCGGCGCTGTCGCGGATGCCGAGCCGCTGCATCGCGGCGAACGAGGTTCCGGCGCGGTTCGCAGGTCTCGGCCCCCGGTAGGGATCCCGAAGCGGCCGCACGGGCGACCGCGCGATCATTTTGCCGTGGCGCGGGCCGGGCGCGCCGGCCGTTTCGCCGCGGCAAGCCCCAAGCCGGCCGACCCGGCGCTCGACACGAACAGGATCGAACGGCGCGATTTCTCCAGAATCGCAGCCGCGACGTTGCCGAAGAACAGCGTGTCGCCGGGGCGGCGGTTGACCCCCATCACGATCAGGGTATGGCGATTGGCCTGGGCGTGACGCAGGATCGCGTCGTCGGCCGCCACGTCGATTTTCACGTCGGTGCGTATTTCGACGTTATAGCGTTCGGCCGTTTCCACGACGTCGCGGAGGATCGCCTCATGCTGGCGGCGCGAGCGCAACGCGCTACGCAAGCTGCGGATCGCGCGTTTCGATCTTCCGACCGAAACGTACAGAGCCGTCACCGGAACGCCGACCGCCTTGGCGATCGCGATGCCGGTTTCGGCCGCGCGCCGTGAGGCCTCGGTTCCGGTGACCGGCACCAGCACGTGAAGCGCGCTCTGCAGCGGCCGTTCGAGATGGACGCTGCGCGCGACCACGATCGCGAGCGGCCCCGCGAATTCCGCGGCGATTCGGTTGACGTCTTCCTGAAACTCGCCCTTGCGCGCCACATTCTCCAGCCCGATGACCAGGAGGTCGTACCCCTTGCCCGCCTCGCTGGCGACGGTCTCCTCCGCCGGAGCGTCGCGTGTCCGGGTGATCACGCTGATCTTTGCCGGCACGGCACCCTCTTGTTCGCCATCGAGCGTGCGCGCGGCTTGCGCGGCCGCCTGAATGGCATGCTCGCCGCTCAGGTTGCCGGCCTGCTTGGTGGCGGAACCGTCGAGCGGGGGCGACGGAATGACGGTGGCGGGCATTCCCTTGGAAGCGGCGATCAGGCCCGCAAGGCGCGACGCGAACTTGCCGTTCGGGCTCTCGTCGACCGCGACCAGCAGCCGCTCCATGTTCGAGACAAAGCCTTTGGCCTCGAATTCCTCCCGTTCGAGCCGCCGCTTCTCTTCCTCCCCCAGCGGGATCCGCGCCAGCGCCCAACGCAGCGTCGGCGGCATCGCGGTCGTAGTCACCACCGCCATCGCCACCACCAACGTGAACAGGCTGTGGCTCAGCATGCCCAACGACAGGCCGATCGTGGCGATGATGACTTCGGTCTGACCCCGCGCATTCATGCCGCAGCCCAGCGCCAGGGACTCGCGGAAATTCAAGCCGCCGAGCCGCCCGCCGAGAAACGCGCCGCCGAATTTTCCGGCGCTCGCGATGAGGATCAGGCCGAGCATCAACCAGACGAGGGAGACGTCTTTGAGCACCGAGAGATCGGTGCCGAGCCCGGCCAGGCCGAAGAACACCGGGGCGAACAGCGCCGTGATCAGGCCCCGCAGCTGCTCGTCGATGTGGCGGGTGAGGATCGGCGATTCACCGACCAGGATGCCCGCGACGAATGCCCCCAGCACGGTGTGGACGCCGAGCATGTGCGTGGTGAGCGCCATCACGCCCATGATGACCAGGATCGCGGTGACCACGGGCAGTTCGCTGACGAAATGGTCGTTGGTCCACCGGATCAGCGCGAAGACGACGCGCCTGCCGACGGTGAGGCTCACGGCGAGAAACGCGGCTGTGCCCAACACGCTGCGAGCAAGCGTCGTCGTATCGATCGTCCCGTGCTCGGCGAGCCCGAAGGTGATGGCGATGATGATCCATCCGATCGAATCCTCGATAATCGCCGAGGCGACAATGATCTGTCCGAGGTTGCGGCGAAGGAAGTTCATTTCGCGCACAACCATGGCGACGATCTTGATCGAGGAGATCGAGAGTGCGGTGCCGAGGAACAACGACGTGATCACTCGCTGATCGGGCTTGGGCAGCATGGCGTCGGGCAGGAATTCGCCGAGAAGGAATCCGCACAGGAACGGCAGGGAGACGCCGGCGAGCGACACGCCGGCCGCTGCGCGTCCAACCCTTCTCACCAGCCGCAGATCGATCTCCATGCCGGTGAGCAGCAGCAGCATGAGGATCCCGAGCTGGGCGACGCCGTCGATCATGCTCTTCTGCGCGCCGCTCGCCGGAAAGACTGCGTGCTGCGCCTCGGGCCAGATCATGCCGAAGACCGAGGGGCCGAGCAGAATACCGGCGAGCAGCTGGCCGATGACGGCCGGTTGTCCGATGCGCTGCATGGCTTCCCCGAGCAGCCGCCCGACGAACAGCAGCAGGACCACTTCGGCCAGAAACACCACTTCGGAAGCCCCCGAGGAGGTGGTCGCCGGCTCGGCCGCCGCAACCGGCGAGGCGGCAATGAGAAGCATGGCGCAGGCCGCGCAGCCCGCGAGGCGGCGCGTTGCCCAAGTCGAGCGACAGCGAAGGTGAGGAGCCGGCATGGGGGCAGCGCGTCGCGCGCTATTTCGCAGTCGGGAGTATTGCGCGTCGCGGTGCGCCGAAAAACCGCCTGAAATCGCCGCGCATCGCAGGCTCCCCCGCGGATCGGAACCCGGACAACGCGGGGGCGCGCGGCCTGTTCCCCCGAGCGCGAGCCATGCAATCGCCAGATGCCTGCCATCCGGCGCATCGGCAGCGGAACATCGAACCGCGGCCCCGGGTTTGTGCCCCGATTTACCTTACGAGGGCAGCATGATCTGGCGACAAATGGCGCGATGGGCGGCCATTCCGGCTGCGCTGTGGCTCGGTTCCGAGCAAGTTCCGGCGGAGAGCGGGATGGCGGCCGTCTATTCTTATCGCAACGGCAAGACCGCGAGCGGAGAACGATCCGATCCAGCGGCTTTGACAGCGGCGCATCGCACGTTGCCGTTCGGCACCAAAGTGCGCGTTACCAATCACCGCAACGCCCGCTCCCTCGTCGTGCGGATCAATGACCGCGGCCCGTTCACCCGCGGGCGGGTCATCGACCTCACGCCGGCTGCCGCGGGCCAGCTCGGCTTTGCTGGCTTGGCTCCCGTGAGCCTCGCGCCGCTCGGCCGCTGAGCCCGCCGATCGGGCTCGCCGCGACCCCTGGGCAGAATATCCGCGCCCCGCGACAAAGCGCAGCAGCTCGGAACACTCAGCCGACTAATATCTTTCCAACGCGTGCCGGGCGGGTCCCCCAGCCCCCTGTCCCCACACCGCTCGGCATAGCCCCGGTCGGTTTGGTCCAGCCCGGCCGGGGTACTTTTTTGCTTTGCCGCCAGACAGGGCGGACGCAATCCCCAGGCGCGCTGTTCAGTGCGCGTGCCAAACCTCGGATTTGGTGGTATCGCCCGGTCCTGCCGATCGCCCGGGGAGCCGGAGCATGCTCGATCTTCGGAGCGTTTGGTCGCGATCCCAGTTGCTCGCCGAATGGGTGCCGGGCTGGCTGCTCGGGCTGCTGATTCTCGCTGCGGCCGCGGTCGCAGCGGTGTTGGCGCATCTCGCGCTGCTCGCGACGCTGCGGCGCATCGTTGGCGCCGATGGTTTCCTGGCGGCCCTGGTGGAGCGCACGAGCGCGGCAACCCGGCTTGCGCTGATCGTGTTCGTGACCAGCGCCGCGCTGCAGGGCGCGCCGTTCGATCCCGCGGTGCGCGCCGCGATCGGCCATGGCCTGCTGATTGCGTTCATCCTGCTGGTCGGCTGGTTCGCGCTGATCGCCGTGCATCTCGCAGCGGAAATCTATCTGCGCCGGTTCGAGCGCGACAGCGCCGATACTGTGCTGGCGCGCAAGCACCTGACCCAGGTACGCATCCTGCGCCGTTCAGCCGACACGCTGGTGATCGTCATCACGATCGCTGCCGCGCTGGTCACGTTCGAATCGGTCCGCCAATATGGCGTCAGCCTGTTCGCTTCGGCGGGCGTGGTCGGCCTCGCGGTCGGGCTGGCGGCACGGCCGGTGCTGAGCAACCTGATTGCCGGCGTGCAAATTGCGATGACTCAACCGATCCGTCTCGAGGACGCGGTCATCGTCGAGAACGAGTTCGGCTGGATCGAGGAGATTGCCGCCGCCTACGTCGTGATCCGCGTCTGGGACCAGCGCCGCTTGATCGTGCCGCTGAGCTATTTCATCGAGAAGCCGTTCCAGAACTGGACCCGGCACAATCCGGAGCTGATCGGGACCATCGACCTCCATCTCGACTACGCGGCGCCGGTCGGTCGCATCCGCGACGAGCTCAACGAAATCGTGGCGCACTCGGTGCTGTGGGACCGGCGCGTGGTCAACCTGCAGGTCGCGGACGCGCGCGAGACGACGATCGTGGTACGCGCGCTCGTCAGCGCGAAGAACGCCGGGGCACTCGGGGACTTGCGCAACGAGGTGCGCGAGAAGCTCTTGTCGTTTCTGCGTGACGAACATCCCGAGGCTCTGCCTTGCCACCGGGCCGAAATCAGCTTGAGTGCCGCGGCGCGTGCCGCAGTCGAACAATCCGCGGATGCGGCGGCAGCGCGGCCTGGCAAGCGGGTCGCAGGGTCATGAACACGGGTCTTTATGCCGCGCGCTGGTCGATGCGCGGCAGCGTCGCGAACTGACGGAATGGCGGGGCCGAAGGCAGCATCCAATCGAGCGTCGTTGCGCCGATCCCCCACGGATTGGTCGCGGCGTGCGGAAGGGGAACATTCTCGTACCTTCGGCGTACGCTAGTTGGCGACCGATCCAACCGACTCGAGCGTGATGGGCGCAATCACCGTCCGACCCGGCAAGGCGAATTCGGCGCAATTGGAAGAAGTTGCGGGACCGCCGCCCTTCGAGGGCGCCGTGCTGGTGCGGGCTGGCGCGCTCGGCGTGCGCGGCAGCGACCGGGAAATCGTATCGGGCGAGTACGGCTCGATCTCGCGCCGCGTGCGGCTCGAGCGCCGGCACGACGCGCTCGACCGGCAGCCCGACGACATCAAAGTCGTGATCGAGTTTCCTTGAAACAGCGCCATGCCGGCCCGGATCGAAGACTACGCGATGGTGGGCGATTGCGAGACGGCGGCGCTGATCGCGCGCGACGGCTCGGTCGATTGGCTGTGCTGGCCGCGGTTCGACTCCAACGCGTGTTTCGCGGCGCTGCTCGGCTCGTCTGAGAACGGCCGTTGGCTGCTGTGCCCGCTCGGGGAGCGCCCGCGCGTCAGCCGGCGCTACCGGCCGGGCACGCTGATTCTGGAAACTCGCTTCGAGACGGCCGAGGGCGCGGCCACCATTATCGACTTCATGCCGGTCGGGCGCGAGCACTCGCATCTGATGCGGATCGTCCGCGGCGAGCGCGGACGGCTCGCCATGTGCTTCGAGCTGGTGCTGCGCCTCGATTACGGCAGCATCGTCCCGTGGGTCACCCGGCTCGAGCCGCGGACGCTGCGCGCCGTCGCCGGCCCCGATATGGTGCTGCTGCGCAGCGCCGTCGACGTGCGCGGAGAGGAGCTGAAGACGGTCGGCGAGTTCACGGTCGCGGCCGGCGAGATCGTGCCGTTCACCTTGACCTACGCGCTGTCGCATCGGCCGCCCCCTGATTTGCTGGACGCGGCGACCGCGCTCGAGGATACCGAGCGTTACTGGAGGGAATGGTGCCGCAGAGGACGGGTCACCGGTCCGCTGTCGGACATCGTCCACCGGTCGCTGATCACGCTGAAAGCCCTCACCTATGCGCCGACCGGGGGCACGGTCGCGGCCGTCACCACTTCGCTGCCCGAGCAGCTCGGCGGCGAGCGCAATTGGGATTACCGCTTCTGCTGGCTGCGCGACGCCACGCTGACACTGCTCGCGTTCATGAACACCGGCTATTACGAAGAGGCGGAGGCGTGGCGCGAGTGGCTGTTGCGTGCGGTCGCGGGCAGCGCCGATCAGGTCCAGACCCTCTACGGCGTCGCCGGCGAGCGACGCTGTCTCGAATGGATCGTGCCGGGGCTTTCGGGCTACGAGGGCGCAAAGCCCGTGCGGGTCGGCAACGCCGCGCACGCGCAATTGCAGCTCGACGTCTACGGCGAGGTCGTCGATGCTTTGCATCACGCCCGTATCGGCGGCGTGGGCGCGAGCCGTTCCGGCTGGGACCTGCAGAACGAGCTCTTGGCGCACCTCGAAGAGATCTGGCGCGAGCCCGACGAGAGCATCTGGGAAGTGCGCTCCGGACGCCAGCAATTCACCTATTCGAAGATCATGGCCTGGGTCGCTTTCGATCGTGCTTTGAAGAGCGCGGAGTGCTTCGGGCTCGACGGGCCGCTCGATCGCTGGCGCGCGCTATGCGCAGAAATCCACGAGGACGTCTGCCGCAACGGTTTCGACGCCGAGCTCGGCAGCTTCGTGCAGTGCTACGGCACCCCCAATCTCGATGCCAGCCTGCTGCTGATCCCGGCGATCGGTTTCTTGCCGGCCCAGGATCCCCGCGTGCGCGGAACGATCGCGGCGATCGAGCGCACGCTCCTGGTCGACGGATTGGTGCTGCGCTACGACACCGGCCGCACCGAGGACGGGCTTCCGGCCGGCGAAGGCGCGTTCCTGGCATGCAGCTTCTGGCTGGTCGACGCCTATACGCTGACCGGGCAGATCGAGAAGGCAAAGCAGATGTTCGCGCGGCTTGCCGCGCTCGCGAACGACGTCGGCCTGTTGAGCGAGGAATACGATCCACGCGAACGTCGCTTGGTCGGGAATTTTCCCCAGGCATTCTCGCACTTGGCGCTCGTCAACAGTGCCGTGTGCCTGGGCCGGCTCGAGAGTCCGCGCGAGCCCGGCGCGGCAGAGAAGGCCTCGGCGGCGGCAGCAGCCGGGCGCAACCGCGCATGATGCGCGCTAGATGTCGCTTCGGTAGCGATCGGCCGCTTCGCCGTGTGGGCCGGTGATCGGCATGAGCAGCGCCCGTTCGGGCAGTACGGCTTCGGCAGTTTCCTCGGCGGTGAGGTCCCGTTTGCGCAGCATCGAGCGATAGAGCTTGAGGTAATCGCGGGCCATGCGCGCGGCCGAGAAGCGCTCCTCGAAGCGCCGTCGAATCCCGCGCCGGTCGAGCGCCAGAACTTCGGCGACGGCGCGAAATGCCTCCTCCATGCTGGACACGATGCGGCCGGTCACGCCGTCGTCGACGATCTCGGGAACCGATCCACAGCAGAACGCCAGCACCGGGGTCGCGCATGCCATCGCTTCGATCACCACCAGGCCGAACGGCTCGGGCCAGTCCACCGGGAACAGCAGCGCGCCGGCCCGGCCGAGAAATTCCGTCTTGTCACGCTCGTTGATCTCGCCGACGAACTCCACATGCGGCGCTTCGATGAGCGGCGCGATCTTCTCGCGGAAATACGCCTCGTCGGTCTTGTCGACTTTCGCGGCGATTTTGAGCGGCATGCCGGCCGCGCGCGCGATTGCGATCGCCCGGTCCGGACGTTTCTCGGGCGAGATGCGGCCGAGGAACGCGAGATAGCCGCCGCCCGCGTCGAAATTCGGTTGGTGCAGACCGATCGGAATGCCGTGATGCACCGTCGCGACGAAATTGGCGCGGCCGATCGGTGCACGTTGCGCATCCGAGATCGAGATCAGCGGCATGTCGCCGAACCGCAAGTAAAAGCCCTTGTGGTCGGCGATGTCCTGCCGCCCGTGCAGCGTCGTCAGGATCCTGTGGGCTTCGGACCGGAACAGCGGGAAATGCAGATAGTCGATGTGGAAATGCAGCACGTCGAATTCGTCGGCGCGCTCGCGCACCTGATCGAGCATCAGCATGAAATGCGGGATCGGATCGCGCGCCAGGGGGTCGAGCCGCAGCGCGTGGACCGCGCACGGGACGAGCTCGGCGGTCGTCACCGAATCCGCGCTCGCGAACAGCGTGACCCGGTGCCCCTGCCTGACCAGTTCCTCGGTCAGATACGAGACGACCCGCTCGGTCCCGCCGTAGAGCCGCGGGGGAACGCTTTCGAATAGGGGTGCGATCTGCGCGATCTTCATGTCCCTACCTCGATGCCGCATCACCTGCGCAGAACCGGGGCCGGCTCCGCGACCGAACAATCAAGTTTCTTAACGGCAGCGACAGCCGCCCTGTCGGGAATCGACCTAGGAGGGTGAGCCCGGATTTCAAGAGTGTCCCCACTCGGCCGGCGCGTTCCAACGAAGGACGAAACGCCCCGCCGCCTTATCAATGCTGCACGAGGGCGGGAGTTCCGGACGGTATTAGGAGAGGGGCCTGACGCTCCTCGCCCGCAACGGACGATGAAGCGGAGCGGCGATCTGATCCGAGGGCGGGGTCGGCGACGGCACTGCCTTTTCCGCCGTGACGCCTTTCGGGGCGGCCCGGGATCGCCCCGCCTTTGGATAAGCCGCGCCCGTCTATTTGGTCGCCGCGTGCCGGCGCGCAAAAGAGGGCGCGGTCGCATGCCGGCGTAGGTGGCGATGAGAGAGGTCGCCAGCTTAGGTTCGCGGTGACAGAGTTTTACCCACTCCGCTCGTCTTTTCACTTCGGTCCAAGCAGCAATCGACCTGCAGGGGAAACGGGCTTAATCTTTTCGCGTGTCAAGCCGGAGCCAAGTTGGCCGGGGTGCCTATGGATCGCCGATCCTGGCTGGATCGCTGATCCCGGCGAGCGCCGCAACGGCAAGGGAGCGTCTGGTGGTAGCGGCACCGTGCCTTCACCGCCCATAGCAGCATGAGCTTGATCCGGCTACGCCCTCAAATGACAGCGGCTCGCGCCGTCCTTCCCTACCTTTGGTCGACGATCGGCGTCGCCGCTGCCGTCGCGCTAGGGGGAGCTGTGACCAGGTTCGTGCCGATCCCGAATCTTTCGATGATCTTTCTGATGGCGGTGCTGTTCCCGGCGGTGATCTTCGGGATTTGGCCGGCGATCTACGCGTCGGTGCTGTCGTTTCTCGCCTACAATTTCTTTTTCATCGAGCCGCTTTATAGCTTCACGGTCGGTGAACCCTACGAGCTGCTCGCGCTTTTTGTTTTTCTGGCGGTGGCGGTCGTCACTTCGGCGCTCGCCGGTCGAGTCCGAGAGCACGCGGGACTCGCCGAAAGCCGCATGCGCTCGACGCGCCGCCTTTACGAGTTCACTCGAAAAATTTCCGCTCTGGCGCGCCTCGATGATGTGGCGGAGGCAGCGGCCGGCGAGATTTGCAACACGCTGGGCCGCCCCGCAATCATTCTGCTCGAAGAGGACGGCAAGCTTGCGCTGCGAGCCGCGTGGCCGCCGGAGGACACGCTAGGTTCCGCCACCATGGCCGCCGCGCAGCGGACGTTCAACGAAGGACCCGGCGGGACCGATGTTGCAACGCTGCCCGCTGTGCCATGGCTGTTCGTGCCGCTGCGCACCGCGCGCGGCCGCATCGGCGTGCTCGGGGTCGCCCAGGCCGATGTCGACCGCCTCGACGCCGAGACGCGCACGCTGCTCGACGCGATCGCCGACCAGACCGCGGCGGCGCTCGATCGCGCGGCATTGATTCGCGAGATCCTCGCGACCCGCACTGCCGCCGCAACCGAGCGGGTCCGCAACACTCTGCTTGCTTCGATCTCGCACGATTTCCGCACCCCGCTGTCCTCGATCCTCGGTTCGGCCACGAGCCTCATCGAGTACAGCGAAAAGCTCGATCCGGCTGCGCGCAGGGATTTGCTGTTTCACATCCGCAGCGAAGCCGAGGGGCTCGACGAGATGGTCCGCAATCTGCTCGCGATCACCCGCATCGAGGAGGGGGCGCTCGAACTGCGGCTCGACTGGATCGACCTGCGCGAGATCGTCGAGCGCGTGATCGGCGCTGCGCGCCGCCGGGGCGCGAACCAAAGTTTCGAGACGCAGCTTGCCGGCGATCTGCCGTTGGTGCGCGCAGATGCGACTTTGGTCGAGCAGGCTTTGAGCAACATCATTCACAACGCGGTGGCGCACACGCCAGCGGGAACGCGAGTGGCAGTCGATGCCGAACAGCAAGATTCGCACATCAAGCTGCGGATAGCCGATGACGGGCCGGGGATTCATTCCGAGGTCCTGCCGCATATCTTCGAGAAATTCATGCGTGGCCCGCGGCCTGGGCCGGCCGGCGCCGACGGCGGCCAAGGCACCGGGCTTGGGCTCGCGATTGCCAAGGGCATCATGGAGGCGCACGGAGGCTCGATCGCGACCGAGAGCCCGGTCGCGGACGGGCACGGCACAAGGCTCGTGCTGACCTTCCCGCGGGCGAGCTCGCCATGACGACGAAGACCCGCGTTCTCGTCGTGGACGACGAGCCGACGATCCTGCGGTTCCTCAAGCCAGCGCTCGCCGCCAATGATTACGAGGTGGCGACCGCCGGAACCGCGGCCGAAGCGACGAAGCGGATCGCATCCGAAGCCCCGGACGTCGTCGTGCTCGATCTCGGCCTGCCGGACGGCGACGGCAAGGACGTGATCCGCGCCGTTCGGCAATGGTCCGACGTGCCGATCGTGGTGTTGTCGGCGCGAGAGCGCGAGAGCGAAAAGATCGAGGCCCTCGATCTCGGCGCCGATGATTTCATCAACAAGCCGTTCGGCGTCGGCGAGTTGATGGCCCGGCTGCGCACGGCCATGCGCCGTCGCATGCAGCGGCACGCGGAAATTCCCGTGCTCAAGCTCGGCGAGATCGAGATCGACAACGTGCGCCACCGTGTCACGCGTGCCGGCCAGGAGATCAAGCTGACCCCGAAGGAGTTCGAACTGCTCTCGGTCTTGGCGCGGCACGCCGGCAGGGTCATTACGCACAAGCAGGTGCTGGCAGCCGTTTGGGGGCCGGCGCACATCAACGATACGCAATATCTGCGGGTTTACGTCGGTCACCTGCGGCAGAAGATCGAGGACGATCCGGACGACCCTCGCATCATCCTCACCAAGCCAGGTGTCGGCTACCGAATTGCCGAGAACGGTTGAATCGCGGTGTGAGCTGAGCGTCGGCCTGATCTTTATGGAATTTTTATAAGCGCGCCTCGGGTTAGCAATCGAGATTTTATAGCGAGCCCCATAGGTCCGATGCGCCGACGCATCGGACCTCTCTCCATGATTACCGGCGATTTCAGCGGATCAGCTTTCGGCCAGATGCGTTCCTGGGCATCGGTGCTGGGCGACAACATTGTGGCCCTGATCGTCGGCGTGTTCGCGCTCGCCGCTTTGCTGTGCCTCGCCGCGATCGATCCGGCCACTTGGACGTTCCAAAGCAATCAGGCCTCGCATCTTCGCGCCGAGCTCCGGCATTGCTTGAACATGGAACACGCCGCCGCGCGGGTCGACTGTTATGACGGTATCGCCGTTCAGCCGCCGCCTCACCCTGCAAAGGGTGCAAACGCGCTCCCCGAGGCCTTCGGCCAGGAACAGCCACGGGCGCTGAGGAATCAAGACCGATGACCAAGAGCACGGTCGCGGTCGCCGCAACGCGAATGCCGGTCCACGGCGAGGCCGAGCCGCGCGCCAAGACGAGCTTCTGGGCGCTGACCCTCGGCAGCCTCGGCGTCGTTTACGGCGACATCGGCACCAGCCCGCTTTACGCGCTGCGCGAAGCGGTGCAGGCCGCGGCGGGTCCCGGCGAATTGCCGAGCCGGGCCGCCGTGCTCGGTGTGCTGTCGCTGATCCTGTGGGCGCTGATCATCATCGTTACGTTGAAATATGTTCTGATCCTGCTGCGCGCCGACAACAACGGGGAGGGCGGCACGCTGACCCTGATGGGGCTCGCCCAGCGGGCTGTGGGCAGGGGCGCCTCGTTCGTAATCTTGCTCGGCATCGTCAGCGGCGCGCTGTTCTACGGCGACGCGCTGATCACGCCGGCGCTTTCCGTGCTGTCCGCCATCGAGGGCTTGAAGGTCGCTACCCCCGCCTTCGAGCCCTACATCGTTCCGTTGACGATCGTCATTCTGATCGTGCTGTTCGCGATGCAGTCGCGCGGCACCGGCAAGGTCGGCGCCTGGTTCGGTCCAATCACCACGATCTGGTTCATCGCCATCGCCATCCCCGGGGTGCTGCGCATCGGCACGGATCCGGGCATCTTGTTCGCGTTGAACCCCATCCACGGCGTCGCGTTTCTGCTCACCCACGGCTATATCGGCCTGCTCACGCTCGGCGCCGTGTTCCTGGCCGTCACAGGCGCGGAAGCGCTCTATGCCGATCTCGGGCATTTCGGCCGCCGACCGATCCAGACCGCGTGGCTCACGATCGTGCTGCCCTCGCTTGCAGTCAATTATCTCGGCCAGGGCGTGCTCGTGCTCGAGGACCCGAGATCGATCGAGAACCCGTTCTTCCTGCTCTACCCGGAATGGGCGCTGATCCCGATGGTGGTGCTGGCGACGGCCGCAACCGTGATTGCCAGCCAGGCGGTGATCACCGGCGCCTATTCGCTCACCCGCCAGGCG
>JBKPDF010000016.1:0-49588 GCA_046727735.1 Pseudomonadota bacterium | reverse complement strand
TTGAGCCCGAGCTTGGTGGGCGCCTGCGCCGACGCATGGGCAGAAACCTGCAGTCGGGAATCGAGGCTGAGCTTTTTTGCCTCCAGCTGCTCGAACATCAGGAATAGCGTCATGATTTTCGTCAGTGACGCGGGATGCCGTTGGCTGTCCGCACTGGTCTCGTGCAGCACATGGCCGGAATTGTCGTCGACCAGAATGTCGGCGTAAGGGGGATTGAAGTCAGGACCATGCAAGACACGGCCGGGGCTCGGGCGGTGCGCTGAATCGCGATCGGCGGTGCGCTTGGGATCGCGGTCTTTCGAACGCGCGGGCCGGTGACCCTTGGTCCTCCGGTAAACTTTGGTCGGTTTCTGGTGGTCTTCTGGTTCCAAACTTTTCTCTCAATGTGCCGGCGAGGTTGGTCATCTCCTCGCCGGTTTTTTGCTCATGCCGCCTGCTTCTCCGCCCGGACCTGTTGTAGTCCAAGCGACAGCAGCTTCCGGATGGCGAAACTCCGGTTACCTTCGGTATTTTCCAGGGCGAACCTGTCAATCTCTCGGCGCATCTCATCGGTCGTCTGAAATACTGTGAGGGTCTTTTCGTTGGTTTGTCTGATCGTTTTCATCGGTTCCCTCTCTTTGATACTATTTATCTCCCGTTTATACCTGCCGTCCAAAATAATCGCAGCCGCCCCGTCATTTCCGAGGGGCTCATTCATCATGTAAGAAGCGGGGGGTCAGAAGGAAGGGGAGAGCCGGTACTATGGGCAATGCATTCCTTACGGACGATGCCCTAAAACCTATTGCCATCCCCCCTTCCAGCCGCTTATCTAACATTATTTGGAGGCCGTGTCAATAGCCCCACTCGCGACCTAACAGATGATCAAACTAACTCACTCCCCCGGCATACTTTACGATGACAAACAACAGGATGGCCCGGCCCGCTATCTCAACAGCGGTCGCCCCGGCCGTCCTCACTATTCCGCCGCCTCAGCAAACACCTCAACGATCGGATTACCCCAGGCATCAGTAGAGTTCGCCTCGACGGTATACTTCGGTAGCTCTTTCTCGATGCGTTCCTTGGCCATCGCACAGTATTCCGAGTTAGCGTCGATCAGCACCGCTTTCCGTCCCAAGGCATTCGCTACGAGCCCCGTTGTTCCCGACCCCGCAAAGCAGTCCACAATCGTTCCGCCTTCCGGGCAACCAGCCAGCACCATCGGCTTGACCAGGGCTTTCGGAAACGGAGCGAAATGCCCTATGTCAGATGACTCGGTCGGGATAGTCCAAACGTCTCGAAGATTTCGTCTGCCGTCTGCCCGAACGCTGACAACTGACCGTTGGCCTGTTCCCGGTTCGCCCGCACATTTTCCATTGTACGGGATACGTCCTTTCCCCCCTCGTCGCTCCTTCTCACCGGAAACATCAGGCTCGGTGACGGCCTCCGCATCGAAACAGTAGCGTTCTTGCTTCGAGAACAGCAGGATATGCTCGTGACATTGGGTTGGCCGATCGGTTACGGGTTCTGGTAGGACACCGGGCTTATGCCAGATGATATCGGCCCGCCAAATCCAACCCCGCTTCTGCAATGCCAACGCCAAACGATGCGGTACTCCAACCAAGTTCTTCGGTCGCAACCCTATCTTGCTCTTGTCGAGACTGAGTTGGTTGAGCCGCCGTCGTTCCAAGTTCTCAGCGGAGTTCGGCAATCCGGTTTGCGCTTTCTGCGTACCCGGGTTGTTTCCTGGTGGCCTCGTCACTCGCGAGTCCCCTATCACAATCCAAAGCGTACCGTCGTCCCGCAGCACTCGCCAAGCTTCATCGAACGCTTCGCACAGCGAGGCAATATAGGCGTCGATACTCTTCTCTAATCCTATCTGTCCTTTCACCCCATAGTCGCGCTGGCCAAGGTAGGGAGGCGAAGTTGCGATCATGTGGACGCTCTTATCCGCCAGGTCTTTCATCCTGACCCGACAATCACCGATGAGGATTCGTAGCCGTTCGCCGGTCACGTCGCCAGTCAGTGGAGCGGGTTTCGGCTTATTGGCCAGCCGTATTCGCCGCAGGTTCTCCTTCATCCCTAAATGCGCAACCGGTTTCGCTTTTGCCTCGGTTGGGAGATGTTCCGCGAGATATATCCACTCCTCGAACCAACGGAATGAATAGGGTTTGCCGGTTGAGGGATAGCCTCGTCGCGCCAACTCGTCCGCAAGCTCTCGTACATATTTCCGCCAATGTCCGTGAGGCGTTGTGGCTCTCTTGTCTCGTAATGCCCAACCTGCCCTAACCCGATGCATGAAGGCTTCGGCGAAATGATCCTGCGCGGCGGCATCGTCCTGCTCGGCGGCCACAAGCTCGGCGAGAATTTCGGTGTCGATGTTGGAGAGCGCACGCATCACGCCTCGTCGGCTCCGTTGCTCGGCAGCGGTCGGCGTTGCTGCTTGCTTCTTTGACATAACTAAAGGTCCTCATCGGTCACGAATCTTGGTGCTGCGAATCTCCCGTTGGCGAGTCATATAGAAATCGCCCCGGAGCCTGCAAGCGTCTGAGTTGTTTGAATTAGATATGCCCGTGCTCCTCGAAAGATCGTTCCAGGCGACCGACCAAATTCCGCGCTATCCCCCTACTCGCTCGAAATGATCGGTCGTCCTGGGGCTCGGCGCGTAGTTGTCGGGATTTTTGGCCCCGGGGCGTGTTCGCTGGTGGCCGATTCATCCCTCCCGGCCGTACCTAAGCGCGGGCCGGATGGGTATGATCTGTTTGGGCAGCTTGATTGACATAATCCCATTGATGTAATATGTTAAAAACATGAAAGCACGCACGATGACGCTGCCTGAACTCCGCGCTACTCGCCAAGTTTCCCAGGCCGCGCTTGCCGTTCTCCTCGATGTGCATCAGCCAGCGGTGTCAAGACTCGAAAACCGCGGCCTCGATAACATGAGCGTGGAAAGTGTAAGGCGATATGTTGCAGCGTTGGGGGGTGTCTTGGAAATCGCGGTTAGATTTGGCAGCGAGAGGGTGATGCTTCGATGACCACCGCCAAAGGCTCGCACCTGCTCCTCGTCGATGGCTCTGTTGTGCGTTGGGGCCGTTCGTATGCAGGGCTTGCGGGTGTGTTCGGTAAGGCACAACAAGCAACCCAACGCCCCCTCACCCAAGAGCGTGCCAGGAAGCGTACTCGACCCGATGATGCCCTGTTGACGGTCGAGGAGGTCGCCGCCCGTTTGCAAGTATCAAAGAAGCAGGTCCGCAAATTCGTTGAGGATGGCCTGCTCCGCTATATCAATCTCGGTCGCGGCTCCAAGCACCGGGCAATGAGGTTCCAGCCAGCCGATGTCGAGGAGTGTCTTACCCAACTAACCAAGAGGAATGTGCCGTGTCAGTCTACAAGGACCCTCGATCGCCATACTACCAATATTCGTTCGCAATCCGCCGTCATCGGTTTTACGGCTCGACTAAATGCACGTCGCGCCGAGAAGCCGAAGCGGTAGAGAAGGACGAGAAGGAAAAGGCGAAGAAGCGTATTGCCGAACAGAAAGACGCAAAGACTTCCCTGATACTGGACCATATTATCGACCGTTATTGGCAGGAGGTTGCAAAGCATCAAGCCAGCGCAAAAAACACCTGGGGGCATCTCGAACGTCTGATCGATTTTTTCGGCAAGCACCAACTGCTTGCCGAAATCACCGACGATGACGTTTCACGGTTTGTGGCATGGCGGCGGGGGCATTCGAGCAAGAAAGCCGGTCAGTTGGTCGCCCCCGGAACCGTCAATCATACGACAACGTGTCTACTTCGGCGGTTGTTTCATTGTGCCAAAACACGCTGGAATGTCAGGTTCGACCGAGAGCCGAACTGGAAATCGCATATGCTTCCGGAGCCGCAGGAACGGGTTCGGGAACTGGTTGGGAACGAGGGCGAGCGGCTGAATGCGGCCACGAGGGAGGATTATCGACCCCTCTTCGAGTTCATGAAAGAAACCGGATGGCGCAAGCGGGAGTGCTATACGCTGCGCTGGTCGGAAGTGAATTCGGAGTCAAGTCAGATAGTTAAACTGGGTAAAGGAGGCCGTCGAATTACCACCCCGATAACGACTTCCGTGCAAGCGATCCTAGAGCCGTTGCAAGGACACCATCCGGAGTTCGTGTTCACCTTTGTTGCTGTCCGCACCAATCCCAAGAAGGGCAAGGTCAAGGGTCAGCGTTATCCAATCGCTTTGGACGGCGTGAACAAGGTTTGGAGGTCATTGCGAAAGAAGGCAGGAGTAAGCGATTTTCGCCTCCACGACTTGCGTCATGACTTCGCCAGCAAGTTGCTCAGAAAGACGGGCAACCTCAAACTGGTCCAACGGGCTCTCAATCACGCCAGTCTGAGGACCACCACGAAATACGCCCACGTCCTCGATGACGAGGTCGCAGCAGCACTGGAGGCGTTCTCCCAGGATCGGCAACAACGGTCGGCTCCTGTGGTTTCGAAGCTGAGAACCCGTTGAGCGTGCCCCCCTTGCTTGGCTTGACCGTAGGGGGCCTTGTCGCCAAAACCAGGAGCACCCCCCAACGATAGAAGAATCGGTTCCCTGGGCGTTTAACCGAGCCTCTTGCGCCATCCTGCGGGCGGGCGTCCGGACATTAGTCGAGCCGCAACGACACTCCGACGAGAATCACAGGAAAAATCACAGGAATGTCACTGTAGCGGGATCGAAGAAACGTGCTCTTTGAACGCCGCTCTTTCCGATATGTCCTTGTACCACCTTTCAAAATTCGGAAGTGCAGGCCGGTCGGGAACGAGTTGTCGGAACCGATACGCCATTATCCCGACCGGGATGTCGCCCATCGAGAACGCCGCACCGGCGACATAAGGTTGCTTCGCGAGCGCCGCATCGAAGATTTTCATCGCGTCCGTGGTCTTGGCCTGCGAGGCCGCGATCGCCGCAGCGTCGCGCTGTTCCGGCGGGGTGCGGACCAGGCCCCAGAACGCCCCGGAAATCGCGGGCCCGACGACCGAAAGCTGCCAATCCATCCACTGGCTCGCCAGCGCGCGCGATCGCCAGTCGCCCGGCTCGAGCTTGCCGGCGCCGTAGCGTCCGGCGACATAGCGGACGATGGTGTTGGATTCCCACAGCGTGAGCTCGCCGTCCTGCAAGGTTGGGACCAGCCCGTTGGGGTTCATGGCGAGGTAGGCCGCTTCCTTGTTGCCGCCGAACTTCCCGCCGATGTCGACGCGCTCGTGCTCGAGTCCGAGCTCGCCGACCGCCCACATGACCTTCTGCACGTTGGACGAGGTGTTCCGTCCCCAGATCTTCAGCATGACGCTTTCCCGTTTCCGTGCCTGTTTGCTGCGCGAGGCGAACGGGCGCGCGTCGCCTCGCCTGCCACCCGCGGCTAGCCCGATTGCCCCAAGTTTTGAATGCGGCGCTCCTCGATGCCGACCTGGCGCGCCGTGGACACGATCGAGGCCCAGATATCATCGGTCAGGGGCACCCCGCCCGCAAGCCGCTCCGCGCGGATGCGCGCTTCCGGCTCGCCCGGCGTTAGAACTTCGCCGCCGGCGCGCACCGGCCGGGCACTCTTCACGGCCGCGACATAGCGCGCGACCTCGGCCGGGAACGCCGCTTCGGGATCCATGCGCGCGGGATCGAGGTAGACCGACAGCATGCCGTTCGCGAACGGCCGGCCCTCCTGGGTTGCGCCGGTCCCGCTGAGCGCGCCGCCAAGCAATTCGCAGATCAGGGCCAAGCCGGAGCCCTTGTGCTCGCCGAACGCGCGGATCGCGCCCCTGCCCTTGGCGTAGTCGCGTTCGCCTCCACCCGGCTCGTAGTCGCCGTAGAGCAGATGCGGATCGCCGCTCACCGACCCGTCTGGACCAACCAGCGCATCGGCCGGCAGTTTCTTGCCGCCGCGGCTCGCGACCAGCACCTTGCCTTCGGCGACTACGGAAGTGGCGAAGTCCAAGACGATCGGCTCGGCATCGGGGCGAGGGATGCCGACGCAGAACGGCGCCGTCGAGAACCGCCGGTCGACGCCGCCGAACGGCGCGACGAGCACGCTGCCGGCCGCATTGACGAAATGCACGGAGATGAGCGCCGCCTCCGCAGCGAGCGCCGCCCAATCGCCGACCCGCCCGATGTGCCCCGCATTGCGCAACGCGACGACGGCTAGACCGTGCTGCCGGCATTTCTCGATGCCAAGCTCGACCGCCTGCGGCGCGACCGTCTGGCCGAACCCGAAGCACCCATCGACCACGGCCATGACCGGCGTGTCGATGAGAGTCGCGATCTTCTGATCCGCCACGACGCGGCCGTCGAACTTCATCTGCACGTATCTGGGGACCCGAACGACGCCATGGCTGTCGTGACCCGTGAGATTGGCGGCCACCAGATATTTGGCGATCCGGCGCCCCTCCTCGGCCGAGCAGCCGGCTTTGGCGAAGATTTCGGCGATGAAATCCTGGAGCGCGTTCGCCGGCACGGTGACCATCGATTTCGACCCGTGTTGAGATGAAGTCGGGCATTCCTGAAGCAGCCGAGAACGACAGGCAAGTCCCCATTCCGGCACGCGAACCGGCGCCGCCCGTGAAGCGAACTCCCGGGTTGCAAGAACGTTCTCCTCAGCCGGTCCGCTTGGTCGTCGGTCGGGGCAGGACGCGAGGCTGGCGTCCACCCCAACATCCGCGGCGGACCTGCGCGTGGAGGGCAGGCAGACGGGAGGAAAGACGATGTCGCGCGCGTGCAAGCTTGCGGCCGCATTCGCGGCAATTCTGACAGTCTCGACGGTGCAAGCCCAGGTGGCGGACAATTCGGTGAAGATCGGCGTATTGACCGATCTCTCCGGACCGGCGTCCGACGCGACCGGACAGGGTTCGGTCGTGGCGGCGCAGATGGCGGTCGAGGATTTCGGCGGCAAGGTCGCGGGCGTTCCGATCGAGCTGGTCTCCGCCAATCACCAGCTCAAGCCGGACATCGGCTCGGAGATCGCGACGCGCTGGTACGACGTCGAAAAAGTCGACCTGATCCTCGACGTGCCGATTTCCGCGGTCGGCCTCGCGGTGCAGGAGGTCGCGCGCAAGAAGCAGAAGCTGTTCATCACGCATTCGACCGGCACGGCGGATTTCACCGGCAAATTCTGCTCGCCCTTCGGCATGCAATGGGTGTTCGATACCTATGCGCTGGCAACGGGCACCGCCCGCGAGGTGGTCAAGCGCGGCGGCGACAGCTGGTTCTTCGTCACCGCCGATTACGCATTCGGGCATTCGCTCGAGCGGGATGCCGGCAAAGTCGTGCAGGAGAACGGCGGCAAGGTGCTGGGCTCGGTGCGCCACCCCTACAACACCCCGGATCTCTCCTCCTTCATTCTCCAAGCGCAAGCCTCGCGCGCGAAAATCATCGGGCTCGCGAGCGGGCCGCCCGACAACATCAATGCGGTCAAGCTCGGCGGCGAGTTCGGCATCTTCGCCGGCGGCCAGCAGATGGCCGGCCTGCTGATCCTCATCACCGACGTGCATGCGCTCGGGCTCAAGGCGGCGCAGGGGCTGCTGCTGACGACCTCTTTCTATTGGGACCTGGACGATCAGACCCGCGCCTGGTCGAAGCGGTTCTTCACCAAACTCAACAAGATGCCCACGATGTGGCAGGCCGGCATCTATTCCTCGGTGATGCATTATCTCAAGGCCATCCAGGCGATCGGCACCGACGAACCGCTGAAAGTCGCGGCGCAAATGCGGGCAACTCCGGTGGAAGATTTCTTCTCCCGGCACGGCAAGTTGCGTGAGGACGGATTGATGGTGCACGACCTGTTCCTGACGCAGGTCAAGAAGCCGGAGCAATCGAAGCAGGCCTGGGACTATTATCAGGTGCTGACCGTCATTCCGGGCGAGCAGGCGTTTCCGCCGCCCGATCCGGCCTGTGCGCAGAACAAGAAGTGAGAGCTCGTGGCTTTCCGTAGCGCGGGGCGCGAAATCCCGGAACCCCTGTCCGTAATCCCGGATTTCGCTTCGCTCCGTCAGGGCGACAGAGTAATCTTTTCGCTCCCGCGCCCGCCCAACCGATGAGCGACACGATCACGGCACGAAGCCCGACCTCCGCGCGCGAGACCGCGCTCGCCTTCGATTTGCGCAGGCTCGACCGGCAATTCCTCGAAGATCCCTACCCGACCTACCGCGCGCTACGCGAGCACGACCCGGTGCACCGCATGCCGGACGGCTCGTATTTTCTGTCGCGCTACGAGGATTGCGCCGAGGTCTACCGTGATCCCGCGTGCTGGAGCTCGGACAAGAAAATCGACTTCCGGCCGAATTTTTCCAACAGCCTGCTCTACGAGCACCACACCACGAGCCTCGTCTTCAACGATCCTCCTTATCACACGCGGGTACGCAAGCTGCTGGCACCGGCCTTCACCCCGCGCGCGCTCAAAGCCCTGCAGCCTCGGATCGAGGCACTGGTCGATCGTTTGCTCGACCGCGCCGCGGAACGCGGACGCTTCGACCTGATCGACGATTTCGCGGCCGCGATCCCGGTGCAGCTGATCGGCGACATGCTGGGTGTGCCTGGGGACGAACGCGGGCCGCTGCGCGGCTGGTCGCTGGCCATTCTAGGCGCGCTCGAACCGGTGCTGACAAAACAACAATTCGAGCGCGGAGTCGCAGCGGTCGGGGAGTTCAAGGCCTATCTGGTCGACCTGATCGGCCGCCGCATGCAGGAGGAGCACGGCCATGAAGGCGAAATCCTTTCGACCTTGATCGCGGCGAGCGATTTCGCGGCGCCCGACGTCTCGCAGGAGCGGTTGAGCGCGACCGAGCTCTTGCACAATTGCATCTTTCTGCTCAATGCCGGCCACGAGACCACGACCAATCTCATCGGCAACAGCATCGATCTCTTGATCCGTCATCCCGATGCGATGCGCGATCTGCGCGAGCATCCCGACTCGATCGACACCGCGGTCGAGGAATTTCTGCGCATGGAGAGCTCGAACCAGCTCGGCAACCGCCGTGCCGCGCGCGACGCGCGCCTCGGCGGCGTCGACATTCGGGCCGGCAGTTACGTCCATATCGGAATCGGCGCCGCGAACCGCGATCCGGCGCAGTTTCCGGATCCGGACCGGCTCGACATCCGCCGCCAGCCGAACCGGCATCTCGCGTTCGCGACCGGCATTCACGCCTGCGCCGGCATGTCGCTCGCGCGCATGGAGGCTAAGGTCGGGATCGGCAAGCTGCTGGCGCGATTTGCGCGGATCGAGCGCGACGGCGCTTTCGTGCGTGGCGGCCGCGCGCGCTTCCGCGGCTTCCTGCATTACCCGGTGCGGGTTGCGTGAGTCGAAGCACCGTCATCCCGGGCCCGAGCGGAGCGAGGGAGCCCGGGATCCATGATCACCGCGTTTTCCCAGTCTCACGTTCCGTGTTCATAGGTCCCGGCTCTCCCTCGTTGCGCTCGGTCGGCCGGGATGACAGGTTAGCGTTCACCTAAAGTGCGGTGATCCGCTCCACGAATTCCCACACTACCTCCGGCGCTTCCCAATGCACGTTGTGGCCGCGCCCCGGAAATGTGACGGCAGAGGGATCGATCGCGCGCATGTCGTCGAGCGTGACCATGGGGTCCTTCTCGCCGGCGGCGAGATGCAGCGGCGTGGCGCACGATCGCAAGATCGCCGGCACTGATGGCCCGACCGCCTCGAACACCCGCGGATTCACGGCGAGGCGCCAGCCACCAGCCTCGCCGACGACGCCAGCCCTCGCCGCCTCGGAATCCGGATCGGCCAGTCCCGCAAGGCCCGAAATCTTCAGATAGCGCTCGAGCGCATCCGCGTGCGTGGCGAAGCTGCGGGAGGGCCGCCGCGCCATCTCCTGCGCGCGAGAAATCTCCTGCTCTGTCCAGCGGATCTTTACGCCGATCGCGATGACGTGCTGCGCCCTCGCTCCGAACCGATCGCTCGCCGCGAGCGCCGCGACCGCCCCGCCAAACGAATGCCCGAGCAGGATCGCGGAGCGCGCATTTGCGCTGGCGAGAAGCGCGGCGAGATCCCCAGCATGCGCATCCATGTCGTATGGGCTCTCTTGCGGCGAGCGTCCGTGCCCGCGCAGATCCGGTACCAGTATCCGGCCCCGCCAGCGGGCTTGCAAAATCGGCAGCATGCGCGACCACACCGTGCCGTTGGCGCCCATGCCGTGCAGCAGCACCAGCACGCGGTCGCCCGATCCCAAGCGTCGCGCCCATAGCTCGCGGTGCGAATAGCCGTTATCGGACATGGATCCGCCTCCTGACCCGCCGGCCGGCGAACCGGCAGTGATGCCGATGCTGCGCGTCAAGGCGCGAAAAGCATCGGGCTGCACATTCTTCTCGCATTCCGAGGACTAGGGTAACCTGACAGTCCGCACGTCTCGTGACCTGTAAGGGAACGCGTTCCACGGAGCGCTGCATGAAAGGCGTGGTTTTTCTCGGCGATTGCGAGCTTGCGCTCGAAATCTTTCCGGATCCGACACCCGGGCGGGGCGAGGTCGTGCTCGGCATGAAGTCTTCGGGAATGTGCGGGAGCGACCTCCACGCCTATCGCGCGCCCAAGGGACGCCGGTTCACCATCGGTCGCGCGACCGAGGAGCCGGTGATCGCCGGGCACGAGCCCTGCGGCGTGGTTGTAGCCGTCGGCGCCGGGGTGAGCGAGCGCGAGGCGCGCGTCGGCCAGCGCGTGATGTGCCATCACTACAAGGGATGCGGCGTGTGCGGCCACTGCCGCACCGGCTGGTCGCAGCTATGCGAGCAGGGTTTCATCGCTTACGGCATCAGCGGCCACGGCGGCCATGCCGATTACCTCAAGGTGCCCGCCTCGACGCTGGTGCCGCTGCCGGACGACCTCTCGTACGAGACCGGCGCGGCGATTTCCTGCGGCACCGGTACGGCCTTTGGGGCATTGCGGCGCATGAATCTCTCCGGCCGCGACACCATCGCGATCTTCGGCCAGGGGCCGGTCGGCCTTTCCGCCACCCAACTCGACGTCGCGATGGGCGCGCGGGTGATCGCGCTCAATGTCGGCGGGGAGCGCCTGCGGCGTGCCGAGGAATTCGGCGCCGCCGTCGTGGTAAACCCGGAAACCGACGATGCGGTCGCGGCGATCAAGGACCTCACGCACGGCCGCGGCGCCGATCTTACCCTCGACACCTCCGGCGCGCCGAGCGCGCGCGTGAGCGCGGTGCGGGCCACCAAGACCTGGGGCACCTGCTGCTTCGTCGGCGAGGGCGACAAGGTCACCCTCGATGTCAGCAACGACATGCTTCGCCGCCAGCTCACCCTGATCGCTTCCTGGACCTTCTCGACCGTCGGCCAGGCGGAATGCGCGCGCTACGTGGCCGGCCGCAAGATCGACGTCGACCGCCTGTTCACGCATCGCTGGAAGCTCGATCAGGCAGCCGAAGCCTACCGGCTGTTCGCGACCCACACGACCGGAAAAGGCGTGTTCGTGATGTGAATGCCATGCTCCAGTCGCGCGACCTGCGCCTGCCGTGCCCGGCCTGCGGGTCGAGGACCAAGCACGCACATCTGTTTCGCAAGAACGGCTGCGAGATTCTGTGCTGCACGCAATGCGGGCTCGGCCGCGCCGAGTCCCGCGATTTCGATCCGGCGCGGTATTACACGCGCGAGTATTTCTCGGGCGGCCATGCCGACGGCTATGCAAATTATCTTTCCGCCGAACCGGTGCTGCGCCGCGAATTCGCCCGCACCGTGGCGTTCATCCGCCAGCATCGCGACGGCGGCAGGTTGATCGAGCTCGGATGCGCCTATGGATTCTTTCTGGAGGAGGCCAAGCGGTATTTCGACGTCGCCGGGATCGAGATCGCGGAGGATGCCGCGGCGCATTGCCGCCGCAACGGCTTCGAGGTGCTCACCGGCACCGCCGACGAGGCGCACCTCGGCGCGCTGGGAGCGACGGACGTCATCGTGCTGCTCGATGTGATCGAACATCTCCCCGCCCCACACGAAACGCTGCGATTGTGCGCCAGGCATCTGCGGCCCGGCGGCATCGTCGTGATCACGACCGGGGACTTCGGCTCCCCGCTCGCCCGGATGACGGGCGCGCGCTGGAGATTGATGACGCCGCCGCAGCATTTGTGGTTCTTCACGGAGCGAAGCATCGATCGCCTCGCCGCAGCCGCAGGCATGCGGGTCGAAGCGCGCGATCGGCCCTGGAAAATCGTGCCGGCGTCGCTGATCCTGTTCCAGCTCGCCCGCTTGCTCGGCACGAAGAGCATCGGGACTGCGCGGGCCGGACGAGTAGGAATTCCGGTGAATCTGTTCGATGCGATGCGCCTGGTGCTTCGGCGGACCGCTGCATCATGACCGCGCGCTTGTCTACCGTACAGATCCTGCTGTTGTGCGGCTATGCGGCCGGCATGGCGGCGGGCCAGATTCTGTTCAAGCTTGCTTCGCTGCGGCTCGATGCCGACGCCTCTTGGTCCGAGCGTGCCGCGAGCCTGCTGCAGAACTGGCTGCTGCTCGCGGCGCTCGCGATTTATCTCGGGCTCTCGATCTTGTGGGTCTGGATCCTGAGCTTCACGCCGCTGTCGCGCGCCTATCTGTTCGTCGCGCTGTCGTTTGCGATCGTGCCCGTGGCCGGCACTCTGGTGTTCTCGGAACCGATGACGCCGCGCCTGATGATCGGCATCGGCCTCATCCTGTGCGGGCTGCTGTTCGTGGCCGGATAGGATTTTTAGCGCCGCAGCCGTACCTTCTGTCCCGACCTCCTGATCCGATCAATATTTGCAGCGCGCATATGCTGCATCACGCACCTGGGGTGGCGAATTCGTCAGCCTCGGTCATTGGCGAGAGTCGCGATGAGCCGGTGGCGAGCGCGCGCGAGCCGCGACATCACGGTTCCGATCGGCACCTCCGTGATCTCGGCGATCTCACGGTAAGCGAGCGCTGCTGCGGCCGGCCTTCGATCCGCTCCGCTCCGATGCTCGGTTTCGGGATGTTCTGCGCCGGATCGGGCTCCCTTGACGAGTTGTCCCCGACGTTCGCGGGGCGGGCGTGTCACCCGAGGACGGCCGCCTGTCGATTTGCTTTTCCCCGCGATTGCCGGCTCTCACAGATACACAGCCTGAATGTCCACTGTGGAACGCGCACCCAAGTCGTCGAAATGACGCTCGATCCATGCTTCTGCGCGCTCCCGCCCCAGCCCCCTGAGATGCCCGAGGAACTCGCCATCCGCGTTGAGCTTGCTCGCTACTCCTAGACCGCGCATGATGTCATCGGCGCAAACCGAGTGGATGAGCATGCGCTTGGCATCTCCCTGGCCGAGCTTCCCATCGTCGATCAGCTTTGTCACGAAGGCGACGGCACGCATTTCTCGCATCAGGGAAGAATTGAAGCTGATTTCATCAACGCGGTTCATGATTTCGCGGGCAGTCGTCGGCACATTCGTACGTTCGATCGGATTGATGTGCACGACGAGGATATCGCGCGATTGGCAGGAATAGATCAGCGGGAAAAGCGCCGGATTACCCATGTAGCCGCCATCCCAATAATACTCGCCGTCGACCTCGACGGCCTGGTACAAAAACGGCAAGCAGGCCGACGCAAGCACGCAATCCGCAGTGATCTCTTGGTCCGTGAAGACCTTAACCTTTCCGGTCCTCACGTTTGTTGCCGATAAGAACAGCCTGATTGCCGAGGTCCGCCTCAGCCGCTCGAAGTCGATGACGCGTCCGATGAGTTGACGCAGCGGGTTGTAGTTGAAGGGATTGAGCTGATAGGGTGAGAGAAACCGCGATACGACGTCGAACAACAGATGCGCCGATGAGTTCTCGAGCTCCTGGATGTGGAGTGCGCCCGTCCGACACGACTGCACCGGACTGAACAAGGCGGCAGCCCGGGCAACGCGGTGCCAGAAATTCTCGAGCGCCTCGCGCGCACCTTCGCGCCCGCCGACGGTGAGCCCGTGGGCCATCGCCACCGCGTTCATTGCGCCGGAACTCGTCGCGCTCACGCCCTCCACCTCGATGCGCGGTTCTTCGAGCAGCCGATCGAGCACGCCCCAGGTGAACGCGCCATGGGCGCCGCCGCCCTGGAGCGCCAGGTTGATGTGCTTCACCACGGCGGCCGCCGACCTAGATCGTGACGTCGCGTTTGAGCGAGTTTTCTTCGGATGCGATTCCATCGCCCCACCAGTGACCGTTCGTTCGGATTGCTCGGTCGCGCGAACCCCGGCTTTGCCGGACGGTCCCTAGCAGCCGCGGCAGATCGTCAGCTTCCGATCGATGGCCCTGTCCAACGCCTGCAGCTGCAGGTCGGACGCTGACGACTCGATCCTGCCAATATCCGTGACCTGGGGCTGATGGTGGCCGATCGGTGCCTGCCAAGGCAGGCAGGCGGTTTGGATTGCAGCGCACGCTCTATCTGGCGCGTGGTTCACGGCTCCTTCGCGGGCCAGAGCCATCGAACACGACCCGAATATCATCGCTGCTATGAGCGCGCTCTTGAACTCGGCTGACATCGGATGTCCCTCATGTTTCAAGCGATCCGATGGCAGGACCGAACCAGGCCTCATTTTATTCCAAACGGAAAGTTGGTTTACCGCGTGAGGACTCGACCCGTCGCACTTGCGTTCCCTTTGGCTTCGAGCTCTTGGCACGGGAATCGGGCCACCGCACGCGCCCAACGTTTGCCCTCGATTTCAGGATCGCCGCCTTTGCACGATTTGGGCCTTCGACCCGAAATCAGGATCGCACCCGAAGCGCAATTGGGAGGGGCAAACAATATCGCGGCCCAAGATCGGCGGCATACTTTCTTGGGTGCGACAGACAGCCATGAATCATTTTCCCCAAATGCATGCAGCATGGCCGCTCGACCGGGGGCTCCAATCGTAACAGTCCGGCCCGCCTGGAGATTTTCCTTGAAATTGAACCGAACAACCGTGACGCAGCAGCAGGCAGCCGAACCTTCAAACGGCCGTGCTCCCGTCGGAGGCACTCGATGCGTTGGCGATCGTGATCGATCGTGCCAACGCCGTGATCAGATCCATCTGCATGCGCAGTTTGAGATGCAGGTTGAGGAAGAGCAGCAGGCTGATCACCACCCAGATGTAGAGAACGAGGTCGACGCCGCGGCCTACTCCGGTCATTTCCGCAACAGCGGTCGCGTGATCGGGAATCCAAACCAGATACATGCCGGCGAGGCCGGTCAGCATCGAGAGCACCCCGACCAGGGGAGAACGGCGCCGCTCGGCAAAGGCGTAAACGATGACGCCGCACAGCAGCATGGTCAGGACCGCTTGGGCGATCATGGATGCAGCCTCCGCGCGAACAGGTCGATCAGAATGAGGAGGAGATCGCCGGATCGCTGCCCCTTGGCGAGCGAGTAGCGGCTGTATTCGACGGTCACTGGGACTTCGACGAGCGTGAGCCCGCTCGCCGCAATCTGCGCGACGATCTCTGTGGCATGCGCCATCCGGTTCTGCCGCAACCGGATGTGCTGCGCGCCGCGCCGCGTCATCGCGCGCAATCCGTTATGGGCGTCGGTCAGCACCAGTCCGGTGGCCAGCCGCGTGAACATGGTCGCCGCCCGCAATAGGAAGCGCCGTGCCGGCGGCATATTCACCGCGCCACCGAGAAATCGGCTGCCGAGCGCGAAATCGGCACCGCGCGTTTGCAGGGCCGCGAGCAGCGTTCCGATATCGGCGGCACGGTGCTGACCGTCGGCATCGAAGGTGACGAGGAACTCCGGCCCGCGCGAGAGCGCGAATTCGATGCCGGTCTGCAGCGCGGCGCCCTGCCCGAGATTGATCGGATGCGCGAGGACGATCGCGCCGCATTCGGCCGCGATTTTCCCGGTCGTATCCGACGAGCCGTCGTCGACGACCACGACCCGGCACCCTTCTCGTTTGAGCTCGGAAATGACGCCGGCGACGACCCGCGCCTCGTTGTAAGCGGGGACAATCACCCATACCCCGCCGTCGCACTGAGAACGCATGTGAACCCACCCCTGCACCCGGCCGAACGCGGCACGTTTCCCGACGCTGCATCGCCGGCCAGGGGGAACGCCCGCCGCCCTTCAAAGTTCCTGGCGCGGAGCCTATGAAGGCGAGATCGTTGGCCGCGAGGAGCGCAGGATTCGAAGCTCACAGATTTGGGGTTTGAATCACGAGGCTATGACCGATCTCAATACGGTCTGGACTTGATCTGAGGTCCACTTTCGGTGCGAAGCGGACATGATCCGGCAGCCAAAACCCGCTGCATCGGTCGAGAATGACCCAAAGCCGTCATTAGACAGCGGGCAAACTGCCTCGATGGCGGACATTCGTTAGCGGACATGAGTAGCCGCGGCGAGCGCCGCCTTATTCGATCACCTCGTCGGCGCGTGCGAGCAGGGAGGGCGGGACGGTGAGGCCAAGAGCTTGCGCGGTTTTGAGATTGATGACCAACTCGAACTTAGTCGGCTGCTGGACGGGTAGGTCGGCGGGTTTCGCGCCCTTGAAGATCTTGTCGACGAAAGTGGCGGCGTGCCGCGCTTGGCCCAAGACATCGTGCCCGTAAAACATGAGGCCCCCGGCCTCCACACTCTCCCTGATCCCATACATCGACGGCAGCCGGTTCTTTACCGCGAGGTCTACGAGCCGTGCTCGGTGGATATTGAATACCGCGTCCGCCACCACGAGGAGTGCGCCCGCACGCTCTTTGGCCATAGCCGCGAAGGCGTCGTCGAACTCTTTGGGATCTCGGGCCCCCAGGAGTTGAAGCTGTACTCCCAATGACTCGGCCGCCGCCTTCACGTTTTCTATTGCGCGCGCCTGGGCCGGATTGGCGGGGTTCGACAGAATAGCCACACGGCGGACCATAGGGATGGTCTCTTTGAGCAGCTCCAGCTGCTTCCCGAATAGTTCGAGGCCGACGCTGTAGGACACCCCTGTGACGTTCCCACCCGGCCGCGCGAGACTCGCGATGAGCCCGAGCCCAACAGGATCGCCAATGCTAATCATGACGATAGGAATGGCCTCGGTGGCCTTTTTGGCTACCACCGCAGCTGCCGTGGGCGCCGCTACGATTATGTCCACCTTGAGCCGGACCAACTCGTCTGCGAGGCCGGGCAGCCGGTCGTATTGGCCCTCCGCAAAGCGATAATCGATGACGATGTTGTGGCCCTCAACCCATCCGAGTTCGCGCAGCCCTTCCCGGAACGCCGCATGAAAAGGAAGTGTCGACGAGCCGCCCGCGAGATAACCTATCCGGTGGACCTTCCCCGTCGCCTGCTGTGCATACAGTCCTGTGGGCCAAGCGACAGCGCCACCAACAAGCGCGATGAACTCCCGCCGCCTCATCCCTGCGGCAAGGATGGCGGCTAGTCGGCGTTCGATGCGGCCCTGCCCGGGAGTAGACATGAGTGCTGCTCTGCGTGGGTATTCTACACGGAGCGGCGGCACGGTGGATGGCTTGCTGAACCGACGCCCGCTCCTGCGGCCCGGCCAACACGGACATCCAGGGCTCCATCCTCTGGACGGTCATTGCAGGTCATGCAAGGTCGCCTTTTGCACATCGCGACAGTTCGCGGCAACGCAGCATCTCGGTTGCTTTCAGACCGAAAAGGACATTGAGCCGATTTATAAGTACGCGTCCCAACCTGATACTTTCGTCGCTAGTTCTGTCACACCCTTAGCAATCGCGAGTTCCGGGGGAAATGCGATGGGCGTCACTCCTTCCGCGATCCTGCCCTGTGACGCAGTGCCGTGATAAGTGCCCCGAAACGGGCGCATCTGATCCCGCTCGCTCGAGCGCCGTCTCCTTGGGGCTCAATGTCGGCTCTGGTATATCGACTCGGCAATGGCCACATTCGACGATCTTCCGACCAGACCGCTGCCGCCATCCGCCGTCGAGGCTCGGCGCGGCCTGCGTGCGCTCCAATTCGTGATGGCCCGCCCGGTCGCCGCATTCGTAATTCTGTCGCTGCTGTTTGGAACGCTGACGATCGCGCTGACGCCCCCGCTGGAGGGACCGGACGAGCCCGCACATTTCCTGCGCGCGTACGCGATTTCAGTCGGAGAAATTCTTCCGGTCACCGCCGACGAGCACGGCCGCAAGGGTATTTTCGTCCCGCAGCGCTTACACCAAGGCTACGCCCTGTTCGAGCGGGCGATGTTCAAAGTCGGCAAGGCCAAGGACTTCAATTACCGGGACGTCTGGGCCAAATATTTCGCCCTCCCGAGTCGCGATAACGCCGGCCCCGCGGTTTTCCAGCTCTACTGGGGCTCGGAAGGGTATACGCCTATCGCCTATCTGCCGCAGATCGCGGCCGCGCTCGGGGCCAGGTTGGCCGATCTCGATTTCGTCGGCACGCTCTTGTCGATGCGCTTCGCCGGACTGTTGGCGATGACGGCCGTGACTGCCTATGCGATCGCGATCGCGGGGCGGCTGAGCTGGGCGTTCGTCGCGATTGCGATGCTGCCAGCCGCCCTCTACGGGCGGTCGGTGGTGAGCGCGGACGGCGCCGCGCTCGCCTACACGATGGTCGTCGCCGCGCTGTGCCTGCGTGCCGCAACCGACGGCGAGCGGCGGCCGTGGGAACGCTCGTTGTTCATGACGGTGTGCGTGCTCAGCAAACCCCCGCAGCTTGCGTTCGTCCTGCTCGAATTCATGACCCGGCCGTTCCGGCAATGGCCGCGCCACTGGCGCACCCTCGCTCTCGTCATCGTCCCGGGACTTCTCGCAGCTCCTCTCTGGGTCGTTGCGGTCTCCGCGGACGCCGGCGCGTGGCGGCTCTACCACAACACCGATGTGCCGGCGGAGCATTTTTCTTTTCTGTGGAAACTCCATTTCATGCTGGAGCATCCGCTGCACTTTCCTCTGGCCGTGCTCACGAGCTTGCGCTGGACCCGCGATTACTGGCTGCAGCTCATCGGCATTCTCGGCTGGCTCGATACCTGGCTGCAGTACTGGGTCTATCCGGTGGTGACGCTCGCGCTGGTCACGGCCTTTCTCGTGCCGATGCAAGCCGAGCGCAGCACGCGGTTGCGCATCGCGTGGGTGGCCGGACTGACGGCGTTCGCCTATTGGCTCACGATCTACCTGATCTTCTTCTTAATCTGGACCCCGATCGCGTCGATCGAGGTCGAGGGCGTGCAAGGCCGTTATCTGCTGCCGATGCTTCCGGCCGTGGCGCTCGCGCTGTCGGCTTTGCTGAGGCGCGGCCCGGCGCCGACGACGGTCGCCGCGGTGGCGCTCGCCGGCGCGATCCTTTCCGGGGGCGCCGTTGTCGAAGCGATCTGGCGGATGATCGGCCCGCCGTTCGGCTGGTGAACGCGGTTAGAGCCGCATCGGCAGGATTACCATCGGCATGTTGCGCTGATGCAGCTTGCGCAGCATGGTCAGCGCCGCCTCGCTGTGCAGCTGGCGGATGTACCAGTTGTCGTGCTCGAAGATCAGCTTGCTGGTGAAGAAGATGCTGTGCGGAAAATCCTGATAGATTTTTTCCGCGAGCTGGACCAGCTCCTCGATCGGGTCTGTTCCGAAGGCGAGATAGGAGGTCGCCGGCAGCCCGTCATGGTGGCAATGATTGATGAAATAATTCAGCGCGGCGGTCGCCTGTTCCCGCATTCGCTCGAGGTCCTCCTTGCCGCTGAAGCTCTGAGCGTCGACGGTGCGCACGTTCATGAAGACGAAATTGCGGAAATGCTCGGGAAATTCCCGCCGCACCCATTGCAGGGCGTAGATGCCGCCGCTGCGGCTCGAGCCCACCACGAAGACGGCGGTGTGCTGCTTGGGATCGAGCGGCGGCGGATTTGCTACCGGCGGATAATCGATCCAGCCCAGCGCCTCGTCGGCGGTTCGGAGCTTGCGCTTGATGTAGGCGTAGTGCGCGTGATTGAGCAGGCAGAAGCCGATCACCACGCCGGTGATGCCAACCGTCAGGAAACCGCCCTCGGTGAATTTCTCGACGAGGGTCACCAGCAGGATGCCCGACGTCACCGCCAAGCCGACGATCGAGAGCGCGATGCGATGCAGCCAGCGCCCATCCGTCCGCCGTACTCGCCACCAATAGATGCACAGGCCGAGCAGCGACAGCGAGAACGTCAGAAACACGTTGATGCTGTAGAGCACCACCAGGAGCGCGACGCTGCCGCCGGTGACGACCAGAATGCCGAACGCGGTCACCCCCATCAGCAGGATTCCGCGTTGCGTCACCAGCCGAGTGGAAAGATAGCGGTATTGGTGGGGCACCCAGGAGTCCGCCGCCATGTTGGCGAGGACCGCCGGGCCGCCGAGGAACCCGGTATTGGCCGCGACCAGCAGCAACCCGCCTTCGAGCGCCAGCACCAGCAGCAGCACCGCGTTCTGCCAGAATGGCGATTGCCAGCCGAAGCTTTCCAGGATGGCACGGAACGTGACGGCGTTCAGCGTCTGGCCCTCTTCCGGGCTCACGTCCCACAACAAATACAGCAGGATGATGCCGCCGGCCGTGAAGCTCAGGGAGAGCGCCATGTAGAACATGGTCCACTTGCCGGTCGAAACCCGGGGCTCCGCCAGCGACTGCACGTTGTTCGATACCGCCTCGATGCCCGTATAGGTGCCGCCGCCGAGCGAATAGGCGCGCAGGAACAGCGACGCGGCGAAGATCCAGCCCATCTCCCGTGTCAACCGCCCGGTTTCGTTCAGGGTGTCGGGAATCAATGACGGAAGCTGGTCCGCGTGCGCAAGCACGCCGTAGCTGATCAAGACGACGTGGGTGAGGAAGAATCCAAGGAAGATCGGCAGCAATACCTTGATGGATTCCTGCATGCCGCGCAGGTTGAGATAGAGCAGCACGCCGACGAGCACGAGCTCGGAGACGAGCTTGAACTCCTGGGCGCCGAGCGGCAGCAGACTGAAGACCGCATCGATCCCGCTCGCGACCGAGATCGCGATGGTGAGCATGTAATCGACGATCAGCGCCGCGCCCGAAACGAGCCCGGTATAGGAGCCGATCAGGCTGGTCGCGACCTTGTAGCCGCCGCCGCCCGACGGAAACAGCTCGATGACCTGGTTGTAGGCGACCGCGATGATGAACACCGTGATCGCCGTCGCCAGCGCGAGATACAGGCCGAAATGCTTGTGCTCGCCGAGCGCCCGGAACGCCTCCTCCGGGCCGTAGCAGGAGGAGGAGAGCCCGTCGGCACCGAGCCCGACCCAGGCCAGAAACGCCACCAGCGCGATATGCTGCCGGGTCTTCTTGCTGAACGGATCGAGCGCCGTTCCGAGCAGGACTTCGCTGATCTGCTTGGTGGTCGGCATGGCCCGGCAACGTCCCGGCGCACGAGGCAGGTGATCGATCTGAAGCGTACGCCCTCGCGCGCGGCCCGACAACGTGCCGCGCGGCAGATCGGATCCGCTCACTCGCCGCGCGAAGCAAGCGCGAGTGCCATTCCGCCGATGACGAGCAGCATTCCGGCGAGCTCCACCCTGGATGGCGTCTCGCCGAGCAGGATCGCCCCGGTGAGCGCGGTAATGACCGGAACGAGCGGTAGGAAGAGGGCGGCGCGCACCGACCCGATCAGCGCCACGACCCGCATGTAGAGGAAGGTCGCGAATACCCCGACCAGCAGTCCCTGGTAGATCGCCTGCAGCAGGATCGCTCCGAGCGAGGCATGCAGGAGCCGCATCGGGACGACCAGCGCCCAGAGCGGCGAACCGAGCAGCGAGATGACCGCCATGCTCGCGGTGGCGGCGACCGGGCGCACCTTCCAGCGGCTCGCCAACAGGCCGAAATAGGCCCACATCACCGAGGACAGCGCGAACAGCAGGTCGCCGCGCCAAGCGCCTTCGCGGGCCGGCGTGCCGGTCAGCGCATCCCAGGAGAACAGCGGAATGCCGGCGAGGATCAGCCCCACCCCGGCGAGTTCGAGCCCTGGGGAGCGGCGCGCCAGCACCAGGAAGCCGAGCAGCATGGCCATCACCGGGATGAGCCCCGGGGTGATCACGGCGTTGTGCAGCGCCGGCGCGAACGCTGCGGCACCGACGAGGATGAGCGTATAGGGCGCGCCTGCGAGCAGGGTGAGCACCAGGGCGCGGCGCCAACCGAGCTCGCCCACGACGACCGGCTGTTGACGAAGCGCCACGGGAAGCAGCACGAGGCTCGCGACCAGAAAGCGCAGGATCGTCACGTCGGAGGCGCTGAGCCCGTCGAACACGGAGCGGCGCGAGATCACGGCCTGCACGCCCCAGATCAGCGCGCAAACGACGCCGAGCGTCAGCCCTTTCCAGAACGCGGCGCGAGCAGCTTCGGCCGGGAGGTCGAGCAAGGCGGGCCCCCGATCCGGAGCGGGCACCACCCTTGCTCAGGACCCGCGGGCGAGTTCGAGTACCGAATCACTGCTCGGTCGCGAGGGCCGCGCCCGGTCGGCACCCCTGCGGCTGCGATAGGTGACGATCGCAATGGTCATCCAGGTCGCATGGAAGATGAGCCCGGCCAACAGCACGACCTCGCCCGCCACCGGACCGATGCTGGCCCGGGCGAAAAACTCGTCGAGCGAGGCGATCGGAGCCGGATGAATGAGCAGCTTGCCGACGTAGGAGGTCACCTGAATGAGGAAAATCCAGCCGTAGTTGCGCCGCAGCCGTCGTCCGACCGCCTCCAGGAACGTGATGTGGAGCGTCGGAGCGCGATAATCCTGGTAGAGCGTCTGGTTCCAACCGTTGTCGACCCGCACCCCGTCCCCGCGCAGGATCGGGCCGAAGAATTGCACCTCCAGGATATGGGCGCGGATCCG
Organism: Pseudomonadota bacterium; assembly: GCA_046727735.1. Taxonomy (GTDB): domain Bacteria; phylum Pseudomonadota; class Alphaproteobacteria; order Rhizobiales; family Xanthobacteraceae; genus AP-16. The sequence continues at coordinate 26,898 of JBKPDF010000016.1, read as the reverse complement.
CCAGAAATCGAAATAGCGGTAGCGTCTCGCCTCGATGCAGAGAAAAACCGCGACCAGCAGCCCCACGAGAACGAGCGGCAGTGGCGAAGCAGTTTCGCTGCTGAAGGTCAGCGACAGCGCCAGTCCGGTGGTGACGACCGCCCAATTCGTTGTCGTATCGAGCCTCGTACGCCAAACGGTGCTGCGATAGAGCTCCCCGCGGTAGAGATGGGCGATAGCGGCAATATCGGCTGCGGCGAACCGCGGGCTCTTGCTGTCGTTCATGCCTCGACCTCCCTCGAGATGGGCTTCCGGCTGACCTGGATTTCGATCCGCTGGCCGCCGTCGTGCAAGGCCTGCACGGCTTAAAACTGCCGCGCAGGCCGATAACGTCAAGCTTTCATTAAGGTTAACGCAAGGTTAAAGCCGAACCCTAATCCGATTATGCCTAGACTGCCGGGCCCATCGAACTGATCGGCACGGTCCCGATGCTGTCCCCAGCCCCCGTCCCCGAGAGTGATCGGGACCGTTCTTTGTTTGCCCCGTTCACGTGCAACCGGCATCTTGACAAAGCGGCGTAGCCGTTTGCGCGAACGGATCGGGACATGGCTCTTCTGGCCGTCGACCACATCGTCCTCATCGTTCCGGATCTCGCGGCCGCCACCCGCGATTACGGAGAACTCGGCTTTTCCGTGGTTCGGGGCGGCGCGCACCCTGCCGGTACGCACAATGCGCTGATCGCGTTGTCGGACCGCGCCTACATCGAGCTGATCGCGTTCGAGCGGGAAAATCCCCAGCACCGCTGGTGGCCCGCCGCCCAACAGGGCGACGGGCTGATCGATTTCTGCATGCGGACCGACGATCTTGCGGGCGACATGGAAAACTTCCGCAAGGCTGGAGTGACGATGCGGATCGAGCCGGGTGCCCGGACGCGCCCGGACGGCTACGGCCTGCGCTGGAGGCTGGCGCAGCCCGTCGCGCCCTATGCTTTCGTCGCGCCGTTCCTGATCGAAGACGAGACCCCCCGCGAGGAGCGCGTTCCACACGAGCATCGGCATCGCAACGACGTTGTCGGCATCGCCTCGATCCAAGTTGCGGTTCCGGATCTGGCCGAACCCCGAAATTGGGGTACGGTCGTGTTCGGTCGAGGCGGAGAAGACATGCGAGATGGGGAACTCGCCGCGCGGGGCGTAAGGTTTCAGGCGGGCCCGCATGCGATCGAATTCCTCGCGCCGGAGCAAGCTTCCCTGCTTTCGCGGCGGCTCGCGCACCGGGGGGCGGGACCATGGTCGGTGACACTCAAGACATCCGGAAATCCCGGCACGTTGCCGGAAGCCAAGGCGCATGCGCGCATGAAACTCGTTCGTTGAGATCTTTCGCCGTTACAGTGGGAGGAACCAAGGATTCTCACCCGCGTTGCCATTCAAACTTGAGGAGATGCTCATGTTCCGCCTATTGCTGGCTCTGTTGCTGATCGCAAGCTTCCCGGCGGGCGCTTCCGCGCAAGGCAAGAGCCGCAGCGGCGGTGCCGATGCCGTGCTGCAGCAATGGGACGCCGATCGCGACGGCACCCTCGATCTCGCCGAAGCCAAGAAGGCGGCGGCCGCCAAGTTCGATGCGCTCGATCGCGATCACGACGGTACGCTCGACCGCCAGGAGCTGCGCGGCGTCCTGAGCCCCAAGGGCATTCGCGAAGCCGATCCCGACAAAGACAAGACGCTCGACAAGGACGAGTACCTGGCGCTGGTCGAAAAGCGCTTCAAGGCGGCCGACAAAGACAACGACGGCACGCTCGACAAGAAAGAGCTCAACAGCAGCGCCGGCAGGGCGCTGTTGCGACTGCTGCAGTAAGCACCGCCCGCTGTCAGGCCGGGTCCGCGGACCGCCGCCGCGCGTTTCGGCTGCGCCGGAGCAACACGTCCGTGCGAATGGGAAGCCGAGCAAAACCTGACCCGCCTCACCCGGCAGACTCGTAATTCCCAATTTTACTAAATGTGACTCGTCACCTTTTTGTTTCCGTCTCAGCGCGCACTTTCAAGCAGACTTCTCGTGAGTCTTGCCGCGTATATTACGAAAATGCGCCGTACCGTTTAACCACCAACAGCAAAAACAAACAGAACGGATACGTTTTCCTGTAGCGAAGGTGAGCATCATCGTCACCGAGAGGTGACTCATGAACCGACGCTCGAGTTTAGACCTGCCGAGGTGCGAGAGCGGCGGTCGGTAGCGGCGCCATGCTGGAGCTTGATCCAGTGACTTACGTGCAATGGATCGGCTACATCGCCGCCGGCCTGGGCCTCGCCATGTTGGCGATGAGGACGATGATCCCTCTGAGGATCACCGGCATTGCTCACAACATCGGCCAGATTGCATTCGGCCTCTTATCGGGGATTTATCCGACGGTCATTCAGCATATAATATTGCTCCCGCTCAATTGCGTTCGGCTTTTCGAAATGTTCAATTTGATCAAGAAAGTGAATGCGGCAAGTGTCGGCGACCATTCCCTGGACTGGCTGAAGCCGTTCATGACAAAACGCTCGGTCAAAGCCGGCGAAACGCTGTTCCGAAAAGGTGAAGAGGCTTCCTGCATGTATCTGGTTGTCGAGGGCCGCCTTCACCTTCGGGAAATCAATATCGATGTCCCGCCGGGGGCTGTCGTCGGCGAACTCGGCATGTTGGCTCCCGACCAGAGGCGGACTCAAACGCTCTTTTGCGTCGAAGATGGATCGATCGTCGAAATGTCCTATGACCAAATCAAACAAATCTAATACCAAAACCCCAAATTCGGCTTCTATTTTCTCAGACTTTCCACGGCGCGCTTGTTCGACAACATCGAGCGCCTCGAGCGCACGCTGGCGGAGCGTGACAGCGAGATCAAACGGCTGTGCGATGCAGGCCTTTCGTCCGGCCACGTCGCAGACCTCGCGAGCGCAATAAAGTCGGGACAGGACGGGCACACAGCACCATTCCCCGCCGATGCGGAGAGCAGCGACCGTGTACCGGCTCAGCGTTGAAGCTGCGTCTCTACAGGAACTCCGTTACTGGGCTCGTATCGTGCGATATCGCGCCACAATCGCTTGTCTGCCGCCTATCATGGCGAAGCACCGTCGCTGATATCTTAAAGCGACAGAATGACCGGTCGCCGGATTTCACGAGCCCTTTTCGACGGCATCGACGCATATCGAGCATTGGGCAATGCTGTCGTGTCGAATTTCAAATTTGCGTCACTGCCGGACATTGTTCAGGGATGGAACAGCGGTGTCATTGCTGTTATCGTTCATCTCTTGACGTTCGGTTGGCAGAGCTGGCCGATGGTTGAGCAGTTGCCGGCGAGAGCAAAATCGATCCGCCACTGGGCACCATGATGGACCTCACGCAATGTCCGCCATGAGTGCTATGCCGACGCTGAAAGAGCCTGTGATATTGGCCACCGCAGCATTTCTATGTTTTGCCAGCGTGCGCGGTGAGGCTGCGGAAATTCGTGACGGGGATACGGGATACATCGCCAACAACTCGATCTGGTTCACTGACGAGCCGGATTTGGCGGTGTGGAAGCGGGTCCGCCGGACCTTTGCACCGAAGGACGTCCGGATCTATCAACAAATCATTCTCGGCGAACGGCAGGCGTGGCAGTTCATTTCCGGACCGATCAAGGTCAAGGTTATCAGCTATTGGGCTGACCAGCATGAAATCAACGTGAAAATGCTCACCGAGGGCAGATTGGCGGACACCGAGTGGTGGGTCGAGGATAAGGACTTTTCCAATACGAAGTGATCTGATCGGGGCCGGCTGCCAGCACGAGTGAGGACGAACAGCAGGTCATAGCGGCTAGCTGGGATGACTTTGCGCCCAAACCTTACGGCCCACCCCGACTTTTGGCGAAGATTCGCAATTACCTGCAATAATGGCTGACGTTGTTTGCAGCAGCGCATGAATCCGCCAATGGCACATAGGGGCCGTGTCCGGATTCGGCAGTTCAGGTCGGCTAAGGCGAAGAGCGGACCCTCCCCGAGGGCCGTCGACGGCCGCAATTGATCCAGACCGGACCTCGCCGGTTCCGCACAGCGCGTTCGGCTATCTGGGGTGCAGGTACTCACGGGCTTTCGCCAGCAGCTGACGCGGGCTGCACGGCTTGGCGCTGCAGGCGTTGCAGCCCGCCGCACGGTTCGTCTCGGATATGGAACACATCTGAATGCTCGCCACTCGGTAATGCCCTTCGTTCGGCGTGACAATTTCATCTTCCCGATTTCACACTCGGGGCGTCGATTACCTTCACGCCTTTCAGTTTGGTCAGTTGTGGAACCCCGTCCTTGGCCTTGCGGAACTTCCCGATAATCTGACAGTACACGCCCTTGTCGTTGCCCACCACCGCAGCAGCACACACTTCCTCGATCCGCCTAGCGTCACGGTCCGGAATGTCGTGGCGGGAGGACGAAGCTTTCCATTTGTATGTGAAGAAACACCTCGGGTTATTGTGATCGGGGCTTCGTATATTGCCCCAACCGTGACCGACTGTGATTTCCCCGTAGCAGCCGTCATCCCTTGCATGAGCCGTTCCACCAAGTAGCAGCACCGAAAGCAAGGCTGTCGCAGTCTTGGTCATCGGCATCAAGCGACCGGTAGTCGGAACCAACTCGATACTGCTGATGACCCACACTGGACTTAGAATTGCGCGAGGCAATGTCAGCCGTGGATCGGAATCGCAGTGCTAGACAGCGCCGGTTAATTCCGCGACCTTCTTCAAGTGCGCGACCGCAGCGCGCGCACCCGTTGTCTTGGTGAGCAGGTCGAGGGTCATATCCTCATCCTCGCAGACCGGTGTAAGTGCCAGATCCTTGTAGGTCCGCGCGGCGGGATCGCGCGCGATGGCTCTCTTCCACAGCAGCAGGCGCAGGACCATGCGAGCAGCGATCGCGTGTGTACGGAGCGTTTGCCACATGAAACGCGGCCAGAAGATCCACAGCGTCTCGCGCGGCAAGTTGGGTCGGCGCTCAGAAGGATGCTTGAGGCGAAGAATCCCGCCCTGGAGGGGATGCAAATTTTCGAGTGGATCGGTGAGCGCAAACCGCGCCAATAACCGCATCAGGCTACCCAGCGGCACGCCGGTCGCCGCCGCACGGCGCAGGAGCGTTTTCATATGCGTCGGCGTGTAGTAGAGCGACCACGCCGCGCGATACACGGCATGCCACTCCTGTTGGCTCATTCTTGGATGTGCCGTGCAGGGGTGCTCCAGATCGTATTTGTTAAGGTCGGCATCCATCGTAACGCCCGCCTTCCACAGAATCCGGTGATCCTCGGATCCCGGCAGCGGCGTCAGGCAGAAGAATTCGAGAATATCGAGCGGCAGCTCCTTCTGAATAATCGCGATGTCGCGCTCGATCGTGTCAGCCGTGTCGGCAGGAAATCCGAGGATATAACCTGCAAGTGTAAGGATGCCATGGGCCTTCCAGGCAAGCAGCATCTTGCGATATTCGGTGATCTTGTTCTGGCGTTTCTTGGCCGCTGCAAGGTTGTCCGGGTTGATGTTCTCCAGTCCGATGAAGACCCGCGTGACGCCGGCCCGTTTCGCCTTCTCCACAAAATTCGGGATCTTGTGGCAAAGCGTATCGACCTGGATCATCAGGGCGAGCGGGATCCCGCCCTCCCGCAGCTCGATCAAGCGGTCGAGGATGGACTCCCACTCCTTGTTCCGCGCGAAATTGTCGTCGGTGATGAAAAATCTGTGGATTCCCTGCTCCCAGTTGAGGCGCACGACGCGCTCCACGTCATCGGCGGAACGATAGCGCGACTTGCGGCCCTGGACGTTGATGATCGTGCAGAATGAGCACTGGTATGGGCAGCCTCGACCGGCATCGAAGCTCGAATTGTGACCGATGGTCCGGACCACGTACGGCTTGGGAAGGAACGGCGCCGGCATGCCTTCGATACCGGGAAGATCCTGGAGGAAGTCGTACGTCGGCGCGAGCTGACCTGCGGCCGCGTCGCGCAACACCGTGTCGAATCGGCCTTCTGCCTCGCCGGCGAACATAGCGATACCCATATCCCGGCAATCGTCGAGGTTCACGGCCTGACCGTCCAGCATCGACAGGCATCCGGAGATGTGGAACCCGCCGATCACGACCGGAATCCCGGCTTGCCGACACGGTCGTGCGATATCGAGGGCGCGCGGATATTGGTTCGACTGAACGCCGATGAGTGCAACTAGCCCAAAATTGGCATGACGGCGAAACCGCGCCAGCAGCGCCGGCACATTTATTCGCGTATGGGTCTCGTCAATCGCCTCGATGGTGATGGCGACCTCGGGCCCGAGGACCTGGCGCGCTGCGCAATCGGCCGCGATGCCATACACGGCCGCCAAGGAATTCGAGGGAATCAGAGCACGCCACCAGCGGATCACGTAGCCGTCCTCGTCGTAATGCGACGGCTTGATCAGAACGAGTTGAAAGCGTCGCTTCGCGGCCACAAGGACCTCCTACATGGAGCTGCACCAATGGTAACGCCGTCAATCCCCTGAATTGGCCGGGCGCAGTCTATGACGATATCCGATCACGCGTCGGCTCCAAGCCGGGTCTGTCGCTTTTCCGACCCGCAAAAATGCCCGCGGCCAGCATCAGGATCGGCGCGAGAAGGGCAATCAGCAGTAGCACCTTCGCATCCATCGAACCCATCCCCGCGCGTCTTAATCGCTGAGCCACATCGAATCAGTTATTATCCAGCTTTGGCCATCGCCCAATAAGACGAAAGCACCTGAACTCTGTTTTCTTTTTGGCGTGACTGCGGCACAACAGTGCTGCCGGGTCGGCCCAACTCCGACTTTGCTCAGGTCGCGGCGCTGTCCAGGGATAGCGGATATCGAACGCACCCGATCCGAGCGCGCCCGCTATGTCGGGCGGATCATACGGCAAACGGCGGCCGTATTGTCACACGATTGCGATACAAGCTCCGCAGTATTGTCAAATTCGATTCGACTCCGCCGGGCGGCCCATGCGGGCCGTAGTCGCAATGGCCCATAGCGAGCCGCCGATCAGGGAAATCAAAACGATGACCGACGTCACGCACAACGAGCTCGACCGAGACACGATCGCCAGGGCCTATGCGCGCTGGGCGCCGGTCTACGATCTCGTATTCGGACCGGTTTTCGAGAGCGGCCGCAAAGCCGCAATTGCGGCTGCCGAACGCGTCGGCGGACGCATCCTCGAGGTCGGCGTCGGGACCGGAATCTCGCTCCCACAGTACTCGCCCGCCAATCGTCTCTACGGCATCGACATTTCAGAGCCCATGTTGCGCAAGGCGCGGGAACGGGTTTCACAGCTCGGGCTTCTCCACGTCGAAGGGCTTTCCGTCATGGATGCGGAGCACCTGTGCTTCCCGGATTCCTCGTTCGATGTGGTCGTGGCGCAATACGTCGTCACGACAGTGCCGAACCCCGAGGCGACCCTGGATGAGTTCGCTCGGGTGTTGAAGCCGGGCGGTGAAATCGTGCTGGTCAGCCGCGTCGGCGCCGAAGCGGGCCTGCGCCGCACCATGGAGCGATGGTTCGCGCCTGCCGCTCGCCGGCTCGGGTGGCGCACCGAATTTTCATGGGAGCGTTATGTCAATTGGGCCGAGCGGTCCTCCGGCGTCGAATTGATCGAGCGCCGCGCCATGCCTCCTCTCGGGCACTTTTCGCTCATTCGTTTCGCAAAGAACGCCGGTCCAAGGGCCGCCGAGAGCAGCCGTCCGGCGAGCCGAAGCGCCGCCTAAGGCGCTCCGCAACGCTCGGCCCGTCGCGATCGTCACATGAGATTCATCGAATCGGCATAGCTCGTCGACTCACGGTAAATTGGGGGCCCGATCATGCGCAGCTTTCTCGCGGCTCTGCGGCTGCAACGCTGGGACGACCACCGCTACTACCATCACAGCCGCGTCAACCAATCCCTTCACTTGCTCAGCGCGATCAGCTTCCTGTTCGCCTATGTGATGATGTTCGAGGACCCGGCCATCGCCGCGCTGATCGGCTGGCTAGTCGCCATGGTGAGCAGGCAAATCGGCCACTTCTTCTTCGAGCCGAAGGACTACGACCGGGTCAACCAGGCCACTCACGAGCACAAGGAAGAGATCAAGCTCGGCTACAATCTGCGGCGAAAGGTCGTCCTGTTGACGATCTTTGCGCTGGCTCCCCTGCCGCTGGTATTCGATCCGACGTTGTTCGGCATCTTTTCACCCCACCGCGACGCCTGGGAGTTCGTCCGGCATGTCGCGCAAATGTGGCTGGTGGTGGGCGCCGGCGGGTTCCTGTTCCGGACGGTTCAGCTGTTTTTCATCAAGGATGTTCGGACCGGACTGGTCTGGGCGGTGAAAATTCTGACTGACCCGTTCCACGATATCAAGCTTTACTACAAGGCTCCGTTGCATCTGTTGCGGGGCGAGTTGATCGATCCCCACATCGGCCGCGACTGGGATCACCCGCATGCCGAACGGGTGCCGCAAGCAGGATGACGGCGCGTTCGTCAGCGTCCGGGGCGCTCGCGTGCCGCGAAGAGCTTCTGCACGAGCATCTCTTTCAGGATCCGGCGCCTGATCGATGCGTCGGTGGTGCGTGGATCGGTCCACCACCAGCCGTCCTGCTGCATCGCTCTTGCCGCGGCCACGAAACGCTCCACGACCGCCGCGAAATCCGTCTCGTCGTAATCGAGACTGAAGATGAGACGTCCGGTCCCTATCCAACCGAGCATGAGACCTTCGGCGCGCAGGTAGAACTGGAGCATCCAATTGTAACGCGAGGGGCGTGCGTATTGAATGCTCCAGATCGAGGACAGATTGCGCGCCTCGATAGGCAGCCCTTCCGCTCGCAGGCGCTCATTGAGCCGCCCGGCCCTGCGGCTCCAGACCGCATCGGCGTTGTCGTAGAGGTCGCGAGCCTGCGGTGTTTCGAGATACCGCACGAACTCGTTCATGGCCGCCATTACGTATGGGTGCGAGTTGAAAGTGCCGCGAGCGAAGCAGATATCGAGCGGCCGGTCGTCGCGGAATCGCTTCATCAGGTCCGCGCGCCCGCACAGGACGCCGATGGGCAGCCCGCCTCCCACGGTCTTGCCGTAGGTGACGAGGTCGGCCGCAACGCCGAAATACTCCTGCGCACCGCCGATACCCAGGCGAAAGCCGACGAGCACCTCGTCGAAGATCAAGACGATGCCGCGGCTGCTACAGACCTTGCGCAATCGCCTCAACCAATCGGCGTAGGCGGCTCGGTCGAACCGATGGCCTCCGGTGCCGCCGATCAGGGACGAGTCGGCCGGCGGGGCCACGTTCGGATGCAGCGCCTGCAGCGGATTGACGAGGACGCAGGCGACATCGCGCCGCCTGCGGAGCACCCGCAGGGAATCCTCGGAGAGCTCCTTGAGCGTGTAGGTCTCGCGCGCCGGCAAGGGATTGCCGATTCCAGGCTGCACGTCGCCCCACCAGCCGTGATAGGCACCGCGGAACCGCACGAGGTGCGAACGGCCGGTGTGATAACGCGCCAGCCGCACCGCCTGCATCACCGCCTCGGTACCCGACATGTGGAACGAGACTTCGTCGAGGCCGGAAATCTGCGTCAGGCGGCCGACGTTTTCCGCAACGATCGGATGATAAGGACCGAGCACCGGACCGAGCGTGCCGACCCGCTCGATGCCGCGCTCGATCATCCCCTTGTAGGCCTCGTAACCGAGCACGTTGACCCCGTAGGAGCCGCCGACGTCGTAGAGCTGGTTGCCGTCGAGGTCGGTGAGCGTCACGCCCGTCGACGACTGCGCGAATGCGGCCGTCGGGAAGTGACGGCGCACGAAGCGGCTGTATTGGAACGGTACCCGATAGGCATCTGTGAACTGCAGGTCGGAAACGCCGTCGGCCAGCTCGGCGCTGCGCCGTATCGTCTGGGCAAAGCGCGTTCGGTAGCGCTCGGAGAGCCGCATGAAGCCTTCGTGCCGCCGCGCGACGATTTCCGCCGGCGCATCGTCGGAGCCGAAGAACCGCAGGTCTTCGTATTCGTAGAACGGGATCAGCGATGCCAGCCACCGCGCCATGCGCCCGTGGTCGGTGATCGAGCTGCGCTTCGCCCTCGAAACGTCCAAGCGCGTTCCGACCTCGGCCAGCGAAGTCACCAGGGCGGCGGAGACCGCCGCAGAAAGCCCCAGTATCGTGCCGACCCAGGCCATCGAATCAACGCTTATCGTCGAAAGTTTACGCTAGCATGACGCTGCGATCCCGCTTGCTGCGTGCCCTCGAACAGGACGGCGTCAATTTTCTGCTCACCAACCGGATTCCTCGCCGGCTGGCCACGCGCTTCATAGGCTGGTTCAGCCGGATCGAGCAGCCGTTGCTCCGCGATCTGTCGATCGGCGTCTGGCGCTTCTTTTCCGATCTCGATCTGAGCGATGCCAAGAAGGCCCGGTTTCGCAGCATGCACGATTGCTTCGTCAGGGAGCTCAGGGAAGGCGCGCGACCGGTCGATCGCAGCCCCGAGATCCTGGTGAGCCCATGCGACGCAATCGTCGGCGCGTCCGGTACCTTGGATGGCACGAGCCTCTTGCAGATCAAGGGATCGGCTTACTCGGTCGCGGATCTGCTGTGCGAGCAAGACGCGGTCGATCTCTACCGCAACGGCCGCTACGTGACGCTGCGGCTCACCTCGGGCATGTACCACCGTTTTCACGCCCCGCATGATTGCCGGATCGATCGGGTGACGCACATCTTCGGCGATGTCTGGAACGTCAATCCGCCGGCGCTCCGCCGCGTCGAAAAGCTGTATTGCAAGAACGAGCGCGCCCATCTGCGGGTTCGGCTGATCCGCGCGCCGCTCACCGTGGCCTTGGTGCCGGTTGCGGCGGTGCTGGTCGCCGGCATTCGCCTGAAGTTCTTGCCGACCATGCCCGGGTCCGGTCGCGGCCGAGCGGCGACCGTGGACTGCGATGCGCGGTTTGCGAAAGGCGACGAGATGGGCTGGTTCGAGCACGGATCGACCATCGTGGCGCTGGCGCCGGACGGATTCTCGCTGTGCGACAACGTCAGAGAAGGTGCCATAATCAGAGTTGGCCAGCCGCTGATGCGGCTGCCGCGATGGTGATCGGGCTCGCAGCGGGACGATGCAGACGAAGGAAGCTCAAAAATTTGCTGGCGCTGGCTTCCCATGTCATCTGCAGAGCGAATGCACGGCACGTGTCCCGCGGGATAGCAAGTGCCCGGCGGCAAGCGGCACCGAGATCGGAATCGAGGGCCCCGACGGGTGCGTTCCCGATCACGTCGCGCGGCCCTCTGACCGGAAATGCCGCGACCGGCAGGCCGCTGGCGAGCGCCTCCAGCAGCACCAGGCCGAATGTGTCAGTCTTGCTCGGAAACACGAACACATCCGCGGCGGCATACACGGCTGCCAGCGCTTGGCCGCGCTTGGTGCCCAGGAACACCGCACCCGGAAATCGCCGCGCGAGATCCGCGCGCGCCGGCCCGTCCCCCACCACGACTTTGGATCCCGGCAGATCGAGCGACAGAAACGCTTCGAGGTTCTTTTCGACCGCCACTCTTCCGACGTTCAAGAACACCGGACGCGGCAGGCCGAGCTCGGCCTCGGCACGCGGCCGAAACAGCGCGGCATCGACGCCGCGCGACCAGAGCAGGACGTTGCGGAAACCGCGGCCGGCGAGTTCTTCCGCAAGCGCCGGTGTCGCGGCCATCGTGCCGACGCCGGCGTTGTGGAAGCGACGTAGCCAAGCCCAAGTCCAGCGTTCCGGAATGGGGGCCCGCGCCGAAAGATATTCCGGGAACCGGGTGTGGAAACTGGTGGTGAACGGCACGCCTGCTCTGAAGCAATATCGGCGGGTCAGATAGCCGATCGGGCCCTCGGTGGCGATATGAATGGCGTCCGCCTGCTCGGCCAGAATGCGGCGCGCGACCGCACCGGGCTGCGGCAATGCCAGGCGAATTTCAGGATAGGTCGGCAGTGGAACGTTGGGGAATGCGTCCGGCGACAGAAAACGCAGCTGCGCCCCCAACGGCTCGGCCGCGCGAGCGATTTCGCTCAGCGTCTGCACCACACCGTTTACCTGCGGGTGCCATGCGTCGGATGCGACGAGGATGCGAATCATGCGGCGCGCATCCTCGGGCCGAGCGGGGCCGGATCCGCAGCTTGCGCCGGCGCCGTCCACTCGAGGATCTCGAAGCTGCCATCCGCGTGCTCGGCAACCGCCGTGCAGCTTTCGACCCAATCGCCGCAATTGATGTAGCGAACGCCGCATGCCTCTCGAATCGTGGCGTGATGGATGTGGCCGCAGATGATGCCGTCGACACCGTGGCGCCGCGCCTCGGCCGCCAGAGTACGTTCGAACTCGCCGATGAAACTCACGGCGTTCTTGACCTTCATCTTTGCCCATTTCGACAGTGACCAATACGTGAGGCCGCACTGTCGGCGGATCTTGTTGAATACGGTGTTGGCCGCGATGGCGGCGTCATAGGCTTTGTCGCCGAGCAAGGCGAGCCAGCGGGCCTGCCTGATCACGATGTCGAACAAGTCGCCGTGGATGACGAGATAACGGCCGCCGTCGGCACAGACGTGAATCGTGCTTTCCGTAATCTCGATACCGCCAAAATGCATGCCGCAATATTCGCGCAGGAACTCGTCATGGTTGCCCGGAACGTAAACGATGCGAGTCCCTTTGCGCACCTTGCGCAGGAGCTTCTGCAGTACGTCGTTATGCGCCTGCGGCCAATGCCATCCCGATCGGAGCTGCCATCCGTCGACGATGTCTCCGACGAGGTAGATGGTGTCGGCATCGTGATGACGGAGAAACTCGGCCAGCCGCTCGGCCTGGCACCCGCGGGTCCCGAGGTGAATATCCGACAAGAACAGGGTCCGGAACCGCCTTGTGCCACCCGCCTCCATCAACGTGCTTCCATCCGCTACCCACGAGCAGGGGCAGAGATGACCGATTCTTGTATCACTTGGATGACGACGCCAGCCGGCTGTTTGCGGTTGCGCGAAGCGCGTGCGGTTACCGCCATACGAACGTGGACCCGGGCCGCACCTGGATCCACGCACGTGCCATCGTTACAAAGATGTGACGCAAGCTTTGCGAAGGCGCGACCAGTCCGTCAACACACCGTAATGCTGAACGTAGAGAATGACTGCGTGGACGCAGGATTCGGGTCGGACAGACAGGTTCATCGTGGAATCACTGGGGGCGAGCTCGAACATCGCCGCCTGACGGTTCGTGCGGGGGTGTCCAGCACGAAACGGTGGATCGACGGAGGCCAAGATGACCGGTTGGTTCGCCTTGTTCCTTGCCGGGCTAATGGAGATCGCCTGGGCGCTCGGGCTCAAATATTCCGACGGAGGAACGCGGTTGTGGCCCAGCATCCGCACTGCGGCCGCGCTCGGGTTGAGCTTCGTCTTTCTCGGTCTGGCGCTCAGATCCGTGCCGTTCGGGACCGCTTATGCGGTATGGACGGGTATTGGCGCCCTCGGCGCCGTCATCGCGGGCATGTTGCTGTTCGAAGAGCGGGCCGATCTTTACCGTATCACCTGTCTGGCACTGATCCTCATTGGCATCATCGGCCTGAAGTTCACGATCACGCCCTGAGCTCGGCTCGTGTCCACACCGCCCATGCCGACCTGAAAATGTCCTTCCAGCGCCCAGCGCGCGGCGTTCCATCACGGCGGCGGCTTTCGCGATGTACGCGGAACCTGATACGGCATCTCCCGGCGGGGGTTGCCGCCGACGTTCGGAGCAGGTGGCCGAGATCGCGCATTCCTCCGAAATGAGCTCCAAGGGAGATTCGGGGTCCGATTACCGGGCGCTATCTGCTGACGTGGTCACGATACCGCTTGCTGACTCCGTTTCCGCACGGAGGCGCGTGAGATCATTCCCGAGCGAGTAGAAAATGCAGAGCGCGAGGCTTGCCCAGACCGCCGCGCTGAAATAAAGCGACATCCAAGTAATCTCGTCCTTCCACTCGGAAAAATCGTGCGTCACGACCCAACGCGTGCTCGCGTCGCGGAGACCCTCGAGCGGTCGCAGAAGCTTGCTGCCATCGGCAAGTTTCGTCTGCCATCGTCTCAGGTACATCGGAACATCGATGCTCAGAAGAAAGGTGAGGTAGCCTGCAATGCCGACGATCGCGGCGGCGAGGACCAGGCGAATCGGCCCATTGAAGTCCGGGACCACTCGGCAGAGGCCAACCCCAATGGCGGAGAAGGCAACCGCCCATATCGAATTTTCGATCGCATTCCCCAGATAATTGGTGGTCAGCACTGCATACCATGAGAAGCATTGGGCGACGAGGATCAGCGGCATGACGACCCACGCGGTATTCACGGTCATCTCCGCTCCCGCCGACGTGCCAAGCCGGTGAAGGACAATCGCGCACTGCACCGCGAAGCAGATCTCGGCTACAGTTGCAACCGAACGTCCGACGACTACGCTCGACAGCCACGTGTCGAACAGACAGATCCGCTGAACATCCGCGCGCGGAAGAAACGACCGGAATGCGCAGCCAAAAACATAGGCCGCACAGAGAAGGAGCATGAGTTCGATGCCGGGCGTGCTCTCATCGATCGGCGCTGCGTGGAGCTGGTGGTACAGCAAGACCCAAGCGGCGATGTTTCCGCCGCTGACGAGGGTCATCAAAGCCCACCACCGGGCAAGGGGGTTCGACCAGGCCAGGGAAGTTGGCCGCGCCTGCCATTCCAAACTCATGGCCACCAGCTTTTCACCGACCTGACATGTGACTGTATCAATTGTGTCACGACTCTTGCAACATTCCGCCTCGAGAACGGTCCCGCGCGCGAGGAGCTAGACGCGATCGACGAACGGCAATGCCTTGCGCGCCTTCTGCTCGACCAGCAGCACGCTGAGACCTTCCCGGCGCAGCCCGGCAAGGCTCGCCCATTCCGACCCGCTCGCTACGCTCCGGATCACACATTTGTGCCGCCGTGCGGATAAACGAGCCTACGGCCATGGCGACGCTCGGCTTCGGCGAGATGGTGTGCAGCTTCTTCGTCAATTTCCCGCCCATGGGCGGCTCGGCGGGTTTCACGGCAAATCCTCGCAAGCTCTCGTTCTCGACGCGGCGGTTGCGCCGGGGATAGAGTGGGCGCCAAAAATCCAGGACGAGCGTGGCGGGCTCTTCCCGGCCGCCGCCTATCGTCCGGAGGAACGAAAGCAATGAGCACCTGCAAGACCGGCGCCGAGCACATCCAGTCGCTCAAAGACGGCCGCGCGGTCTACATCGACGGCGAGCGCGTCGAGGACGTGACCACGCATCCGGCGTTCCGCAACGCGGTGCGCTCGGCGGCCTCGCTCTACGATTTTCAGGCCCGTCCGGAGAACCTCGAGCTGATGACGTTCGTGCCCAACGGCGCGAACCGCCGGATCAATCGCGCCTGGCAGATGCCGCGCGATTACGACGAGATGGTGCTGCGGCGCAAGGCGATGCAGGCATGGGCCGGCGTGTCCTACGGCTTTCTGGGCCGTTCACCCGACCATCTCGCCTCCTCGCTGGTCGGCCAACGCATGGGCATCGAGGTATTTCGCCGCCACGGCGAGGCGCGCGCCAAGGCGCTCGCCGGCTATTTCGATTAC
Organism: Pseudomonadota bacterium; assembly: GCA_046727735.1. Classification (GTDB taxonomy): domain Bacteria; phylum Pseudomonadota; class Alphaproteobacteria; order Rhizobiales; family Xanthobacteraceae; genus AP-16. The sequence continues at coordinate 11,329 of JBKPDF010000016.1, read as the reverse complement.
ATCAGCCGCAACGATCTCTATCTGACCTATGTCATCGTCAATCCCCAGGCGGATCGCTCCAAACATTGGGGCGAGCAGGTGCCGGATCTCGTGGCTCGCATCGTCGACGAGGATGCGGGCGGAATCACGCTGCGCGGCGCCAAGATGCTCGGCACGAGCTCCATCATGGCGAACGAAGTCTTCGTGGCCAACCTGCAGCCGCTGAAGCCCGGCGAGGAGGACCTGGCATTTTCCTGTGCGCTGCCGATGAACGCCAAGGGCATGCGCGTGCTCTCGCGCAAGTCCTACGAGGCGGCCGCCAAGTCCATCTACGACAACCCACTGTCCTCGCGGTTCGACGAGAACGACGCGCTCATTCATTTTCAGGACGTGAAAGTCCCATGGCACCGCGTGTTCGTGCACCGGGACGTCGACATGTGTCGCGCCCAGTTCCATGACACCGCCGGTCACGTCTATCAAAATTATCAGGCGCAAATCCGACTCTCGGTGAAGATCAAATTCCTGATGGGGCTAGCGCGTCGCATCACGGAATCGATCGGCACCACCGATATGCCGGCAGTTCGCGAGCAGCTCGGCTATCTCGCGGCCCACGCGGGCATGGTCAATGCCATGCTGGCCGGGATGGAAGCAGCGGGCAACCGATGGGGCGAATATTATCTGCCCAATCGGCATTACATGTATTCCGCCCAGGTGCTCACCCAGGAGCTTTACCCGCGGCTGGTCAATCTGTTGCGCGAGCTCGCGGGCGGCGCGCTGATCATGCTGCCCTCCTCGGTGCTCGACTTCGCCAATCCGGAGTTGCGGGCCATCATCGAGAAGACCCAGCGCTCGTCCTCGATGAGTCCCGAGCGCAAGGTCAAATTCCTCAAGGCGGCGTGGGACGCCATCGGCTCGGAATTCGGCTCGCGCCACACGCAGTACGAGATGTTCTATGCGGGAGCCCGCTTCGTCACGACGGGCCACAGCTTTCGCACGTTCGACTGGGATGGCGCGACCGGCATGGTCGAGCAGCTGCTCTCGACTTATGATCTCGCGGGCGCCTTGGAGGCCGAGAGCCGCTGACACCTCGACGCCCTCTACATCGCGGGGGCGGCCCGGCACGTGGATTCCGAAAGCGGAAAACGGCCGTCCGAGGTCTTAACCGTTTCGTTACCAAAATTGTCTTGGGTATTGCGATTCGCCGGGTTTTCTTTTGCCCTGTGAGCTGGTTCACGCAGCTTTCCGCCCAGGCAGACCAACATGGCGGGACTTCAGAAGGAGGATTCGTCATGATCCGGCGAGAATCCCGCAGACATGGCGCTTCCCACGGCAAGCGAGCCGAGAACCGGCCGGCCGATGATTGGCTGGTTTACATTGCTCTGTTGCCTGCGATCGTGGCTTCGGCCGCAATCGCGATTACATCGGCCATCGCCTTGGGCACCGCGAGTTCGTGGCACTCGGCCATTCCAGCAGCCGGGGACCTGAAGGCAACGCCCGCAACGGACAACTATGTCGAGGGACTGGCCAAGCTCGGCATTGCCAAGTTGCCGACGTACGAGCCGGCGGGAGTGCTGCATTCGGGATCGCGCGGCGGCGCGCTGCCCATGACGCAACTGGCGCGCGGCTGCGTGCTTCTCGGTTAGCGATGCACTGCTGAGGCGTGGCCGGAACGCAGCGGCCCGAACGCCTGGCGCGATCCTGAAGCTTGCCCATTCCCGGGCGCGGGCTACAACCCGCCATGGTCATGAGGCGGCGGGAATTCATCGTGCTCCTTGGCGCGGATTTGCTCGGCGCCCGTGTTGCCTACGCACGATCCGAACCGCCGAAGAGCTACGATGTGTTCAGGGGCGATCGGCTCGTGCTGACCATCCAGAAACGCCCCGGTCCCCTCGTCAGCAGCGCCGAGCCGCCACCCGGGCGAAGGCCCGTCCCTCACCCCTTCCTCAGCGGTTCGGCACACGCTGCAGACGAGGAGCCTTCCTTACGCGAGATTCTGGAGCACTCCCGGGATTTCGGGGACTTCACCCGACGGCTGCGCAGAGCAGGATACAGCCTGCGCGAACGGACATCGGCCCGGCCAAGCCGGTGAATCCTATCGCGCGTAGACCGCAAGGAAAGCGATTCACTAGAATGGGCTGGCACGGAATTTCTGGACTCTGCTTTACGGCATGCCGATGCTGAGCTTCGAACGGGTTTGCGACACCGGCTCCGACCGGGTCGAGGTCGCGATCGAGAGGCTGATGGTGGCGGGGTGGACCGGCCGTGACGAGGCAGCGCTGCGCCATCACATCGAGGAGCTCGCCGCGATCGGGATCCCGCGCCCGTCCTCGGTCCCGGTATTTTACCGCGTCAGTGCGGCCAACCTGACGCAGGCCGACGCGATCGAAGTATTGGGGGAAGACACATCAGGGGAAGCGGAGCCCGTCCTCGTCTCGCTCTCCGACGGTATTTGGCTCACGTTGGGGTCCGATCACACGGACCGCAAGGCCGAGACCTTCGGCATAGCGTTGTCGAAACAGCTTTGCGCAAAGGTGGTTGGGCGTGTGCTGTGGCGGCTCGACGACGTTGCCGAGCGCTGGGACCGGCTGATGCTGCGCTCGTTCGCGACCATCGATGGCCAGCGCGTGCTGTACCAGGAAGGGGCACTGGCTGCCATCCGTACCCCTGCGGACCTTGTGGCGCGCTGGCAGAATGGCGAGCTTACGGCCGGCACCCTGATGTTCTGCGGAACGCTAGGCGCAATCGGCGGAATCCGCCCGGCGCGCCGTTTCGAGATGGAACTCGAAGACCCGGTGCGCGGCCGCTCGATGCGGCACGTCTATGATATCCGCACGCTGCCGGTGGTGACCTGAACGGGTCGAAGTGCGGCGGCCGTTGCTGGCAATCACGGCCGGCCCACGTAGAATACCGGGGCGTCTCCCGGCTGGAGGTCCGCCGATCTCAGTGGAGTTCCGATGGCATCTGTGGGCGGCTCGAAAGTATCCCCGGCCGTGCAGCCGAAGCCGGAGGACTACGACTACGACCTCGACCGGGCGCTGGCCTCGGTGCTCGGATTGCACGCGCTCGTTCCTGGCGATGCGTTCACGGCGGAAACACTCGGCACCGAGCGCGGCGGCAACGCGGTGCTGATCCGGGAAAACGTCGCACTGACGATCGGCTATTTGATCATGGAAGCCGAATCGATCTGGCTCACCACAAATGAGGGCAAGGTAGTTCCCGGTCACGTGCTTGCTTACGACCAGGAGACTGGTTTCGGCCTGGTGCAGGCGCTTGGGAAACTCGATCTGCCGGCGCTGGCGTTGGGTCGCTCGGGCGCAACCGCCGTTGGCGAGCGGGTGGTCGTGGCCGGAGCCGGAGGCCGACAGCATTCGGTCGCCGCGCGGATCATGGCGAAGCAGGAGTTCGCCGGAAACTGGGAATACGTGCTCGATGAGGCGATCTTCACGGCGCCGGCACACCCCAACTGGGGCGGCGCAGCCCTCGTCGGGCCGGCCGGCGACCTGCTGGGGATCGGTTCGCTGCAGATCCAGCAAGCCTCCGAGCGTGGAACGGCTGACCATCTCAACATGATTGTGCCGATCGATCTGCTTTCTCCGATTCTGAACGACCTCCTCACGCTCGGGCGGCCCAATCATTCGCCGCGGCCATGGCTCGGTATCTATGCCACGGAGATTGAAGACAGAATCGTCATCGTCGGGCTCGCCACCCGCGGTCCCGCGGAGCGCGCCGATCTGCGCGCCGGCGACATCGTGCTTGCGGTGGCGGGCAATCAGGCGAGCGATCTTGCCGGACTATTCCGCCGAATCTGGTCCCTCGGCCGCGCAGGCGTCGAGGTACCGTTGCTCGTTTATCGGGACGGCCGCACATTGGAAGTGAAAGTGGCGTCCGGCGACCGGAATCGCTTCCTCAAAGCGCCGATCTTGCATTGAAGGGATCGCCGCCGCGTCGGCGCTCAGGCAGGAGTCAGCGATACCAAGGCGAGGACCAATATCCATATCGCCTTGCCCCGCCGTAGGGACCATAGGCATAGCCCGGACCGCGGGTCTCGCGCGCAAATTCGCCACGGTCGCGCGGGTTGTCTCGATGCCGCCTCGTCTTTTTCTGGGTGGTAGCAAGCTTGGCCGTGTCCGCCCGATCGCGATCGGCGCTCGTCGTCTCGATGGCACCGCCGGTGATCGCGTCCGGGTCGATTCCGATCGATGCCGCCAGCGATCTCGCGGCCTCCCCGAGCGCAACCCGCGACGGACCATTCACCCCTTCGGTTCGCCGGACGGGGAGCGCCACCGCCGGCCCTACGAGGGCCGGCTTGGGATCCGCTATCGCCGCGGCAATCACCGGTCTTGATTGGGGGGCAGCCTCCGCTGGCCGCGATCTTGCGGTTTGGGCTGGCGCGAGCACAGGGACACGTTGCGTGAACTGCGGGCCTGCGTCGACCCAATCCGTGGAATTCGGCGCGCCGCCGGAATGGAGTGCAAGAAACACCACACCCACGGCCACGACCGCGCTCGCGCCTGTCACGACGGCATTTATCCCGGACCGTATGGCGCTGCCCTGCCGGTCACGTAACAGGTTACGGCTGGCGCGGCGCCACGCCCGCTCGCGTCGGCGGCCACGGATCGTCAGCTCGTAGGTTCCGCGACTGCGGTTCCAAAAGAGGAGGCCCTGCTTGGCCGCGGTCGCAACCAGCGCCACACGCCGGCCCCGGTCGGCTGGAAAGCCATCGAGATTGCCGTGCGCCTTGATGTGCTCGAGCGCCGCGCCGATCTTCAGCGCTTCCTGGTTGACGGCGGGTGGCGATCGGCGCGGGGCCGTTTCCGACGGACGGCTGACACTCATGGTACGGCACCTGGGCAGCCGCAAGGAGGCGGGACAGTTTAGGTCGCAAAGCGGCGTAGATCAACGGCCTGGGAGCCGGCCGGTTCCAGCGTCAGCGAGAATATCACGGTATCGTTAAGAGAGGTGCCGCACATCGATCGACGGTGGCGACCCAATGGTTCGATGGGAGGAGTTGGGTTTGTTCTGCCACGTCTTAGTCACCATGAGGCTGCGGGACGTCCCTAGGCTTCGACGACCACGTATTCTTGTTCAACGCGGACCGCGAATGTCTCGGCCCGATAGGGGCCCTCGATCAAGTTATTGCCACGCTCGATTTTTGCGTCATACGCCTTGGTCCGAATCCGTGCCGGATCGCATCGGGATTTTCCGGTGCGCACGTCGAATTCCCAGCCGTGCCAGGGGCAGCGTAGGATTTCGCCCTCTCGGCTGTAGCGATAGACGCCGGGCTCGTCGGATTCGACGAGACCGATCAATTTTCCTTCGCACAGATTGCCGCCCTGATGCGGACAACGGTTCGACAGCGCGAAAAATTCACCACGGATGTTGAAGATGACGATCGCACGTCCATCGATGTCCACCAGCTTGCGACTGCCGGGCGGCACCTCGAGTGCGGTCGCGACGACATGCTTTCTCATCTGGCGAGCCCGTAAACCGTCCTGGCGTTGTCGAGAAATACCTGGCGGCGCTGGGCGTCCGTCAACGGCAACGGCAATGCACGTGCGGGATCGTCGAAATCCCAGTGCGGGTAATCGGTTGCGAACAGGATACGGTCCCACCCGATCCACTCGATCACATCGAGCAAATGCTTGCGCGGTTCGGGCTCCTCCACCGGCTGCGTGGTGATCCAAACGTGCTCGCGGACATATTCCGACGGGGGGCGCTTGAGATGCGGCGTCTCGTCCCGCAACCGATTCCAGATCTTGTCGAGCCGCCATTTCAACGCCGGCAGCCAGGCAAACCCGGCCTCGATCAGCACAACCCGCAATCGCGGAAACTGCTCGAACACTCCTTCGATCACCATGCTGGTCAGCAGCGACTGGCAGCACTGGGAATGCCCGACCATTTCCTCGATGTAGTAGGAAGGCCAGCCGCCGCCGGTCACAGGAAATCCGCCGTAACCGAATGCATGCACGCCCACGGGCAGGTCGGCGCGTTCGGCGGCCGCATAGATCGGCCAATAGCGGCGCTGGCCGAGCGGCTCCGCCGTGCGGCTGAGCAGCAAGACCTGCGCAAAGTTACGATCCCCGGCTCGTCGTTCGATCTCGGCCGCGGCGCCGGGACCATCCTCGTAGTGGACGAGCACGGATGCCTTCAGCCGAGGCTCCTTGCTGGTCCACTCCGCCCCCTGCCAGTCATTGACCGCCCGGCAATAGGCGTGCGCGAAATCCGGGTTTTGGAGGCCTTGCCCGCTGCGCAACGGATTGAGAATTCCGAGCGCAACGTGATTGGGATCGAGGTGTTGCTGCCGCATGAACTCGAGATCACTGCCGGGTTTGCCGCCGCTCGGCGGAAAGGCATCGCGGCGGGCCGCCTCGGGTTGTCCTTTCGGATAAGCCGGCCCGCTTTCGTAACCCTGCCGCGTGCGCATGCCATAGGTCTCGAAATGCCGTTGCCAGCGGTTCTCCAGGAACGGGTAGAGCTCCTTGGGCGATTTCGGGTAAGGATGGATGTCGCAATCGGCGATGGCCAACGCCGTAGCCTGGGGGCTTTTCTCCCGAATCGAAACTTGAACGTTCATCGCACCGCCTCCTCGATCCGAGGATAAGTCTTTCGCGGATTTTCCACCATGATTTTATGGGCCAGATCGCCTCTCAACGCTTCCGGCAGCACCTCGTTCCCATCGAACTGCCAGTGCGGATAGTCGGTCGAGAACAGCAACAAGTCATCGCCACCGAGGTGCTCGAGGATGCGCCCGAATATGTCTCCCGGCGGCGCGTCGACCGGCTGCAGCGTGAAGCGCACGTGACGGCGCACGAGGTCGATCGGCGGCACATCGACCCACGGTATTTCGGTGCGCAACCCGCGCCAATATTTGTTCAGCCGCCATAAATATGCCGGCAACCAGGTGATCCCGGATTCGGCGAGAACGACCCGCAATGTAGAGAATTTGCTGAACACACCTTCGCAGATCAGGCTCGTGAGCTGCGACTGGAACGCAACGGCCTGCGCGGCATAATCTTCGGTGTAATAGGACGGCCAACCTACCGACGTGACCGGATGCCGGTAGGCGCTGCCGGCATGAATACAGACCGGCAATCCATGCCGCTCCGCGGCGGCATACACCGGCCAAAACATGCGTTTGCCGAGCGGGACCTCGCCCATGGCGGGGACGAGTACCGCTACGAAGCGCCGGTCGGCTGCGCGATGCTCGATCTCCGCGACGGCCATTTCCGGATTCTGCAGCGGCACCACGATCGAAGAGCGCAGCCGCGGTTCACGATCGAGCCATTCGCGTGCGATCCAATCGTTCACGGCTCGTGCGAAGCCTGCCGCCATGTCTTCGCTGAACAACAGGTGCACGCCATAGAGGCAATTGCAGATCGCAATTCGAGTGCGGAAGCGATCGAGCGCATCCTTACGCAGCGATGAAAGATCCGAACCAGGCCTTTTGTTGCTGGTGCGCCAATCCGGCCGGGCGCTCAATGGTGCGTTGTACGGATAGGCAATCGAGTTGAGCTCGTGCACACCGCGCTGCACTACGGTGTCGCGCCAGTACTCGGAAAGATATGGCAGCAGGGAAGCGATCTCCGGCACGGCCGGATGAATGTCGCAATCGATCCCGCCGTGCTCCAAGCTCATGACACCTCGGTCCGGAAAACTCATGATCCGACGTTCGTCGACGTAAAGCGATTTTAGGCCACTATTTTTAGGCCAGTAATAGTGGCGAGCAAACGGTTTTCGTAGTCGGCCGAAGTCGATTGCACGGCTGATCGGAGCGTGCCGAAGCAGCGAAACCGGATGCCAATCCCTAAGGGCTCAACGCGGTTCGTCGCGCCCGCCGAGCTTCATCAAAGCTCGGGCCTCTAAGTCGATCAGAACCCGAAAGCCACGAGCCGCCCATCAGCTGCGATATAAAGCCGCCGTTCGGCAGCGATCAGGCTCTGGAACCGGCGCACCCCGGCGACCGCGTCTGGGGGCCCGCCGGCAAACAGCGGCTCGCCGGTGTCGCCCCTGAATGCGTGGAGGCGGTTATCGCCTTCCGCGCCGACGATCCATACGATCGGGTCCGTGCGTCCGTCGGTCGTGGTGACGATGGGCGCGCCCGCACCGCGTAACTCTCCGCACCAGGCGGTCTCCAGCCTCGGCGGCGTGCCTGCGCGGACCTTGAGCACCGTCAACCCGTTTTCGCTGCCGGCTCGTGGGCAGCGGGCCCCCGCGCCCTGAAACGCGATCAACACGCCGTCGGCCGCGGGATACGCCGCCGGAGCCGTGCGGATCGCATTCCTGGCGACGATCTCGGCCGCAAGACTGCCGCCGATGCCGCCCAGGTTGTTGCGATCGAGTAGGTAGGCGTGACGGTCCTTGCCGAGAGCGAGAATGACAGCTTGAGTCCCGAACTGGGCCGGCAAGTCAAGCGGAATGGGAGCGGTGCTGCCGAGGTCGGCATCGGTTTCATCGAGTTCGCGCCAATACGGCGGCGCGAAGAAGTCCTGTTTGTCCGCTGATCGATGAAGATCGGGCGCGAGACGAAACACCGCCTCTCCGTCACTCCAGGTCGTGACGCCGAGCGTATTGCCCGTCGCAGCGAACAGCGATTTGCCGTCGCTGCTGAGCCCACCCGGTGCCCAGATGCCTCCGCCGCGGCCTCGTGTGGCCCAAACGGCGAGCTTCTTCGGGTCCTTGAGCGAAACACCCAGCACCGACCCGCGATACTGGCCACAGTCGCCGAAATGACCACCGAAGGGCACGTAGAGCGTTTCGCCGAGGATGGTCAACGCGCCGCGCTGATTCTGGTCCCGGGCGTTGAAGCTCTGATGCAAGCTCTCGAACGCCTGCGTGACGTCGAGCGGCCAACCCGGCACGACCGCGCCGTCCTTGAGCGAAAGCGAAAAAATCCGATGTCGTGGCCACCCTGCGCCCCCGACCATGGCGTCAAGATACAGCGCCTCGGCAGCGTCATCGATCACGGGCGTGCCGGTGATCCCGAGTGGGTCGATATTGCCGCATCCGAGCGCTGAGCGCGCCACCGGCTCGCCCACTTTGCGCTGCCAAACCTCGTTGCCACTGAGCGCATCGAGCGCGTACACCCTGTTTTCTTCGGTCGCCACCAGCACGGTTCCCGAAGTTGTTCCGTGTCCGCGCCAATAGAGCGGCTGGGCATAGACCCGTCCTGCGACCTCTGCGTGAAACGCACGATCAAGACGCACCTCCCGAGCTCTTTCAAACGTCAGCCCGGGCACCACAAAATTGCCGCCTCGATCGAAGCCGCCGTGGTGAGTAAGGATCGCAGTCTGGGCAGCCGCATGCAGCGGCCAGTTTAGCCACATCACGAGCAGCAGAGAAAAAATTCGTCCCATGCAGTATTATTCTCCAGGAGCAGCGTTTTGGCGGCATCGACGCCGGTGACTCATCCGGCAACCAGAGACTGCCAGCGGTTGTTTCCCGGCCGCCCTTACGCCGGTTGGCCAGGTCGGGCAACGCCAAGGTTCGACCTGCCTCGATCCAGAGATTCCTGGCGAGCATCTCGCGCCCCCAACGAGCAATTAGGCTACGTGGCTCTCGTCGCCTGTTGCATCAGGATTAGCGAGAATGCTGTTGCGCCAAAACCGCGCTTCACCGAATTTTGGCGTCCTACGGGTTTTTCCGTTGAAAATTCACCTTGCGGGCGGTCGCTGCTTGGCAATGAAGCGCAAAATCGTCTAAGTATTCAATAACCTCGGGGGGAGAGGCAGATGCATCCCGGAGCGTGTCGGTGGCGATTGAATTCAATGGTGCCATGGGTTCTTTCCGCCCGTCGAAGCGGGCGCGTCGGTATTCACGGTTACTTTGGCATTCTCGTGGGGGCCGCCGTTGCGTTGACCGCATTCAGTGATGTCGCCTCCAAGGCCACTCCCGCTAGCCAAAGCGAGCACCGTAAGCAGGCCAAATCGAAGCAGAGCGTCCACAAGCGCCACCATCGATTCCTGCACGGTCCTGATTATCACCCCCCCTATTCCGAGATCGTCGTCGATGACAACTCCGGCCAAGTGCTGCACGAGACCAACCCGGACAGCCCGCGTCATCCCGCGTCACTGACGAAGGTCATGACGCTGTATCTCTTGTTCGAGCAGCTGCAAGCAAAGAAGCTCAATCTCGATACACGTTTGCCGGTTTCCACTCATGCTTCCGCCCAGGCGCCGACCAAACTCGGCCTGAAGCCCAACGACACGATCCGAATCGAGGATGCCATCAAAGGCATCGTGACTCGCTCGGCCAACGATGCAGCGGTGGTCATTGCCGAGGCAATCGCCGGGAGCGAGCACGAATTCGCCTCGCTGATGACACGCAAGGCGCAGGCGCTCGGCATGCTCAACACGGTTTATGTCAACGCCTCGGGGCTGCCGGCCGACGCCCAGATCACCACCGCGCGCGACCAGGCGCACCTCGGTCGGGTCATCCAAGACCACTTCCCAGAATATTATCGGTATTTCGCTTTGCCGAGCTTCCAATTCCGCGGCATGTCGATCAGCAATCACAATGCGCTGCTGCGGCAGATGGATGGCGTCGACGGCATCAAGACCGGTTACACCGAGGCTTCCGGTTACAATCTCGTCTCATCGATCCGTCGCGAGGGCCGGCATTTGATCGCGGTGGTCCTTGGCGGACGATCGACCGGCGCCCGAGATTCGCGCATGCGTCAGCTGATTTTGGATTACATTCGCCGAGCTTCCCCTGTCCGGACGGTGCCGTCCACGATGGAGGCAGCGCAATCGGGAACGGAGGCTCCGAGCAAGACCGCGCTTCCGTTGCCCTCTGCCGACACGGAGGCCCCCCAGCCCGGGCCGACCCCAATTCCCGCCGCGACTGCGGCACCCCCAATTTCGCTCGAACATACGCCGTGACCTATGATGTGATGCGGCCGGATGGCCATGTGCCTGCCCGACTGCTATGGCTCATGCCGCAACATGACCCTGAGTGTCCAAGATTTGTCTAAGGCATTCCAGGGACTTCAGGCCCTTGCGCCACTCTCGTTCACGATTCGGCACAGCATCACGGCCTTCATCGGACCCAATGGTGCCGGCAAGACCACGTTGTTCAATCTCTTGTCGGGCAGCTACGGCCCATCCAGTGGCTCCATTTGTCACCGGGGTGAAGACATCACCGCGCTGTCGGTCGCGGAACGCGCCCGGCGCGGCATTCAACGCACGTTTCAGAATCTGCAGATTTTTTTTCGTATGAGCGCGCTTGAGAACGTGATGGTGGGCGCGTCGCCTCGCCTTCGACTGATGTTGCTACCTTCGCTGCTCAACACCGCAAGGATCCGCCGCCAAACCGTCGAGATACGCGATCGCGCGGCGGCGCTGATGGCGGAAGT
>JBKPDF010000015.1:0-41147 GCA_046727735.1 Pseudomonadota bacterium | reverse complement strand
GTGCCGGCCGCCTCGACCACGGCCTGAACCTTCTTGAGCACACTCGTCGCTTGGCCGGTGATGTCTGGGACATCGAGCTCGACCTGCCCGGACACGTAGATGACGTCGCCGACGCGCACGCCCGGGGAGAGCGGCAAGGGGACGCGCGTTGCTGCGCCAGGCGGAGAGATTACGTCGCGGGTCAGCGGTGGCGTCTGCGCGGCGGCCTGAGCGATGAGCAGGGTAAGGAGGTTTGCGGCCGCGACGATCCATGCGGTGAGCGATCGGTTGATGAGACGAACGGACATGATGGGCTTCTCGCGCAACGGGGGCGGTCTTTTGAGCAGGAAGGCCCAGCATAACGGATTTGGTGAGGATCAGGTAGGTCGTCGCTGCGCTGCCGAATTACGTCTCATGTCGGCTCGGGGTCATCAGGCGTCATCCGGCGTCCGAATAACTTGGTCTGCTTCACCCCTCAGAGCCGACCTGGAAAGCCTGTTGGCACTTTGTGCCACAAACGGACTCTGCACCGCAGCAAACAGCATTTCCATTCGATCACCTCATCGGCGCGGGCGAGCAGCGTGGGCGGCACGGTGAGGCCAGCACGTGCTCCAATCACAGGCCGGATACATTGATGCAAGACCACATCCGCCAGATCGAGGAGCCCTCTTGCGACGCACGGCCGGACCATACATCTGGGTCACTAGCGGCTGGCCGGTGCGCTGAATATCTCGTCCGCTTTGCCCTTCAGAGTCGACCTGGATGGCTCGTCGGCAATAGGCTGCTTCGTGCCATGAGCCGACGTATCGTGACCGGCGATAGCAGTCCAGGAGGTGAGCCTAGGACCCAGGTAGACCAGGCCGCCAGCGCCCGCGTCTCATGGCGAGCATCCACCCTGTTGCTTTGGGTGTAGAATATCCCGCCCAGAGCCTACTGACTGGTCTCATGCAAGCTATTCGAAGGGCGGCTAGGGAGTTAACGATGCTTGATGAGGGCAAACTTCAACAGTTCGTCCAGAAAATGCTGGGCGACTTGGGCGGCGCTACCAGTATAGCGCTGGTCCGTATCGGTCATAGCCTAGGCTTATACAAGGTCATGGAGGGTGCCGGGCCTATGACCAGCGCCGCACTTGGCGCGAAAGCGAGGATCGCAGAGCGCTATGCGCGCGAGTGGCTCTCGCACCAGGCCGCTTCAGGTTACATCGCATATGACCCCGCGCACGGCACATTCGAGCTGCCGCCTGAGCAGGCGATGGTGTTTGCAAACGAAAGTAGCCCCTTTTTCATGATGGGCGCCTTCGATGCTGCCGCTGCGATGGTCGAAAATCAGGCGGAAGTTGGGGCGGCCTTCAAAACGGGCAAGGGCGTTGCGTGGGGCAATCAAGCTGGATGCATGTTCTGCGCGATCGGCAAAATGCTTCGACCTCGATACGCGGCGAATATCGTATCGAACTGGCTGCCTGCGCTCGATGGGATCGTGCCCAAGCTGCAGCGTGGGGCCTCAGTCGCCGACGTCGGATGCGGAACAGGATTCTCGACCGTGCTCATGGCAAAGGCTTTTCCAAATTCTAGTTTCATTGGATATGACTTCCATGCCGACTCGATCGAGCAGGCTACTGCGCACGCGCGGCAACACGGTGTTTCCCGTAACACGCGCTTCGAGATAGCCACGGCTAAAGAATATGGCGCGAAAAATCTCGACCTCGTCACCTTCTTCGATGTGTTGCATGATTTGGGAGATCCACCTGGTGCCGCCGCGCATGTCTTTCGATCTCTGGCACCAGACGGCACCTGGATGCTGATGGAACCGATTGCCGGGGACCATTTGCAACAGAATCTTCACGCGATCGGTCGGCTTGCCTATGGATTTTCCACTATGATTTGTGTCCCCACGTCCCTTTCTCAAGACGTCGGAATGGCGCTCGGCGCACAGGCCGGAGAAGCAAGGCTGACCGATGTCATCAAGGCTGGAGGTTTCACTCGTGTACGGCGAGCAACTGAGACGCCATTCAATATGGTTCTGGAGGCCAAGAAGTGAGCAACTAGGTGCGTGCCGATAACGTCGGCCTCACGCTGTCGCCCGCGCTGCTCGCCCGCGCCGACGAGGTAATCGAATGAGACGACAGCCGCGATGTCCGCTATGGGTCATTAGCGGCTGTCCGGCCTGCCGACGACCTGGTCCGCTTTGCCCTTCAGAGCTGACTTAGATGATTCGCCGGGCAAGAGGCCGCATTGTGAGGGGATCGTGCTCGGTTCGCATCGTGCCATCAGACATCCTCTTTCCCCTTCCCGCGGTTGGAAGCAATAATTCCTTTGATCAAAGTCCAGCTTGGCAAAAGTCCGTCCGCATCGAATTAGGTGATTTCCACGGAATCAGACGGTTTCATCGATGGTATCGCACTCCGTGCGAAATCACGATTCAATCTACTGGTATTACTCGGGTTGTCCTAGCATGCGAAAGACTTCTTCAAGCTGCGGGCTCATCGGCAGGTTCAGGGTTTCGCCGGTCGGTAGGCGGCGCAAGAACCACTTGTTGTAAAGTTCGGTGAGCCGTCGCTCGCTGGCCATGCGATCAAAGGCGCGGTCCACAACCGCGGTGAAGCCTGGATCGTCCCGCCGGTAGACCAGGCCATAGGGATCGTACGACAAATATTCGCCGACGACTTTCATCCCACTGGCACTCTTGTCTGTTGCAATGAACCCGTAAAGCAGCACATCGTCGGTCGCGAACGCATCCGCCTTGCCGGATGCCAGCACTTGCATTGACTGAGCGTGATCAGGTGCGGTGACGATGGTAATACCGAGTTTCTGCTTGTCCGAAAGCGTGCGCAGGGCCACCTCGTTGGTGGTGCCTGCGGTAACAACCGCGGTCTTGCCGGCAAGATCGCGATAGGAACCGATGGTCGAGGCCTTAGGAACCATCAGCTTGGTGCCGGCCACGAAGAAGATTGGCGAGAACGCGACTTCCTTTCGCCGCTGCACATTGCCCGTGGTAGAGCCACATTCGATGTCAATCTCGCCCGCGGCGACTTTCTGCAGCCGGTTCGCCGGCGTTACCGGCGTAAACGCAATCTTGATCTCCATACCGTCGAGTTCCGTCGAGACGTCTTCCACGATTTCGCGACAGAGGTCGAGCGAATAGCCAATTGGTTGGCGGCGCCTGTTCAGATAGGAAAACGGCAGCGAACTCTCGCGATAGCCGAGCGTGATTGCACCGGTATCCCTGACCTTCTTCAGCGTGCCGGAGAGCGCTCCAACGTTTGTGCTCTCCTGCGCACCCGTGGACGCGACGACCAGCAATCCCAGCGCAACACCGCCCGCAAAGGCGGAGCAGGCTTGACGTGTGCGCATCACGCCCTCGCCGGGTCGATAACGACGATGGTCTCGCGCGCATCCACCTTCTCGCCCTCCCACTTTGCCACCACGGCAGTAGCAAGCGTATTGCCGATGACGTTGGTCGCAGAGCGACCCATGTCAAGAAATTGGTCGATACCGATAATCAACAGCAAGCCCGCTTCAGGGATGTTGAAGCTCGCCAGCGTTGCAGCGATGACGACCAATGAGGCTCGCGGAACGCCCGCCATGCCCTTGCTGGTAAGCATCAGGAGCAGCAGCATCGTGATCTGCTGACCGAGTGGAAGCTCGATATTGTAGGCCTGTGCGATGAACAGGGTGGCGAAGGTGCAATACATCATCGAGCCATCGAGATTGAACGAGTAGCCCATCGGTAGCACGAAGCTGATGATTTTCTTGCTGATCGGAAACTTCTCGAGCTGCTCCATGGTCTTCGGATAGGCCGCCTCGCTGCTCGCGGTCGAGAAAGCGAGCAGAAACGGTTCGCGAACCAGATTGACAAGCCGGAAAGCGTGGAGGCCGAATATCAGAAAACCAACGGCGATTAGCAGACACCAGAGCACGATGAGGCCGAAGTAGAACTCAACAACGAATTTGCCGTAGGTCACCAGGATGCCAAGACCCTGGGTCGTTACGATTGCGGCCATCGAGGCGAAGACCGCAATTGGGGCAAGCATCATAATGTAGCCGGTGATCGTAAGGATGGCGTGCGATAGCTCCTCGATACCCTCCACGAGCCTGCGCGCACGCTCTCCCAGCGCCGCGCAGGCAACACCGAAGAACAACGAAAATACCACGATTTGAAGAATCTCGTTGGTTGCCATCGCTTCAACGACGGAGCGCGGCACGAGATGAGCCACGAATTCTTTCATCGACAGCGACGCAACTTTCAAATTGGTCGATGCTTGGGCGTCAGGCAGCGGCAGGTTGAGATTATCACCCGGCCTTAAGATGTTGACCAGGATCATGCCCAACAACAGCGACACCAGCGACGCCGCGACGAACCAGATCATTGCTTTCGCGCCGATGCGGCCGATGACCTTGGTGTCGCCCATGTGTGCGACGCCGACCACCAGCGTTGAGAACACTAACGGTGCGATGATCATCTTGATTAGGCGGAGGAAAATATCCGTAAGCAACGAGATGTAATCTGCGATAGTCTTCGCGGTTTTCGGATCGGGCCACAGAGTGTTACAGGCGTAACCAACAAGAATTCCAACCACCATGCCGATCAGAATAATCGTGGTAAGCTTCGAACGCATTGGTCCCTCCCAATGGTGCGCGAGACATCAGCTTAGCAGAAATCAGGGAGATGCGATCCCGATAGACTGGGTAGGCACAATTTTTTGCCGCGAGGACGCCTCTAGCGCTTGGCGGGGCGGCAATTCCTATCTCGGTCGAACCGGTGGATACGCTACTCCGCAGCCGCTGGGATGCGAGGCTAGTCCGCCATCGGCAGGCGGGCGACCAGAGCGCACTTGCCATTCTCGGGACGGAAAGATGCCTCGCCCTCCTTGACCTCGAACCAATCTCAGAAGGGCTACCAAGTCGGCTTCGCGCCACAGGCTGATCGGATGGCAAGCCAGAAAGCTTGCCGATGCCACTGGCGTCCATGCCACGACGGGGGCGGAAAAGCCGTCCACGGACTTGCCTCGACCGTGGCGAGGGGTGGAGGCGCTTGGAAAAGGACGGCGTCGTGATCGAGCCCGGCGTGGTATGCCCTACCCGCAAGCCGCACTAACGCCATACTGTTTTGCATTGGCCGCGAAGGCGGCTTGATCTAGCGAGCGGTGCTGCTTTGCGGGTCCGCCATTCCTCCGCGGTACCCCGGAGACTGATCAAGCGCAGCGATGCAGCAAGTTCTCGGGCGCCAGCGCATCGCCGTCCTGCGCCAGCGAGCGCAGGCCGTGCAGCTCGGCAAGCTCCGCTTGCCGATTATGACGGCTGACCGACGTTCCCACCTGTGGTTCGCGGCCGCCTATCGGATCGAAGCCGCATTTGTTGAGCAGTGAAGTCCGCTGTAGGTCAAAACCGGTAAGACTTAGAACGAGCAAATGTTTTCCGGCGTGCCCCGATAAGCAGACCTCCGCGCATTAAATGAGTAGACCTTCGATCACGAGCTCGCAAAGCCGGTGCCCGCCTTTCTGTACTCGGGTCGCGGAGGGCTGAACACGTCGAGCACGCGGGCGCCTTCGGGGCCGGCACGCATCGTGTGGGGCACGTTGCCCGGCGTGCGCCAAAAGTCGCCCTTCTTCACCGGTATCTCCTCGCCGTTCTGCACGCGCACTGCAGAGCCTTCCAGAAGCACTCCCCACTGCTCCTCGGGGTGATGGTGCAAGACGCCTTGTGCGTTCGGCGCCAGAGTGACGACCGAGAGCATCGCCTGCTCGCCGGAAAAGATCCGCGTCGTGACGCCGGGAGCTAGTTCGCGGAACAGCCCGTCCGACGTGTCGTCGAGATTGTGGAATTCCTTGGCGCGTCGATCCATGGCTGCTGTCGCTTCCGATCATTGCTGCGGTTGTTCGGGCCAGGCAAGGCGGGCAGAATAACGCCATGGACGGCGAGGCGCTACCGTGGCGTACCGGACCTGCTCGCGCGATGGCGACCGGGTCTGTTGTTGCCTCCGTGCTCGATCGTCCGGCAGGATCGCACAGTAGGTGTTTCGTCGAGGAATCGGCTATCTTGGTCGACGACATTCGCTGGGTTCAGTCGAACCGGCGCGCCGCAACCTGCGCGCACAAGATCTTGAAAGGAGCCAAGCCGGCCGATCTGCCGAATGCAGCAGCCGGCTACGTTCGAGCTGGCGGTCGATTTGAAAATGGCGAAAATGCTCGGCCTCACCGTCCCTGCTCGCCCGTGCCGACGAGGTGATCGTATGAGCAAGCGCGCGTTCTTAAGATACGCTCCGGCGACGGCCGCATTTGTCGTAACCGCCTTCATGGGGCTGCTGGTCGGCACGGCCGCCGCGCCAGCGGCCGACGCTCTTACCGCGACCGATTGGGAATACCTCAAGACGATCGGATATGACGAACATTCCTTTGCTTTGGAAGCAGCAACCAAACGGCAGCGGAACCGCCTGCACAGGCTGATCAACGATCGCAGGCTCAGCGACACGAAGAAGGCCAATCTGATCGACAGCTATCTCAAGGCGATTCCCATCGGGGCTGTCCCGAAATAATTGTGCGTCGCAGGAGAATTTCCGGGCGCCATTCTCTGCTCCGTGTGGTGCCGGTATTTTAAACTTTGAGTTGGCGATGACTGTCCCGCGGATTGCAACGGCCTTCGCGCGATGAGCGAACTGCGCATCCGGACGATGCGGCCGGGCGAGATTTCAATCGCCGTCGACTGGGCGACAGCCGAAGGCTGGAACCCGGGCCTCGCCGATGCCGTCTGCTTCGCCACGGTAGATCCGAAAGGATTCCTCATCGGCGAGCTCGATGGCGCTCCGGCCGCGACCGTCTCCTGCGTCAATTACGGCGCGAGCTTCGCGTTTCTCGGCTTCTACATCGTGCGGGAAGATGTGCGCGGCCGCGGCTATGGACTGCGCATATGGAATGCGGCCATCGCCCACGGTGGTCCACGCGTGATCGGGCTCGATGGCGTCGTGGCGCAGCAGCACAACTATAAAAAATCCGGATTTGAGCTCGCCTATGCCAATGTTCGTTACGGCGGCACGGTCCACGCGCCGGATGCACCGCGGACCGGCGTCCTTGCGCTGACCGAAGTCCCATTGGCGGCGGTGGAGGCTTACGACGCGATGGTGTTCCCGGCGCCCCGCACCGCGTTCCTGCAAGCCTGGATCGGCGCGCCCGGACACGTCGGTCGCGCGCTCGTGCGCGACGGCCGGCTTGCCGCCTGGGGGGTGATCCGTCCGTGCCGGAAGGGCCGCAAAATCGGCCCGCTGGTCGCCGACGACCACGCCGCCGCCGAGACGGTGCTGGCAGCTTTGCTGGCGGGCGTCGGCGACGGCGAGATCTTCCTCGACATTCCGAGTGTCAACCGCGACGCGGCCGCGTTGGCGCAAAACCTGGGGCTCGTGCCGGTGTTTGAGACTGCGCGCATGTATACCGGCGCGATCCCGCCGTTGCGGCTGGAGAGGATCTTTGGCGTCACGACGTTCGAACTGGGATGACGCATGAAGCGAGTTGCGGCCCTGCTCTTGCTGGTGACGAGCACGGCAGCGGGCGACGCGCTTCATCATCTACAAGATAACTGCGCAAAGCTGGCCTCAAAAACGTTCCGCCGAGAGCTGCGGACGAACACCGGGTCGACTACCGGGCGCATTTCAACGTCCATCTGCGCAAATGCTTCTATGAAGAAACCTACATCGCTTCTACGCGAGGGGGCGTTAATATCTGGGTCTACTTGTCCGATCTCCAAGACAATCGAATCTACGGGCGGGTTCCATATATCTACCACGATGGGGCTTATCTACTGCAGTCTTCAGGACAAGGAGTGCCACTCGGAAGCCGAATGGAACGAATTGCTCGAGCCATATATGAAGGAATGACGGCGTGATTCGGCCGCATGTCCGGGTTGGGTCAAAGCGGTCCTGGGACGGTGTCGGCATTTTCCGCTTAGCCAGCCACAACGTGACCAGTTGCGCGATTTGATGAGCGATGAATGCAGTCGCCCTTGTCACGGAGAACACCGCAGTCGCGACCCAAAGGAATTTCCCCAGACGTGCCGCATTTTCGCCGACAACGCGCCGCTACATTCCGGCGTCGGGGAGCGCAGTGAGGACGGGGACCATGATCAGACATGCGGGTGCCGCGATCGTGCTGGCGCTGAGCGCCGGTGCAGCGCTGGCGAGTCCGGCCTCGGAAATCTCCGCCTATCGCAAGAGCCACGGTCTTCCGGCCGTGAGCGAGGATTCGGCGCTCGACGCGCTTGCGGCCAAGCAGGCGCGCGCGATGGCGGCAGCCGGCGTCATGGATCACAGCGTCTACGCCTCCTTCGCGCAGCGCATTTCCGGATACGGCACGAGTGCGGCGGCCGAGAACATCGCCATGGGAACGAAGTCGTTCTCGGAGACCTTGGCGATTTGGAAATCCTCGTCGGGGCACAATGCCAACCTGCTGATGGGCGACGCGCGCCGCATCGGCATCGCCTCGGCATCCGGCCACGGCAGAACCTATTGGGCGTTGATCTTGGCGGCGCCGCATGACTCCAAGCGCCACAAGGGCTTCCTCCAGGTCGCCGGCGAAGCGCCGACAGCCGCCGCGCCGAACCAAGCGACCGCACGTGCGGACAAGCAACGCAGGACGAGCTGCTCCCGGCCGGCCGACGGAATGTGGCAAAAGCTCGTCTGTTGGCTAAACGGATCCTGAACCGCCGCATCACCGCGCGTTCAGCCGCCGCCCTTCATGCTTCGGACACGATCGATTCTTGAACGTGGCCCCAGCAGGAGGAAAGTCATGCGTATGAGAATTGTCATAGCCGCAGCCGCCGCAGCGATGATTTCTGCCGGGGCGCCGAGCGGCGCGAGCGCGGCCGATCTCTACCCCCAGGAAACCCCGCCGCCAGTCGGGGAAGCGCCGCCGCCGCCCGTTGCGCCGCCCGTGGCCGTCGCGCCCCCGGGGCCAGCGGTCGTGGTGGTCGAACCGCCCTGTCCGAGGGTCTGGCGGTGCGGCTATGGGGGCTGCGGTTGGCGGCCCGCCTGCGGGCCTGTCGGTCCGGAAGTCTATGTCGGCCCGCGCTGGGGTTATTACGGCGCCTATCGCTACCGCGGTCCATATTGGGGCCACGGCCAGCGTTGGGGCCATCGCCACTGGTCGTAACGACCTGGCGCCAAGCCAGCAGCCATTCCCGGCATCGGGCAGGGCCGGCTGTTTTCTTGTCCCGGCCCACGCTTGCGCCTAGTGTGCCGGCCCCTGCAAGGATCGGCCGGTGCGCTATATTTCGACCCGCGGCGAAGCTCCGCCGCTTTCCTTCGTCGAGGCCATGCTGGCCGGACTCGCCCGCGATGGCGGGCTCTATGTGCCTGAAACTTGGCCGTTTTTTTCTCCCGAGCAGATTGCTTCCTGGTCCGGCCTGCCCTACCCGGAGCTCGCGCTCGAAATTTTTCGCCCGTTCGTGGCGCCCAGCATCCCGGAGCAGGACCTCGCCCGCGTGACCCGGGAGGCATATGGGGTGTTCCGGCATCCCGCCGTGGTCCCGCTGGTCCAGCTCGGGCCTCGCACCTTCGTGCTCGAGCTGTTCCATGGTCCGACGCTCGCGTTCAAGGACTTGGCGATGCAGCTGCTGGCGCGGCTGATGGATTACGCGCTGCGCCACCGCGGGGAGCGGGCGACGGTGATCTGCGCGACTTCGGGCGATACCGGCGGTGCCGCCGTCGAGGCGTTTCGCGCCTGCGCGCAGGTCGACGTGGTCGTGCTGTTTCCCAAGGACCGCATCTCGGACGTGCAGCGCAAGATGATGACGAGCGTGCCCGACGGAAACGTGCACGTGCTCGCCATCGAGGGCAATTTCGACGATTGCCAAGCCATCGTGAAAAACCTGTTCACCCACGCTTCCTTCCGCGATCGCGTCCGGCTCACCGCGGTCAATTCCATCAATTGGGCGCGGGTCATGGCGCAGGCCGTATACTATTTCGCCGCAGCGCTCGCGCTCGGCGCGCCGGCGCGAATGCCGGCCTTCACGGTGCCGACCGGCAATTTCGGCGACGTGCTGGCCGGCTATGTGGCGCGCCGCATGGGGCTCCCGATCGACCGGCTCGTCATCGCCACCAACGTCAACGACATCCTGGTCAGCACGCTCAAAACCGGCAGCTACGAGATCCGCGACGTCGTCGCCACGACCTCGCCGTCGATGGACATTCAGGTCTCGTCGAATTTCGAGCGGCTGCTGTTCGATGCTTATGGGCGCGATGCGCAGGCGATCCGGGCGCTGATGGGTTCGCTCGCCCAATCGCGCCGTTTCACGATCGCGGCCGATGCGCTCGCCGCGATCAGGGCCGGCTTTTCCGCCGACAGAGCCGACGAAGAGGAAACCGCGGCCACGATCCGCACGTTGCGCCGCGAATCCGGATATCTGCTCGACCCGCACGGCGCGGTCGCGTTCGCGGTTGCCGAAAAAGAGGGCGGCGACCGCGCGGTCCCGATGGTGGTGCTGGCGACCGCGCATCCGGCGAAATTTCCCGCGGCGGTCGAGCGCGCCGCCGGCATCGTACCGCAGCTGCCGGCGTGGCTCGCCGATCTTCATGATCGACCGGAGCGCATGCAGGTGCTGCCTGCCGACCCGAGGGCGGTCGAGCATTTCATTCTCGGCGCGAGCCGCGCCGCCCAAGGAGCCGCCGCATGAGCGTGGAGTTGACGCGCCTTTCCTCCGGCCTCGTCGTCGTCAGCGACGCGATGCCGCATCTGGAGACCGCCTCGCTCGGGGTGTGGGTCGGCTGCGGCAGCCGCGACGAGCGCCAAGACGAACACGGCATCGCCCATCTGTTGGAGCACATGGCGTTCAAGGGCACGACGCGGCGCACCGCGCGGCAGATCGCCGAGGAAATCGAGGCGGTCGGCGGCGATCTCAACGCCGCGACCAGCGTGGAGATGACCGCCTATTACGCGCGCGTGCTCCGCGCCGACGTGTCGCTCGCGCTCGACGTGCTCTCCGACATTTTGGCCGATCCGGCGTTCGACCCCGGCGAGCTCGCGCGCGAGCAGAACGTGATCGTGCAGGAGATCGGTGCCGCGGAGGACACGCCCGACGACATCGTGTTCGATCATCTGCAGGCGACCGCGTTTCCGGCGCAGCCGGTCGGGCGCTCGATTCTCGGAACGCCGGCGAGCATCCGCTCGTTCGACGGCCCGCGCCTGCGCGCCTATCTCGGCCGCAACTACCGGGCGCCCGACATGGTCATCGCGGCCGCAGGCGCGGTCGAGCACCGAGCGGTCGTGGCCGAGGCCGAGCGGCGATTCGCGGCGTTCAACGGGTCCGCCGCGCCGCTGCCCGACCCGGCGAAGTTCGGCGGCGGCATGCGTGTCGAGGCCCGCGACCTCGAGCAGGTCCACATCGCGCTCGCGCTCGAAGGCGTGCCGCAGCGCGCCCCGGATCTCTATGCGCTGCAGGTTTTCACCAACGTGGTGGGCGGCGGAATGTCGTCACGATTGTTCCAGGAGGTGCGGGAGAAGCGTGGGCTTTGCTACGCGATCTACACCTTCCATTCGCCCTATTCCGACACCGGGCTGTTCGGGCTCTATGCCGGCACGGATGCGGCCGATGCTTCCGAGCTGATGCGGGTCGTGGTCGATCAGCTTGCGGCGGCCGCGGAGGACCTCGATGCCAAGGAAGTCGATCGCGCCAAGGCGCAGATGAAGGCCGGCTTGCTGATGGCGCTCGAAAGCTCGAGTGCGCGCGCTGAGCAACTGGCCCGGCAGATTTTCGCCCATGGCCGGCCGCTCGCGATCGAGGAGATCATCGCCAAGCTCGACGCAGTGACGGTCGAGAGCGCGCGCGCCGCCGGGCGCGAGCTGATCCGGCGCAGCCCGCCGGCATTCGCGGCGCTCGGCCCCGCCGGGCTTGAAAGCGCCGCCGCAATCGCTGAAAGTCTCGGCCGCCAAGTCGCATAGGAGCGCGCCGAATCGCCGCGATCCAGCACCGGCACGCGGCCGCTCGACCATCCATGGCATTCTTCCGCACCGCCAATTTTTCCGATCCGCTGCCCGTTATCGAGGGAGGCGGTGTGGTGCTGCGCGCTCCGGGACCGGGCGACTACGCCGAATGGGCGGCCCTGCGCGAAGCGAGCCGCGCGTTCCTCACTCCGTGGGAGCCGATCTGGCCCGCCGACGATCTCACGCGCGCGGCGTTCCGGCGCCGTTTGCGCCGCTACGCCGAAGACCAGCGCAGCGATCAATCGTATGCGTTCTTCATTTTCTGCAGCAGCGATCAAGTGTTGCTGGGCGGCCTCACTTTGGCCAACGTGCGCCGCGGCGTCGCGCAGGCGGGGAGCCTCGGATATTGGATGGGCGAGCCGTACGCCCGGCGCGGCCATATGACGGCGGCGGTGCGCGCCTTGCTGCCCTTCGCGTTCGGCGCCCTGCGCCTGCACCGCGTCGAAGCCGCATGCATTCCCTCCAATGCGGCCTCCGTGCGGTTGCTGGAGAAGGCGGGATTCACCCGCGAAGGCTATGCCCGGCAGTATTTGTGCATCAACGGCGTCTGGCAGGACCATCTGCTATACGCTCGTTTGAAGGACGACGGCGGAACATGATCCGGAACGGCCGCCTTGGGCCCGCCACGCTCGGGCTGCTATAACGCCGCGAACCGGGGACGCGGGTCGATGTTCGCAAAGGGGCAGACAAAACCATCTCGGATGCGCGTGTGGTCACTGACCATGCTCGCGGCCGCGCTCCTGGCCTCGGGCTGCTCGTCGAGCGCGCTCGTCGGCACCTCGCAGCCGCCGCCGGCGGAGGCCGCGTCTGCAGATACGCCCAAACCGAGCTCGTTCCGCGAGCGCATGACCGCTCAGTTTTCGGGCAGGCCAACGCCGCAAACGAGCGCCGATTCCTTCGCTGCCGCGCAGGCCGCGGCCGTCGAGGATTGTCCCACCATCGACATCCGTGCCGGCGCTTCGACCTATGCGGTCGGACCGCCCGGAGCCGAGCCGACCGCTACCACGCTGCGATATCAGGCGAGCATTGCCCGCACCGCACGAGAATGCAGCGTGCGGGCCGGCAACATGAACCTGAAGGTCGGCGTGCAAGGCCGCGTCATGCTCGGCCCCGCCGGCGTTCCCGGCACGCTCGAAGTGCCGATCCGACTCGCACTCGTCCAGGAGGGCGTCGAGCCGAAAACCATCTGGACCAAAGGCTACCGGGTTCCGGTCAACGTTCCGCCCGGGCAGACCAACGTGCCGTTCGTTCACGTCGAGGAGGAGATCACGTTTCCGCTCCCGTCGCGGGCCGAGCTCGACGCCTATGTGGTCTATGTCGGCTTCGATCCGACGCTGGTGCAGACGCCGGAAAAGAAGCCGGAGAAGAAGCCGCCGCCCCGCAAGCCCCGCGCTTCCGGTTGACTTGAGGGCGGCGCCGAATAGGATCGCGCCGCCGTTGAATGCCAATCGATCAGACGAATCCTGCGGGAGAGACCGGCTCGATGCCGGCGCCGAAGGCGCAACCGCCCCGGAAACGCTCAGGCAAAAGGACCGCAGGGGGATGATGCTCTGGAAAGCGGCCGCGCGTGGGCGCGGCTCACCGAAGGAGTAAGCCGCCGGCCAGCCGCGCGGCGAAATCTCTCAGGTTCCGCGACAGAGGGGGCTCGGCCGGGCGTCTCGCCCGGACATGAGCGCTGTGCGGAACCGCTATGCCCGAACCGAACGTCCTTCCTGCATCGCTGGCCACCACGCCGCTGCACACGCTGCACGTCGCGCGCGGTGCGCGGATGGTGCCGTTCGCCGGCTACGAAATGCCGGTGCAGTACGACAGCATTCTGGCCGAGCATCTGCACACGCGCGCCGCCGCGGGACTGTTCGACGTCTCGCATATGGGGCAGGCGTTCCTGATCGGCCCGGATCACGAGAGCGCTGCGCGCGCGCTGGAGGCGCTGGTCGGCGCGGATCTCATCGAGCTCGGTCCCGGCCGGCAGCGCTACACGCAATTGCTCGACGAGGCGGGCGGCATTCTCGACGATCTGATGGTGACGCGCTCCGCCGACCCCGACGAGGACGGCGTGTTGATGCTGGTGGTGAATGCCTCGCGCAAGGCGGCGGATTTCGAGCATATCGAGCGCGCATTGCCGGCAAACGTGAAGCTCTTGCGAGCCGAGCAGCGGGCGCTGGTCGCGCTGCAGGGACCGCGCTCCGCCGCCGTGCTCACACGTCATGCGCCGGAAACCGCGGCCATGGCCTTCATGAGCGCGCGCAGCACCCAGTTCGACGGCATCGACTGCCACGTCAGCCGGTCCGGCTATACCGGAGAGGACGGGTATGAGATTTCCGTCAAGGCACTCCGGGTTCGGGCGATCGTCGAGCGGTTGCTGAGCCACCCGGAAGTGAAGCTGATCGGGCTCGGCGCCCGCGATTCGCTGCGTCTCGAAGCCGGGTTGTGCCTCTATGGACACGACATCGATGCGAGCACCACCCCGATCGAGGCGAAACTTGGCTGGTCGATCGGCAAGCGCCGGCGCGTCCATGGCGGCTTCCCGGGCGCCTCGCGCATCCTCGAGGAGCTGCAACGCGGACCGCTGCGCCGGCGGGTCGGGCTGGAGATGGACGGCCGCATTCCGGCACGGAAGGGCGCGGAGATTCTCGTCGGCGGCGCCCGCATCGGAAAGGTCACGTCCGGTGGCTTCGGCCCGAGCGTCAGCAGGCCGATCGCGATGGGTTATGTCGAGTCCGGCCATGCAACTCCCGGCAATGCCGTTGCGGTTGCGGTGCGCGGCAAGGACCTGCCCGCGAGAATCGTGCCGCTGCCGTTCGTGCCGCACCGCTATTACCGCGGATAGGAGATCAGGCGAGGGAGCGCGCCGAACCCGGAGGTGGAATCATGGCGGACGTGAAATACACGAAGGACCACGAGTGGATCCGGCTCGACGGCGATGTCGGCGTCGTGGGAATCACCAACTATGCGCAATCGCAATTGGGTGACGTTGTGTATGTCGAATTGCCGCCGGTCGGGAAGCAGCTGGAGAAAGGTGCGGAAGCCGCGGTCGTGGAATCGGTGAAGGCGGCAAGCGAGGTCTACAGCCCGGTCGCCGGCGAGGTCGTTGCGGTCAACGATGCGCTCGAAGCCACGCCCGCGACCGTCAACGAAGATGCCGAGGGCAAGGGCTGGTTCCTGAAGCTCAAGCTTGCGGATGCAAAACAGCTCGAAGCGCTGATGAGCGCCGAGGAATATCAACGCTATGTCGACACCATCGGCTGACGCAAACAAACGCGCTGTCGACCCGGAGCCTGGCGCATCGAGGGACCCGGCACCCATGAATACGGCAAGCAAGTGCAGCGTCGGTGTTCATAACTTCCGGGTTTGTGGGCATGCGCCCGCGCCCCGGAACGACGGCGCAAGGTGAAAGGACACGACCCCGTATGCGCTATCTTCCGCTCACTCCCGAGGACCGCGCCGAGATGCTCGCGCGCATCGGCGCGTCGCGGATCGGCGATCTGTTCGCCGACGTTCCGGCCGCAAGCTTGCGCGCGCCGAATCTGCCGGCGGGAAAGACCGAGCCCGAAGTCGAGCGCACGCTGGGGCAACTGGCGGCGCGCAACGTCGCGGCCGGCACCGTGCCGTTCTTCGTCGGGTGCGGCGCCTATCGGCACCACGTCCCGGCGAGCGTCGACCATCTAATCCAGCGCTCGGAGTTCCTCACGTCCTATACGCCGTATCAACCCGAGATCGCCCAGGGCACGCTGCAGGCGCTGTTCGAGTTCCAGACCCAGGTGGCGATGCTGACCGGCATGGAAGTCGCCAACGCCTCGATGTACGACGGCTCGACCGCCGCCGCCGAAGCGGTGCTGATGGCGCACCGGATCACCAAGCGCTGCAAGGCAGTGCTGGCCGGAAACCTGCATCCGCATTATCGCGCGACGATCCAGACCGTCTCGCGCATGGCAGAAGACGCCGTCGTCGCGCTGCCGCCGCATCCGGCGGACGCGGAGCAGGACTTCGAGATCGATGCCGAAACAAGCTGCGTCGTCGTGCAGTTCCCGGATTTCTACGGGCACCTTCCCGACCTTCGCCCGATTGCCGAGCGGGCGCATGCGGCGGGCGCGCTGCTCGTCGCGGTCACGACGGAAGTCGTCGCGCTCGGCCTGTTGGTTTCGCCCGGCGAATGCGGGGCCGACATCGTGGCCGCAGAGGGCCAGTCGCTCGGCAACGCGCTCTCGTTCGGCGGCCCCTATGTGGGCCTGTTCGCCACGCGACAAAAGTTCGTCCGGCAGATGCCGGGGCGGCTCGCCGGCGCCACGCTCGATATCGACGGCCGCCGCGCCTTCGTGCTCACGCTCTCCGCGCGCGAGCAGCATATCCGGCGCGAGAAAGCGAC
The DNA here is from genome assembly GCA_046727735.1 of Pseudomonadota bacterium. Taxonomy (GTDB): domain Bacteria; phylum Pseudomonadota; class Alphaproteobacteria; order Rhizobiales; family Xanthobacteraceae; genus AP-16. The sequence goes on along the minus strand of JBKPDF010000015.1, from coordinate 24,840 downwards.
GTCGAATATCTGCACCAGCGCCGGCCTGTGCGCGCTCGCCTTCAGCATCCATCTCACGCTGCTCGGCGAGGCGGGATTGCGGCGGCTTGCCCGCCTCAATCATGCGCGCGCGGTCGAGCTTGCGGAGAAGCTCGCGGCGATTCGAGGCGTCCGTGTGCTCAATCGCCATTTCTTCAACGAGTTCACGATCCGGGTGCCCGCAAACGCCTCGACCGTGATCGAGGCGTTGGTGCGGCGAAACGTGCTCGGCGGCGTGCCGGTGTCGCGGCTCGAGCCGCAGCGCCCCGAGCTCGGCGATCTCATCGTCGTTGCCGCGACCGAAACCGCCACTGCGGCGGATATCTGCGCGTTCGCGGCCGCGCTCGCGGAGGGACTGCAATGAACCGCCAGACCCGTCCGGCGGAAGTCGCCGCCTCGCTGCCTGCCGGCACATTCACCGGCAATCGCGCGCTGCGCATCGAGGAGGCGGTCGTGTTCGAAATCGGGCGGCCGGAGGTCACCGGCGTCGACATCGAGGCGCCCGGGGATTTTGCACCGCGGATCGGTTCGCTCGAACGCAAGTCGGCAATCGGGCTTCCCGGATTGTCCGAGCCCGAGACGGTCCGGCATTACGTGCGGCTGTCGCGCAACAATTACGGCATCGACACCGGCATGTTTCCGCTCGGCTCGTGCACCATGAAGCACAACCCGCGGCTCAACGAGAAGATCGCGCGACTTCCCGGGTTTTCCGACATTCATCCGCTGCAGCCGCTGTCGACGGTGCCGGGTGCGCTCGCGCTGCTCGCCGAGCTCGCGGAGTGGCTTTGCGAGCTCACCGGCACGGCCGCCGTGGCGCTCAGCCCGAAGGCGGGCGCGCATGGCGAGCTGTGCGGACTGATGGCGATCAAAGCCGCGCTCGCCGCGCGCGGGCAATCGCGTTCGATCGTGCTGGTGCCGGAGTCCGCCCACGGCACCAATCCGGCGAGCGCTGCGCTGCTCGGCTATCGAGTCGAGGCGGTGCCGGCGCGCAGCGACGGCACGGTCGACGCCGCCGAGGTCGAAGCCCGTCTTTCCGGGGAAGTCGCCGCAATCATGCTGACGAACCCGAACACCTGCGGGCTGTTCGAGCGGGACGTGCTGGCGATCGCCGAGGCGGTGCATCGGGCGGGCGCGTTCTTCTACGCCGACGGCGCCAATTTCAATGCGCTCGCCGGAAAGGCACGTCCCGGCGACCTCGGCATCGATGCCATGCATCTGAACCTGCACAAGACGTTCTCGACACCGCACGGCGGCGGCGGGCCCGGGTCGGGTCCGGTAGTGTACTCGGCGGCGCTCGCGCCGTTCGTACCGGTGCCCTATCTCGTGGTCGATGCCGGAGGGCTGCGTTATGTCGAGCACGCGAGCGAGGCCGAGACCGGCGCCACGCCGTTCGGCCGGCTCACCGCGTTCCACGGCCAGATGGGCATGTTCGTGCGGGCGATGAGCTACATGCTGGCGCACGGCGGCGACGGCATCCGCCAAGCGTCCGAAGACGCCGTGCTCAACGCCAATTACGTCCGCGCCGGGCTTCAGGACCTGATGTCGCTGCCGTTCGGCGAGCGGCCGTGCATGCACGAAGTACTGTTCGACGACCGCTGGCTCGATGGCTCCGGCATCACCACGCTCGATTTCGCCAAGGCGATGATCGACGAAGGCTATCACCCGATGACGGTGTATTTCCCGCTGGTCGTCCACGGCGCGATGCTGATCGAGCCGACCGAGTCGGAGAGCAAAGCCTCGCTCGATCTGTTCGTCGCCACGCTGCGCGATCTCGCGATGGCGGCGAAGCGCGGCGAGAAGCCGCGTTTCGTGAACGCGCCGCGGCACGCGCCGCGTCGCCGCCTCGACGAGACCCGAGCCGCCCGGCAGCCCGTGCTGCGCTGGACGAACCCGGCGCCGACCGCGTGACCGCCCGTTACGTCGCCGCGACCGCGCGAGACAGTCCGGGCAGGTCGCGCGGATCGCGGATCACGGTGCGCGCGCCGGCCGCGATCAGCGCGGCGGCCGTGGCGGGATCGGCGTAGGCTTTAGAAATCGGAAATCGGAAGCCAATACGGGCTTGATTTCTGACTTCTGGAAAATACTGAACCCTGGCATCAGTGCAGCTTGGCCTTCACGTCCTCGATGCCCTTGGCGATCAGGTCGTCGGCGAGCTTGCCCTTGGCGGTTTCCTTGAGGATCTTTTCCGCGGCGGCAACCGCGGCATCGGCGGCGGCAGCGCGCACGTCGGCAACGGCCTGCGCCTCGGCTTGGGCGATCTTGGTCTGCGCGATAGCGGTACGGCGCGCAATGAGCTCTTCCAATCGAGCATGCGCCTCCGCGGCGATACGTTCGGCTTCGGCCTGGGCGTTGCTGATGATCAGCTCGACTTCGTTCTCGGCCTCGTGCTGCTTGCGCCGGTATTCGGCGAGCACTCTTTCCGCCTCTTCCCGCAGCCGCCGAGCCTCGTCGAGCTCGCCCTTGATCCTGTCGCGGCGCTGGTCGAGCGCGGAGAGAATCATCCGATGCGCCCCGACATAGCCCATGAAGGCGACGAAGACGAGAAACGCGGCCGCGACCCAGAACTCGGCTTCGAACATGGCTATTCCTTGAGCGCGTCTTCGACCGCGGTCTTGACCGCGGCAGCCGATGGCGCGGTCCCGATCAGGCGCTCGACGATCGCGGCGGCCGCATCGCCGGCAATTGCCTGAACGTTGGCCATCGCGGAGGATTTCGTCGCCGCGATCGCACGTTCCGCCCCGGCGAGCTTGGCGTTCAGCTCGGATTCGAGCGCCTTGCGCCGCTCTTCCGCTTCGGCGTTGAGCCGCTGGCTGGTCTCGTCCGCGATCCGCTGCGCGCGGCCGCGCGCCTCGGCGAGCGCCTTTTCGTAGGCCGCGAGCGCGGCATCGGATTCGTCCCGGAGTTTCTGTGCCTCGGCGAGGTCGCCGCCGATGCGCTCGCGCCGCGCCTGGAAAATCGCGCCGATTTGCGGCAGCGCGATCCGCGACATCACGAGATAAAGCGCGATGAACGTCAGCGCCAGCCAGAACAGCTGGGACGGAAATGTCTCCTTCTGGAACGGCGGAAACACCCCCTTGGCGCCGCCCGGCACCTCGGTATGCGCGGTCTCCGCCATTATCCGCCCCAATGCCTCACGCAGGCGCGCCGTGCTGTCGCCGTCGCGGGTCGCGGGTCAGACCGCATAGAGCAGCAGCAAGGCGATCAGCAGCGAGAAGATCGCGAGCGCCTCGGTCACCGCGAAGCCGAAGATCAAGCGCGGGAACTGGCCGTCCGCCGCGGACGGGTTGCGCACCGCGGCCGCAAGGTAATGGCCGAATATGGTGCCGACGCCGACGCCGGCGCCGCCCATGCCGATGCAGGCAATGCCGGCCCCGATATATTTCGCAGCGATGGGATCCATGACGGGAGCTCCTCTCTGGTTGGGTGAAAAATAGATGTCAGTGACCGGGATGCAGCGCATCGTTGAGGTAGATGCAGGTGAGGATGGCGAACACGTAGGCTTGCAGCACCGCGACCAGCAGCTCCAGCGCGGTGAGCGCGATGGTGAGCGCCATCGGCAGGGTCGCACCGAGGATGCCGAGCACGCCCGCCGCGCCCAGCATGGTCACGAATCCCGCGAACACCTTCAGCGTAATGTGGCCGGCCAGCATGTTGGCGAATAGCCGCACGCTGTGGGAGAGCGGACGGGTGAGGAACGACATCACTTCGATCAGGGTGACCAGCGGCAGGAGGTAGATCGGGATGCCGCTCGGCACGAACACCTTCAGGAAGCGCCAGCTGTGCTTCCAGAACCCGGCGATGATCACTGTCAGGAACACCAGCAGGGCGAGCGCCGCCGTGATGATGAGGTGACTCGTCACCGTGAATCCGTAGGGGATCAGCCCCAGGGTGTTGGCGACGAGAATGAAGGCGAACAGCGAGAACACCAGCGGGAAGAACTGCATGCCGTCCGGGCCGGTCGCGCTGCGGATCATGTCGGCGACGAACTCGTAGAGCATCTCCGCGACCGACTGCAGCCTGCCGGGCACCAGGGCGCGGGCCCGGGTCGAGCCGATCAGGAACGCGCAGATCACGGTGACGGCGACGATCATGTACAGCGCCGAGTTGGTGACCGCGATCTCCGCCGGACCGATCTTTGCGATCGTGAACAGCTTCGTGATTTGGAACTGATGGATCGGGTCGGTCATCGCCGCTCAAGTCCTCGGCTCGCTGCCGCCGGAGCGGTGCCGACGGATCATCGGGTCAATGCTCTCGGCGGTTCGGGCCGCCGGCGGAATTGCCGGTCAGCCCCGCGGCACGCATCACGTTGAGCACGCCCGCGGCGAAGCCGAGCAGCAGGAATACGATCAGCCCCCACGGCGAGATGTGCAGCCAGCGGTCGAGCAGCCAGCCGACCAAGGCTCCGATCAGCACGCCGCCGACGAACTCGGTCGAGAGCCGGAAACCGCGGGCGAATCCCGAAGTGTCGGCCCTCGGTCGCGGCGCCGGATCGGCCTCCTCGGCCCGCCTCGTTCCGATGCGATCGAGCCGTTCGCCGAGCCGTCTCAGCCTCGCAGACAGAGCAGCCTCGTCGGTGGAGCGAGAAGCGGAATCCTGATCGCGAGAGCCCATGCTGCGACACGCGCAAGTGCAGGAAATTCCCGGTATTTCAGCCACCCCGAAGCCGCGCGGACCATACTGGCGGGGTACCCCCCTGTCAAGAATTCGCGGCCTGCGTTTCAAACAGCAGGACATGCTGCCGAATCAAATCCGTATCTGGCCGCAACGCCGCACGATAGCCCGCGATGCGCGACAGCCGCGCCGGATGCTAGCTTCGGCGACCTAGGCTCTAAAGCGGGGACCCGCCATGCCGCGCACCGTCGATTATTACTTCTCGCTGCTCTCGCCCTGGGCCTATATCGGCCATGCACCGTTCATGAAGATCGTGCGGCATCACGGGCTCGGAATCCATTACAAGCCGGTAGCTCTCGTCGAGGTGTTCGCCGATACGGGCGGACTGCCGCTCGGCAAGCGCCACCCGGTGCGGCAGCGTTATCGCATGTTCGAGCTGCAGCGCTGGCGCGAGAAGCGCGGCCTGTCGTTCCATTTGCATCCCAAGTTCTGGCCGTTCGACGGCAATCTGGCGGATCGATTCGTGATTGCCGCAACGGCGGCGGGCCACGATCCCGATCGCTTCCTGCGTGCAGCTTTCGCCGGCGTGTGGGAGCGCGAGCAGAACCTCGGCGAGGAACGCACACTCTTGGACATCGCCGAAGGCGTCGGGCTTCCCGCGGCGGAGCTTCTGGCCGCGGCCAAGACGGAGGACGCGCAGCAACGCTATGAAGCCAACGTGCGCGACGCGATCGCGGCCGACGCCTTCGGCTCGCCGTGTTATGTGCTCGACGGCGAAGTATTTTGGGGGCAGGATCGCCTGGAGCTTCTGAACGACGCGCTTGCCTCCGGCCGCAAGCCGTATCGCTCGGGCGCGTGAGCCTGCCGGCCCACGAGGAGGGCGCCGCATGAGATCGGCCACTGCCGTTCTGGTATTGTTGCTAGGGATCGCCGCGCTCGCCCGAGCCGAGGAGCTCGCGCCGGACAGCGAGCACGGCAGATTCAGCTTCAAGCAGATGGGAAACGATCTGCTGCGGCTCGACACGCGCAACGGCGAAGTCGCCCTGTGCGGCAAGCGCGCCGTGGGCTGGGCCTGCCAGACCCTGCCGGAGGACCGCGCTGCGCTCGAAAACGAGATCGGGCGCTTGCAGGACGAGAACGCCGCGCTCAAACGCGAGCTCGTCAGCCGCGGGCTGCCGCTGCCGGACGGCATCAAGGAGCCGCCCGCGGCGAAATCCGATCGGGATCTCAAGCTGCCGAGCGATGCCGATCTCGATCGCGCGATGTCGTTCCTCGAACGCGCTTGGCGCCGGCTGGTCGAGATGGTGCAGAAATGGCAGCGCGAACTCGAGAGCGAGAAAGGCGGGAAGCCCGACCGGGGCGCGCCGGACAAGAAAAGCTGACCATCGCGCGGCCGCTGCGCTAGGCCCGATCGCAACCCGGAGCCATGTCGGTCCGCCTCCATGACGTTCGCGAGCTTCCGGCCGCGTGCGTAGCCACGGCCGAGATCTCGCTCGACACCCGCCCGCGCGGATTCGTCGAGATCACGCACGAGGTCGAGCAATTCCTCGGTGAGGTCGCGGCCGAAGAAGGCGTGCTGTTCGCATATCTGCGGCACACTTCGGCGTCGCTCGTCATCCAGGAAAATGCCGATCCGGACGTCCGCACCGATCTCACGACAGCGCTCGACCGGCTGGCTCCGCAAGACGCCGGCTGGATTCATCGAAGCGAAGGTCCCGACGACATGCCTTCGCACGTCAAAGCCATGCTCACCGGGGTCTCGGTCCATGTACCCGTCATTGCCGGCGCGCTCGGGCTCGGCACGTGGCAAGGCATCTACGTCGCCGAGCATCGTAGCCGCCCGCATCGGCGCCAGGTCGTGCTGCAGTTCATCGGCGCCCGCAAGCCGGGCGCGGCCGAACGCGCTAAGCCGTCGCGCCCGCGCTAGGGCCGGAACCGCCGATCCGCGCCGAACGTTGTCTTCAAGTCACGTGATAAGCCGTTTGCTTGCAAACCCAGGGTGCTGCGATGGAACCGCGATCCGAAGGGCAACGCGCGAGTACCGGCAACCAGATCGAGAAGTCGGCAAACGAGGCGAGAGAGGGGGTGGTCGGACACAATGTCCGTTACATGCTCGTATTCGGGCTCGCCGGCGTGATCGTGGCATTCGCGATCGTCTACGGAATTTTCTTCGCGCGTTGAGGCTGCGCGGGTTGGTGTCCGGCTCTGCGCACGCGGGCGCTCCGCTTCGATCGACCGTTTGCGCAGGCGCAAACCTCCGTGCCGCACCGCCTCACGCCTGTTGCTTCTTCGCGAGCAAGTACAACAGCACCAGGACGAGGATCAGGGATCCCTGGATCGCCAGATAGGATCCCAAACGCACTCCGACGATCGGCAACGTCAGCTTGTTGAGTGCATGCACGAACGCGTGAACAACCAAAAAGAATACGATCCACATCCCGAGCAGCACGAAAACCGACTTGCGAACTCTGGACCAGTCGATGGCGTCCCGGATCTCCAGCATCGTCCCCGTCCCGTCCTGCGGCCGGCTTGCGCGGAAGTGTCGGCCCGACATGATTAACAAGACGTTAACGGCCTTGCGCCCGGCGGCCGCGCCAGCCCCGCACCGGTGCTCGTCGGCGCCTACCGCCCGCCTTGCGCGGGCTTGCGCTTGCCGGTCGGGCATCCGAAGATGCGTCGCCATCGTGGCTGCGGGGGTGATCGCAGGCCGGGGTTGATTTGCAGCAGCCGCTCTATCGTTTCGTCATTGCCGACGATCATCCGCTGTTCCGCGGCGCGCTGCGGGAGGCGATCGCCGGACGCTTCGAGAACGTGGAGATCGCCGAGGCCGGGTCGTTCGACGAAGTCTCGGCATTGATCGATCGCGACGCCGAAGTGGATCTCGTGCTGCTCGATCTCAAGATGCCGGGCGTGCTCGGGTTTTCCGGGCTGCTGTATTTGCGGGCGCAATATCCGGGCGTGCCGGTCGTGGTGGTGTCCGGCAACGAAGATCCGGCGGTGATCCGTCGCTGTCTCGAATTCGGCGCCTCGGGCTTCGTTCCGAAGACGCTGCCGGTCGATACGATCCGCGAGGCGATCGGGAGCGTGCTCGAAGGGGCGGTCTGGCATCCGCCCGATGTGGACTTGGCGCCCGAGGCCGACACGGAGACGCGGCAGCTGGTTTCCCGGCTCGCCAGCCTCACGCCGCAGCAGGTCCGGGTGCTGATGATGCTGTCCGAGGGCTTGCTCAACAAGCAGATTGCGTATGCACTCGGCGTCTCGGAGGCCACCGTGAAGGCCCACGTGTCGGCAATTCTGCAGAAGCTCGGGGTCGACAGCCGCACCCAAGCGGTGATCATCGCTTCGAAGGTCGAGCCGGTGCAATGGCAGCCGGCGCCCGTCGAGCACTGAGGACGGAGGATGGACGACAGACGACGGAACCGACGCCGGCGTGAACCTATCTTCTGCCGTCTGTCCTCCGTCGTCCGCTCACTCGGCCGCGACCTGCAGCTGCCATTGTGCCAACAGCGCGCGCAGCGCGGCAGGCTTCACCGGCTTGTGCAGAATTCTCACGTTGCGGGCGTGCGCTGCGCTGCGCACTCGCGCGCTGCGGTCCGCCGTGATGAGGATCGCCGGCAGCTCGCCGAGCCGCCACCGCAGCTCGACGATTGCGTCGAGGCCGTTGCCGGAATCGAGATGGTAATCGATCAACAGCCCGGCCGGACAAATCTGGTTCGTCCGGATGGCTTGTTGCGCTCCCGCGAGATCCGTCGCCTTGACGACCTCGCAGCCCCAGCCGGCGAGCAAGGTCTCCATTCCGTCGAGCACGCTGCGGTCGTTGTCGATGCAGAGCACCCGCATTCCGGCGAGCTGGCCGATGTCGCCGCGCGCAAGCTCGGGCCGCGGTAGATTCGCGGGCAGGCTGGGGGCGAGTGGAACGTGGACGCAGAAATGCGAGCCGCGTCCGAAGACCGAGTGGAGCTCGATCCTGTAGTCGAGCACCCGCGCGATGCGCTCGACGATCGAGAGCCCCAGGCCGAGCCCGCGTGCGATCCGCGCGCCCTGCTGCAGGCGATGGAATTCCCGGAAGATCGCCTTGGATTTCGACGCGGGAATCCCGATGCCGGTGTCGTAGACGTCGATGCGCAGCCGCTTGCCGCGCCGGCGACATCCGACCAGCACCCGGCCGTGCGGGGTGTATTTGACCGCATTCGAGATCAGGTTCTGCAGCAGACGGCGCAGCAGCCGGCGATCGGAGCGCACCGCGAGCGAGCAACGCGCGAACCCGAGCTCGAGGCCTTTTTCGCGGGCGAGCGGGGCGAACTCGACCTCGAGCTGCCGGAACAGCTCGTTGACGCGAAAGGCGGTCGTTTCCGGCTTCATCGCCCCGGCGTCGAGCCGGGAGATGTCCAGCAGCGCGCCGAGGATCTCCTCGACCGATTCCAGCGACGCATCGAGATTGGCAATCAGCGGCGAAACTTCGCCTTCGCCGTTGCGCTCGATCAGGCTCGTCACATAAAGCCGGGCGGCGTTGAGCGGCTGCAGAATGTCGTGGCTCGCGGCGGCGAGGAAATGCGTCTTGGAGATATTGGCCTTGTCGGCCTCGGCCTTGGCGCGCGCGAGCGCCGCGTTGAGGCGGGTGAGCTCCTCGGTGCGCTCGTGAACGCGCCGCTCCAGGGTCTCCTTGGCGCGTTCCAGCGCCTCCGCAGCCGCGACGCTCGGTGTGATGTCGGTGAACGTCGTGACGAGGCCGCCGTCCGGCATGCGGTTCGAGCGCACCTCCACCACGAGACCACGGCTGCGCTCCAGGATCGGGATGCTGCCCGCCTGATAGCTGGCGACCCGATCGGCAACCAGCGCGTCGAGGCAATCGCGGCCCGGTGTTTCGCGCTCGGCATTGAAGCGGACGATTTCGTCGAGTCCGGTCCCGACTCGCACCAGATCGAGCGGCAGGTCCAAAATTTCGCCGAAGCGCCGGTTCCAGCAGATCAGGTGCAGGCTCTTGTCGAACACCGCGATGCCCTGGCCGACGTGATCGAGCGCGGTCTGCAGGATTTCGCGGTTGTACTGGATCGCCGCGTTGGCGTCGTCGAGCAGCTTCAGCGCCGCTTGGGTGGAAACCGTCCGCTTGCGCAGCAAGAGCGAGAGCACCAGCCGCGACGACGCGGTGCCGATCGCGGAGGCCAGCAGGTGCTCGGCATGGCGCAGCAGGTGAAAATCCGCTTCGCGCTGCGGGTCGAGCGAGCTGTGCCCCGCGGCGGCGAAATTCGCGAACGAGCTGCGGGTGCGCTCCTCGCCGATGTAGCGGGCGACCGTGTTGGTCAATTCCTCGACGCTGATGGCGGAGCGCCACAGCCGGAAGCTCGGCGTCGCCGGCGCCAGCGCCGGCGGCACGAACAGGTTGGCCTGGAGCTGCTCGATACCGACCGGCTCGCGCTGCAGCGAGAAGAACACATAGGCCGCGACGTTGAGCAGCAAGCTCCACAACACGCCGTGCACCAGCGGCGGCAAATCGAGGCCGAGCAACGCCTGCGGCCGCAGCAGCGCGATGCCGAGCGGGCCCTCGGCGAGCAGCTGATGATCGATGATGCCGGATTCCACGATGCTGGGCAGCAGCAAGGTGTAGGCCCATACCAGGGCTCCGGCCGCCATGCCGGCGAGTGCGCCGCGCGCGGTGCCCTGGCGCCAGACGAGGCCGCCGATGAACGCCGGTGCGAGTTGCGCGATGGCCGCAAACGACAACAGCCCGATCGAGGCGAGCTGCGCATCGCCGGCGGAACGGTAATACAGATACGCCAGCGACAGGATCATCAAAATGGCGACGCGGCGCACGGTGAGCAGCAGCGTGCCGACGTTGCGCTGCTCCGTAAGCAGCGCTCCGCGCCGGCGCAGCACCAGCGGAATGAAGATATCGTTGGAAACCATGATGGCGAGCGCGACGCTCTCGACGATCACCATCGCGGTCGCCGCCGACAGTCCGCCGACAAAGGCGACGAGCGCCAGCGTGCCGGCCTCGGCGGCGAGCGGCAGCGCAAGCACGAACATGTCGCTGTCGACATGGCCGTGCGGGAACGTGAGCAGGCCGGCGATCGCGATCGGCACCACGAACAGGTTGATCAGCACGAGGTAGAGCGGAAACAGCCACGCGGCGCGGCGGATTTCGGCCTCGCCCTGGTTCTCGACGACGGTCACGTGGAACTGGCGCGGCAGCAGCACGATCGCGAACAGCGAGAGCACCGTCATGGTGAGGATGTTCGCCGGCTTGAACTCGTGCACGAGCACGGCGGCCGTGTCGGGCCGCGCCATTGCCTGCTCGAACAGCGCCGCCGGTCCGCCGAACAGCCCGAACGTCACGAACAGACCGACGGCGAGGAACGCGACGAGCTTGACGATGGATTCGGCCGCGATCGCCAGGATCAGGCCGTCCTGATGCTCGGTCGCGTCGATCTGCCGGGTGCCGAACAGCACCGCGAACGCCGCCATGGCGAGCGCCACGAAGAACGCGAGGTCGCCGAATTCCGGCTGATAGCGGCCGGTGCTGGATTCGATATGCGCCAGGATCGTGCCGAGCGATCCCGACACCGCTTTGAGCTGCAGGGCGATATAGGGAACCGTACCGATGATGCAGATCACGGCCACCGCCGCTGCCACCGCCTGGTGCTTGCCGTAGCGCGCCGCGATGAAATCCGCGATCGAGGTGATGTTCTGGCTCTTGGCGAGGCGCACGATGCGCAGCAGCAGCGGGTAGCCCAATGCGAGCATCAGCATCGGGCCGATGTAGATCGCGAGGAACCCCCAGCCGTCGCGCGAGGCGAAGCCGACCGAACCGAAGAACGTCCAGGAGGTGCAGTAGATCGCCAGCGACAGCGGATAGATCAGCATCCGCGAGCGCGCCGCGCGGCGGCGCGAGCGCGTGCGATCGCCATAGCTCGCGATCAGGAACAGCAGCCCGATATAGCCGAGCGCGACCGCGACGACGAACCAGCCTTGCAACATGGATGCTCCAGGCCGGCGGATCCGGCAGGGACGGGCGGCGATTTCTAGCACACCCGGTTTTAAGTTGCGCGGCGCGCGCTTGGTCCATAGGACAAGTGCGTCTCATCGCGGGAAAGGCTTGCGGCATGCGGCAACGCGCCGAGATCGCCCCGGAAGCGCTGCCGGCGCTGCGCGAGCATTTGCGCGGCGAGGCCATTGCCGCGCCCGAGAGCGGCATCGTCGAGGTCATGAAATATGGCCGCGGGCGGGACGGCTTGATCCCGCTTTGGGCGGGCGAGGGGGATTTGCCGACCCCGGCCTTCATCATCGAGGCGGCGACGCGCTCGCTCGCCGCCGGGGAGACGTTCTACACCTACCAGCGCGGCATTCCGGAATTGCGCGAGGCGCTCGCGCGCTACCATGCGAGGACGTTTGGCCGCGGCTTCGAGGCGGAGGAATTCTTCGTCACCGGGTCCGGGATGCAGTCGATTCAGATCGCCCTCGCCATGACGGTCGGGGCCGGTCAGGAGATCGTGATACCGACGCCGACCTGGCCGAATGCGGCGGCGGCGGCCGGTGTGCTCGGTGCAAAGCCGATCGAGGTCCCGATGACGTTCGGCAATGCCGGCTGGACGCTCGACCTCGAGCGCGTCGCGGACGCTATCGGGCCGCGCGCCCGGGCGCTGTTCCTGGTCTCACCCTCCAATCCGACCGGATGGACGGCGACGCAGGACGAATTGCGATTCCTGCTGGCGCTCGCGCGCCGCCGCGGACTGTGGATCCTCGCGGACGAGACCTACGGCCGATTCTGGTACGGCGGCGGCGAACGGGCGCCGTCCTTCCTCGACGTGATGGAGCCCGAGGACCGCGTGCTGTTCGTAAACACGTTCTCCAAGAACTGGGCGATGACCGGCTGGCGCATCGGATGGATCAAGGCGCATCCGTCGCTCGGGCAGGTCGTCGAGAATCTCGTTCAATATTCGACTTCGGGCGTAGCGGCGTTCATGCAGCGCGCCGCGGTGGCGGCGCTCGACCGCGGGGACGGTTTTCTGGCGCATCAGGTCGCGCGGGCGCGGCGCGGCCGGGACATTCTGGCACGGGCGCTCGCCGCGACCGGCCGCTGCCGGTTCGCGCTGCCGCAGGGCGCGTTTTATCTGTTCTTCCACGTCGAGGGCGAGACCGACACGCGCAAGCTGGCGTTCCGGCTGATCGACGAGGCCGGCGTCGGGCTTGCTCCGGGCACCGCGCTCGGGGCGGGCGGAGGCGATTTCCTGCGGGCCTGCGTCGCGCGCAAATCCGAGGAGGTCGAGATCGCGGCGCAGCGGCTCGTCGAAGCGTTGCGCTGAGTGGAGGCGGCGTACGGGGTCCCCTGTCCGGCGCCCTATTCCGCGGCGATCGGACGGTTCTGTAGCGGCAGCGCAAGCTGCTCCCACACCTCGCTGAGCGCTTCGGCGAGCCGGTCGATCATGGCGTCATCGTGATGCGGGCTCGGCGTGATGCGCAGCCGCTCGGTTCCCCTGGCCACTGTCGGATAATTGATCGGCTGGATATAGATGCCGTGCACCTCGAGCAGCAGGTCGGTCGCCGCCTTGCATTTCTCCGGATCCCCGACCAGCACCGGAACGATGTGCGTATCGCTGAGCATGACCGGCAGCGCCGCCGCGGCCAGGGTCGCCTTGACGCGGGCGGCGCGTTCCTGATGGCGATCGCGCTCCCATTGCGAGCTCTTCAGGTGCCGGATCGCCGCGAGCGCCGCCGCGCAGACGGCCGGCGGCAGCGCGGTCGTGAAGATGAAGCCGGGCGCGTAGGAGCGGACGGCGTCGACGAGGTTTTCGCTCGCGGCGATATAGCCGCCGAGACAGCCGAAGGCCTTCGCGAGCGTGCCCTCGATGACGTCGATGCGCTGCATGGCGCCCTCGCGGGCGACGATGCCGGCGCCACGCGGCCCATACATGCCGACCGCATGCACTTCGTCGGCATAGGTCATGGCACCGTAGCGCTCCGCGAGATCGCAGATGCGCTGGATCGGGGCGACGTCCCCGCCCATCGAGTAGAGGCTCTCGAACACGATGAGCTTCGCGCGCTGCGGATCGGCGGCGCGCAACAGCGCTTCGAGGTGTTCGGCATCGTTGTGGCGGAAGATCGCCTTCTCGGCCCCCGAGCGGCGCACCCCCTCGATCATCGAGTTGTGATTCATCGCGTCGGAGAGGATGAGACAGTTCGGCAGCAGGCGAGCGATCGTGGCAATCCCGGCTTCGTTCGACACATAGCCCGAGCCGAAGACCAGCGCCGCGGGCTTGCCGTGCAGATCCGCGAGCTCGCATTCGAGCTCGACCAGCGGATGGTTGGTGCCGGAAATGTTGCGCGTGCCGCCGGCGCCGGTCCCCATCCGGGTCGCGGTCTCGACCATGGCGCCGACGACCTTCGGATGCTGCCCCATGCCGAGATAATCGTTGGAGCACCAGATCACGACTTCGCGCGGCCCTCGGGGAGAATGCCAGATCGCGCGCGGAAAACGTCCGGCGATCCGTTCGAGATCGGCGAATACCCGGTAGCGCCGCTCGCCTCGCAAGCGCGCAAGGGCGTCTGCGAAGAAGCCGTCATAGTTCATGAACCGGCCTCCGGCCGTGGGCGGATGAGGGATTTAGCGGCCTCAAGCCGGTCTTGTCGAGCCGATATTTGCCTCGCCATCCGCATCTGCCTTGATGCAAATCAAGCGGGTTGAGACCCGCCGTCCCCCGCATTTCCGCCGCACAAGGGTGCTCAAGCAGACCTCTCCTCGGGGAAGAACGATGCGGATCGGCCTCGTCATCGGCGTTCTGCTGTTCTCGGCGCTCGGATCGGAGCGGCCGATATCGGCGCAGGAGGCAAGCGACTCCGTGCCGCAGATTGCCTGGGAAGTGAAGAACCGGTTCCGGCTGTTTCGCAACGAGCGGGATTTCGAGCGCCAGCTCGCCGCGCATCGCGGCGACGGCCTGCTCGCCGCCGAGGAACGCCTCGCGCGTGCCAGCGACGGCCGCGGATGGGCGAGGGAGCTGATCGGGCAGCTGTGCCTCGATCCGGGCGGGAGCGTCACCGAGAGCTGCGTGCGCGACGGCAAGCGCGAGAATTATCTTTCGCCCGCCGACCATCGCGTCGGTGCCGTGATCGCCGATGCGCCGCCCCATGCCGCCTGCACCTGGGAGTTCGACGATGGCGATACGCCGCCCCAGAAGATCACGCTCGCGTGCGAGGAGGAGGTGCGCCTGCGGGTACGCTACGGCAGATCGACGCGCGCGGCCGTCGAGCTGATCCTGCCCGACGGCACGGTGCGGCAGGCCGCGACCGAGATCGCGGTGCGCGACGTGCTCATCGTCGGCATGGGGGATTCGATCGCGTCGGGCGAGGGCAATCCCGACCGCCCGATCGCGCTCTCCGACGACGGCTTCTGCTTCCGGCGCTTTCTGGCCGGCGGCAGCGGCGATTATTTCCGGCCCGGCCGCGCCGGATTCCGGGGCGATAAGACTTGCGATGTCCCGACGCCCAAGGCGGACAGCGACTGGAGCCGGCATCGCGCGGGTTGGCTCAGTCCGGCGTGCCATCGCTCGCTCTACAGCTACCAGACCCGCACCGCTCTCGCCCTTGCGGTCGAGCATCCGCACCTCGCCGTGACCTTTGTTCCGTTCGGCTGCACCGGCGCGACGCTTGCGGACGGCATGCTCGGCCCGCAGCGGGCGCGCGAAGTCGTATGCAGCGGCAAGGCGGGAAGCTGCAGCGGTACGGTCCCGGGCCAGGTCGGGGAGCTGCGCAAGGTGATCGCCGCGGCGCGTCGCAGCCCGGACGCGGTGCTGCTCACCGCGGGCGCCAACGATATTCTGTTCTCCGGTCTCCTCGCTCACGTGATGATCGGCAAGAGCACCGAACGCACGCTGTTCACGCATGCCGGCCTGGTGGCTTCGGTTTCCGAAGCGCAAAAGTTGCTCGACCGGGCGCTGCCGGCAGGCTTCGCGAGGCTGCGCACGGAACTCAAGCCGCTCGTCGATGGCGACCTCTCGCGCGTCGTGTTCGTGTCCTACGGCCATCCCGGTTTGGTGGGCGGGACGCCGTGTCCGGGCGGCCGCGACGGGTTCGACATTCATCCGGCGTTCGCGCTCGATCCCGACCGGATCGACGAGGTCGCGCGGTTCGTCGGGGAGCAGTTTCTTCCCGCCCTCAAGGCACTGGTGCTGTGCCAAGGCGGCGTGCTGTGCGGCGAGCCCGCGCGCGACCGCATGACGTTCGTCGACGAGCATGCGAGCGCGTTTGCCGATCATGGCTTCTGCGCGCGCTCGCAAGACGATCCGGCGTTCGATCGCGAATGCTTTTCGCCGGACGGCAACTCTTTTCAGGACAGTATCGTGGCCGGGACGGCCGATCCGCTCGTGTGCAATCACAGCGCCCGCGAGTTCCGCGCCTATGCGCCGCGCAGCCGCTGGATCCGCACCGCGAACGACAGCTATTTCACCGCCATGACCTATCCCGAGGGACTGCCGAGCACGCTGCAGCCGAGCGATATTCATGACGCCACCTGGGGGGCGTTGAGCGCGGTCTATGGCGGAGCGCTGCATCCGACCGCCGAGGGGCATGCGGCCATGGCCGACGCGGTGCTGCCTGCGCTTCGCGAGGTGCTGGCGTTGCCGGCGCCCACACAATAACGGCCGTGCGCCCGCTATTTCGTCTCGATCGGAAAATTTGGCGCGAGACCGCGGCGGCTCAATCCGAGTCGGCTGCGGCGCTCACCCCGATCACGCTGCAGGAGCCCGGGACCGCATTCTTTTCCCGCAGGCTGAACTCGATGCCTTCGACCTTCTTCTTGCCCGGCGGGAAGCTCTGGAACACGATGCTGCGGCGATCGGCGATTTTCTTGCCCTTGGCGTCGAAGATCTCGCAGGAAAGCTGTGCGTTCCTGACCCGGACCGCATTGGCGTTCTGAAAGGTGATATCCGCGACCGCGAGGCCCGGATAGCGGTGCCAAGTCTGGTTCACGATCGAGAACTTGTCGACCAGCGGTTTGGCGGCCGGGGCGGGGCTCGCCTGCTTCTGGTCGCTCGGCTCGGTCGGCTTCGGCTGGGCCGGCAGCGGTGAGCTCGCCGCCAGGCACAGCGGCACGATCGTCGCAATTGCGAGCAGGATGCCGGAGCCGCGCATGGAAACCTCCTGCCGGGCCTGGGAGCTTCGAGGCAACGAATGTACCCCAAACCGGCATGATGCTGGAATGCCGGGGTTCACATTGGCGCCGAGGTTCGATCTCAGGGTTCCGGGGTTCGCAGAGCCCGCGTGTTCATCCGGCCGGCGGGCAAAATCCGTAAGCGGCGCTGCAACAGCCGATTGAGCCCGCTGGCCGGTTTCTGTGGTTTCTGTGCCGCGCGTTCCGCCACCAGGGCGCGGGCCAGACGGGCTTTCCGTGCACGCCGATTGCATCACGCCGGTCGCGGTCAGGTATCCGCGATGAATCCAGGCGCCAGCAGGCCCTTGCCGGGGACGTGATTCACTTCGAGCCGGATGCCGTCGGGGTCCTCGAACAGCACCGAGTAATAGCCTGGCGCCCACGGCCCATCCTCCGGCGGATGCACGATCTTTGCACCCATTTCGAGCAGCAGCGCGTAGACCGCGTCGACATCGGCGCGCTCGCGGGCGCGGAAGCAGACGTGATGCAAGCCGACGCGTCTTTGCACGAATTTTTCACCCCGGTGCTCGCCGGCGGCCCGCGAGATCGCGACTCCCGTACGGCCCCCGACGCAGTAGAAAAACCCCTCCTGGCGCATCACCGGGGTCAAGCCCAGCGCTGTCAGCAGCCGCTCGTAGAACGGCAGCGCGGCCTCGAAATCGCTCACCGTGAGCTGTACATGGGCAATGCCGTTGATCTGCATGACGCTGTTCTACTCCCATCGAGGGCTCGGAACTCACGTTCGTCCGGCCCGCCGCTTCACTCGATCACCTCATCGGCTCGAGCGAGCAGCGAGGGCGGCATGGTGAGGCCGAGGGCCTTGGCGGTCTTGAGGTTGATCAGGAGCTCGAACTTGGAGGGCTGCTCGACGGGCAGATCGCCGGGCTTCTCGCCTTTGAAAATCTTGTCGATGTAATCGGCGGCTCGGCGCTGTATGGCATGCAAGCTCGGGCCGTAAGAAGCGAGGCCGCCCGCTTCCACGAACTCGCGCGCCTCGTAGATCGCCGGGAGGCGCCGCTGCGCGGCGAACTGAACGATCCGCTCGCGATGCTGGCGCGTGAAGGGGTCGACGAGGATCAGCAGCGCATTCCCCCGGCCGCTCTCGATGGCCGCGAAGGCACTGTCGAAGCTGATCAGATCGTGGACTCCTGTGGATTCCACCCTCACGCCCAACTTGGCTGCGGCAGCTTGTGCCTCGCGGGCGCGGAGCACCATGCCCGGATTGGTGTCATTCCAGAGCATCACCACCGGCGACAAGTTCGGCGCGATTTCTCGCAGGATTTCGAGCCGTTTGCCGCTCAGCTCGGTGGCCAAAAGAGAAATCCCCGTGACGTTCCCACGCGGGTGCGCCAGATCGGGCACCACGCCTGCGCCGACGGGATCGCCCACCCCGGTGAACACAATGGGGATGGTCGCCGTCGCGTCTCGCGCCGCAAGCGCAGCGGGGGTGCTCAGCGCGGTAATGACGTCGACCCTTGCGTCGACCAGCTCGGCCGCCAACATTCCGAGGCGGTCGAGCTTCCCCTCTGCCCATCGAGTTTCAAGGGCGAGGTCTCGGCCCTCCTGGTAACCGAGTTCTCGCAGCCGCTCGCGCATGGCCTCTACCAGCGGTTCCGGCGGGGCACCGGGTTGCAAAATTCCGAGGCGTTTGGCTTTGCCGGCCCGCTGGCCAAGTGCCGCAACCGAGGCGAACGACCAAGCAGCGGCGGTGCCGCCGAATAGCGCAATGAAATCCCGCCGCCTCATTCGATCACCTCGTCGGCACGGACCAGCAACGACGGTGGAACACGAGTGCCGAGCGCCTTCGCGGTCTTGAGGTTGATGACAAGCTCTATTTTCTCGGACTGTTGTGCGATCGGCAGCTCGTCCGGTTTCGCACCCTTCAGGATCCGGCCGGTGTATACCCCGAGCTGGTGATAGCCGTCCGTGAGTTTGGTGCCATAGCTCATCAGACCGCCGGCTGCGGCGAACTCGCGAAAGAAGTACATGGTCGGAATTGCGCGGGCAGCCGCAAGCGCTACCAGCTGATCGCGCTTCATGAAGAAGAACGGATCGGCGCTGACGAGCAGCGCACCCAGTCCGTTTTGGGCTGCGGCGTCAAATGCAGCCGGCAAATCGCGATCGCTGCTCGCTTTGAGGATCGAAACATTCGTTCCCAATGCGGCCTCGCGCGACGCCAACGCTCTGGTTCGCTCCTCCATATTCGGCCATGTGGGATTTATCAGGTATGCGATGCTGGCGTCCGGAACGAGTTCGTGAAGCAACTCGAAGCGCTTTTGCTCAGCGGCAGTGACCAGCTGCGCCACTCCCGTGACATTACCGCCCGGGCGGCTGAAACTGGCAGCAAGGCCCGATCTCGGATCGGCACCACTCAGGACTACGATAGGAATCGTGTTCGTCGCCGCTTGGGCCGCCAACCCGGAGACTTCCCCCTCCCGCGGCAACGATCACATCCACTCGATGCCGAACCAAGTCAGCCGCCAATTCCGGGAGTCGATCGTACTGCCCTTCGGCCCAGCGATATTCGATGCGAACATTGCGGCCTTCGTAAAAACCGGTTTCAGCCAAACCGTCGTAGAATTCATTCAGCAAGGACGGGTATGCCTCGGTCGAGTTCAGGAACCCGATTACCGGCGTCGAGGTCCGCTGCGCGCGAACGGCGATCGGCAAACCGATTGCCGCGCCTGCGAGCAGCACGATGAATTCCCGCCGCCTCATTCTATTACCTCATCCGCGCGGGCGACCAGCGAGGGCGGCACGGCGAGGCCGAGGGCTCTGGCAGTCTTGAGGTTGATCACAAAATGAAATTTTGTCGGCAACTCGACGGGGATGTCCCCAGGATGCACGCCTCGCAGAATCTTGTCCACCACACCGGCAGCGCGGACCCACATGTCGATTTGGTTCGCAGCATAGGACAGCAACAAACCGTTGTGGACGGACCCGGCGAGTGGCCCCGCTGCTGGAATGCGACGTTCGAGCGCAAACTCGGCAATTCGTCGATCGTTTCCGAACAGAACCGGCGTGGCGTGGACGAGGAGGGCATCCGGTCGGCTCTGTGCAACCGCTGAAAACGCAACGTCGAGGTCCTCCGGCGTATCGACAGCGATCGGTTCGATGGTGATGCCCAGTCGCGGTGCAACAGCGACCGACTTTTCCGCTTCCGCGTTCGAGGCCGGGTTGGCGCGCGTGTAGAACAGCGCCACGCGGGATAGTCCGGGCCGAACCTCCTGGAGAATTTGTAATATCTTTCCGGTCAGCGAGCCCTGCTCCACGCCGAAGCCGGTGACGTTACCACCGGGCCGGGCGAGGCTCGCCACGAGCCCCAAAGCAATGAGGTCGCTGAGACCGATTGCGACGATCGCAATGCGATCGGTTCGCTGATGCGCGGCCAGCATCGCCTGCGAGCTGAGTGCGATGATCACATCGGGTCGTGTCGCGACCAGGGTGTCGGCGAGTTCGGCGTAACTTTCGGGCCGACCTTGGGACCACCGGCGATCGAAGACGATGTTGCGGCCCTCGATCCACCCCTTCTCCCGCAGCGCCTCGACGAAAGCTCCCCACAACGGCGCTATGATGGGGTCGGACGGCGGCGGTACCCCGAGCAGTCCGATGCGGGCATTTGGCTGTTGCGCCAGTGCAGCAAACGGCCGGAGCCCGGCTGCCACTCCGAGCAGTGCAATGAACTCCCGCCGCTTCATTCGACTAACGCATCGCCGCGCGCCGCATCTCCGCCGCCCGCCTTCATGTCTCGCGCATATAGGCCGGCGTGCCGCCGGCCAGAAAATCCTCGCGCGGCGGCGCGAAGATGTCGACGACCTCGCTATCCTCCTGACACCAGGCCTCGTGCTCGACGCCGCCGGGAATGACCGCAACGTCGCCGGCCCTGAGCATGCGGCGCTCACGGCCGATGCGAAAATCCATCTTGCCCTTGATCATCCACACGATCTGCTCGTGCGGATGCGAATGGGCCGCGGCATGCGCGCCAGCCTTGATGTTGACCCACACCGCCATGCCTTTTTCACCGGCAACGACGCGGCGCGTGATCTTGTCGGTCATTTTCTCCTCCGGGATCGCCGCGAGCGATCCGAAGCCCTTCAGTTTCGCCATTGGTTTTCCTCCGCTGTGAGGTAACGGCGCAGATCAGCCTAGCACATGATGGTTTGCGGCTGACTGGGCGCGTGCAGACGGCCGCAAGCCCCCGGCGGCTCGAACGTCATGGCAAGAAAGCCGTTTGCCGGGGCGAGCACGCCCGATCTCGGGATGACTCGCCTTAGCGTGGAGACACCGCAGCAGATCCGCTGGGGGATGCGGACCGATTCTGGTGCTGCCGGTCAGGATTGAACTGACGGCCAGACCCCCGAGGCAAACCCCTAGGGAGGTTGCTGACAGCCGTTCGACCGCCCTTGAGCTTCTTCTGAGGAACACCGGGTTGTGTTCCTTTGCCATAGGGGATCGGCCGCGTCAGCCCAGGGGGTACAAGAGTGGATGGGGGTGCCTTTCGCCCGAATGAAGTGGACCGAAAAATACCCGGCAGAAATTTTGCCCCGCCGGCGCTTTTTCTCGTTGCCCGCCGCGGTCGGTCGTCGGAGACTACGCGGTCCTCGGGTAGGGGGTTGCCGTGCGTTCCGAAATAGCTCTGGCGATAGCTGCCGCAGCACTTGGCGCCTGCACTCCCCCCGCATCGGGGGATATCCCCGCGAGCTATGTTTCACCCGTGATCTACCAGAACTATACGTGCCAACAATTGGAACAGGAGGCGCTGACCGTATCGACGCGCGCGATGCAGGGGATCGCGCAAGACAATGCGCTCCTGTTGGGGAGCGGCAATACGGCCATCGAATTGGCGTCGCTGAAAGGGCAATTGGTCGCGATAGAACAAGCCAACAATCAGAAGAACTGCGGGATTCAGTTCGAGAACAGGTCTACCAAATCGAGCTCGGGGATATCACGCCTCCTGAGGGGGGTGTTTTAGGAGAACATTCGAAGAAGTGCCTTTCCCTGGAAGTGAACCGAAAAAATATTCGGTAGAAATTTTTTGGGTGCGTGCAGACGGCCGCGAACCCTCGGCTCGATCGTCATGCGCAGGAAAAGCCGTTCGCACGGGGCAAGCACGCCTAGGTTTCGGGAAGACCCAACTCAACGCAGAGACACCGCAGCAGATCCGCTGTGGGATGCGGAGCGATTCTGGTGCTGCCGGTCAGGATTGAACTGACGACCTCTCCCTTACCAAGGGGGTGTCTTAAGGCATCTATGCCGTTGCCGATCAAGCGATTTTTCCCTCTGCAATACGGCTGTCCCCCAGCTTTCCCCCAGGAAGACGGTCGATCGTGTGCCGAAGCTCGGCAACGTTCACGTGTGCATAGCGCATCACCATCGCAATTGATTTCCAGCCACCGAGTCGCATTAGCGCGCCGAGATCGCGGTTGCTCACGTAGTGCCACGTGGCCCACGTGTGGCGGCAGTCGTGCGGATGAAAGTCTTTGATCCCAGCGCGCGCGACAGCGCCGTTGAAGGCGCACTTGATTCGGGTGCCTGCCGAAGTGTCGCTGGCGTGCCTAGGACGCTCGTAGGGGCAGCCGTCCGGTCGCCGGAAAACTTCGCCCTCGCGGTGGGTCAGATTGGCGAGGGCGGCGACTACCCGGCCATGGAGAGGCACGCCACGTGCCTCGCCGTTCTTGGTCTTGGGGAACGCAACGTGACCGCGGGCGAGATCGACATCGCGCCAGTCGAGCCACAGCGCCTCACCGACCCGCGCACCCGTATAGATCAGGAAAATGATCAGCGGCCGGAGGTGCTCGCCTGCCATCTCTATCAGGCGATCAGCCTCATCGAGCGAGATCCACCGGATGCGCCCCGCTGCTCCCTTGGGCCGTTGCATCACGATCGGCGAGCACCAGCCCCGCCGGGCTGCATGTGCCAGCACCGCCGATGTCGGCGTGTAGAATTGCCGATTGCGGGTTGCATCCGACGCGGCGGGATAGATCTTGCGCGCGCCCTGATCGATCGCGTCCTGGTCGATCCGGGCAAGCGGAGTGACGCCGAAATACCTGACGACCGGGTTCAAAAACCGGGTCGCGCCGCCTTGCTCGAGATAGCTCACGGCCGCCTCCGCAAACGTTGCGGTAGCGCGACGACCATAGACCGACTCGCTGAGGATCTCGGTCTCGCGCTTGGCGCGGATTTCCTCGGCAATGCGTCGGTCGTCAGTTCCAGCGCTTTCCTCAACGCGGATGCCGCGGAGCGTGCCGCGGATGATCCAGTTGGGCGATTTGGGGCGGCGGACGAGCTTGAGGGGCATTGCAGAGCCTCATAGAGGAGGTGGCAGTCTTCGGAGCTGAAGATGATGGAGCGGCCCATTCGGCAGCCGATGCCGTGCTTGCGGGCTGCCGCAAGGATAATGGCCTCGGAGACCGGGAAGACGGTGCCGGAGAGGTGGCGAGCCATTTTGTAGGTTGGCCACGGGGGCGGCGGATGGCTCAAGACGCAGCTCCCACCACCCACAGGTTTATGGGAGCGGCCCGGTAAGGCAACCTGGCGCGCCATGTCAGCCATCCGCTCTCCATGATGCGTCGAGGCAATTGGCTAAATATGAACAGGGCGCGGGACATCTCAGGATGTCATTTCAGAAATTCTGGCGACTTTGCCGAAAAACCCGCCCTACCCGCCCAACCCGACCGAATCGTATGATCACAAAGCGTTATGCGGGGCGGGTTTGCGGGCGGGCCGGACAGGTTTGGGCGGGTAGCCCCGAACCCGCCCCTTAGGAAATGGCTGTGCCCCACGGACTTGGGCGGGTAGGACGGCTTGGGCCGATTTTCGGGGCAAATCGCGCAGAACATTTTCAGGGCGCTCCTGGTGCTTCCCAGTCGGGCTCCTGGCCCTCGGAAGCCGGCCAACCTTGGAGCCCATGCTTACGATCGAAGCGCAACCTGAGATCGGCTAGGGCTGGGAACCGGATCCCGCGCTGATTGCCGCTTTTCCATGGCTCACAGCCCCACTCTTTCAGCCGGTTCGCGATGACGATGGAGGAGTCGTACTTGAGGTCCGGGACCAGGATCCGAACGGAGTAGTAGAAGCCCGTGCGTTCGTCCTCGCCGGTGGTCACCGCGATGTTCGGGTGGATCGTGTGGGCGGATGGAAGGATTCCGTCGTGGCAGATCTGCTCGATGAGCCGGTCTATGCCGCGTCGCGTGAACGCCTTCTGGGTGGCGAGGGCGTCGGTTTGGGGGACTGCCCCCACGTTGAACGCGGATAGGTCGCGATGAAGCAAGAGGTACAGCAGGGCCTCGCGGCCGCCGGTTTCCATCTGGTGAACGATCTTTCCGAAATACTGCCGGTCCTGTTTGCGGGCCGCGGAGGCGTTCAGCATGAAGAACCGGCGAGCGTCAGCCCCGGCTGGAATCACCCAGTCCGCGTTCGAACTCATCATTAAGTGGATGCAGTTTCGGACCGGGAATGGATCGACGCCCTTCGGCTCGATCAGGAGCGTTTCCTCGGTGATCAAGCCCTTCAGGATCGACTCGTGGGCGCGGTCCCCGGCAAAGAACGCCTCGTCCGCGAATAGGAGGGAGCACTGCTGGAGGTGGGCGTTGAAATGCCCCACAAGATGTTTGGCGTGGACGATGTGACGGAAATGCGGGCCAAATAGGCTGCCGAAGAGCTTGATGGCAATTCCCTTGCCGGTGCCCTCGGCCCCGCGCATGACAACGGCGACCTCGCCCTGGCGTCCGGGGTACTGGACCGCATATGCCATCCAGTTCACGAGGTACTCGTATTCGTCCTGGCGGCCGTTGCAGATGTTGTCCCTGAGGTGTTCGATATAGAAGTCGCAGTTTCCTTCGATTGGTTGGCAACTGAACCCGCGCCACAGGTTGAACATGGAGGGATTTTTGGAGGCCGGATCATAGACGACCCCGTCATACTGACGCCGATCGGGGTGCTCGATCCACCAGCGCCCGATGCCGATTTTGCCGCGCCCGTCATGCTTCGGCTTTTTCTGCTTGAGGTGGAACGCGCAGAAATCCGGGACCGTCGAGAAAACCGGCACCTTGCAGCCGGGGAAAAGCGAACTC
>JBKPDF010000014.1:0-66126 GCA_046727735.1 Pseudomonadota bacterium | reverse complement strand
CACCCGAGAGCATCGCCGAGAACTACGCAAAGGTCGAATCGATCGAGGGCTTCTTCGAGCCGGGTCCGTTCGAGCCCGGTCAGATACCCGCAACGGCGAAGTCTTGAGGAACGAGGTTAGGTCATGGCGACGTTCGACTCTAGCAGACAGCGTTACTCTATGAACTTCTACGCAAGTCATCAGCGGCCGCTCCAGCGGCGGAGCTACACTGGCCGCCCAAGCAGACCTGCTGAAGGTCAGCTAAGGGTCAAAGGCCGTAAGCCTCAGAGTGAGCATATGTTTTCCGGTTAGCCCCTGAAAGGAGACATTGCTCGACGCGCCCCGACTGGGCGTCATTTGTGGATTGGGGGGTGGGGTAGCGGATTCGCCAACGCAGTGGCTCATCCGCGTCGTGGCGTCTCGTCATCCTCGATGACATCGTCCGGATAGGAACTGAGTTCTCAGGACACGTTGAACTCTTGCATCGCCGCCCCCGCCCCCATCGCCAGCATCAGGACGGCGGCGCTCGCCATCAGGCATCGGTGGAACCTGGCGACGGCCGCTGCCGACCGCATTCGATGGAACCTGTTCTTGCGGACGGTGGTCCATGGCGACGTCTCCTTTTTCAAGCAGCATAACTATAGACACAGATACCCAAACCAAGAAGGAACAAACCCATGCTCATTTTCTATCCCGATGGTCATATCAAATATGATGGAACCGACGATGACAGAATCCATTGGGTCATGAGGCAAATTTCTTCATCGGATCGCCCCCGACAGTCAGAAGGCCAGACAATTCCTCCATCACACCTTCGGCATAGCGGCGGTATCGGTCAGCATCTTCTGGCGGCAGTTCGACGTTTGCTTGGACGAGCAACGGCGAGAGAGCACGTCTGAAATTTTCCATCATTCCTCGCATCAGACGTTCCGCTCTCGCCGTCGTGACCGCCGCATCTTCGCCTCCCTCCGCATTTTCTGTCGCCTCTTTTTCCGAACGAAGAGCGAAGACGTGACCGAGTGCCGTAAATGCCACGAGCTTCGTCACCTCCAGGGCCGCCGCCAGTTCCACATGATCGGCGGGCAGCACAATTCGTCTCGGGGCTGTCATGACGTCACCTTTGCTGCGAAATCCTTGGCCTCGTCGAGCGTGCGGAAAGCCTTGTCGGTGCCCTCGACCAGGAACAGTCGGCCGAACCGGGAACCGACCGGGCGGATGCGGTGGCCGTTGATGGTGGCCAGGGTGATTTCGTCATGGTGCTTCCACATCAGCCGGGTGTATTCTTGTGCGCCGACTCGTTCGATCAACGCCAAACGTTGCTCAGGATCGTTCCAGTTCATAGTCATGATCGTATCCCTTCGGTGATCAGCCGCCGCAGGGCGTCGGACCGGTTTGGCTTGTCCGGCTGACGGGCGGCCCAGGCGTCGAGTTCCGCCACCAGCTCCGGGGGCAGCCGGAAGCCGAATATGGGGCCAACCACCGGCCGTCCTGGTCCCCGTTTTCGCGGCTTACGCGTTGACTTGTTCATCTACAACCTTATATAATGTGCATACAAAATAAAGCAACCCCCTAACTGGATACCCCCCATGCCCCGCCACCAACCGGGCGATGATCAAGGCGCACCGGATCATCGATATGCTGGGCGGGATGATCTACGAGCTGCGGCGGCGAGATTTTGATGGAGACCGACAATGACCCCCCGCATGGCCATCGTCTGGGACATCCTGGAACGAGCCGTCGACAACAACGACGTTGTCGTGATCGCCGCCTGTCGTCGCCTCATCCTCGCCAACCGATTGGGATGGCGCCGACACCATGTTGCGTTCGCTGAGGACTGATGGGTGACCGCCCAACGACGCCGCCGAGCCCCAGTGCTGGTCGGCTCATTTGATCCCATGCGCCGGAAGCACGATGCGTGGATCGACGGGGTGCGGGCGGCGGCGCGGGCGATCAACCGTGCCGGGGGAAAGGCGAAGCTGACGTACCGCCCGACCGAGTGTCGGCCGAAGTTCCGCTGGAAATATCTGGAGCACAAACGAAAACTGCGGCTCGAAGATGCGGCCGCAGTGGACGTTTATCTCGTTGAAGACTTCCCATGACCGCGCTTATGATCCCCCCTTCGCTCTCGGCCCTAAGTCACCCATACACTCGTTTTCGCCGAGACCATGGAACAGCACCAGGCGACGACGGCTCGGGCCCGTCCGCCTGCAGGGAACTGGTTTGCCGCCAGTCGCTGCCCCATGTCTCGTGCCCCCCTGCTGTTCAAGGAATCCGACGTTACCCGTGCGGTCAAGGCCGTGCGGAAGGCGGGCGTTGCCGTGTCCCGGGTCGAGATTGCCCCCGACGGCCGCATTGTCGTGCATGCTGGTGAACCCGACGCCGCCTCCGATGGCGACGCAACCGCTACGCCGCTGGATGCTTGGCTAGCCGTCAGGAAAACGTCATGAGGGTCCGGCTGAAAGGCATCAATCGAGCGACCAAGCGACTGGCGGACGGCACCCGCAAGACCTACTGGTATGCGTGGCGGAACGGGCCTCTGCTCAAAGGTGAGCCCGAGAGTCCTGAGTTCGTCGCAAGCTACAACGAAGTAGTTGCGAAGAAACACCGACCTCCCGAAGGCGTGCTGTCGAGCATCCTGCGCCATTATACCAAGAGCGAGGATTTCCTTTCCGGCATCGCCGAGCGCACCCGGAAGGACTACCTCATCAAGATACGGATCATCGAGAAAGAGTTCGGCGAATTCCCGTTGGCCGCCCTATCGGACAAGCGGAGCCGGGGCATCTTCAAAGCATGGCGGGACCGACTTGCCAAAACTTCCCGGCGTCAAGCCGACTATGCCTTCGTCGTGCTGGCTCGGGTGCTGGCCTGGGGGAAGGACAGGGGCTTGGTCGATGCCAACCCCTGTGAGCGTGGCGGCAGGCTGTACCGTGGTTCGAGGGCGGAGATCATCTGGACGAACGAGGACATCGCCACGTTCGTTCGTCATGCCCCTTCCCATCTCGTCCTACCGCTGATGCTCGGACTGTGGACGGGTCAGCGGGAAGGCGATCTGCTGCGGCTGCCGTGGTCGGGTTATGATGGGCGGTACATCCGTCTGCGGCAATCCAAGACCGGGGCAAGAGTGGTGATACCGGTCGGGGCTCCGCTCAAAACTCTGCTCGACGCCACCCCGAAGCAGAGCACCGTGATCCTGGTCAACTCGGAGGGCAAGCCGTGGTCGCCCGACGGCTTCCGTTCATCGTTCTTCAAGATGAGGGACAAAGCAGGTATTCGTGGGGTGACGTTCGGAGATCTGAGGGGCACGGCAGTGACGCGCCTGGCGCTAGCGGGATGCTCCGAAGCCGAGATTGCGACGCTCACCGGTCACAGCCTCAGGCATGTCCGAAGCATCCTCGACACCCACTATCTGTCCCGGGATACGGCTCTCGGGGAGAATGCCATCGCCAAGCTGGAGAAGTGGTCGGACGGCGGTTTGTAATCTTCCGCTATCTTATTGATGTCATTTCCGTCGTTTGAGGCTCGGTTTGTAAGAATGTCGAGAAAAATCAACAGGAGAAGCGGACTCTGACTCCGTTAATCTAGGTTCGAATCCTAGTCCCCCAGCCACTTGGATTTATTGCGCCTGTTTGGACCGGAAAGACCGTCGGGATGAGTCGCCCGACACGGCTGCACCAGTATCATTTCAAGTCGATCGTGTCCTCGGCGATGACTTCTTCGTCGAACCCGGTGGTTCTCAAGACCCGAACCGCGGCGCGACTGGCGCCCGCAAATTGATTGCGGTCGACGTCCACTTGCGGGGTCGGCCGGCTCACCGCTATCGTGTCCCATGTCTCCTTGTTGTCCGGCTTGACCTGGACGGAATAGGTCACGCCGGCAACCGGCTGCAGCCCCGCGAGCTCGTCGATCTTCAAAGGCCGCCGATTGGCGGCAGCATTTCCGGCGAGTGCAATCCCGAACGCCGCCGCTGCTCCAGCGGGTTTTGGACCTCCGTCGTATCGGCTGATTTCCTGGCCCTTGAGCAAGAGGCGCACCGACTTCATGTCCGGCATGCGCGGAAGATCAGCCTGAATCAAACCGACATCGCTTGGCCGGTCCGGTTCGTTCGACGAGCGACGCACGATGACCGGTTCGCGGAAGATCTCCTTCCCAGTACTGTCATAAGCCGCAAGCTCGACATCCTTGTCGGTGGCGGCATCCGATGCGATGGTGGAGGTCGAGGGGTTGACGTACTTGATGCTGCCGTCGCCTTTGATCTTGTTGACTGTGGCAACGACGTGAACAAACGATCCGGGTTT
Source organism: Pseudomonadota bacterium (assembly GCA_046727735.1). Taxonomy (GTDB): domain Bacteria; phylum Pseudomonadota; class Alphaproteobacteria; order Rhizobiales; family Xanthobacteraceae; genus AP-16. The sequence continues at coordinate 61,852 of JBKPDF010000014.1, read as the reverse complement.
TAGTTCGGTCTTCATTGGATCCTCCTACGCGACCGGGACCGGCGGAGCTAGGACATCCTCTTGCAAAAGCCGGGTAAGTATAGCTTGATAGGTATACGCCGATAGCCATTGATTATCCGCATACGTCATGACGTCGTGGTATTTCAATCCCGGTAACGCGGCGGCCGGCAGGTTGAGTTCGTGATCTCCTGTATCGACACCAACATATTTGTTGTCCGGCGAGCTGAGACAGCCGTTCGCATAGGGGAAAGTAGGGTCGCTGGCGTCCTGCGATCCGGGAGGAAATCCCGGATGGAACCGGCCAAACGTGTGTCCAAGCTCGTGAGCACCGTACCAGTCCGCGTAGGACGGGGTCAGTGTCGCCGGCAAATCCATTGGGTACTCCCGCCGGCCCCGAGGCGACGGTATCGGGGTGGGGAGTGCCAGGGACCGCGAAGGCTTTTCCGCGCATGAAGTTCCTGCCACCGTTATCGTCGACAAGCCCGTAATAGTGCGTCCTTGGATCAACGCCGCTGCTGACCTCTCGGCTCCGCAGCGCCGCGATCTGCGCGTTGGCCAAATCTACCGTTGAGTCGTCGAAAGGAGCGGAAAAGTCCGCGTCCACGACGATATGGGACCATTCGAGAGCAGCAGCAACGGGATATGCGCGCTGCAGAAACGATCTAAGGAAGGAGAAGTGGACCGCGGCTGGTGCGATAGTCGCGCCGCCGACTTTGTATCTAAGGCCAATGACGCGAATGCGCAGCGTAGGAGCAGGGGAGAATGTTACCGGCGCGATATTGGGCTGAGCGACCGGCAGATCCGCGCCTCCGGGCTGAAAGATGCGGCTGATCCGCAAATTGAGCTGCCCGGCTGCGGTCGCTGCGGCGGGCAGACGGAAATTAAGGCTCCTGTCGAGATCTTCGCGCTGCTCCTGGAGGTTGAATGGCGACCATGGATTCAACCGAAGCGAGTTGATTCCGGGGAGAAAGGTATCTGCTCCACCACTGCGGCTCCAGGCGAGTTCACCCGTTATCTGGCCGGTCTGCGAGACCGAGGTGGGGTCGAGATATACGCGAACTATGGTCGTCTTGGTTGCGAGAAGTGGTACCGAATTAGTCAGGTCTTGAACGCATTGAACCACTTCGACGCCGCGCACCTGCACTGCGGCTTGCGCTTGAGCAAGCCCGAGCATGCGGCGTCTGCGGGCTTTGGGCTTGGAAATGCCATGAGTAGTCATTCGGCTGTCCCAAGTTTGAATGTTCGAAAATCGGGCAGGGTTCTCGGTGAACGTATCTGTTGGGCGATCTTGCCAAGATCGCATACGTACAATAGTACTCGTTGTAACTGAATCAATCCATCCGCTTTACGGCATTTCTCAACTCAGGATGTCGGGCCGCGTGGTCGGGCCGAAACAGAGTGGACGAATATCCTCGAACATTCCGCTGACATTTGTGCATTCAGCGGAGGAGATCCGATGCTGCCTCGTTCGCAGTCCGGCATGCCAAGTCCAGCGGCTGCCCCGGAAACGAAACTGCCGCCGCACTCCCTCATGGAGCCGCGGGTAAGGCCGCCTACGGCGAAAGCCTCGCGTTCTCGCCGTGGGATCGATCGCCGACGCAAGGCGAATCGCATACCCCGCCTCCGCCGCGGTGAGGCGAAGTAGGAACGGACAGTCGATGCAGGAGCCGGACCAGCCGCGCTGAAATGTGCGGCGGCATCTAGATTGGGAAGGCCCCCTGCCGGGATCGCTGCAGCTAAAGATCGCACTTTTTGACAGCGTTTCAGCCTCAAGGACAGACAATGATCGATCTCAACGCCATTCGAGAGTTGAGAGTCTATCCCCCGATCGGGATCGCGCGCGTCGGTAATGCCAGCGGCGCTGATGACTACGTCATCGGCCCCGAAGTAATCGGCGGGCCGCCGACCTTACCCGGCGCAACACCGGAGCAGCCGGCGCGCTACGTGGACGACTTTCGCACCGCCAATGGAGAGATCAAGCGGCAGGCTGCCCGCTTCCGGGTCTACGCACACATGAATGACGGTAGCGTGAAGGAAGTGACTGGCGCGTCCGCACAGATCGAATGGCGCGTCGCTGTCGCCAACCTGAAGGCCGGCTGGTATGAATTCAATCAGGCTATGGATCTCGGGTCGCTAAGCCAGGATGCCCTGCGGCGAAATCGTGATCTGGTTGGCCGGCGCAATAGGTGGCGCCTAGATATCGTTCCGACGCCGAAGAGCATCGCGGGGCCAAACGCCGGCCCGATCCGGCTTGATGATGGCGCGTTCTGGGGCTCGCCGGTCTATCTGGGCGAGCTTCGCACCGACGCGGAAGGACGTCTGATCTTTCTTGGCGGCAAGGGAGTCGCCAAACCGTTTCGCCAGGGGACAAGGCCTCTCACCTTTGCCAACAATCCGGGCTGGCATGATGATGTCTGCGATGGACCTGTGCGCGCGCAGGTGACATTCCCCGGACGACCGCCGATCGACGCGGAGCCCGGCCATGTCTGCGTCACTCCGCCGAACTACGCACCGGGCCTGTTCGGTCTGGTGACGATGGACGATGTGGTCCGGGAAGTCTTCTACGACAAGACATGGATTTCACCGCCGACCAAGACATCCTTCACGGACGATGTGCTGCCCGTGTTTCAGCGCCTGACCGGGTTGCAGTGGGTCAATCATGGGCTTTTCATCCTGCATGGATTCGGCTCGGCGCTCGACGCGCAGAATCCTGAGGTCATTACTAAGTTGAATGATAGTTCTGCGGCGAATGCCGCGTGGCGCCAAACTATCCTCGCACTGTTTCGCGACCCCAGCGCAGGGGGGGCGCTTCTCGAAGACCAGGTTCCGCAGATCTTCGGGGATGCCGTCGATCAGTTCTTCGGCGACCCGCCGAAGCCTCCAAATTCGCTCCTCGCCGTGACAAAGACCCAGTACGCCCATCTTAAACGTTGGGCTGACGGCATGTTCGCTGCCGACTGGTCGGCAGCCGCACCGGCGCAGCCAACACAGTTCTCCACAATGTCGCCCGAACTGCAGGTGAAGCATCTGGAGCGTGCACCGTTGCATGATTGCCTCGGCGGGCCCTTCCATCCTGCCATGGAGATGACTTGGGTGATGCGAATTCCCGTGCTCTGGAAATCAGCGTACCGCCTCAATGTCCTCGCAGGCGAACAACCGGCAAAACAAGACTTTGGCGACACACTCACGCCGGCGGTCTGCATCGGGGCTAACGGCCCGTATGACGGTGCTGCAGCGGGGAGTCTCACCCGATTTCTAGGCGTGCCATGGCACACCGATCATACATCATGTAACTCGGCCGCCGATTATTTTCCCTCGACCTTCCTGTCGATGCCGACTTTTTGGGGACCACGCGCGCCGGACCAGGTTCTGGCGGACGGAAACTATCTGCGAGCGGCCGCGATCGCTCATCTTGGGCAGCCGACGCAACAGCAGACCTTGAAGCATCTGGCGCACAGGGTCGACTGGCTGCGCGACATTCGCGGCTTTGACTACTATGACCGGTTGTCGCTTATGATCGCCGAGTGGTCCGAGCTGGGGATGGTGTTGCCGATCAAGAACCCGGCGGTCTCGCTGCCAGTGCAGGACGTGCGAGTCGAGCAAAGACGCAGACACAATGGAGTTCCGATCGACGTCACTGCCGATCCGAAGTTCCATGCGGTTGAGAACATCGAGAGCCTTTTCGCACCGGAGGCGACAGCGGGCTTGTTGCAGCGGCGAGCCGCACGGACAACAGCCCCGCCGCCGAAGCGAAGCTATCGTCAGGGCGAGATCTGAATTTGGAAACGCTGCACGCCGACTGTCTCGTGGTGGGAGCGGGGCCGGCCGGCTCGACCGTTGCGCGCCTGTTGGCTCTCAAAGGGCGCGCAGTTATCCTCGCCGATCCTGGTTCGCTGGCGGTCAATCGCCTCGAGCTTCTGGCCCCGGCGTCGCTTAGCACCGTCGCGGCGGTAGGGCTTCAACCGCTTCTCGACGACCCGGCGGTCGCTCGACGCTGCCTTGGGATTCGCAGGACCCGCGGCTCGGGCGAACAGGATTACGAAGATTTCCTCTGCCATCCCTATCGGGTCGGCTATGTGATCGATCGCGCCCGTTTCGACGAGCGGCTTCGCGCAGCCGCTGTCGCCGCCGGCGTCACGTTCTGCCGGTTGCGGGCGAGCGGCCTCACGGCGGACGCGGACGTCAACTTTCGCGCAACTGACAGCAGCGCCACAACGGTCGTATGTGCGGACGTCATCATCGATGCCACTGGTCGTGCGGCCGCTATTGCGCGACGAAAGGGTGCTCGCGTCACCGCCCGGGATCACATGGTAGCGGAACTGACGCAGGACACGCCTGAAAATGCCGTTGCTGAGAGCGCGTCGTGGCTCGACTTCCGGAGCGACGCATCGAGCTGGTTCTACGATATCCACGGACCGGAAGGGCGGGCCCAGACTTGGCGCATTCGCCCGTCTGGAGCGCCGGCGGGAAACGCGCTACTCAGCGTAAACGCATCCGCACGCGTTCTGTCGCAGGCCGCGGGCGAAGGATGGATTGCGGTCGGCGACGCTGCGGTCGCATTCGATCCAATCGCCTCACAGGGTCTATTTAACGCCTTGTCGTCTGCATTGGTGGCGGCCGGGATTCTGGTGTCGGCCGATCGGTTGACCCCGGCAACGGCCGTTTTGTATTCCGATGCAGTAGCGGCAACATTCATTTATTCGGAGGTAGGCCGCCTCGACGTCTACAACAACACTGCAGCGTCTAAGGGGCCTCGGCTTAGTGATGTCGCCGATCCCGCCACGGAGCGACGCCGCCGCATGCCGGAATCACCGGCCTTAGGCCGTTAGTTGCATGCGATTCTCATGCCGCTCGGATTCGAGTCGCGGCGCATCTCATCGGCCCCGAGGTAGCTCATAGGCCCCCTGAAGCTCTTCAATAGGTTCGGCCAGATCGAACCACATGCGGGCAAACCGGAGGATCTCCGCTCGTTCCTCCGGGTCATTCATGCACTCGGCGAGCGATAGGCACTCGAACGCTTTGGCTCGATATTCGTTGACTACGGGTTTCATAGGGAACTCCGTCGCCAAAGTTCCCCCCTGCGCTCCAACCGGGCTATCGGCTAGAGCGGCTCGTGCTCGCCGCTCCAACAAAGAACACCGGCTTTTCGTTCCAGCCGACAATCAAGCCCAAAAAGAAGTTGCCAAAGAAAGCCCCGCCCCCTTGTGTCCTGGGCTCAAAAGTTGCGGCGGGGCGGGGCAGTCCTCCGTCAACGAGCGTCCATCTAGCCCCTGACGGATTTCAGGATTTTATCGCCGGATCCATCAATCCATCAATACGGGAAGCACTACGCTGCTGCGCAATGTCCAAGCCAGTAAACCTCCGACGCGCCCCACCTATTTCAGGAACGTCGATCCTGAATACCCGCAAACTGAGAGGTTTTGCAAAAAAGTCCAATCAAATCAAAGCGGAACAGCGCACACTGACTCCGTCAATCTAGGTTCGAATCCTGGTCCCCCAGTCATTGAAATCAAACGAATTTCACGTTTCCATTTTTGATGGCGCGGAATGTCTTATAGGGTGTTTTACAGGTTTTGTTCGCGCTCGGTTCTCAATAGGGCCTCTCCTGGTGACGGAAAGCTAGAATCTCGGCGCAAGCAAGACGACGGGCTAAAAAACCTGGCTCTCCTATCGGCTGAAAAACAGGATACTATGGTGCGGCGGAAAATCAGGGTACGGAATCGTGTTCTATCTTGTCACAGTGCTCTTTATCGGTCAGGAAACAGTGTTCTGGTCTTTGCCGTTCGCGACCAGAGAATTGTGCATTCAGACCCGCACAGAATCGGTGCTGGTTTCGACCAGGTCCGGCTCCGTGGTCTCCTACTGCACCGACAAACGTCCAAGGGAGGATGGCTCCGACTTGTTAGTTGAGAGGAAAGCAAAGCCTGCGAGACGAAAGTGAATCAGAGTGACAGTGCAAAGCCTGCATTACCCGCCAAAGGCCTCTTGAGCGAAGTTCCCAGCCGCGCCATCTCCTACTCGATTCTTATCTGCTCTGTTGTCTCTTCCGATAGCCTGGTGCCGGTTCGCGATAATTTGCTGAACAGTAGGCTCGAGTATCTCCCAATATTGTTGCGCGACACTGCTCCAGAGTCCGAAAGCCGCAGTTGTACGTGTAGGCATCATAATACGCACACCAAGCTCCAGCATTGGCAGGTTTAGCCTGTGTAATGAGCACCATAACCGCCAAGCAAAAGACGCCCGTCGCCGCTCGCATACCAAGTCTCCATCCGGTTGGAGTGTGCGGTTTACCTGTACTTGGATCGCGAAAACGGAACGGGCTTGGATCGAGTAAGAGCGCCGTCATGCAACCAAGCCCGTCCGATTCCTCCCCCGGTGCAACGATCCCAGAAGGACTTGGGGAAGAACGGCTCAGCCTAGTCCCGGCGGGTTCTCGCTACAAGCCGTGACGCCAAAGACCCCTGAGAGAGTAAGGCGCTCCGGGGTGAAGACGCTGGCGGCTCCCATATTCAGCGCAAGCCAGTCGGACAATTCCCCTTGCCCCCGTCCGCGGTCCGGTATGGCAAAAGTAACCCTCAAGCCCCGGTCGTTGCGTAAGTTCGGAGGTTTTCTTTTGAGCACCGTCAAGGCGAACGCAGGCCAACATCCATCCAAACCAGGAGCCGAACCTGCGCTCTCAGGCTCCTGGAACATTTGGCAAGCATTGAGGTTCATAGATTTGCGAGCGGGGTTGCCGAGGGTTTTTCCATGCGTTCCGACCACTACCGGAAGTACGCCCTGGACTGCGTTCTGATGGCGAACAGGACGAGCGAGCCGAAAACCAAGTGCATCCTGATTGATATGGCGCAGGCTTGGGCGAAACTCGCGCAGCAAGCGGAATCCTTCCACAGCCGACCCTATGCGCGCCTGAGGCTCGTATCGGATAGAAGCAGGGAACACGCCTAAACTGGAAACGGAACAGCCTCGGGGCAACGCTACCAAAGAGCCTTCGATTCCTTCGATGCAACGATCCCAGAGGGTGATCTGGGGAGAACGGGCCAGCCTAGTCCCCGGCGAGTTCTCGCTCCAAGCCGTGACGCAGAGGCCCGTTTTGCCTGTTATTTGACGACGAGGAAAACAAGCCGCGGCCATTTCTACATTCGCCGCAGATGATTCGAATGCAGCCTGCCACCAGTCGTCAGCGCAGCCTACTAGACAGTGAATTGGATACTGGGCGGCCCCACGACGCCGGCTCGTTGCATAGCCGACTTCAGATCATCCGAAGTCGTCCAGGACCGGGCCTTCGCCACATCGGCGACATCCGCGAGAATTACTAATTCATTCGGGTCTTCGGCTCTGCGGAAGACCTTCGCGTTCGTGATTCCTGCTGAAACACGGCTTTTCTCATGCTCATCGTAGACCGGACGCCAAGCGTTATAGTCTTTGACCTTGTGGTGAATGACAACGAACGCCATTGCGGCATCCTCCCTCTGTTGCGCGCCGACGAAACTGAACGGCGGGGTGTGGGTATCATATTATGGCCCGCACCGATGGAAAAGGCCGACGAAGATACGACGAAACGATTGGGACGTCGGGAATCGCGAACCACTAAATGCCGGCTTCAGAGGAAAGCAACTGTGCCGTCTGCATTTTCCGCAATACGCGAATGCGAACGTACGGAAACAGATGCCGAATGAGGACGATGCGCGTCATTTTTTGGGTCTGCGAATTCTGCCGTACTTGGCCTCCAAGAACGTGACGCGCTTCAAGAACCGCGCAGACATAACCCGCCTTCGAGAGTTCGTAGGCGGCCGTCATTCCCGCCAGCCCGGCGCCGAGCACGACAACCCGAACACCGCTGCCGGAGCCTGGCTCGAGTTCGGGAGGCCCTGCGTAGGTAGTTGGGACCGGTATGAGTCCCATGGCCGCCATCACATTGTAGACGGCGGTGGCGCCGCCCGCGCGGCCGACAAACTCGAGGAATTGACGGCGTGAAGGAAGCCGCATCGACAAGCATCGTTTCAGGCGCTGCGGATCGGCAGCTCCGGTGCGGGGCTATGAAGAAAGTGACCTGTTATGACGTCACGATGGCACCTGAACAGCCAGGAGCGGCGCTTTCCGATGCCGCGCGGCTGGGCCCTGTCCTTGTGGTCTTACGAACGACGGAAGCTTACCCAAGGGCTATTGTTTTTGCGGAATTGATGTGGTGCCCGTCGGTCCGACTCCGGTTATCTGAATTATCACCTCACCATCTTTCGCCCATGCATAGTGTGGGTTCTTTGGAGGTTCAGAGAAGAACGTACCGGCGGGATACGGCGTAAGCTTGCTTTCATCCCATTGATCGCCAAGACCGGAATAGTACGTCCCGGACAGCACGGCCACCGTGCGAACCTCATCGGGATGCCAGTGCGGCATGATCTTCATACCAGGAGCAAATTTAACTCGCATGACGTACACGCCGGCTTTTGTGGGGTCGCCGTACAACACCGCAATTTGCGGTGCGCCCGCGAGAGGACCTTTGAACTCGATCTCGTGGGAAGCTTCACGACCCTGCCGTCGGCGGTTTGGGCATAAGCCGCCCCCACCACCCAGACGGCGCAAAGCGGAAAACTCAAAGCAATACTGCGCACACCAGCTAATCTCTTCATCGTATTCCTCCCCACCTTTGAGTGTCTCTCAGCACACCGCGTCGTACACTGAGGCAATGCTCCAGACGAGCACTTTCGCGACCGGAACCTCGTCCGGCCACATGCGGTTGAGGTTTCTCGCGGGATGGGGCTTCAGGCCATCAAGCAAGCGCGGGCGAGCTGATGCTCCGCACGGGACTGCGCGGCCGTGATCACTCCGGCAGACCGGCTTTTCGTAACCCGTCTACGAGCCGCTCCGCATAAGCCAAGAAGACCGGGTTGTCGGACGGCATTTGCGCTTTCCATTGAGCGATAGTCCTGGCTCTGGTTCCGCTCAGCGACAAGTAGCGCTGGAGGATCTCGCGGGCCGCCGCTTCCTGGCCCGTTTCCGCAAGGGCCGCCGCCAGCAACGCCTGGGGAATGGACCATTGTGGTGCGGTCGCGACCGTTCGACGCAACCATTCGATCGCTTGACCATCCTGATGCAGGAGGGCCAGCGCAAACCCCTTGTGCAGATAGAAAACGTACAGCAGCGGATCGCGCGGGCTCAGTCGCATTGCCTTATCGGCATACTCGACGGCCTTTTGCGGTCGACCCAGATAACTGCTTGCAAGACATAGATCGCTGTAAGCACTGACAAAGCTGGGATTGAGCGCGAGGCTGCGTTCCGCTTCCACGATCGCCTCCTCGAAGCGCCTTTGTGTCGACAGTACCTGGGCTTTGGCGTGATGCGCAGCATATGCATTCGGGGCAATCGCGAGTGCCCTCGATACGAGTTCGTCGGCACGCTGGATGTCCGCTTCACGCTGCTGGCTCTGAATGGCGAGGACCTGATTGACGAACTTGAATGCGAGATTGACCAACGCCCTGACATTGCGTCCGTCTCTTTGCAGCGCACGGTCGCAGAGATCGTAACCACGCTCTTCTTCATCGCTGCCCGGCTGCGCGTTCACGAGGATCGCCTCGCAACGCATGGCGAGATCCTCAGCATCCAAGTCCTCTGGCTGAGTTCGTGCAACGCGGGCGGCGTCAACCTCGACCAACTGCAGCTGCAAGGCACGCGATAACCGTGTGACAATCTCGTCCTGCATTTCGAGTAGATCGGATCGAGCCGCGTCGAACTGCTCGGCCCATAGATGCGCGCCGGTTTCGGCATTGATCAGTTGCGCACTTACTCGAACCCTCCCGCTGCTTTGCTGTTGGCTGCCTTCTAGGACATAACGCACGCCGAGTTCTCTGCCGATCTGTCTTACATCAACGGCTTTCCCCTTATAAGTGAACGCGGTGCTGCGCGCGACCACGAAGCTGTTGCGAATTCGAGAGAGACTGGTGGTGAGTTCTTCCGTAATGACATCCCCCAAATAGCCTTGCGTCGGGTCGCCGCTCAAATTTGCAAAGGGCAGCACTATTAGGGAGAGCCGCGACGGCTGCCCCAACACTTGTGGGCCTCGGGCGCTTGTGAACCAGATGGCGACCGCAAGCAGGGCGGCCATAAGGCCAAGAGCCGCATAGCCGATCTGGGCACGGAAACGACGAGGGCCCGGTGGCACCTTCTCGCGCGGTAGCGCTTGTTTCGTCTCGGCACCGGCTTGGAGAGAGTAGACATGCACCGGGTGCGTGATGTTCTTTACGCGCTGCTCGCCTCTGTCTTTGAAGGCGAACGGCATCTTGTCGCGCACCTGCTCATATGCCGCGCTGGAGATGCAAATACCACCGGGTTCCGCAATGCTTTCCAGCCTCGCCGCTACGTTCACACCGTCCCCAAATATATCGTCGCCGTCGAGGATGATGTCGCCGAGATTGATGCCGATGCGGAACTCGATGCGCTGCTCGGGCGGCACCTCTCTATTGCGCTCAGCCATCCCCCGCTGGACATCGACAGCGCATCGCACGGCGTCCACGACGCTCCCGAACTCCGCCAGCAGTCCGTCACCGGTGTGCTTGACAATTCGCCCACGATGCTCGGTGATCTCAGGATCGACCAGCGAGCCCAGGTGATCCTTGAGCCGGGCGTGCGTTCCTTCTTCGTCCAGCCCAGTTAGCCGACTGTAGCCAGCGACATCAGCCGCCAGGATGGCCGTGAGCCGTCGCTCTACGCGCTCGATGGGCAAGGCGTCCTCTCGCTCAACTACGGGATTATACCACCGCTAGCACCACGGCGCCTTCAACGGCCGTTGAGTGATGCCCCGGACGCGAGCGGAGAATCAGAACGGCGAGTTCGACCGGTTGTGGGAGCGGGGCCGGCACCGGTAGTAGCCCCGTCACCCGGTTCGGACCGGTCCTCACCACCCCCGGATCAAGTCCGGGGCAGCAAGCGGGGAGAGGGAAATCTCCGACCTTTTTACCGCCACATTCGGGGCAGTGGATACACAACCCAGCCCGATTGGGGCTGGGTGTTTCCTCCCTTGACTGGGTTCGACATTTGTATGCCGAACCCTGTTTTTTAGCTGCTTTGCGTCCCTGCAGGTTCCGTGCGCAATTAGTGGCACGACCAGGAGCTTGCTTGAGAGTTGACCGTCATGGGATCCTCTAGGCTGGAATATCGGCGACGGGCTTTCGACTACTTGGCTCGGGCTTACCAAACCGAGAACACTGACGAACGCGCCGACTTGTTGGCACTTGCGAAAATGTGGCTCTACCTCTCGGAATCCGTAGACGAGATGCCGGGTCACTATGAGGTGCCGAAGCACAGGCCGCTCGATCCTGATCACGAGGATGGTCGCTAGTAGCTGGTTAGATGATCTCCGCTTGGCTGATGGACGGCCGCTTTGGCATGCGTTGCTCGATGATCCGAATGTTCTGGTCATGAGGCCAGCGGATGAGCGCAGAGCGCGAGTCCTATTGCGGGATTTGTTCAGAATTGAACCGGATATCGTGCGCAAGTGCGCCGGCAGGTCCCTTGAGGAAGCCCGCCGGTGGCTTCAATCAATAGCTCTCGATGAATAGCCGGCATGGAACTCCTTCGAGCATTGTTGCTGAGCGACACTCGCGTGGCCGCGGCATATTCGATTGCAACGCCCGGCGGGAGCGACCCGCATGTTGGGACGAGCATTTATCGGTTTCGGACAGCAGCATGCGTTGCCGGGTCAAGCCCGGCAACGACGAAAGAGGAACTGCATCGAATGTCACAAGTGGCAGGCGCTACCCCATCCAGGCGACGAGCCGCGCCGGCAGGCTCGCTTCGGCGCGGCGGCGGATGAGAGCATCGAGCCCGAGGCTGCGGCCTGCGGCATAGACCGCGAACAGCACGTGGACGATTGCGAGAAACATGTAGTTCCACGGCCATTCGCCGGGATGGCGATAAAGCCCGAGCCACAGGTGCAGCGAATAGAGCGTGGCGACGCTCGCGACGAGCCGCACGCCGAAGCCGAGCATCAGCGATACCGCGAATCCGAGCTCGGCCAGAAACACCAGCGGGTCGATCAAGTTCAGGTTCGGCAGATAGACGGTCTTGACCAGCTCGCGGTGGAAAGCGAAGGCCGCGTGCTCGCCCATCTGCCCGGTCCAATATTGGAAGCCGCCGGAGACCGGCAGCGGCAGCTTCCATAGGCACCCCTGGAACCACATCGATCCGATCAGGAGCCGCGAAATCCAGGTCGCGACACCGGTGCCGCGGCGCTGCGCGGGATCCTCGCGCCAGTTCTTGAGCGCGATCCACAGGCTCGCGAGCAGCAGCGCCCAGAACAGCGCAACCATGACGTACTGAAAAATGCCGAGCGCGCGGTGGTCGTCGGTCGCGCCGATCAGAAACAGCCAGGCGTCATAGAACGGGTTCGTGCGCATGGTCCTCTCCCCCTGAGACTGCGACTTTCTTGGCGGGTCGCGCGGCAGCATCGAGATCTGCGCCGCGCGCGAGCACTTCGACCGATTCGAGCCTCTCGCTGCGCGCGCGCACGAAGCCGATGATCGCGGCCTGAGCATAGCCGGTGCGGCGTAGCTCGGCGATGCAGGGCTCCGCGCGGGCGGCCGGCACTGCGGCCAACAGCCCGCCCGCGGTCTGCGGATCGAACAGCAGCGGATAACACGGAAGCGCTGCGACCCGATCGAGGTCGCGGATGGCACGGCGCAGGCGGATATTTTGCGGTTGCAGCGAGGAAAACACCCCGCGCGCGATCGTCTCGCGGGCACCGTCGAGCACCGGGATGCGGTCGAGCGCGAGCTGAACGTCGACCTCGGAGGCGCGCACCATCTCGACAAGATGGCCGAGCAGGCCGAAGCCGGTCACGTCGGTCGCGGCGCGCGCGCCGTGCCGCGCCAAGACCGCGGCGGCGTCACGGTTCGAGCGGCACATATGAGCGATCGCCGCAAACACCCAGCGCGCCTTGGCCTTGCCGCGCATGTCGGCGGCGAGCAGCGTGCCGGTGCCGATCGGCTTCGTGAGCAGGAGCGCGTCGCCCGGGCGCATCCCGGCCTTCTGCAGCGCCGCCTCGCGCGCGACGAGGCCGTTGACCGCAAAGCCGAGCGCGAGCTCCGCGCCCTCGCTGGTATGACCGCCGACGAGCGCGCAATCGGATTGCCGGAGAATCTCGTTGGCGCCCGCCATCATCATGGACAGATCGGCTTCGACCTTGGCCTCGAGCCCGTACGGGATGGTCGCGATGGCGAGCGCGGTCTGCGGCGCGCCGCCCATGGCGAAAATGTCGCCAAGCGCGTGATTGGCCGCGATCTTTCCGAACAGATAGGGATCGTCGATCATGGCGCGGAAATAATCGACGGTCTGCACCGAGAGCAGCGGCCCGCCGGTATCGACGATCGCCGCATCGTCGGGCGCGTCGAGGCCGACCAGCACGTCGGGCCGATCGGCCGGCGCGACTTCCGCTAGCGCGCGGAAGAGAACCGTCGCGCCGACCTTGGCGCCGCAGCCGCCGCAGCGCATCGCGAGCGCGGAGATTTCCTCGAGCGCCGCCGTGTCGGCGATCGGGCTCGCCGATGCCGGCTCTTGCGCCATCTCGGGCAGCTCGTTGAACTTGCGCATGAAGCGGCGGTCGATCCAATCCTTCCACCGCCACACCCATTTGCCGGCGAACGTCAAGCCGTTGCGCGAGCCGATCGCCGCCTTCTCGCCAGTGGTGACCAGATAGAGCGCCTGACGCTGCGGCCGGTACGAAATCGGCTCGCTGCCGTGCAGCACGCGGCGAATGTTTTCGGCGAGCGGCGGGCCTTCGCGCACGGCGTAAACGCCGGATTTCGGCAGCTGATAGCCGTCGACCGAAGCGACATCGCCGGCGGCGAAGATTTCCGGATGCGACGCCGAGCGCAGCGCCGCCGTCACCTGCACGAAGCCGCGCGCATCGAGTGCGAGGCCGGTGTCGCGCAGCCACGGCGCCGGCGCGGCCTGGGTCGTCCACAGAATCTCGTCGAGCGCGATCCGCTCGCCGGTCAGAAGGTGCAGCGCGCCCGGCTCGACGCGATCGACGCGCGCTCCGGTGTAGACGGCGATCCCGCGCTCCTCGCAGATCGCGCGGAAGCGGCGCCCCATCGCGGGCGGAAACGACGGCAGCAGCGTTTCCGACCCGCCGACGAGCGTGAACGAGAGCCCGGCCGGATCGTGACCGGCGGCGGCGACGTCGTGCTTCAGGCGGCGCTCGACCGACAGCAGGAGCTCGACCCCGCCGGCCCCGGCACCGACGACACCGATGCGCGCCTTTCCCTTCGCGGCCAGCACGCGCGCACGCAATGCCTCGAACCGCCGCAAGAAACCGTCGATGGGCTTGACCGGAATTGCGTGCTCGGCCGCACCCGGCACGTCGACGACGTTGGGCGTCGAGCCGATGTCGATCGACAAGAGATCGTAGGGGACCGGCGGCCGGTTGCGGCACAGCACGCGGCGATTTTCGAGATCGATGCCGACCGTCTCGTCCTGGTAGAGCCGCGCGCCGCAAAAGCGCGCCAACGGTCCAGTGTCGATGTGGGAATCGTCGACCCCGTAGGTGCCGGCGATCAGCCCCGGAAGCATGCCCGAATAGGGCGTGTGCACTTCGCGGGTGATCAGCGTGAAACGTACGCCGGGCAGCGGCTTCATGCCGAACTTGCGCAGCACCGTGACGTGGGAATGGCCGGCGCCGAGCAGCACGACGTCTTTCAGGATCGGAGTTTGCTGGAGCAACGCGCGGGCCCTCACCTCGGCTCGACCGGGGCGGCCGAGAGCCGCGTCGGCATCGTGTCGATCCGCAATCCTCTGCGCAGCCGGCGCGAGAAGACGTCGACCAGCATCGAGAGCGCCGCGAACGCCAGGATCAGCACCGCGGCGACGTCGAGCTTGAGCTCGGAAATCGCCGCATCGACATAGAAGCCGAGCGTCGCCACGCCCAGGATTCCGAAGATCGCACTTTCGCGCAGGATGATCTCCCACCGGTAGAGCACGTAAGCGAGGAATTGACCGTAGAGCCGCGGCACGGTCTCGAAGAAATACAGATTGGCCCCCCGGGGAGCGTCCGGCCGATATTCCAGCACGTCGGCGTGCCGGCCCATAAGGTAGCCGACGATCGCCCCGTTGTGAAACGCGAGCGCGATGACGGCGGGCAGCATCGAGGGACCGAGCAGCTGCAGCAGCACATAGGCCAGCATGTATTCCGGCGTCGAGCGCACGACGACGAGCACGACGCGGCCGAGCGGCTTGCCGAGCCGTCCGGCGAAGCGCTCGCAGATCGCGGGGAAGAACAGGAGCGCGAGCAGCGCCATGCCGACCATGGCGATTTGCGCGAGCACCAAAGTCTGGACGAGGCCGGGCAAGATTTGGTTGGTCAGGATCGGCCACAGCCAGCGGCCGAACTCGGCCCATGTCGCGAGCGCGGAGAGATCGCCAGTGCGCAGCGGCTTCGGCACGATCTCGCCGAGAAAACGCACGAGATTGGCGGCGGTCGAGCCGCCGCTCACGCTGTCGGTCAGCACTGCGAGCGCCGCGATGCTGCCGGCGATGAGCAGCGGCAGGGTGGCCGCGCGAGCCCACAACCGACGCGTCCCGATCAGCAGGTAAAAGCTCGCCAGCAGGCCGGCCGCCTGTGCGTAATGCCCCTGGCGGAAATAGCTCTCGAGCTGAAAGCCGATCGTCGGCAGGCCGATGAAGCCGAGCACGAGGGTCGAACGCAATCCGCATTCGAGCCGGTAGAGCGTGTAGTTCTTGAATTGCTCGGCGAGCTCCGGCAGCCGCGCGAACGCGAAGGCGGAGATCGTCGAGGTCCGCTTCGGCAGCACCCGCACCGCGGCGAGGTCCGCCTCCTCGATCATTTCCGCGAATACCTTGGCGAAGATGCCGCTATAGGGCAGCGCGATCGCCAGAATGCCGGTCGTCGGCGACAGCCCGGTGACGTTGATGAGCAGCAGCGCCCAGAACATCTCGTGCACCGAGCGCAGGAACGCGCACAGCACCCGTACCGCGCCAAACAGCGGAAAGATCTGCGCCAACGCCAATCCGGCCGCGGCGCCAATGCCGACCCCGAGCACCGCGAAAGCGACGGTGAGAACGAGGCCGCGCGCCTCGACCGCGAGCAGGTCGGTGTGCAGCAGGCCCGTGAGCAAGTTGCGCAGCTCGAGCCAGGGATCGAGCGCGGTGACGCGCAGGTCCGCGAGCGTGAGCCCGAGCAACGCCGCGAAGAGCAGCAGCAGGCTCACCGACCGGTAGCTCAGGCGGGGCAGGACGAGGAGCCGCGTCATCCGTCAACCCCCGTAATATGGAACGAGATCCGCGGCGCTGAGCGTGCGCGAAGGCGCGTCGAGTACGATGCGCCCGGAATCGAGCACCACGATGCGGTCGGTGTGGCCGAGCGCGAGCACGATATCGTGGAGCGCGACGATCATCGTCTCATGGCGTGAGGCGACGCGCGCGAGAATCTCCGCGCCTTGGACGCGGTCGAGCGCGGAGACCGGCTCGTCGCCGATCAGCACCGGTCTGCCGTTGTAGAGCGCGCGCGCGACCGAGGCCCGCTGCTGCTGGCCGCCGGAAAGCTCGCCTGCGCGCGCGAACAGCAGCTCGCGCAGGCCGACGAGATCGAGCACGGCGGCGACCTCGCCGACGATGCGGCGCGCCGGCCACACCAGCGTGCGCAGGTTGTACCAGGTGGGATGCCGGTCGAGCCGCCCCATGTAGACGTTGTGAAACACCGAGAGCGTCTTGACGAGCGCACTGCCTTGCGGCACCAGCGCCACGTGCTCGGCGAGCCGGCCGTAGAGCAGATTGAGCAGCGTCGTCTTGCCGGCGCCGCTGCGGCCCATGACGGCGACGCGCTCGCCGGTCTCGATCTTGAGATCGATCGCGTGCAGGACCGGGCGCCCGCCGTATCCGGCCGTCTCGTTCGCAAGCTCGATGAGCACGCTCACAATCGATCCGCGGCGTGGCGTTTGCTGGGAACCGAGGGACGCGGCGCGCGCGCGCTGCCCCTCTCCCCTTGTGGGAGAGGGCGGCGAGGCGGCGCATGCCGCCGAGCCGGGTGAGGGGTAGCCATGCGGCTCTTTCGAGCTTCACCCCTCACCCGGCTCGTTGCTCGTTTACGCTCGCAACGAGCCACCCTCTCCCGCAAGGGGAGAGGGGAAACGCGTATGCGGCCCCGCAAATCCCACTTCTCACAAGAGAGATCTTTGGCCATGCCGGTCAGTTCAACAGATCGGTGGCCTTGGCGACGTCCTCGATCGGCTGATAGTCGGCATTCTTCGCCGGAATGAATTTCGAGCGGGCGAAATAGCCGAGGATCGTCGGATCGTCGATGTCGAGGAGCGCGGCGCGGACCTTCTCCTTGAAGCCGGCGCCGAAGGTCCGGTCGGCGTCGCCGCGGATCGTCCATTGGTAGTCGGGAAAGGTCGGCGTCTCCCACACGACCGTCACGCGCTCCGGATCGAACTTGCCGGCCTTCTTGTCGAGATCGAACACGGTGTAGTCGAGGACGCCGACCTCGTAGGCGCCGGATTGCACCAGCTGAATGGTGCGGCTGTGATCGCCCGAGAAGCCGACGCGCGAAAACACCTCTTCGGGCGCCTTGCCCAATGCGCGCCGGATGAAGAATTCCGGCATGACGCGCCCCGAAGTCGAGGCCCGCGACCCGAACGAGAAGGATTTGCCAATGATCTCCTTGGGAAATTCCGTCGTCGGCACGAGGCCGAGCTTCGCATTGGCGATGAACAGGCTCTTGAAATTCACGTCCTCGGCGCCTTGCGCGATCGCCTCCGAGCCGGGCGTTTGCTTGCGCGCCTGCACGCCCGTGAAGCCGCCGAACCAGGCAAGCTGCACATCGTTGTTGATGAACGCCGTGACCGCGGCCGGGTAGCTCTTGACCGGAACATATTTGACCGGCAGCCCGAGCTTGGCCTCGAGGTATTTGGCGACGCGCGTGAACTTCTCGACCAGCCTGGTCTCGTCCTGGTCGGGGATCGCGGTGAAGACGAAGCTCGGCTGCGTCTGGGTGAAAGCCGGCACCGAGAACGTCAGCGCGGCCAACAACAGGCAAATTCGACGCACGAAATTCCTCCCTCGTGTCCGGATGAGCCGCCAATGCTGGCAGACTGCCTGGAGCCAACCTATCACATTCGATCGAGCAAATTTCAAACCCAGGTGAGTGCCGGCAGGGCTGAAGCCGCCGCGCACAAATCAACGTGATCGGCGGTGCATCGCCGATGCTAGCCCGCGCTTCAAGCGAGAGCTAAGCTCGGTCCAAGGTTCATGCAAGCTGGATCGCGCCATGGCAGCGCAGGCGGATGCTCGTGCAGGCGGGGCGGCGGAGGACGGCCGTTTCGCGCTCGGGCTCGGCCTCACCAACGAATGCAATCTCGCTTGCGCCTTCTGCTATCGCGATCCGACCCGCGTCGACCGGCTCTCACTCGACCAAGTGCGTGCCGTGCTGCAGCGGCTGCCGGTGCGCTCGGTCAACCTCGGGACCGGCGAGAACGGCCTGCACCCCGATTTCGCGGACATGCTCGGCTACCTGCGCCGGCAGCCGGTGAAACTCACGATCACCTCCAACGGCCGCTCGCTGGAGATGCTCGAGGATCGCGACGTGACCGCGTTCGCGGACGTGGAATTCTCGCTCGATTACCCTAGCGAGCGCGAGCAGGATTGCCAGCGCGGCTGCGGCAACTGGCGGCTCATCCATGAGCAGGCGGCGCGCTGCCGGCGGCTCGGCGTCTCGGTCACCTTCATCGCGGTCATGATGCGCAGCAATTTCGACTGCATGGCGCAGATCGCGCAGATCGCCAAGCAATACGATGCACCGCTGCGGATCAACGTCTACCAGGCGGTGCGGAGCGATGCGTTCTCGCTGCGCTACGAGGAATATTGGACCGGCTTCGAGCGGCTGTTCGCAGCCGCGGACGCGATCGCGGTCGGCGAACCACTCGTGCGGGCCATGGCCGGGCTGCCGCCGCGCCGGGGCGGCTGCGGCGTCGCCACCGTGCGCGTGACGCCGCGCGCGACGGTGCAGCCGTGCGTCTACTGGCCGGGCGGCGGCGCGCCGCTCGACCTCTTGCTCGAACTGGGCCGCGACGTGGTGGCGAGCAAAGATTTCGAGGCCGCGCGCACGATCCCGCGCGCCTGCGAGCATTGTGCGTTCCTGCCGGCGTGCCGCGGCGGCTGCGCCGGCCGGCGGCGGCTCATCGATGCGCTCGATGCGCCGGATCCCTATTGCCCCCTCCTGCGCGGCGAGAAGCGCCGCCTGCGCATCCGGATGGCCGCCGAGCGCGAGCTGCCGAAGACCGAGAGCGCCTGCACCACGGTGGTCATGGCGCGCTAGGCCCGGGTATCCCTCCCCTCTTAGGGGAGGGTGGTTGCTCGCGCAGCGAGCAACCGGGTGGGGTTCTTGCCAAAAACAGCTCGACCGCGAGCTCGGTGCCTGGATGCGCTCGAATCCACTTCGCCCCACCCGTCTCAGCGCTGCGCGCTTCGCCACCCTCCCCTCCGGGGAGGGAGAATTCACTCGAAGAATTTCGGGGGAACGAGGCTCGGCGTAGTGACGACGAGCAGCACGAGATCCGCCTCCCCGGTTTTCTCGAAGCCGTGCTTCTTGCCATGCGGCATGTCGAGGATGTCGCACGGCTTGACCGGGCGCGCCTCGATCGCGCCGGCGGCATTCTCGATGCGGGCGACGCCGGTGCCGCGCTCGACGAACACGACGTGATCCTGGTCGTGAACGTGCAACGGGATCTTTCGCGCCACCACGATTTGCAGCTCGCCATTTCCGGCGCCGCGCGCGGCGACGACTGCCGCGCCGGGCTCGCCGGGAGGCAGCGGATTGGTTCTGAGAATGCTGTCGAGGTCGGTCACCTCGATGCTCCGGTCGCGCGCGTCAACGCTCTGCGCGCACGCGGTCGACAGCGCCAAGGCTGCGGCCATGACGATTGCCGGTGCGAAAGTCACCACGAGTCTCCTTGGTCTTGGGTGCCAATTCGGCGAGCAGCGCTTTCCAGGCGTCGCGCTCGCGCTGCGGGCTGAACAGATCGCGCCGCCGCACGACCGCGGCCCGGAGCCGCTCGAGAAACCGCGGCTCGGCCTCGATGCGGCAGAGCAGCCGGGCGAGCGCCGCCGTATCGCCGACCGGGAAATAACCGGCATAGCCGCGCCCGAGCAAGCCGACGGAGCCGTCGATCCGCGATGCCAGGACCGGTACGCCGGCCGCGGCCGCCTCGGAAACCACGTTGGCGCCGCCCTCGCTGCGCGAGGAGAGCACGAGCGCGCGCACGCGGCGGAGAAGCCGGCGCACCGCGGCCGGGGGCACCTCGCCGCGCCATACGTAGCGGGGATTGCTGCGCATTTCCGCTTCGGCTCTCGCCGCCCATTGCGTGTTGTCCGCGCCCCCGACGTGCACGATCCGCAGCCGCGAGGCGGCGGGCACGAGCCGCGCGGCTTTGGCGGCACGCAGCGGGTCCTTCACCGCGCGCAGATGTGCGACGATCGCGACGTCGAAACGCCGCGACGAAGCGCCGCCGCGTCCCGGCAGATCGGGCGCAGACTGATGGATGATGCGCAGCTTGCCGCGCAACTTCGGCGGCAGCCGCCGGCGCGCGAGATCCTGCAGCGCGACCAGGCGATCGGCGATTTCCAGCGAGCGCAGCGTGCGCCGCGGATCGCGATCGAGATAGCCGTACACGTCGGTGCCGGACAGCGCGACGATCAGCGGCCGGTCCGGATGGCGCGCGCGGAAACGCCGCACCGCGCCGGCGCTGCGCCAGGCATGCAGCGCGATCATCAGGTCCGCGGGCGTGCCGTAATATTCGTTCGCGATGCGGACACCATGCCCGAGGCGCCGGAGAATCTTCGCCCAGCGCAACGCCGTCGTGCGGTTGCCGGACCGTGACGCGGGACGCGCGGGCGTGATAACAACGATGTCCATGAACAGCGCCGAGCCGAGCCGACCGATATCGGGCGCGAGCACGCAGGAGCTCGCGAGCGAGTTGCGCCAGGTCCGCACGCGAACCGCGCGGCTGACGCAGGATTTGTCCTCGCAGCAGTTGATGGGGCCCATGCTGCCCATCGTCAACCCGGTGCTGTGGGAGATCGGCCATGTCGGCTGGTTCCACGAATATTGGACGCTGCGCCACGTCCACGGCGAACAGCCGCTGCTCGGGCGCGCCGACGCGCTGTGGAATTCGAGCACCGTCGAGCACGATACGCGCTGGGAGCTCGACCTGCCGGACCGCGCCGGCGTGTTCGGCTTTCTCGCGCGGGTGCTGGAACGGCAGGTCGAGCGGCTCGGCCGCGGCGTCGGAGCGCCGGGCCGTTATTATTACGAGCTCGCGATCCGCCACGAGGACATGCATGCGGAGGCCTTGGCCTACACCCGCCAGACGCTCGGCTATCCGGCGCCCGTGGATTTAGGGCCCGCGCAAACGCCGCGCGCGGGCGCGTTTCCCGGAGACGTCGCGGTGCCGGGGGGGACGTGGCAGCTCGGCTCGACCGCCGCGGACGGCTTCGTGTTCGACAACGAAAAATGGGCACATGCGGTCGAGCTCGAGCCGTTCTGCATCGCCAAGGCGCCGGTGACGAACGCGGAGTACGCGGCTTTCGTCGAGGCGGGCGGCTATCGCACCCGCGAGTTTTGGAGCGAGGAAGGCTGGGCCTGGCGGGAGCCCGCGCGTGCCGAACGACCGGTCTATTGGCTGCCAAAGCGGGACGGTACCTGGACATGGCGCCGCCACGATGCGACCGAAGCGCTTGCGCCCGACGCGCCGGTCACCTTCGTCAATTGGCACGAGGCGCAGGCCTGGTGCCGCTGGGCGCGACGTCGGCTGCCGGGCGAGGCGGAGTGGGAAGCCGCCGCGATCGGCGAGCCGAGCGCGGGCGGCGCGCAGCTTGCGCCTCGCAAGCGCCGCTGGCCGTGGGGCGAGGCGGCGCCGGATGCCGCGCATGCCAATCTCGATTTCGCATTCGGCGCGCCGGTCGACGTCGCGGCACTGGCCGCGGGCGACAGCGCGTTCGGCTGCCGGCAGATGACCGGCAACGTCTGGGAGTGGACCGCTTCGGACTTCCTGCCGTTCCCAGGCTTCTCCGCCGATCCGTACGAAGACTATTCGCAGCCGTGGTTCGGCACGCGAAAAGTCCTGCGCGGCGGCGCCTGGGCGACCAGCGCCCGGCTCGCGCGGCCGCTCTACCGCAATTTCTTCACGCCGGACCGGCGCGACGTCATCGCCGGCTTCCGCACCTGCGCGCTGTAGCGGTGGTCGTCCCAGAATCCGCGAAGCGGGTATCCGGGACCCATGACCACATCTTCCGCAGTTTCGCTGGGTCCGTGATCATGGGTCCCCGCTTGCGCGGGGACGACGCAATGCTTCATCACTGCGGGGAGGACCAGTAGCGCACGGCCGCCGAGGTCGCCGCGCCGCCGAGCACGCAGGGAATGCCGAACTCGACCTGCCCGAGCGCCGCGGCGGCGACGCAGCCGAGCGAGATCGCGCCCTCGCCGACCTGGCCCCAGAACGAGATGTCGCGCTTATATCCCGGGCCCTTGCGCTTGAGCTCCTCGACCGCGGCGAGCGCCTCCTTGCGGACGTGGCCGATGTCGGCGGTATCGGCCGCCTCGATCACTTCTTTGAGCGCCGCGGCGATTTCCTTGGGCTGGTGTGCGACCTCGGTTTTCAGCAAGTCGAGCAGGCCGGGATCGCGCATCGCGTACATGGACAGCGTGTATTTCGCCATGCTGCCGACATTGAGCTTGTCGACGCTGTTGCGGTCCTTCGACCAGCCGAGCACGCTCACCACCCGCAGGATCGGCCCGTACGAGCCGCTGGCGAAATAATAGCCCCATAGCGTATCGAGCAGCTCGGGATTGTTCTCGAACGTCAGATTCTTGCCCGCGGACTGCTTCTCGCCGGTCGAGAAATAGCCGCGCAGTTTCGCCATGAATCCGGGATCGGGATGCTCGAGCGGCACTTCGTTGAGCGTGGCGAGCTCGCGCGCGAGATATTTCTCGATCATCACTTTGCGGGCCGGCATGCGCGAGGAATATTTGAGCATCAGATGCTTCCATTGCGGATGTCCCGAATAGGCGATCGCGCGCACGACCGCCCATTGCTCCGGAGCCGGTACCGGGAACAGCTTGGCCACGAGCTCGTCGGCCTTGGCCGGATTGGCGCCGAGTGCCCCGGCCAAAAACCCGACATAGATGCCCGAGGTCTCCGGGTCCTTCAGCGTGCCGAGCTGGGTGAGAACGCGAAAGGCGTCCGGCACGCGGCCGGGCTCCGGTTTTGCCCGGTAGCCGTACATCCACTTCTGCACGGATTCGAGCGAGGAGAACTCGCCGAGGTGCGAGGGTGCAGGTCGAACGGGAGTAGCGGAGATCAGGAATACAATCAGGACGGCGGCTACGCGATACATCGTTGCCCTCCCGGCACGGCCTTGCCCCGCCCACTCCCGCCCGAGCCGAAGCTCAAGCTCATCAAGGGCATACGTCAATTTCGCGGCGGGTATGTGGGCAAGTCGTGGCCACGGCGCGAGGCCAACGGCCGCCGCTCGCCGGGATGCCGCGCGTCATCTGTTGTGCCACCCCGCAACCTGCATTTTTGCGCAGATCCGGAGGCGAGTACCCGCCATGGTCACCGCGTTTGTCGACGCCAGCCTATCTTCCAATGCCACGATCACCGGCGGTACGCCTGCGGCTTTCGAGCCGGTCGATCGCAGTTAACGATGGGCTAATGATCCGTCGGAGGTTCAAGAAGCCTTGCTCGTACGCGCATCGGATCCGGCTCTTTCTCTCGACCAGCCCACGGGATCGGCCAGGTATCTTCGCAACTCGTCGATATCGGCACCGGTAAAATAACCGCCTTCGATGCCGACGTTTATCGTCACCGGCCAGTTCGTGAGGCAAAGCAAATCGAGACCTGCGCTGGTCAGATTCTGTTCTGCATCCGGGAAAACCGCGTAGTTGAACACGCAAAACACGTCGTGAATTTTCCCGCCGTTTTCCCTTATGACGCTTGCGAAATGAATCTTGGACGCGCCGTCGGTATTGAGATCCTCTACGAGCAGGCAGGTTTGTCCCGATCGGAAATCACCGACGATGCGTTCCTGCAGGCCGAATTCCTTCTGCCGTTTGCGCACATAAACCATCGGCTTCATGAAGGCGCTGCTGATCCATGCCGCATACGGGATCCCAGCCGTTTCTCCTCCAGCGATGCAATCGATTCGTTGCAAGTCGATGTGCTTCGCTATTTCTTCACAAGCGATCTCCAAGATTCTCGTTCTCGTCTTCACGTGCGAAATGATCTTTCGGCAATTCACATACACGGGGCTCCTCCACCCCGACGTGAATACATAAGGGGGATTCGTCCTCGACGTGATGGCGTTGATGTCGAGGAGAAGTTTCGAGACTTCGCTTGCCCTATCCGAGGTGCGAATCAAGGCATCCTCCCCGTTGTCGAGATACAAGCGCACCAGTTCGATACGCGGCGCCGGTGGTCAGATGTACGTTTCCGCGATCGGCTCGTCCAGTGCGGGCGCCGAAGTCATTGTTGATTACTTTGCTCAGTCCCGCAGGTGGCAGGACACCCAGTGTCCCGGCTTGACCTCGCGCAAAGCCGGCGCCTCGACGCGGCAGCGCGCTTCCGCGTAGGGGCAGCGGGTGTGGAATGCGCAGCCGGGCGGCGGGTTCATCGGGCTCGGCACGTCGCCGCGCAGAATGCGCTTTTCGCGCCTGAGCTTCGGGTTCGGCACCGGGACGGCGGAGAGCAGCGCCTCGGTGTAGGGATGCAGCGGCTCGAGAAACAGGCGCCGCTTGTCGGCGAATTCCACGATCTTGCCGAGATACATCACCGCGATGCGGCGGCTGATGTGCTCGACCACGGCGAGATCGTGGGCGATGAACAGATAGGACAGGTGCTTGCGCCGCTGCAGATCCATCATCAGGTTGATGACCTGGGCGCGGATCGAGACGTCGAGCGCGGAGACCGGCTCGTCGGCCACGATCAGCTTGGGGTCGAGCGCGAGCGCGCGCGCGATGCAGATGCGCTGGCGCTGCCCGCCGGAGAACTGATGCGGATAGCTCGCCATCTGCGCCGGCGCGAGGCCCACCATCTCGAACAACCCGGCGACGCGCTCCCGCCGCGCGTGCGGGGCGAGACCGTGGATCTGCAGCGGCTCGCCGACGATGTCGCCGGCCGACATGCGCGGGTTGAGCGAGGA
Source organism: Pseudomonadota bacterium (assembly GCA_046727735.1). Taxonomy (GTDB): domain Bacteria; phylum Pseudomonadota; class Alphaproteobacteria; order Rhizobiales; family Xanthobacteraceae; genus AP-16. The sequence goes on along the minus strand of JBKPDF010000014.1, from coordinate 36,652 downwards.
GAACGGGTCCTGAAAGATGATCTGCATCTCGCGCCGGTAGGGCCTGAGCTCGCGTTTGCGCAAATGGGTGATGTCGCGGCCGCCGACCTTGATCGCGCCCGCGGTCGGTTCGATCAGGCGCAGCACGGTGCGCGCCAGCGTCGACTTCCCGCAGCCGCTTTCGCCGACGAGGCCGAGCGTCTCGCCCGGCGCGATCGCGAAGCTCACGCCGTCGAGCGCCAGCACCTGCCCGACGGTGCGGCGCAGCAGCCCTTTTTTCACCGGAAAATGTTTCTCGAGGTTCTCGACCTCGATCACCGGCGTGGACGGGCTCGGATCGACCGCAAGCTCGGGTGCCGGCATCGCGGTCATGTCGCGGCGCTCAGCCTGTCGGAGTGCCAGCAGGCCGCCCAATGCCCCGACGCTTTCTCCTCGTAGGGCGGATACTCGGCGCGGCAGCGCGAATCGGCGAAGGGACAGCGCGGGGCGAACACGCAGCCCGGCGGCAGATCGGCGAGCGAGGCCACCATGCCGGGAATCTCGCGCAGCCGCTCGCGCGCTTCGCCGGTCAGGATGGTGAGCCGCGGAATCGAGGCGAGCAGCCCGTGGGTATAAGGATGCAGCGGCCGGTCGAACAGCGCTTCGACGTCGGCCTCCTCGACCTTGCGGCCGGCATACATCACGATCACCCGCTGCGCGGTCTCGGCAACCACGCCGAGGTCGTGGGTGATGAGGATGATGGCGGTGCCGAGCTCCTGCTGCAGCGAGAGCATCAGGTCGAGAATCTGCGCCTGGATCGTGACGTCGAGGGCGCTGGTCGGCTCGTCCGCGATCAGCACCTTCGGATTGCAGGCAAGCGCCATGGCGATCATCGCGCGCTGGCGCATCCCGCCCGACATCTGGTGCGGATATTCCTTGGCGCGCTGCACGGGTTCCGGGATTTTCACCAGCGACAGCATGGTCACCGCCTTCTCCAGGGCGGCGGATTTAGCGAGCTGCTGGTGCAGCTCGATTGCCTCGGCGATCTGGCTGCCGACGGTGAGCACCGGGTTGAGCGAGGTCAGCGGCTCCTGGAAGACCATCGAGATGTCGTTGCCGCGCACCTCGCGCATCTCGCCTTCGTCGAGCGCGAGCAGGTCCCGGCCCCCGAGCCGCACCGCGCCGGAAACGATCTTGCCCGGCGGATCGGGAACGAGGCGCATGATCGAAAGCGCGGTCGTGCTCTTGCCGCAACCGGATTCGCCGACGATCGCCAGCGTCTCGCGCGGGTGGACCCAGAACGACACGTGGTCGATGGCGTTCAGGGTGCGCTCGCCGACCGAGAACACCGTGGTCAGCCCCTCAACTTCGAGCACCGGCGCCGTGCCGGCGGGCCGCGACCGCGTCGGCTGGGCTTCCATCAATGGCGAAGCCTCGGGTCCAGCAGATCGCGCAGCGCATCTCCCAGCAGATTGGTGCCGAACACCACGAGGCTGATGGCAACGCCGGGGAAGATGACGAGCCACGGCGCGGTGCGCACGTATTCGGCGGCGGATTCCGACAGCATCCGCCCCCACGACGGATGGGGTTCCGGGATGCCCAGCCCGAGGAACGACAGCGAGGCTTCGACCAGGATCGCCGAGCCGAGCTGCGCGGTCGCGAGCACGATCAGCGGCGCCAGCGTGTTCGGCAGCACGTGCTTGATCGCGATGCGCAGCTCGCTCATGCCGACCGCCTTGGCGGCTTCCACGAAGGGCAGCTCGCGCAGCACCAGCGTGTTCGAGCGCACCACGCGGGCGACGTACGGAATCAGCGGAATGGCGATGGCGATGATCACGTTCTCGAGCGAAGGGCCGAGCGAAGCCGCCATCACCAGCGCCAGCACCAGCAGGGGGAGCGCCTGTAGGATGTCGACCAGCCGCTGCGCGAGGAGATCGACCCAGCCGCCGAGATAGCCGGATGGCAGCCCGACGAGGATGCCGAGTGCCGAGCCGAGCAGCGTCGAGCCGATGCCGACCGCGAGCGAGATGCGCGCGCCGTAGGCGATGCGGCTGTAGACATCGCGGCCCATGAAATCGCAGCCGAGCCAATGCGCCGCGCTCGGCCGCGCCAGGGAGAGCGCGGAATCCGTGGTCAGCGGGTCATAGGCGGTGATCAACGGCGCGAACAGCGCCGCGAACACGAACAGCGCCATGATGACCGCGCCGACCGCGCCGAGCGGATGCCGATAGAAGAATTGGCGAACTCGGCCTGCGGGCCGCCGCAGTCTCGGCCGCGCGCTGGCAAGCTGGGCGTCGAATTCGATCGACATCACACGCTCCCCAAAAACGAACTCGTCATGCGCGGGCTCGACCCGCGCATCCATGCGGCCCCCTGAATGAACCGCGCGGTCGCATGGATTGCCGGGTCAAGCCCGGCAATGACGAAGCGGAGATGCGTGCGCGTATTCGTCATCCTCACTCCGCGTATTTGATGCGGGGGTCGAGCGCGGCGTACAACAGGTCGACCAGGAAGTTCGTCAAGACGACGATGATGGCGATGAACATCACCAGATTCTGCACGATCGGATAATCGCGCCAGCGGATCGCCTCGACCAAGAACCGCGCCACGCCCGGAATATTGAACACCGTCTCGGTGACGATCAGGCCCCCGACCAGGAACGCCGCCTCGATGCCGATCACGGTGACGACCGGCAGGATCGCGTTGCGCAGCGTGTGGTGATAGTTGACCGAAGCATCGGAGGCGCCCTTGGCGCGGGCGGTGCGGATGTAATCCTGGCGCAGCACTTCGAGCATCGAGGACCGCGTGAGCCGCATGATCAGCGCCGAGCTGCGGAAGCCCACCGCGGCGGCCGGGACCGCGAACATCACCAGCTCGTCCCAAAAACTCTTCGGCGCCGCGCTATAGATCGGGATCGAGCCGAACTGGGCGACGAACCACATCAGGATCAGCAGCCCGAGCCAGAACGCCGGCATCGACAGCCCGCTCAAGCTCAGGACACGCAGCACGTAGTCGAGCGAGGTGTTCTGCTTGACCGCGCTGATGACCCCGAACGGCACGCCGAGCAGGATCGAGAACGCGAGCGCGAGCGCGGCGAGCTTCGCCGTGATGGGAATCCGCGGCAGGATCTCGTCGAGCGCCGGCCGTTCCGACACGTAGGAATAGCCGAGATCGCCGTGCATGAGGCCGCCGATCCACGCCGCGTATTGCACCGGGATCGGCTTGTCGAGGCCGAGCTCGCGCTCGATCTGCGCCTTCTCGGCCGGATTGATGAGGCCGGCCGAGTCGAACAGAATGTCGGCGATGTTGCCGGGAACCAAGCGGAGCAGCACGAAAATGATCACCGAGATCCCGAACAGCGTCAGGAGCATCAGCGCGAAGCGCCGCACCAGATAGGCTAGCAAGGCCTTGCTCCCTCGTGCGGTGCAACTTGCTCCGACCACCTCCCTCCTTGAGGGGGAGGTCGGATTGTGCGCCCTGCGCGCAATCCTGGAGGGGGGTCCAGGATCCACCGGGGCCAGCAAATACCCCCCTCCCTATCCCTCCCCCTCAGGGGGGGAGGGAGGCGGATGTGGCTCGGACTCGCCTGAATGCCGGTCGGTCCGGTCATCTCACTTTTCCAGCCATACGTCCTCGTAGCGGTAGCCGTTGTAGGAGCTGTTGACCATCACGGTCACGCCCTTGACGTAGGGCTGCCAGCAGGTCGCCTGCCGCGAGTGGAAGATGATCGGCCGCGCCACGTCTTCCTGCAGCTTCTTGTCGATCTCCCAGACGAGCTGCTTGCGCTTCTCGATATCGGTCTCCGTCGACTGCTGGTCGAACAGCTTCTCGAGGTCCTTGTTGCAGTATTGCGTGTAATTGCGCTCGGATCCGCAGGCGTAGTTCTCGTAGAAATTCTGGTCGGGATCGTCGACGGAATTGCCCGTGAGGTTGAAGCCGACCGTGTAGTCCTTGCGCGCGACTTTCGAGAACCAATTGCTGGTCTCGACCTGATCGAGCTCGCCGTCGATGTAGATCTCCTTGAGCTGATCGATGAGGATCACGGCCGGATCGCGGTAGACCGGAATGTTGCGGGTCGAAACCTTGATCTTGAGCCGCTTGTCGGGCCCGTAGGCGAGCTTCTCCATGATGGCGCGGGCGTCGGCGCGGTTCTTTTGTACGTCGGGGCCGTAACCCGGGATGGTCTTGAGAATTTCCGGCGGCATGCCCCAGATGCCAGCGGGCGGCGGCAGCATCGAGCCGCCGATGTCGTTCTTGCCCTCGGACAGGATGTCGACGAACGCCTTGCGGTCGAGCGCGAGCGCCATCGCGCGCCGCAGCTCGGCATTGTCGAACGGCGGCGCCTCGCGATTGACGATGAGGTTGGTGCTGACATTGATCGGCACGAGCTCGCAGATCGCCTGCGGCGCCTGGGATTGCACGTCTTTGAGCAGCGGGATCGTCACTTCGGTCGGAAACGTCATGTCGAATTTTCCGGCGATGAACGCCAGGATCGCGGTCGAGCGGTTGGTGATGATGGTGAACTCGATGCCGTCGAGATACGGCCGATCCTTCTTCCAGTAATCCGGGTTCCTCGTCAGCTTGATGGATTCGTTGGGCTTGAATTCCACGAATTTGAACGGCCCGGTGCCGATCGGATGCGTGCGCATCTGCGCCGGCGAGACGTGACACGGATAGATCGGCGAATAACCGGAGGCAAGCAATGCCAGGAGCGCGGGTTGCCGGCGCTTGAGATGCACCGTCGCCTCGTAGTCTCCGCTGGTCGTCGCCTCGGTGACGTTCTCGTACCAGTTCTGCCGGGGGTTCTTGCGGAACTTCTGGGCCGATTTGCCCATCAGCATCTCGAACGTGCACTTCACGTCCTGCGCCGTGAACGGCTTGCCGTCGTGCCATTTCACCCCTTCGCGCAGCTTGAACGTCAGCTCGGTGCCGTCCTTTTCCCAGGTCCAGCCGGTCGCGAGCTCGGGAACGATCGTCTCGAAGCTGTTGCGCGGCTCGTTCTGCTTGTAGATGACGAGGTTGTTCATCACCGGCATGAACGGAATGTTGGTCGAATAGGTCGCCTCCTCGTGGATCGAGGCGCTCGCCGGGCTGTCGCGGTGATAGATCTGCCAGATGCCGCCGCGCTTGGGCTCGCCGGCGAAGCCGGGCGCCGCCACGAGCAGCAGTGCGCACGCAGCCGCTACCCACCGAAAGCTCCGATTCATTCCCATCCTCCGGTGCTGTTTGTTTTCAGTGAGCGTGCCGCATACTGCTCCCTCTCCCCATTTTGGGGAGAGGGATGGGGTGAGGGGGATCGGAACCATCGTGACCCCCTCACTCGGTCCTCGCCCGAACGCGAGGACCGACCTCTCCCCAACGGGGAGAGGTGGAGCTTGCGGCGCCGCTCGATTGCAAATTGCCGGTCGTCATTTCCGCGATCACTTTTCCAGCCACACGTCCTCGTAGCGGTAGCCGTTGTAGGAGCTGTTGACCATCACGGTCAGGCCATGGACGTAGGGCTGCCAGCAGGTCGCGGCCCGCCAGTGGAGGACGATCGGGCGCGCCATGTCCTCCTGCAGTTTCTTGTCGATGTCCCAGACGAGCTTCTTGCGTTTCTCCATGTCGATTTCCATCGACTGCCGATCGAACAGCTTCTCCAGCTCCTTGTTGCAATAGTTGGTGTAATTTCGCTCCGATCCGCAGGCGTAGTTCTCGTAAAAATTCTGATCCGGATCGTCGACGGCGTTGCCGGTGAGGTTGAGCCCGACCGTGTAGTCCTTGCGCCCGACCTTGGCGTGCCAGAGGCTCGTCTCCACCACTTCGAGCTCGCCGTCGATGTAGATGTCCTTGAGCTGATCGATGAGGATCACCGCGGGATCGCGGTAGATCGGGATGTTGCGGGTCGAGACCTTGACCTTCAGCCGCTTGTCGGGCCCGTAGCCGAGCTTTGCCATGACGTCGCGCGCGTCGGCGCGGTTCTTCTGCACGTCGGGCCCATAGCCGGGAATGGTGCCGAGCATTTCCGGCGGCATGCCCCAGACGCCGGTCGGCTGCGGCAGCATCGAGCCGCCGATATCCGCGTTGCCCTCGTAGAGGATGTCGACGAACGCTTTGCGGTCGATGGCGAGCGCCATCGCGCGCCTGAGCTCGGCATTGTCGAACGGCGCAACGTCGCGGTTGACGATCAGATTGATGTTGACGTTGGTCGGCGCCAGCTCGCAGACCGCGTGCCGGGCCTGCGACTTCACGTCCTTGAGCAGCGGGATCGACACGTCGGTCGGGAACGTCATGTCGAACTCGCCGGCGATGAACGCCAGGATCGCGGTCGAGCGGTTGGTGACGACCGTCCACTCGATCCCATCGAGATACGGGCGATCCTTTTTCCAGTAATCCGTGTTTCGGGTCAGCTTGACCGACTCGTTGGCCTTGAACTCCACGAACTTGAACGGGCCGGTGCCGATCGGATGGGTGCGCATCTCGGCGGGGGAAACATGGCACGGATAGACCGGCGAATAACCCGAGGCCACCAGCGCCAACAACGAGGGCTGCGGCCGCTTGAGCCGGAAGCTCACCTCGTAATCGCCGCTCGTCGCGATCTCCTTGACGTTATCGTACCAGTTCTGCCGCGGGTTCTTGCGCAATTTGGCGGTCGAGACGCCGCGCAGCATGTCGAACGTGCACTGCACGTCCTTGGCGGTGAACGGCTTGCCGTCGTGCCATTTCACCCCTTCGCGCAGCTTGAACGTGAGCTCGGTGTGATCCTCGTTCCAGGACCAGCTCGTCGCCAGATCCGGCACGATGGAATCCATGGTGTTCTGCGGCACGTCCTGCTTGTAGATGACGAGGTTGTTCATCACCGGCATGAACGGCGCCACCGTCGAGTTCGTCGCCTCCTCGTGGATCGAGGCGCTCGGCGGGCTGTCGCGGTGATAGACCTTCCAGATGCCGCCGTATTTCGGGCCTCCCGCCGCAGCGGGGGCCGCGATCAGCGCGGCGGCGAGCAATGCGGCGACCGCCGCCGGCGGGCGAAGCGACCCCTCCATGCCTTCCTCCCTCTGCGCCGGGTGCGCGGCGTCTTTTCTTGTGCGCCGGCGCTTGCCTCCCAGGCTGCCGGCGATCCTGGTCCCTCCCGACGATTGCCGCCACGCTAGCATATCCGGCCGTCCGCAGCGACTGCCCGCGCAAGCTCGATGCCGCGGCGCCGCGCCGCGACGGGCGCGCGCTACGGTTTCCAGCCTTTCATCGGCCATTCGAGCTTGCTCGCCGCCACCGCCTGCGGCCAGACCAGCTGGTAGGCCTTGCCCTTGAGCTGGATGAGATAGGTCGAGGCCAGCACGTTCTGGCCGCTCGCATCGAACTTCACGCCGCGGTAGCCCATCATCAGCTGCTCGGGCTTCAGATCCGTCTCCTGCAGGGCCCGCTGGATCTTCTCCGGCTCGGTCGAGCCGGCGCGGTCGATCGCCTCGACGAGCGCGAAGAAGCTCTGCATGTTGCGCGCGCTGGTGTCGTCGAGATCGCGGCCGGTCTTGGCCTTGTACATTTCATTGATCTTGTATGTCGTGCTGCCGGGCTTGCCGATGTCCCAGGCGCTGCGGTTCATCGCGCCTTGCGCGACGTCGGCGATCGCGGCGATGAACGAAGGATCGGAAAAGCCGGTGTCGTCGCCGATCACCATCGGCGGCAGGTAATCGAGGTTTTTCATGGTCTTGACGTAGAGGATCGAGTCCGACGTGTAGCTGATGAAGATCACGACGTCCGGCTTGCGCTCCTTGAGCTGGAGCACCTGGGCGGAGACGTCGGCGGAATTGGCGCTGTACGGGATGCGTTGGGTGACCGGGATATTGGCCTTGCGGGCGGCGGCCTCGATTTCGTCGGCGACCGAGGTGCCGTAGTCGGTGTTCTCGTTGACGACGGCGATCGCGTCGATCCTCTTGCCCTCCCTCTTCATGTCTTCGAAGAAGCGCATGTAGGTCGCGGCGTAGTCGCTGGCGATCGGCGTGCCGCGGAACGTCCATTTGAAGCCGCGGCCGGTGATGTTGAGCGCCGCCGATTCGCCGACCATGAACGGAACGCCGTAGCGCTCGGCAACCGCGGTGGCGGTCAGGCTGCAGGAGGACTGGTACGCACCGAACAGCACGTGGACCCGCTCGTCGTTGATCAGGCGGAGCGCCTGCTGCTGCGCGACCGACGGATTGCCCTGGTGATCGGCGAAGACGAGCTCGAGCTTGGCGCCGCCGAGCCCCGGCAGGCCCGCAGTGGCCGCAAGCGGCAAATTCGCGAGCTCGGGATGCGCGTTGTTGACGATGTCGGCCGCGACCTTGGAAGCTTGGCCGGCGGCAGCGGCGTTGCCGGTGAGCGGCCACAGGATGCCGATCCGCACGCTGTCCGCAGCCACTGCCGGTCCCGGCGCGCCGGCGATCAAGGCCGCTAGCATCCCGGCGACGGCGCTCGCCCGCCGCAGACTTCCCAGCATTGCTTTCCCTCCCTTGCAGTCCGGCCGCAGCCCGTCCGGGCGCGTGCTCTTGCATGTTCGCCGCGCGGCTCGTGCGCATGTGCGTGAGGTTGCGCGCCGGCAAACCCAGCCGCTAAGCTCGCGGAGGCTAAAGCACTCCATGGCGGCGAACAACATGCTCTACGACGTGACGATTCTCGGCATCCGACCGGCAGGCACGCCCAAAACGCTGCCGCTGCTCAACGAGTGGATCATGGCCAACAAGGGCCGGGGCGAGCTCCTCGCCTGTTGGTATACGGAGATCGGCGCGCTCAACCGGGTGCTGATCATCCGCGGCTATGCGGACGAGGCGAGCCTCGGCGCCGACCGCACGGCGCTCGCCGATCGCGAGGACCGGTACGGCATCGGCGAGCTCCTGACCGCAGCCGAGAGCGATACCTACCTTGCGTTTGACTTCATCGAGCCGATGAAGCCGGGCAGCTACGGTCCGGTCTACGAAGTGCGAACCTATCTGCTCAAACCGGGTGGACTGGCGGGCACGCGCGAAGCCTGGCGCAAATCGATTCCCGAACGCATGAAGCTCTCGCGGGTCACGGCAGCCCTGTACTCGGTCACCGGAACGACCCCGCGGTTCATGCACATCTGGCCTTATGCCAGCCTCGAGGAGCGCCAACGCATCCGCAAGGAAGCCGTGGAGAAGAAAATCTGGCCGCCGCCCGGCGGGCCGGAGCGGCTGCTGACCCAGCAAACCGACATCTATCTGCCGGCGCCGTTCTCGCCGCTGAAGTAGGAAACTCTCGGCATCGTCATTCCGGGGCGCCGCGAAGCGGCGAACCCGGAACCTATGAACACGGAGCAAGATGCGAGATGCCTGCGATCATGGGTCCCGGGTTCCTCGCTGCGCTCGGCCCCGGGACGACAATGTCTTCACTCACAATCCCAGCAGGCGCGGCAGCCACAGCGAGATCGCCGGCAGATAGGTCACGAGCATCAGCACAGCGAACATCACGCCGTAGAACGGCCAAATGCGCCGCATCACCTCCTCGATCGTCACCTTGCCGACCGCGCAGCCGACGAACAGGATGGCGCCGACCGGCGGATGACACAGCCCGATGCCGAGGTTGAGCAGCATGATCATGCCAAAATGCACGGGATCGACGCCAAAATTGACGACGACGGGCAGCAGAATCGGCGTCGCGATCAGGATCGACGGCGCCATGTCGACCAGGCATCCGAGCACGAGCAGCAGCACGTTGATCAGGAACAGGATGACGTGCTTGTCGCTCGACAAGGTCAGGAAGAACGCCGTGATCTTCGCCGGCATCTGGGTCAGCGCCATCACATAGCCGACGCTCGAGGCGCAGGCGATCAGCGTCATCACCATCGCGACCGTGCTCAAGGTACGGTGGACGAGCGCGGGCAGATCGCGCCAGCGGTAGTCGCGGTAGATGAACATGGTCACGAAGAACGCCCACACGCAGGCAACCGCGCCGGCCTCGATCGCGGTGAAAACCCCGGCGAGGATGCCGCCGAGGATGATGACGAGAGTGATCAACCCCCACAACGCGTCGATCGTGATCTTGACCGCCTCGCGCCACGGCACGGTCTTGCCGACGGGATGACCGTCGCGATAGGCGATCACCAGGCAAAGCACCACCAGCGAGAACCCGAGCAGCAGCCCGGGCAGCACGCCCGCCATGAACAGGCTGATGATCGAGATGGTGCCGCCCGTGGCGAGCGAATAGATCACCGCATTGTGGCTCGGCGGCACCAGCAGCGCCTGCACCGAGGCGGTGATCGTCACGTTGGTGGCGAACACCCGCGGATAGCCGGTCTTCTCCATCTGCGGGATCATGACCGAGCCGATCGCGGAAGTATCGGCGACGGCCGACCCGGAGATGCCGCTGAGAAACGTCGTGGCCACGACGTTGACCACCGAGAGCCCGCCGCGCACGCGGGTGACGCCGACCAGCACATCCGCGAAGCGCACCAGCCGCCGCGCCATGCCGCCCTCGGCCATGATGGCGCCCGCCAGCACGAAGAACGGAATTGTCAGCATCGCGACCTTGCTGACGCCGTCGGCGATTTTCAGCATGATCGCTTCGAGCGGGATGCCGATCCATGCCGCCCCGGCGATCGCGGCGAGCGCCAGCGAATAAGCAATCGGCACGCCGACGAGAAAGCAGGCAAACATCGTCGCCAGCAGCACGAAAATGTCCATGCGAGGTCACTCAAAGGCGGCGGCGGCGGGATGCTCGATGCTCGGCGGCGGCTCGGGCGGCGGTCCGATCGCGACCCGCTCGATCACGAACAGCAGCAACAGGGCGCCGCCGATCGGGATCGGCAGGTAGGTCACGCCGACCGAGAGAAACGGGAAGTCGGCGATGGTGTTGTGCCAGGTCGCATCCACCAGCTTCGCGCCCCAGGCGAACATGAACGCGGAGATGACCGCCATCGCGGCTTGCACGACGAGGTCGGCGGCACGCTGCAGCGGCGGCGCGAGCAGCCCGACGAAGAAGCCGACGTTCATGTGCAGGCCGCGTCGGTAGCACCCGGCGGCGCCGAAGAACGTCAGCACGATCGTGAGCAGCACCGCCATCGGCTCCGGCCAGGAGGCGGCGCTGTTGAGCACATAACGCGTGTAGACCGCCCAGGGGATGACGGCCGAGATCAGCACGAGCGAAGTGCCGGCGACGATCACGCACAGGAGATACAGGCCGTCCATCGCCTTGCGGTACGCGCGCGCCATCAGCTGCTCCGTTTCAAAACCGCATCGGCACGGTTCAAGCTGTTGGCCCGTGTGCCGAGCGCGTGCCGCGGTCTCATCCCTCTCCCCGCGGGGGAGAGGGATGGGATGAGTGGGGTCGGAAGCATCGTGAGCCCCTCATCCGCCCGCACCGTGGGCGACTTCTCCCCGATGGGGATTGTCGCGAACCCGAGCGGCAAACGCACTTTCCCTCTCCCCTTGTGGGAGAGGGTGGCTCGTTGCGAGCGCGAGCGAGCGACGAGCCGGGTGAGGGGTACAAAGTCACGAGAGCAAAACCCTCACCCGGTCCTCGCCTTCGGCTCGGACCACCCTCTCCCACAAGGGGAGAGGGGAAACGCGTTCGCTGGTCTGCTTCGCAATACTCCCCGACGGGAAGAGGTGGAGACTGCTGCACCGCTGAAGGGACCCGCATTGGCGCCGACTGTGGAGAGGTCGGAACAGGTCACGCGTTCATTCCACCGCCTGGATGCGCTTGATCGTCTCCGCATATTTCGGGCCGTACTTGTCCCATACCGGCTTGACCGCGTCCTGGAACGGCTTCTTGTCGGAAATCTCGATGATCTGGATCCCGGCCGCCCTCGCCTTGTCCAGCGCCTGCTTCTCGTATTCGTTCCACAGCACGCGCTCTTCGCGCTGCGCCTCGCGTCCGAATTTCTTGATGAGCTCGCGGTCTTCGGCCGACAGCGTGTCCCAGGTCTTGCGTGAGAACACCAGGAGTTCGGGAACGATGAGGTGTTCGGTGAGCGCGTAATACTTGGCGACCTGATAATGATTGTCGAACACGAAGCTCGGCGGATTGTTCTCGGCGCCGTCGACCACCCCGGTCTGCAGCGCGCTGAACACCTGGTCGTACCCCATGGCGACGCCGTTGCCGCCGAGCGCGTTCATCATGTCGACGAACATCGGGTTGCCCATGACCCGCACCTTTAGGCCCTTGAGATCGGCGATGCCGTGGATCGGCTTTCTGGTGTCGTAGACGCTGCGCGCGCCCGCATCCATCCAGCAGATGCCGACGAGCCCGGCTCTGGGATTGGCCGTGACTTTTTCGAGCAGCTCGTCGCCGATCGGTCCGTCGATCACCTTCTGCATGTGCGCGGTGTTGCGGAACAGGAACGGCAGGTTGAACACGTTGAGCTCGTCGATCACCGGCCCGAGCGCGCCGACGCTGATCCGGGCGAACTGAATGGCACCGACCTGGGCCTGCTCGATCGCCTCCTTCTCGCCGCCGAGCTGCATCGAGGCGTACATCTGCACGCCGAGACGGCCGCCGGTCGCCTGTTCGAGCTTGCGACCGAGATTCTCGACGGCGACGACGGTCGGATAGCCGGCCGGGTGCACGTCGGAGGCTTTGAGCAGGAGCTTCTGCTGGGCGAGTGCCGGACCGAGCGGGCGGGCCGCGACGGTCCCGACGGCAACGGCGAGCAATGCCGCCGCCTCGCGACGGCTGAGCGTGAGCGATCCCATTGGCTGCCTCCCTCCGGTTTGCGCCGGCTCGCGATTGGCGCGGTCGAGCCGGTTGCCACCGCGCTTATATACTAATATATCATTCGTCGCTAGATGCGTCGGAAACCGGGGTCGCGGCCGTGAGCGTGCCGAGAGTGCAGCAGCCTGTGCGCGCCGGCGGCGGCGTACGGCCGGGCCGGGCGGACACGGCCGCCAAGCTGCTCTACCGCGGGCTGAAGGCCGAGATCGTCTCGATGCGACGCAAGCCCGGAGAGTCGATCGTCGAACGCGAGATCGCCGCGCGCTTCGGCGTGAGCCGCACGCCGGTGCGCGAAGCGATCCTGCGCCTCGCCGACGAGGCGCTGGTCGACATCTTTCCCCAATCCGGCACGTTCGTGGCCAAGATCCCGCTCGCTGCCTTGCCGGAAGCAATCCTGGTGCGCAGCGCGCTCGAGCAACTGACCGCGAGACTCGCAGCGGAAGCCGCCAGTGCGGAACAAGTGACGGAGCTCCACGAGCTCATCGAGCGCCAGCGCCGGATGCAAAAGGCCGGCAACCGCGATCGCTTCCACGAGGCCGACGAGGCCTTTCACGCGGTGATCGCGCAAGCCGCGGGACATCCAGGCATCTGGACCCTGATCCAGCAGGTGAAAATTCAGGTCGACCGCTATCGCCGGCTGACGTTGCCGGTTCCGGGCCGCATGCTCCGCGTGCTGCAGGAGCACGCGGCCATCGTCCGGGCGATCGAAGCCCGCGATCCGCCGCGCGCCGCGGCCGCGATGGCCGCGCATCTCGACGGGCTGCGCGCCAGCATCGCCGACGTGCGTGACCTCAATCCGCAATATTTCATCGACGGCGCGCGGCCGGCTCCCTCGCGCGCGGGCGCGATCGGCAGGGCTTAGGTGGAGGCCGACATCGACACCGCGCTCGAGCGCTACCGCCGCCTGTTCGATCTGAGCGGCAAGACCGCTCTTGTGCTCGGCGCCGCCTCCGGCATCGGCAAGGCGTCGGCCGAAGCGCTGGCCGCGCTCGGCGCGCGGGTGATCTGCGCGGACATCGACGCGGCCGGTGTCAGAGCCACGGCGGCGGCGATCGGCGGCACAGCGCATCGGATCGACGCCGGACAATCCGACGACATCCGCAGGCTCGCGGCTGCCGTGAAGGCGGAGCATGTCCGGCTCGACGTCGCGCTCACGACACCGGCCACGCACGTGCGCAAGCTCCTGTGCGACTACACCGACGAGGAATACGACCGCGTGGTCAACCTGAATTTGCGCGGCACGTTCTATTTCTTGCGCGAGTTCGGCAAGCTGATGGTAAGCCAGGGCGCCGGAAGCCTGATCGCGAGCTCCTCGGTGCGCGCGTCCACCCTCGAACCCGGCCTCGCGATCTACGGCGCCACCAAGGCCGGCATCATCCAGATGGTGCGCGGGCTTGCCTCCGAGCTCGGCCCGCACGGGGTGCGCGTCAATGCCATCGTGCCGAGCATCGTCGAGACGCCGCTCGTGGCGCCGCTCAAAGCGCGGCCGCAGATTTTTCAGGCGCTTGCCGCACATACCGTGTTCAATCGCTGGAGCGAGCCAAGCGAGGTCGCGGCCGCCGTGGCATTTCTCGCTTCCGATGCCGCAAGCTACGTGACCGGCAGCGCGCTCTTGGTCGACGGCGGCTGGACCGCGATCGATGGTCCGCCCACCGGCCTCACCCAGACGCACGCGGGGTGACCGCAGGCACGCGCCGCAGCGAAACACTTCCTCACTCGGTGTGGGTCTGGGTGAGGCAGTAGGCGGGCGGCAAGCGCCTCCCTCGCCCCGGAGGGGAGAGGGGTGGGGTGAGGGGGATGGGGTGTCGATTATTTTATGACGATCGTGACCCCCTCACCCGGTCCTCGCCGAAGGCGAGGACCGACCTCTCCCCACCGGGGAGAGGTGAAGCGCGTATGCCTCGCGGTTGATCACCAAGTCATTCCGGGACCCGAGCCCCGGATCGTGGTCCGGGGCAGGCTCCGCGAGGGAACGGCATCCATGAACACAGGCGTTGCGAGATTTCGTAGATCGGTGTTCATGGGTTCCGGGTCGCACCTTCGGTGCGCCCGGAACGACGCGAGGAACGATGTCTGCCGAACGGTGCGATTACGTCATCGTCGGCGCGGGATCGGCAGGCTGCGTGCTCGCCGATCGCCTGAGCGCCGGCGGAAAATATCGCGTGGTGCTGCTCGAGGCCGGCGGCCGCGACCGCAACCCGTGGATCCACATTCCGCTCGGCTACGGGCGCACCATGTTCGACGCGCGCGTCAACTGGATGTTCGAAACGGAGCCGGAGCCCGGGCTCGACCGGCGCCGGATCAAACAGCCTCGCGGGAAAGTGCTGGGCGGCTCGAGCTCGATCAACGGCCTGCTCTACGTCCGCGGCCAGGCGCAGGACTACGATGATTGGCGCGATCTCGGCAATCCGGGTTGGGGCTATGCGGACGTGCTGCCCTATTTCAAGAAATCCGAAGACCAGGTGCGCGGCGCCGATCCGTGGCACGGCGTCGGCGGGCCGCTCGCGGTCGGCGATCTGCCCGAGCCGCATCCCGTCGCAGAGGCGTTCATCGCCGCCGGCGTGAGCGTCGGCATCCCGTACACGCGCGACTTCAACGGCGAGCAGCAGGAAGGCGTCGGCTATTACCAGGCGACGGCGCGGCGCGGGCTGCGCTGCAGCGCGCGCGTGGCGTTCGTGCGGCCGGCGCAACGGCGGCCCAACCTGCGCGTCGTCACCGGTGCGCACGCAACGCGCGTGCTGTTCGACGGCCTGCGCGCTTGCGGGGTCGCGTACCGCGCGGCCGGCGAGGAGCGTGAGGTGCGCGCCGACCGCGAAGTGATTCTTGCCGCCGGCGCGCTGCAATCTCCGCAGCTGCTGCAGCTCTCCGGGATCGGACCCGCGGAGCTGTTGCGCCAACACGGCATTCCCGTCCTGAGCGACCGGAAAGGAGTCGGCGGCAATCTGCAGGATCATTTGCAGGCGCGATTGATCCTCGAATGCAAACACCGCATCACGCTCAACGACGATATGCGCAGCTTCGCGCGCATGGCGCGCGCCGGATTGAGTTACGCGCTGTTCCGCAAGGGCCCGCTCGGCTGGTGGGCGGGGCTGGCCGGCGGTTTTTCGCGCACGCGCCCCGAGCTCGACCGGCCCGACGTGCAACTGCTGCTGATGGCGTTCTCGACCGAGCGCGTCGACCCGAAGCTGCACACCTTTTCCGGCTTCACGCTCTCGGTCTGCCAGCTGCGGCCGCAATCGCGCGGCAGCGTGCAGATCCGCTCGGCCGATCCGCTCGCGCCGCCGGCCATTCAGGTGAACTATCTCGCCGATCCGCGCGATCTCGACACCATGGTGGCCGGCGTCAAGCTCGTGCGCAAAATCACCGCTGCGCCGCCGCTCGCCGCGATCATCGCCTGCGAGCGCGACCCGGGACCGGTGTGCGTCGGCGACGCCGACCTCGCTGCGTTCGTGCGCGCCAAGGGCATCTCGGTCTACCACCCGGTCGGCACCTGCCGGATGGGGCCGGACGCCGACGCCGTGGTCGATCCGGAATTGCGCGTGCGCGGCGTCTCATCGCTGCGCGTGGTCGACGCCTCGATCATGCCGACGCTCGTGTCCGGCAACACCAATGCGGCCGCGATCCTGATCGGCGAGAAGGGCGCGGACCTGATCCTCGACAGCGCCGAGCGCGCCAATTGGCCGGCCGCAAGAGCCGCGGCGTGAGCCGTGCAGCCTTCAAATCGGCCGGTTTATCGTTTTGACAAGGTCAGCGTTCTACCGTTCCATGGACTATGGTCCGTCACCAACGAGAAAAATGAGAGGGAGAAATGAACCGAACCGCAACGATCCTGGCCGCCGCAGCCGCCGTCCTCGCGCTCGCGGCCGGCGCGCAGGCGCAGACGCTCAAAGCCTCGCATCAGTTTCCCGGCGGCAAGGGCGACGCACGTGACGAGATGGTGCAGATCATCGCCCGCGAGGCCAAAGCCGCCAATATCGGGCTCGAGGTCCAGGTCTATCCCGGCGCCTCGCTGTTCAAGCCCAACGAGCAATGGAACGCGCTCTCGATCGGGCAGCTCGACATCTCGTCGTTCCCGCTCGATTACGCGAGCGGCAAGGTGCGCGCATTCGGCGCCACGCTGATGCCCGGCCTAGTGCGCAATCACGAGCGCGCGCTTCGACTCAACACCTCGCCGTTCATGAAGGACATCAGGGACAAAATCCAAAAGGCCAACGTGATCGTGCTCTCCGACGCCTGGCTCGCAGGCGCCGTGGCTTCGAAACGCGCCTGCATCCGCAAACCCGAGGACATCAAGGGGCTGAAGATCCGCTCGGCCGGGCCGACGTTTGCGGCGATGTGGCAGCAGGCCGGCGCTTCGATCGTTTCGGTGCCCAGCAACGAGGTCTACAACGCGCTGCAGACCGGCGTCGCCGACGCGACCGACACCAGCACCGGCAGCTTCGTCTCGTTCCGAATCTACGAGCAGGTTAGATGCATCACCGCACCCGGCGAAAACGCACTGTGGTTCATGTACGAGCCGGTGCTGATGTCGAAGAAGAGCTTCGAGCGGCTCAACAAGCAGCAGCAGGAGGTGCTGCTCAAGTCCGGCAAGAAGGCCGAGGATTACTTCAACCAGGCGAGCAAGAAGCTCGACGACGAGATGGTCGAGACGTTCAAGAAGAACAACGTCGAGGTCGTGACCATGTCGCCCGCGGAATACGATGCGTGGCTCAAGATCGCGCAGGAAAGCTCCTATAAGGAGTTCGCCACCGAGGTGCCCGACGGCAAGAAGCTGATCGACGCGGCGCTCGCGGTGAATTGATCGCCGACGCGGGCCGGCCGGCGATACTCACGCCGGCCCGCCGCCGGCCGCGACCGTCGCAATCCAGGACGAGGCGCATGGACCGTTTCATCCGGACGATCACCTTGCTCTCCCAAGCATGCGGAATTTTCGCCGCCGGCCTGATCGGCGCCGCCGTGCTCGTCGTCTGCCACATGGTGTTCGTGCGCTATGCACTCAATCACAACACGATCTGGCAGACCGATTTCACGATCTACAGCCTGATCGCCGCGACCTTCATCGGCAGCCCGTACGTGCTGCTGACCCGGGGCCACGTCAACGTCGACGTACTGCCGCACTATCTCGGCGCACGCCCGCGTTACTGGCTCGCACTGGTGTCGGCGACGATGGCGCTGGCGTTCTGCCTGGTGATGACCGTGCTGACCTTCCAGTTCTGGCACGAAGCCTGGACCGAGCGCTGGGTGTCCGACACGATGTGGCGCGCGCGGCTGTGGATTCCCTACGCCTCGATGCCGGTCGGGCTCGGCCTCTTGTCGCTGCAGTACGTGGTCGAGTTGATCAAGCTCGTGAGCGGACGCGAGCCGCCGTTCGGCATCAAGCCGGGCGAAGCGCCGATCCCGCCCGAGGCGGAGCTGGCAGCTGAGGAAACCGGCATCAAGCCCAGCGGGGCGATATGAGCCCCACCACCCAAGGGACGATCGTCCTCGTCGTGACACTCGTCGTCCTTTTGTCCGGCGCGCCGGTGGCTTTCGGGTTGGGCGCGATCGCCATCGCGTTCCTTGTGATTTTCCAGGGGGCGGACGCTTTGCGGGTCGCGGCCGAGACGTTCTACGCGGGCTTGAACGATTTCACGCTCGTCTCGATCCCGATGTTCGTGATGATGGGCGCGGCGATCGGTTCCTCGCCGGCCGGCAAGGATCTCTACGAGGCGCTCGACCGCTGGCTCTATCGGGTGCCCGGCGGCCTGGTCATTTCCAATATCGGTGCGTGCGCGATCTTTGCGGCGCTGACCGGCTCCTCGCCGGCCTGCTGCGCGGCGATCGGCAAGATGGGCATCCCGGAAATGCGCCGCCGCGGCTATCCGGACGACGTCGCCACCGGATCGATCTGCGCCGGCGGCACCCTCGGCATCCTGATCCCGCCTTCGATCACCTTCATCCTCTACGGCATCGCCACCGAGACCTCGATCGGCCGGCTGTTCCTCGCCGGCGTGCTGCCGGGCTTGATGCTCACCGGGCTGTTCATCCTGTGGACGCTGTTCACGATCTGGAAGCGCGGCTTCCGCGCCCATGCGGCCGATTTCCGCTACAGCTGGACCGAGAAATTCACGTCGATCCCGAAGATCATGCCGTTCATCCTGATCATCGCCGGCGTGATGTACGTGCTCTACGGCGGCGTCGCGACGCCGTCGGAGGCCGCGGGCGTCGGCGCCGCGCTGTGCGTGGTGTTCGCGGTCGTGATCTACCGCATGTGGTCGCCGGACAAATGGTGGCTGATCCTGCGCGACACCACGCGGGAATCGGTGATGATCCTGATGATCATCGCGGCCGCCGTGCTGTTCGGTTACATGCTGACCTCGCTCTATCTCACCCAGACGCTGGCTATGGCGATCGCCGAGATGCACGTCAACAAATGGGTGCTGATGTTCCTGATCAACGTGTTTCTGCTGGTCTGCGGCTTCTTCATTCCACCGGCCGCGATCATCCTGATGACGGCGCCGATCCTCTACCCGATCCTCACGACCGCCGGCTTCGATCCGGTGTGGTTCGGCGTGATCTTGACCATAAACATGGAGATCGGGCTCATCCACCCGCCGGTCGGGCTCAACATCTACATCGTCAATTCGATCGCACCCGACGTACCGGTCACCAAGGTGATGTGGGGAACGATCCCATACGTGATTTGCATGATGCTCGCGATCGTGATCCTCTGCATTTTCCCCGACATCGCCACCTGGCTGCCCGACCACCTGATGGGCCCCGTGGTGCGGCGCTAATATCCGGTGTTCGCTCCCGCGCAAGACGATCCTGGGCAGCGCCGCCGCGAGGATTTTTGAGGATTTGAGGCGATCATCCCGGGCTTCAGGGGCCGGCAACGCAACCGGTCTTGCGATCGCTCACGTCGGGAGTTCGGCATGCACATCGTCGAATGCGATGTCCCTTCCCATAGCGTGTTGAGCCGAGACCTGATCGAAAATGCCCATTTTCGCGATTCGTATCGGGCCCCGCTGACCCGCAATGAGCTTGGGGTCGTCGATATTTTCTTCGCTATCTTTGCGCATCATCCCTGGTGGATGAAACTGCTTCTGATCGTTCGCAACAAGGCGGCGTCCCTGATCGGCCTGGATGCTCCGACCGCGTCCGAGGTCCTCCATGTCGAGATCGGGGATCGCTATGCGGTCGGCGAAAAAATCGGCGTATGGCCGATTTTCTCTCTGACTGACGACGAGCTCGTCGTCGGCCGAGACAACAAGCATATGGATTTCAGACTGTCGGTGCTGAAGCTGCCGGACGGCGACAGGATGAGCGTCGCCGTCTCCACCGTGTGCACGGTCCACAACCTGGCCGGAAAATGCTATCTGTTCTGCATCGTGCCGTTCCACAGGCTCGGGCTACGGAAGCTGCTAGCCAATGCCGTCGCGGCGCAGCGATTATGAGCTTCCTGCCGAAAAGCCGGAGCCGGAATCCGCAGCGCAGCGTTGCCCCGCTGCGTCCGGGACGGCAGCCCCTCACCCGGTCTTGCGGCCCTGCTCGACGAGGTCGCGGAATTTCTTGACGTTGGCCTCGCCGGCGTAATCGGCGATGCGCTTGTAGGCCGGCTCCATCTTGGCGCGGAACGGCGCAAGATCCGGGCGGGTGACCTGCATGCCGCCGGCCTCGAGCTTCTTGATCTGCTCGGCCTCGCCTTCGGTGATCAGCTTGCGCATCAGGTCGCCCGCGGCGGCACTCTCCTCGCGGAACATCGCCTGCTGCTCCGGTGAGAGCTTTTTCCACGTATTGGCGCCGACCGTGTGGATCATGTTGTTGTAGATGTGGCGCGTGATCGCGAGGTGCTTCTGCACCTCGTAGAACTTGTTGAAATAGATCACCGGGATCGGGTTCTCCTCGCCGTCGACGACCTTCTGCGACAGCGCCAGATAGAGCTCCGGGAAGGCGATCGCCTGCACGACGGCGCCGAGCGCCTCCATCGACGCCTGGATCTGCAATTCCGGCGGGGTGCGCAGCTTGAGCCCCTTGACGTCGTCGGGCGCATTGATCGGGCGCACGCTGTTGGTGACGTTGCGGAAACCGTAGTCCCAATTGCGCAGCAGGATGAAACCCTGCTTCTCCGCGAGCGGCGCGAGCCAATCCATCGCCGGCCCGTCGAGCACGCGATAGACGTGCGCGGGGCCGTCGAACACGAACGGCAGCATCACGGCCGCGAATGCGAGGTCGTATTTGTCGAGCTGCCCTTGCGTCGGCAGGCCCATGTCGATGGTGCCGAGCTTGATCTGCTGCGCCTGCTCGGGCGGCCCGCCCAGCACGTTGTTGGGAAAAATGTTGATCTTGATCGCGCCCTCGGTGCGCGCCTCGATGCGGCTTGCGAACTGCTTCGCCGCGATGTTGGCCGGATGGTCTTCCTGGGCAAAATGCGCCCACCGCAGCGTCAGCGGCGCCGCGCCACGCGCTACATTGGGAGCCGCGAGGGCGAGCCCGGCTGCCCCGGCCCCGGCTTTGAGAAACGTTCTGCGATCCATGGTTTCCTCCTGGGTTGATCGTGGCCGCGGACGGGCGGCTTCATCCGGCAAAACCGAAATATCTCGGCAGGAACAGCGCGAACCAGGGCACGAAGGCGACGATCAACAGCCCGACGAGCACCACCGCGAGATAGGGCAGCATGGCGCGCGAGGCCTCCTCGACATTGCAGCGCATCACCGCGCAGCAGACGTAGAAGCCGACGCCGGCGAGCGGCATGAAGCCGCCCACGCCCATGGCGATGATCAGCACCAGCGCGTAATGCAGGCCGCTGAGCCCGATCGAGCCGGCGATCGGCAGCAACAGCGGCGCCAGCACGTTGAGCGAAGGCAAGCCCTCGAGCAGCACCCCGGCGACGACGAGCAGCACGATCGAGCCGAGCATGAAAATCTCGGTGCTGTTGCCGAGCGAATGCAGCAGCGCCACTAACCGCTGCGGCAGATAGGCGACCGTCAGCGTCCACGAGAAGCCGGAGGCCGCTGCGAAGATGAAGAGCAGCACGCCGGTGAGCGCCGCCGTGTCGATCACGGTGCGCAGGAATACCTGCCGGCTCATCTCGCGATAGACGAAGCCGGCGAGGAACAGGCCGTAGACGACCGCGAAGGCGGCGACTTCGGTGGGCGTGGCGATACCGAGCAGGATGCCGCCGATCAGCATCCCGGGCATGAGCAGGGGCAGCAGCGCGGCAATGCCGGCGTGGAGCATCCCGGCAATCGGAGCGCGCGCAATCCGCGGCGTGCCGGCGCGCCGCGCGCGCCAATAGATCAACGCCATGAGGCAAAGTGCCATCACGGCCGCCGGCGCGAGCCCGCCGATGAACATGCCGGCGACCGACACGTTGGTGATCGAGCCGACGATCAGCATGGCGATGCTCGGCGGCACCGTCTCGCCCATGATCGCCGAGGCCGCGAGCACGGCGGCGCCTTCCGCCGCGCCGTGCCGCTCGCGCAGCTCGTCGCGCATCACGGTGCCGACCGCGGCGACGTCGGCCGGCTTCGAGCCCGAGAGGCCGGAGACGACGTACATGCTCGCGACCGTGACCTGCAGCAGCCCGCCGCGGAGATGGCCGACGAGCGCGTGGACGAAGCGCACGAGCCGCACGCTGATGCCGCCGCGCTCCATGATGAGCCCGGCCAGGATGAAGAACGGCACCGCCAGCAGGATGAAATTCCCCGTGCCGTTCACCATCGTCTGCGGCAGCACGACCAGGGAGGCGGCGTCGCTCGCCCACAGATAGGTCGCGGTCGCGAGCAGCAGCACGAAGCCGACCGGCACTCCGGCGAAGATCGCGGCGAAAAACAGGACGAGCGTGGCGACGATCGCCGCATCGCCGCCGAGCCTTGGCAACCAGACATCGTGCGTTACCGCGGCGAGCGCGGCGACCGCAAGGAACGGCACGCCGGCGCTCCAAGCCATCCTGCCGTGCTCCGCCCGCAGATTCGCGCCGGCATAGAGCGCGAGCAGCGCCATGCCGACTGGGAGCGGCAGGGCGACGATCGCTGCCGGCAGCTGCAGGATCGGGCTGCGCTCGTTCCAGCTCGATGCGATGAACTCCGCCGAGGCGAACGCGGTCAGCGCCGCGACGAACAGCACGACGATGTCGGCCAGCGCCAGACAGGCGCGCTCGCCGCCGCGGGAGAGGAGATTGAGCACCACGCGCACGAACGCATGGTCGCGGCGCCGGTAAGCGACCGCCCCGCCGATGAAAGCCAGGATCGAAAGCGCGAGCCGCGCAACCTCATCGGTCCACAGGAAGGAATGATGGAAATAGCCCCGGGCCACTACGTTGGCCAACACCAGGCCAAGCTCACCAACCAGCGCGACAACGAGCACGGATTCGGCACATGAATCGACGGCGCGCAGCAGGATTCCATCGGCCCGCACGCTCGGCGCCGTCTGCTCCCGCGATACCGTCTGCGCCTCGAGCGAAATAGGGCTGGGTGAGGCGAGCGCGGTCGGGCTGCGCGGGCTCATGCGGGAGATGCGCCTTGGAGAGCGGGAGCAATCCATAACTAGTATATTAGTATACCTGTTTGCGCAACTGGGCAAAACGCGCGCCTATGCGCCTGGCCGAATGCAGCGCGAAGCACGTTTGCCGACTCCGGAATTTGCGTTGTACAGCCGCAGCGAACCGGGCTAGTACAGCGCCCCTGAACTCGCGGGAGAGCGACGATGGCGACCGGCAATGTGAAGTGGTTCAACCCGACCAAAGGCTACGGCTTCATTCAGCCGACCGACGGCGGCAAAGACGTATTCGTGCACATCTCGGCGGTGGAACGCGCCGGACTGAGCACGTTGAACGAAGGCCAGCAAGTCGAATACGAGCTCGTCAGCAATCGCGGCAGGACGTCCGCAGAGAACCTCAAGGTGAAATGATTTTCGGGACCGCGGCCGCTGTCGATTGAGGTGGGTTACAAGACAGCCCGCACGCTGAACTCCGCTCCTTCATCGATCCAGTACGGCTGACGGCCCGGCGCACGACTTGCGCCCCCGGCCGTGCTTGCCTGCCGCGGTGCGGCCGGTTCTAGTGCGTTGCGTTTCACCGCCCGCACGGAGGAGCCGCCATGTCGAGCCGCAAGCTGACGCGCGAGGATCTTCGACAAGCCGCCGAGCGGTACAAGAATTGGGGCAAGTGGGGCCCCGACGACGAGATCGGGACGCTCAACTACACGCAGCCGGAGGACATCGTCGCGGCGGCGCGGCTCGTCAAAAAAGGCAAGGTGATCTCGCTCGCGCTCAATTTCGACCAGCACGGCCCGCAGGGCGCGAAGAGCAAATATCCGGCACTGGGGCGCATCAATCCCGTGCACGTCATGCTGCGCACCGGAACCGATGCCTATTCCGGCGTGCTCGATCACCGCGGCATTCGCGCCGCCGACGACATCGTGGTCATGCCGCTGCAATGCGGCACGCAGTGGGACGGCCTCGGGCACGTGTTCTACGAGAACTCGATGTGGAACGGCTACGATTGCCGCGAGGTGACCTCCGCGGGCGCGCAGAAATGCGGGATCGAGAAGACCAAAGCAAAGATGGTCCGCCGGGGGGTGTTCCTCGACGTGGCTCGGGCGCTCGGCAAGGAGGTGCTCGACGACGGCTATGGCATCACCGGCGCGGACCTCGATCGTGCCGCGGCGGCGTGCGACGTCGAGGTCCGGCGCGGCGACTTCGTCATCGTGCGCACCGGGCAGATGGAGGCGAAGCTCGCGGCTGCAAGTTGGGACGGCTATCCGGGCGGGGATGCTCCCGGCTTCTCGTTCGAGACGCTGGCCTGGATCGAGCGCACGCAAATCGCGGCGCTCGCCAACGACACCTGGGGCTGCGAGGTGCGGCCGAACGAGTCGGAGCCCGGCATCAACCAGCCCTGGCACTGGATCACGATCCCGATCATGGGACTGACCATGGGAGAGATCTTCTACGTCGCTGACCTCGCCAAGGATTGCGCCGAGGATCGCGTCTACGAGTTTCTGTTCGTCGCCCCTGCGCTGCCGATCACCGGCGCGGTAGGCTCGCCGACCAACCCGCTGGCGATCAAGTGAGGGCTCGCGCAGATCCTGCTGTTTTTTTCCGCCGGACGTGACTGTTCTTCTCTAATGCCTCGGGTCCCTTGGAGGGGCTTGCTGGACAGGGCGCCCGGCGGCGTGGATCAATAGGGCGATCGCCGCCCGGCGAGGAGGAAAGCCGAATGGACAGCGCAGCGCGCCCGGCAAACCGGCTCGCGATCGCACCGAAATCCGCCGAGAGACCGACCGGTGCCCGGGTGCTTGCCGATATGCTGGCCGGCTATGGCGTCACCCACCTGTTCATGGTGCCGGCGGTGCTGCGTCGGACCATGGCGGAGCTCGAGCGTCGTACGGGGATCAGCCGCATTCAGACCCACGGCGAGAAGGCCGCGGCCTACATGGCGGACGGCTATGCCCGCGCTTGCGGCCGGCCCGGGATCTGCATGGCCCAGCACGTCGGCGCGCTCAATCTTGCGGCCGGTCTGCGCGACCCATGGCTCGCCCATTCTCCGGTCGTGGCATTCACCGGCGGCCGCGATCCGCGCACGCAATTCCGCAGGCTCTATCAGGAAGTCGACGATCTTTCCGCATTCGATCCGGTGACCAAGTT
Source organism: Pseudomonadota bacterium (assembly GCA_046727735.1). Classification (GTDB taxonomy): domain Bacteria; phylum Pseudomonadota; class Alphaproteobacteria; order Rhizobiales; family Xanthobacteraceae; genus AP-16. Next base: position 11,386 of record JBKPDF010000014.1, on the reverse strand, counting down.
CAACGTCACGGTCGATGCTGCCGAGCGCATTCCCGACTTGGTCCGGCAGGCCTTCCGCGTCGCGGTTTCCGGCGCGCCGGGTCCCGTGCACCTGCAGTTCCGCGGCAACGAGGGGCAGGTCGACGCCGAGGAATGCGACGTCGAGGCGACCTGCGATCCGCGCTTCGCGCGCGTGCCCCCGTTCCGGCCCGAGCCGGAGCCCGACAGCGTGCGCGCGGCGCTGGCGTTGCTCGAACGAGCGGAGCGCCCGGTGTTCGTGGCCGGCGGCGGCGTGCGCGCCTCCGGAGCGGCGGGAGAGCTGGCGGCGCTCGCGCAAAAGCTCGGCATCCCGGTCGCAACCTCGCTCAACGGCAAGGATGTGATCCGGGGCGATCATCCGCTGTCGGTCGGCGTCGTCGGCACCTATTCGCGCGAGAGCGCCAACCTGCTCGTCGGCCAGGCCGACCTCGTGTGCTTCCTCGGCACCGCCGCGGGCGGCATGACCACCAATCTGTGGAACTGCCCGAAGATCGGGGTCGCCGCGATCCAGATCGACATCGACCCCGAAGCGCTCGGGCGCAATTACCCGCTCAAAGCTGCGGTGCTGGGCGATGCCAAGGCCGTGCTCTCCCGCATGCTCGAAGACGCAGACGGCGCGAGCGCGGTGCGGCGGGCCGCCTGGGTCGCGACGGCGCAACGCTTGTGCCGGGAATGGCGGGAGAAATACCGTCCCATGCTGGAATCGAACGCGGTGCCGATCCGACCCGAGCGGCTGTGCAACGAGCTCACCCAACATGTGCCGAAGGACGCGATCGTGCTCGCCGATACCGGCCATGCCGGGATGTGGATGGGCGGCATGTTCGATCTCAAGAGCGCGAGCCAGAGCTATATCCGCAGCGCCGGACACCTCGGCTGGGCGTTCCCGGCCGGCCTCGGCGCCAAATGCGCGGCGCCGCAGCGGCCGGTCGTGGCGTTCACCGGGGATTCCGGCTTCTGGTATCACATCGCGGAGATCGAGACCGCGGTGCGCTGGAACATCAACTCGGTCACGGTCGTGAACAACAACAGTGCCGGCAATCAGTCGAAGCGCGGGTTCGATCGCGCCTATGGCGGGCAGCAAACCGAGCAGGCGCGCGAGCTGTGGACGTTCCGTCACGTGAATTTCGCGCGCGTCGCCGAGGAGATCGGCGCGCTCGGCATCCGGATCGAACGGCCGAGCGAGCTCTCGCCGGCGCTCTATCGCGCGGTCGAGGCCGACCGTCCGGTCGTGCTCGATGTCGTCACCGACGTCGAGGCGCTGGCTCCGCTCGCCATGTGAGCGTAGGCACAACGCCGCCGCTGCGCGTCGCGAGCGCACGCTCGCGATCCGCACTCCGTCGTCCGTCTGCTGTTCGTCTGCTAGTGCAGCTCGGCGCGGCGCGGCTCCGGGCGGGGATTCATTGCGTCGAACCGGGCACGCTGGTCATCACTGAGCGCGCCGTAGAACTGGTTCAGCATTCCGCGCAGCACGGTCACCGCATATACCATCGCGGTGAGCCGCTGGTCGGCGGCTTCGAGCCGATCGGTTGCGGTGAGCGGCGCCGGCGTCGCCGCGCACGAGGCCCGCAGCTGATGGGCAAAATGCAAGGACACACCCATCAGCAGCTCTACCATCGCACGTTGGTCCTCGGTGAGCTGGACCGTCCGCATGATCGATGCCATCGGCCATTCGGGCATGCGCGCGCTCTCGCAAGCGCGAAGCCACGCATCCGGCCTGCTGTTTTGCGCCGAGGCAACGCCTGCGCCTTCCTGCGCGAGCGAATCGAGCCGGGCCTTCTGCGCTTCGCTGAGCGTGTCGTAGAAATTTCGCAGCGGCGCGCGGACCAGGATCACGGCCTGGCGCAACGCGCGCAAGTGCCGCCACATCGCGTCGAGCCGGGCGCCCGGCCCGCCCGTGATCTCTGCTCTGCAAGCGGTGCGGACGCGTTCGGCCGCAAGGCGCAATGCATTGCCGAGCTCGTCGAGCGCCGGCCGCTGCGCCTCGCTCGGTTCGACGATGCGCTCGATCTGTTCGCGCAACGCGCCGGCATTGTCCGCCTCGGCACAGCCCGGCGTCGCTGCGGAATCGGCGGCATTCGCGGGCTCGGCCGACCGGCCGCGCCGCGATTTTTTCCCAGCTGGGTCGGCGGCATTCGCCACGAACATGGCATCGACCACGTCGCCATAGCCCCGTCCCCAGAACGCACCGTCATAGCGCGCGGGGGTCAAGACGTACGCGAACGCGTCGGTGTATGCCGCTGGCCCAAACGTCGGGCTGCCGCGATAGGCCGGTTTCGAGGCCGGCGGGCGATCGGTCGGGTTGCCCTGGACCGGGGCCGGGGTGGCGGTGGCGGCGGCCGCGGCAGCGCCCGCAGGAACGGTCGCGGCGGGCGCCACGCGCGCGACTGCGCGCTCGCTCGGTGTGTGCCGGGCATGTTCCGTAGCAGGGCGCCGGGTATGCTGGCGGTGATGCCTCGCGCGTCCCCCGCCAAAAAGTCCGCCGAGAACCCTTGCGGGTCCGCTTGCCACGGCTCCGACCACCGAACCGAGCCCGCCCGCCTCCGCGCTCGCCGGAAGCGTCGCCAGCAAGGCCGCACAGAGGATCGAAATCCTGGTCCGCCGCATGTTCACGCTCCCGGGTCCACTGGAGCGAACGACAACGCAGGTCCTTTGTAGATGGTTCCCAGCTTCCCACAACAGAAAACAGCCGATACTGCCCAGATGGTGCCGAAGAAATGGCGATTCGGCCACACTCTTTGTTGTTGCGCCGCTCCCTCCCCTCCACGGTTCACGGAACCTCACTCGTCGCCTCGGCGGGCACGATCAGGTTCGCGAGCGGCCGCCCCTGGGCGAATGCTTCGAGATTTTCGGCGATGGCCCGGAACCGGCGTTCCCAGGTCTCCGCGGTGTGCGCCGACGCGTGCCGCGTCATGACCACGTTGGCCAGCTCGTGGAATGCAAATTGCGAGGCCGGCACCCGTTCGCCGGATGCCGGCGGGTAGCGGTACCAGGCATCGATCGTCGCGCCGCGAATGCGCCACTCGGCCAGTGCGGCATAGAACGCTGCCTCCTCGATGATCGGACCCCGCGCGACGTTGATGATCACCGCGCTCGGCTTCATGACAGCGAACCACGTCGCGTCGATCATGCCGCGCGTCGCCTCATCGAGCGGACAACACACGACCAGGTAATCGGCGCCGGCGGCAAATTCGTGCCAGTCCCGCATCTCATGGGCGCGATCGACCAGAGCCGGATCGGGCGGGGTGCTGCGCCAAGCCGAGAGCGCCGTAACCCGCATGCCCAGCGCCTTGGCGCGGACCGCGACCTCGCGCCCGATGCGGCCGAAGCCGAGCACGGCCAGCGTCTTGCCGAATGCCTCGCCGTGATTTTCGCCCTCGACCCATTCGGCGAGCGTCCAGGTGCCGTCGGCGAATGCGGCGGCGAGCCCGCGATAGCCGATCGCCCAGTCGAGCACCGCGCAGATCAGGTACTCGGCGATCGCGATCTCGTGGCCATGCACGTTGCACAGCACGCAGCCGGGCGGAAGGTGGTGCCGATCGATGCGCTCGATCCCCGTGCTCGAGCACTGCAACAGGCGCAGCTTTGGGGCCGGCGGGTCCCGGGAGCGGTAGACGCTCGTGACCATCACCTCGGCATCGGCGAGGATTTTTCGCTTTTCCTCCGCCGGCATCTCGTTGAGGACTGCCGCTAGCTCCCACCGCGAGGTCAGGTAGCGAGAAATCCGGCCGGCTTCGGAGGCCGGAAAGCTGCCGTAGAGCACGAGCTTCATCAGCTGGATTTTGGCACTGCTTCAGCGAACCACCATTCCGTCGTGACGCGTGTAGGCGGTCGGCGTCGACGCCTTCACGACGGTCGGTGTCCCCTCCGCGCCATCGGTCAGATGCGCCCAGAACCCGACGACAACGAACAACAGCACGGCAACGAGCGCCGTTCCCACGATCTTGGCATGGGTGCTCTTGTCGGCGCCGATCAGCGAAGATGTCATGACACGTCCCCGGTGCAGAGCCCGATTCGAGACTCGGGTCTCTTTTGTGTGCGGCGAAATATGCACGCGCGCTACCTCGATACTTGTGACCCGCGTCACAGTTGAGGTGCGCCCAGGAGGAGCCGGCCGCGGGGCGGACGCCGTCTAGAGCGTTTCGGACCTTGCGCGCCTACTGCGCAGATTTTTCCGGACTTTCCGGGGTTTCCGGCTCGGGCCAACACGGGCCAGCGCCGGCCAATCAGCTTCCCGGCTCCGTCTTCAAGCCGGCCTCTACCAGCTCCTTGAACGCACCGGCATTATAGACCGAGGGATAACCTAGTTCTTTCAAGGTCTTGCCGCTGAGCGCGGACCGGCCGCCCGAGGCGCAATAAACCAGCACCGTCCGATCGGGCCGCAATGCCGGATTGTGATAGGGGCTTTCCGGATCCGCCCGGAATTCCAGCATGCCGCGCGGGACATGCACCGCGCCCTTGATCTTGCCGCTCGCTGCAAGCTCGGGCGCATCGCGTACGTCGAGAACGAGCACATCGTCCCGGCTCGCCATCTCGCGTACACGCGCCGGCTCGAGCCGCGGCACGACGGCATTGGCATCCGCGAGCATTTCCTTGACGCTCGGCATCGCTTCACTCCCGCAAACACGAGCTGACCGGAAGCCGATTCTCGCGCCGCCATTGCCGGCAGAGCCGGTCAAGCCTGCCGGAAAGGTGGTCCGGATCGTCCTTCTTCCGTCATCCCAACATCGTATAGGATAGGGCGACTACAATCCAAGCAATGGGGAGGTCTTGGCATGTATAGGCGGTTTGCAGGGCTCGCGGCGCTGTTCGCGATCGGTTTGGGCACGCCGGCGCATGCTCAAACGGAGCTGCAATGGTGGCACGCCATGCCCGGCGAGCTCGGTGAAAAACTCGAAAAGCTCGCCACCGACTTCAATAATTCGCAGAAGGATTTCAAGGTCGTTCCCGTCTACAAGGGGACCTACACCGAGGTGATGACCGGCGCGATTGCCGCGTTCCGCGCCAAGCAGCCGCCGCACATCATTCAGGTTTTCGAGGCCGGCACCGCCACCATGATGGCAGCGCGCGGCGCGGTCTATCCGGTCTACCAGCTGATGAAGGACGCCGGCGAGCCGCTCGATCCGAAGAGCTACCTCCCGGCCGTCGTCGGCTATTACACCGATACGCAGGGTAACATGCTCTCGTTCCCATTCAATTCCTCCACCACGGTGTTCTATTACAACAAGGATTTGTTCAAGAAGGCGGGGCTCGATCCGAATACGCCGCCAAAAACTTGGCCGGAGGTGGGAACGGCCGCTGCCAAGCTGGTGGCCGCCGGCGTGCCCTGCGGCGTCACTACCGAATGGCCGTCCTGGGCCCAGATCGAGAACCTTTCGGCTTGGCACAACGCCCCGATCGCCACCCTCGCGAACGGCTTCGGCGGGCTCGGGACCGAGCTCAAGATCAATGGGCCGTTGCAGGTCAAGCACATCGGCCAGCTCGCGGAATGGCAGAAGACCAAGTTGTTCGACTACGGCGGTCGCGCGGCCGCGGCCAATCCGAAATTCATCTCCCAGGAATGCGGTATGGAATTCGCCTCCTCGGCCACCCGGCTCGGCATCATGACCAACCTCAAGGCCGAAGCCGGCACGACCATGCTGCCGTATTGGCCCGACGTGAAGGGCGCGCCGCAGAATTCGATCATCGGCGGAGCCACCTTGTGGGTGCTCAAGGGTCAGAAGGCCGAGGACTACAAGGGCGTGGCGAAATTCTTCAATTATCTCTCGAAGCCCGAGGTTCAGGCATGGTGGCATCAGCAGACCGGATATCTGCCGATCACCCAGGCGGCTTACGAGCTTTCCCGCCAGCAAGGCTATTACGACAAGAATCCGGGCGCGGACGTAGCGATCAAGCAGATGACGCTCAACCCTCCGACCGAAAATTCGAAGGGGCTCAGGCTCGGCAGCTTCGTGCAGATTCGAAACATCATCGAGGAGGAGATCGAATCGGCACTGCAAGGGCAGAAAACCGCCAAGGAAGCGCTCGACAGCGCGGTAGTCCGTGGCAACGAGCTGCTGCGGCAATTCGAGCGCGCCAATATGTAGTCCAGGGGACAGAAGTCATTAATCAATGATCAGAAATAGTAACTCGGATCCTGATTACTGACTACTGATAACTGATACCTGACACATGCAGGAAAAGCGCGTCATCTTCCCGGGCATTCTGGTCCCGCTCGCCCTCCTCGTCCCGCAGCTCGCGATCACGTTCGCGTTCTTCGTCTGGCCGAGCTTCCGATCGCTGCAGGGCTCGCTGTTCGAGCAGGATGCGTTCGGGCTGGCCGAGCGTTTCGTCGGTTTGGCGAATTTCGCGCGCATCCTAGCCGATCCGGGATATCTCGCGTCCTTCGGCGTGACGCTGGTATTCGCCTTCTCGACCACGGCGCTGTCCATGAGCGTGGCGCTGGCGCTTGCGGCGGTCGCCGATCGCGCCGTACGCGGGTCTGCGATCTACAACGCGCTGATCGTGTGGCCCTATGCGATCGCCCCGGCCATCGCCGGCGTGCTGTGGTGGTTCCTGTTCAATCCGACGATCGGCGTGCTGCCGCGGCTGCTCGCGCCGCTGGGTATCGTCTGGAACCATTTTCTCAACGGCAATCAGGCATTGCTGCTGGTCATCATCGCCTCGGCCTGGAAGCAGGTGAGCTATAATTTCCTGTTCTTCCTCGCCGGGCTCCAGACCATCCCGCCGTCGCTGCTGGAAGCCGCCGAAATCGACGGCGCGGGCGCGCTGGCGCGGTTTCGCGCGATCGTGCTGCCGTTGCTGATGCCCACGACGTTCTTTCTCGCCGTCGTCAATCTGATCTACGCGTTCTGCGACACGTTCGCGGTCATCCATGCGACAAGCGCCGGCGGGCCTGGCACCGCGACGACGACGCTGGTCTACAAGGTGTTCCGCGACGGCTTCGAGAGCCTGGATCTCGGCGGCTCGGCTGCGCAATCGGTGGTGCTGATGCTGATCGTCGGCGCGCTGACGATCGCGCAGTTCCGCTATATCGAGCGCAGAATTCATTACTGAGAGAGCGCCGGTGACCGAGATCGAGCTCAAGCCGCTGCAGCCGCTCCCGTCCTCGCCCGATGCGGCAGCGGCCGCGCCGGTCCGGGCACGCCCGGCATGGCTCGTGCGGACCAGCAAAGTGCGGAACGACGTCGTGGCGCATGCGGTGCTGATCCTCGGCGCGGCCCTGATGGCATTCCCGATTTACCTCGCGTTCGTCGCCTCGAGCCACACCTTGTCGCAGACGCTCACCGGGCTGCCGCTGCTGCCCGGAGACCGCTTGGTGGCCAACTACTGGCAGGTGTTAAGCGAAGGCTTGCGCAATTACGGCCTGCCGCCGATCTGGCCGATGTTGGTCAACAGCGTCGTGGTGGCGCTCGCCATCACGGTCGGCAAGATCGCGGTCTCGATCCTGTCGGCGTTCGCCGTGGTATTCTTCCGCTTTCCGTTCCGGATGCTGGCGTTCTGGATCATCTTCGCGACGCTGATGCTGCCGGTCGAGGTCCGCATTCTACCGACCTACGAGGTCGCGGCTTCGCTCGGGCTGCTGAACTCCTATACCGGCCTCACGGTGCCGCTGATCGCCAGCGCGACCGCGACGTTCCTGTTCCGCCAGGTGTTCATGACCGTTCCCAACGAGCTGATGGAGGCGGCGCGCGTCGACGGCGCAGGCCCGCTGCGCTTCCTGTGGTCGATCCTGATCCCGATGTCGCGCACCAACATCGCGGCGCTGTTCGTCGTCACGTTCGTGTACGGCTGGAACCAATATTTGTGGCCGCTGCTGGTGACCAAGGACACCGCCTATTACACGGTGATCATGGGCATCCAGCGCATGGCGCGCGCTTCCGACTTCGAGCCGCAGTGGCACCTCGTCATGGCGACCGTGATCCTGGCGCTGCTGCCGCCGCTGATCGTGGTCGCGGCCATGCAGAAGCAGTTCGTCGCGGGGTTGTTCGAAACCGAGAAGTGACTCGGCGGATCCTAGGTGGGGCAAAGCATGAAGCGTGTGCCCACCTGTGTTTGAACAAACGGGGCTTCGCTCCGCTCGGCCCACCCTACGACTCTGCAGGGAGCCGGGCCGGCCGCGACCGCTTGTTGCGGGCAGCAAGGGCCACTAGACTGCAACGCGAACGGGACTTCGCACGAATTCAAAGATCATCGAGGAGATCGCGTCATGGCCGTGGACGGCAGCTGGAACTTGACCATGCAGACGCCGATGGGCGAGCGCAAGGCGACGCTGATCGCGAGCTCGCAGGGCGGAAAGCTCACCGGCAAGCAGTCCGGGGACGGCGGCTCGACCGAGATTTTCGACGGCAGCGTGAGCGGCAACGATGTCTCCTGGAAAATATCCATCACCAATCCGATGCCGCTGACGCTGCAGTTCACCGGCACGGTCGACGGCGACAAGATATCCGGGCAAATGAGCGCCGGCGCGCTGGGCAGCTGGCCGTTCTCCGGTGTCCGCGCCTGAAGGCAAGGCCGCAACAACAGCGTCCCGAAGCGTGCCGGCGACTTGGCGACGGCTGAGACGCCGACCATCGCAACGTCGCGATTGAGGGGATCCGATGCAATTCGGCATTTTCTACGAGCATCAGCTGCCGCGGCCATGGGCCGAGGGCGCCGAGCTCAAATTGTTCCAGGATGCGCTCGACCAGGTCGAGCTCGCCGACAAGCTCGGCATCGAGTACGCCTGGGAAGTCGAGCACCATTTTCTCGAGGAATACGCGCATTCCTCCGCCCCGGAAGTGTTTCTCGCCGCCTGCTCGCAACGCACCAAACGCATCCGGCTCGGCCATGGCATCGTGCTGATGCCGCCGCCGTACAATCACCCCGCGCGCGTCGCCGAGCGCATCGCGACCCTCGATCTCGTGTCGAACGGCCGCGTGGAATGGGGCACCGGCGAGAGTGCCTCGCTCGCCGAGCTCGGCGGCTTCGGCATCTCGGTCCAGGACAAGCAGCCGATGTGGCAGGAGGCGACCCGGGAAGCTGCCAACATGATGGTGATGGATCCCTATCCGGGGTATCAGGGCAAATATTTCTCGATGCCTTGCCGCAACGTGGTCCCGAAACCGGTGCAGAAACCGCATCCGCCGATCTGGGTCGCGGCCTCGCGGCGCGAAACCATCCACGAGGCGGCGCGCGACGGCATCGGCGCGCTCACCTTCGCGTTCATCGACACCGCCGAAGCCATCAAATGGGTCGGCGAGTATTACGACATCATCAAGTCCGAGGCCTGTGTCCCGATCGGCCACAGCGTCAACGCCAATATCGCGATGGTCGGCGGCTTCTCCTGTCACGCCGACCCGGAGGAAGCGCGCCGGCGCGGCCTCGACGGCTTCCGCTTCTTCGGCTACGCGCTCGGCCATTATTACATCTTCGGCGAGCACCTGCCCGGCCGCACGAACATTTGGGAGAACTACGAGAAAGCCCGCGACTTCCTGCCGGTGGCTCGCGGCGGCGCGGGCGCGATCGGCTCGCCCGAGGAGATCGAGCGGCATCTGCGGCAGTTCGAGGAGGCGGGGGTGGATCAGATGATCTTCGTGCAGCAGGGCGGCAAGAACCGGCACGAGGATATCTGCGAATCCATGGAGCTGTTCGCGAAATCGGTGTTGCCCGGCTTCAAGCGGCGTCATGCCGAGCGCGCCGCGAAAAAACAGGCGGAGCTAGCGCCCTACATCGAGGCGGCGCTCAAACGCAGGACGCGGCGGGCGCCGATCGCCGAGGCTGATATTCCGACGATCGTCGCGCTCGGCCGGCAGCAGGCGAGGCAGGAATCGACCGACGGCAAGACCGCCAATTTCGGCCGCGGCAGCGAGATGATCGTGCCGCTCGAGGATCCGCTGATGCGGGCGAGCGCCGGGAGCTAGCGGTTTTCACCTCGCGCGCAATTGCGTCGCTGCCTCGCCGCTTGCGGGTCTCGCCTCTGGGAGGGCGCAAAATGCGCATACGGCTCTGCTCGCGTGCGTAGCGCGTACTCATTAGTGCGCGGAGGGTCCGCTTTCGGGGGCACACCGGAAGACATTTGCTCGTTCCGAGCCTTACCGCTTTTGACCCTAAGCGGACATCGCGCCGCCTTTGGCACTGCGGTGCGGCGACATCCGGCGACACGTGAGAGATGTCCGCTTCCGGCCCCGAGGCGGACATTCGTGGATTGTTATCACTGCCCCTCTATAGTCATCCCATAGTGTTTTAGCCAATGGCGCTCGCGGCAGTGGAATCGAATACATCGGTCATGTCGAACCAAAATTTCCTTCCGTACTTGATCTGCAACGCATCTCATCTCGCCACGTGTGCCTCGCGATCGAAGCCAAGCCGCATCCAACCGCCGGCTGCCTATGCGCACGAGTCCGCGCGCGACACCCGCTCGTCCACGCTTTCCCGAATTCCGATGCCGCGCGGCACGCCCTGCCGCGCCCGCCGCGCGACCGTACGCGGCATCCATCGACCGACGCGACCCTCAAGGACCCGTCCCGTACATCGCCGATCCACGGCCTTTTAAAGTGGGCCATCAGGTTCACGCCCACGCCCTCACCCCTAGAGCGCCTCAACGACGGGTATACCAATCAAACCAGGGCCATGTTAGCGCTTGGCTCGCCGATTCCCGTCTTTGCCGTGCAGCGGAATGCTGAATTGGCGCGCGCCGTCGGGCGGAATGGTGAATTTGCGAGTGGGGTTCGGAGGCGTCAGCTCCGGACTTCACCTTTGGTTGCACTGGTGTTTCGGGTACTGCATCTGCCGACGTCTTCACGGCGAGCAACAGGTTCGACTCGTGCGGCCGCCAGCGGTAGCCAACGCCGAAATCCATCGGACGACTGTTCCTGAAGAAGACGGCGTATTTCGGCTGATACCTGCTGCCGAAGGTAGCAATCGGGCCGCGATAATGGCCGAAGGACTGCAGATCCCACTTCTGGGGATCGTAGTAGGCGAGCGGAATGCCGGAATCGTCCTGCACGACCACAGCGCTTTTGGCGAGCAGAAAATCACGGACGATCGAGAACCCGCTCGAGTGCAAGAGATAGGAGGCGCTCTTTATAAGGCTATCTCCAGGCCCCAGCGTCTCGCAAAATTTCAGAAATCTACTGCTTCTGACGCCGTCGTTGGAAAGATCCGTGTTGAAATAATATAGCGTCCGCACCTCGCCGTCGCTACTGGTGAAGACGATCTTCACGCCGCTCGTTGCGTTGCCGCGAACTGGGTCAACGCCCGAATGCAGCGCACCCTCCGGGTCGAGCCGAACCGGAGTGACCTCCTGGATCGTGTTGCCAGAGCGAGCCAGAAACACATACAGGATGGGCAAAGTGCCGGTGAGCCGGCCGATGCGCAGGTCCGACCTCAT
>JBKPDF010000013.1:0-45394 GCA_046727735.1 Pseudomonadota bacterium | reverse complement strand
CCGAATTCTTGAGCTGGGGAAACTGTCTCCAAATGGCCTCGAATGGGGACTGTGGCTCTGTCTCAACTACTCTCATGCGCTTCATTGCGATAATCCTCCTGTTTTGATCCAACGAGCGCCAGCGAGCTAGGGCAATACCCCGTAAGCTGAACCAAATCGGCACGAACCAACCTGTAGCTCCGCCTGGCGATGTCCCAAGGATCAGGCCGGGCCGAGCAAGATCAACACCAAGGCGATGGAACAAGTCACCAAGGTTGTCCCGACAAACAAGGTCACAAGGCGGTCAGTCATCGGCATCTCCTTCAAACGAGCGCAGCGAGTAGAGGCGAAGCTAATCCCGAGAGGCAAAGCTAATCCCGACTGCGCAAGGCAGCCCTTAACAGGCCTTGTGCTCCCTCTTAGCTGCTCGCTTCAGAACGGCCCCGGCCACGCAGGGGGCAACCTGTTGGGACCGGGACCGCCTGCCAGGGAGGCGGACGAACACCCTCCCCGGCCTCGGTTGGTATATCACTAAACTACAGCAAGCGGGGCCAATTTTGTGCGATGCACATCATTCTTGTGCATCGCGTCAAGTCACTCGTTGCAGACTAAAGATTATCCTTGGCTTGTGAGCTTAGTCACAGCTGACAGCAGCAAAACGGTCCTACTTGTCAGACCCGACTTCTGGCCGGTCGCGGGAAGGGGAAGAGTAAAATGTCTTTGTATCAGTCGACCCTCGTCGAGCTGCGCCCCGCGGTAAAGTTTCCGACTGGTTTCTTGACCAAAGCGTGGACTGAATTCCTGCTGGCGCTCAGAACCCCCTTGGTGGTGGACGCGCTGTTCTCTTTCGCGCTGGTCGTTCTTCCTATGGTTGCGATGGTCCCGCTGATGTTTCTAATCGGCAGCGCTGACCCAACCGTGGCGGTGGCGAACGCGATGGATGGTACAGGAATGCTCATCCTGCCGCCCTGATGCTCGTGCGTGGCTGTCCCAAAATTGCCGCTCTCATGCCCTACAAGCCTGGCTCTCGGCTGGTTCTCCAGTCGAGGGTTTTTCTCCTTTGCAAAACTGAGAGGCCCTCTACCAAGCGGGGGCCTCCTTCTTGTTTATGCCCGTTGCAGAATTGCCGCTCTCGGGGGTAATGTAATCCTGCCACTCAGTGGCAGGTTCCCGGCTGTTACTGGGTGTCACAGCCGGGGTCCTCATGTGAAGTCTCCTCCGTTGAAACTTAAGAGGCTCCGACTTCGGAGCCTCTTTTGTATGATCAGGCGGCTTCCGCCCGACGCGGTAACACGTGGGCTGATGGCAGATCGGGCATCGGTTCCGATAAACTCATCCACATGTAGGCAAATCGCAGCATGTCGGCTCGCTGCTCGGGGTCGTTCACGCTCTCTGCTAGGGAGAACAATTCGAAGGCCTTGTCTCGGTATTCATTGGTGTGGTTCATGGCATCCCCTTTCCGGGGTTGCCTGTCCTCGCGTACAAAATTGTTCAATCGGCAAAAGAGTTCCGGCCGCTGAGAAAGGGTTAGACCATACCGAAAAGGCCGCCCGAGTTGCCCCGAGCGGCCTTTGATCCAACGCTTGGCTATCCGCGTCCGGTCCGGCGAGTTGGCGCCGGAGGTCGGGAATTCTCAGCCTGTAAACACTATTCAGGGGCGTTCGGTTCCACCGCCGACGGTCCTGGTCGAAACTTTCCGAACTATCGCGTCAATACCACCGCCGCCACCAGCACCGGCAGTGGCGATGACCGTAGGACCACCAACATCGGCAGTGGCGATGGCGGTGGCGGTGATAGTAATATCCAGCTGTTTCGACCGAATTGATCTGCTGCACGGCCAACGGGATACCTGCCGTTCCTCGGGTAGGCATGGCTTGTGCTGACAGTCCGGAACAAAGTATCGTCGCGGCTGCGAATGCAGCGAGTGCAAGCCTGGTCATCATTCCCTCCTGGGTTTCTTAGAGCGTTGTCCAGGCCGCTATGTTCGGTCTAGTTGGCTGAATGGAATCTGAACAGCGATGGTGATGACCAGTCAGGAAAGAAAACCCCCGGACTTAACGCAACGACCGGGGGCTTCCAGGTACATTTGCCAACCGGACTGGGGACGGGGAGTTGGGGGGACTGCCCGGCTGACTTAGCCTAAACTTGGGAAGGCGAGGCGAGGACCACAAGCTGAGACAGGAAGCCGCGCCCCGCGTGATCCGAGCGCTTGGAAGGCGGGCGTTGAGGTTGAGGGCACGACGATCAAGCTTGTCGGGCGTCCGCGGCGCTAGTTGCCCCGGGTGTTGTCCAGCAAAACGAAACCGCCGCTAAACCATTGATCGAACTCGCGTTTCTGACCCCGCTTACGGTCGGTGAAATAACGTATAGGCGGTGTTCATGGGTTCCGGATAGCCCGCTGCGCGGGCTTCCGGAACGACGGCTCGAAGTAGACTTCAGCTTGCTTCGGCGAGGAGCGAGAGCTGGCGGGGCAGCGCTTCCTGGGCCATGAGGTCGGTGAGCCCGGTCGGATATTCGCCGGTGAAGCAGTGGTCGGTGAACTGCGGCCGGAACGCGTCGCGCCGCTCGAATCCCATGGCGCGATAGATGCCGTCGACGGAGAGGAACGCCAGCGAGTCCGCGCCGATGAACCGCCGCATTCCTTCGACGTCGTGGGTGGCCGCCAACAGCTTTTCCCGCTCGGGCGTATCGATGCCGTAATAATCCGGGTGCGTGATCGGCGGCGAGGCGACCCGGAAATGCACCTCCTTGGCCCCGGCGTCGCGCATCATCCGCACGATCTTGACCGAGGTCGTGCCGCGCACGAGCGAATCGTCGATGAGAACGATGCGCTGCCCGGCGACGACCGCGCGGTTCGCCGAATGCTTCAGCCGGACGCCGAGCTCGCGGATGGTCTGGCTCGGCTCGATGAAGGTGCGCCCCACATAGTGATTGCGGATGATGCCGAGCTCGTAGGGAATGCCGGAGGACTGCGAATAGCCGATCGAGGCGGGCACGCCGGAATCCGGCACCGGGATCACCACGTCGGCCGGCGCGGGCGCTTCGCGCGCGAGCTCGGCCCCCATGGTCTTGCGCACCTCGTAGACCGAGCGCCCGCCGACGATCGAATCCGGGCGGGCGAAATAGACGTATTCGAAGATGCACGGCCGCGGCGCCATCGGCGGAAACGGCTCGATGCTTTCGATGTTCTCGATGCCCTTCTCGGTGGCGATGACGACCTCGCCGTTTCTGACGTCCCGCACGTAGCGGGCGCGGATGATGTCGAGCGCGCAGGTCTCGGACGCGACGATCGGGCAGCCGTCGAGGTCGCCCAAAACCAACGGACGGATGCCGAGCGGGTCGCGGGCCCCGATCAGCTTCTTGTTGGTGAGCGCGACCAACGAATAGGCGCCTTCGAGCATGCGCAAGGCTTCGACGAAGCGGTCGATGAACCGGTTGCGCCGCGAGCGGGCCACGAGATGCAGGATCACCTCGCTGTCGGTGGTCGACTGCATGATCGCGCCTTCGCGCACGAGGTTGCGGCGAAGGGTGAGGCCGTTGGTGAGATTGCCGTTGTGCCCGACCGCGAAGCCGCCGGCGTCGAGCTCGGAGAACAGCGGCTGCACATTGCGCAGGATCGTGCCGCCCGTGGTCGAGTACCGCACGTGGCCGATGGCGACATGTCCCGGCAGGCGCTCGATCACTTCGCGCCGCGAGAAGGTATCGCCGACGAGCCCCATCCGCCGCTCGGAATGGAACCGCTTGCCGTCGAAGGTGACGATGCCGGCCGCTTCCTGGCCGCGGTGCTGCAGGGCGTGCAGGCCGAGCGCGGTGATGGCGGCGGCGTCGGGGTGGCCGAAAATGCCGAATACCCCGCATTCCTCGCGCAGCCGGTCGCCGTCGAGGTCGAGGCTGGAATCGGCCGTCTCGCTCATTGGCTGTCCTCTATCGCCGGCAGCTCACCGCGCTTGTGGCATGCCGGCATTAACGATTTGCTCGCTCTTCCGCCAGCCGAGTTCCCGCCCGTCGTACCCGCCCGCATATCGACCCATGTCCGCCGGATCGAGCTGCGAGCGATCCGATCCGGGCGCCGCATCCTGCGGCTCCTGTTCGTCGAGCCGCGGTTTCTTCAGCCTCTTCAAGATGGTGCTCTCGGGGTCGTCCGGCAATTGCGCCTTCAACCATTCGCCGGTGCCCTGGAGCACGATTTTCGATTTCGCGTTCCGGACCCATTCGGGTTGGCTGCGGTCGGGCACGAGCCAGGCGAAAAACAGGAAGGCGACCACCACGATGATGAGCCCCCGGCCGAGCCCGAACAGGAAGCCCAGCGTGCGGTCGAGCGCGCCGACCCGGCTGTCGAGCACCACGTCGGAGATCTTGATGGTCAGGATCGAGACGAGGAGCAGCGTGCCGACGAACACGCCCCCGACGACCGCCGCCATGGCCACGTAATCATTGGTGAAATACTGCTTCGCGGCCGGCAGCAGCCGCGGATAGGCATAGATCGTGGCGCCCGCGGCGGCCGCCCAGGCCGTGATCGAGAGAATCTCCCGCATGAACCCGCGGACCATTGCGAGCAGGGCGGAAACCATCATGACGGCGAGGAGAATGACGTCGAGGAGCGTGATCGGCATCCGGCTTCCTACCAGATTCGCTGCGTCTCTTTCGCGGCCGCCCGGTGTATAGCGGGAAGAACCGCGACCGTCACCCGTCTTGTCGCAGCGCGCGCGGCATTGCGCTGCGCGTCCGGCTCCCCCGGGCGGCAATATCGGAAACGAGCGTGGCGAGAGCGCCGACGGGCGTGACCGCGATCCCGGTTTCGGCGGAGCCTTCGGTTCGAGCGGCCTCCGGCGCAAGCGCTCGGGCGAAACCGAGCTTCGCCGCCTCTTTCAGCCGGATCGCCGTCTGGGCGACCGGCCGCACGGCGCCCGATAGGGAAACCTCGCCGAAATAGACCGCATCGGCCGGAAGCGGCGCATTGGCGAGCGAAGACACGAGGGCGGCCGCCGCTGCGAGATCGGCTGCCGGCTCCTGGATGCGCAGCCCGCCGGCGACATTGAGATACACGTCGTGCCCGCCGAGCCGCACCCCGCAATGCGCCTCGAGCACCGCGAGCACCATGGAGAGCCGGTTCGGGTCCCAGCCGACCACGGCGCGGCGCGGCGTGCCGAGCGAGGTCGGTGCGACCAGCGCCTGAATTTCGACGAGCAGCGGCCGCGTGCCCTCGATCCCGGCGAATACGGCGGTCCCGGGGCTGCCGAGGTCGCGTTCCGAGAGGAACAACTCCGAGGGATTTGCGACCTCGCGCAGCCCCGTGCCGGTCATCTCGAAGACCCCGATCTCGTCGGTCGGGCCGAACCGGTTCTTGACCGCGCGCAGGATGCGGAAATGGTGCGCGCCTTCGCCCTCGAACGAGAGCACGGCGTCCACCATGTGCTCGACAACGCGTGGCCCCGCGATCTGGCCGTCCTTGGTGACGTGGCCGACCAGCAGCACGGCGGCGCCCGAGCGCTTGGCGAACCGGATCAGCGCCTGCGCGGCGGCCCGAACTTGCGTCACGGTTCCGGGCGCGGATTCGACGGCATCCGTCCACATGGTCTGGATCGAGTCGATGACGACCAAGCGCGGCGGCTTGCCGTGCGCGAGCGTGGCGAGGATGTCCTCGATTGCGGTCTCGGCGGCGAGCTCGACCGCGGCATCGGCGACGCCCAGACGCTCGGCCCGCAGCCGTACCTGCGCGACCGCCTCCTCGCCGGAAATGTAGATCGCGCGCTGTCCCTGCAGCGCGAGCGCGGCGGCGACTTGAATGAGCAGCGTGGACTTGCCGATCCCCGGATCGCCGCCGACGAGCAGCACCGAGCCTTTCACGAACCCGCCGCCGGTGACGCGATCGAATTCCGCCACCCCGGATGCGAGGCGCGGCGCCTCGTGCGCGGTTCCGGTCAGCGGCTCGAGCGCGAACGGCCGGCCTTTTCGCGACGGCCGCGCGGCGGGCGCTTCGCTCGCGCCGGCGCTTTCCTCCACGATCGTGTTCCACCCGCCGCAGGAATCGCAGCGTCCCTGCCAGCGGCCGGTGACGGCGCCGCAATTCTGGCAAACGAAGGCGATGCTGCTGCGGGCCATGAGAGCGTGCCGATGCGCAAAAGCTGGCTGGTACGGCCGGCCTTATATCATTCGACGTAAATGCGCCGATAGCGCCGGCCGAGGCGGGTCAGGACCTCGTACGCGATGGTACGGGCGTGCGAGGCGAGCTCATCGACCCCGATTTCTTCATCCAAGAGCGCCGCGAAATCGCCGCGTCGCGGAATGTCGTCGGGCAGATCGGTGACGTCGACCGCCACGAGGTCCATGGAGATGCGGCCGGCGATCGGGCAGCGCCGCCCGGCGATCCTCGCCTCGGCACCCGGTTTCGTGTCCGATGCACTCGCCGCGCGCGGCATCCCGTCGGCATAGCCTAACGCGAGGATGGCCACCCGCGTCGGCCGATGCGCGGTCCAGGTCGCCCCGTATCCGACCGTCTCGCCGGGCGCGACCTCGCGCACCTGGACGATGCGCGCCTCGAGCCGCACTACGCTGCGCATCAAGTTGAGGTGTCCCGGCGTGGGATTGGCGCCGTAGAGCGCCACGCCCGGCCGCACCAGGTCGTGATGCGCGTCGGGCCCGAGGAAAATCCCCGACGAGTTCGCAAGCGACGCCGGGACGCCGGGGAAGAGCGCGCGCACCTCGCGGAATTCCGCCATTTGCCTGGCGTTGAGCGGATGGCTCGGCTCCTCCGCACAGGCGAAATGGCTCATCAGAAGCCCGATGCTCGACCGCGATCCATCGCCCGCCGCGACGTCCGCTGCTTGCTTCCCGGTAAGGCCCAGCCGGTTCATGCCGGTATCGACGTGGAGCGCGGCGGCGCCGCGCCAACCCGCCGCAACGCGAAATTCCTGCCATTCCGCGAGCTCGACGAGAGAGCCGAGCACCGGCCGCAGATCGCATTGCGCGAACGCATCGGCCGTTCCGGGTGCAAGTCCATTGAGCACGTAGATGGCTGCACTGGGGGCGACGCGGCGCACGCTGTGCGCTTCGGCAAGCTCCGCCACGAAGAAGGTCCTGCACCCCGCTTTGGCGAGCGCGGCGGAAACCGGCGCGATCCCGCAGCCGTAACCATCGGCTTTCACGACCGCCGCGCATTCGGCCGGCGCCGCACGCGCCGCAAGCTCGCGCCAATTGGCGGCGAGCGCCGCGAGATCGATCGTCAGAACGGCCCCCGCCTCACGTTCGGGCGGGCCGCTCGTCTCGATGATCGCTCGGCTTTGCTTTTCGGTCATTGGCATCCTCGCCGTCCCGGCGAGACGATAGGCATCTGCCGACAACAGGACAAAGTGCGGATGCCTCATGTAAGCTGGTGTCGGGTTTTCGCCCGCGTCTACTCGGACGGTCCGACTCAGAAATGGCTGGGCAGCCGGTCCTCCTGGGCGAGATTCGAGAAGCGGGTCACGTCGGACTTGAACTGCAGCGGGACCGTGCCGGTCGGTCCGTGGCGCTGCTTGCCGATGATGATCTCCGCTTTGCCGTGGACCGCGTCCATTTCGCTCTGCCACTTGAAATGCTCTTCCGTGCCGGCCCGGGGCTCTTTGTTCTTCAGGTAATACTCTTCGCGGAACAGGAACAGCACGACGTCGGCGTCTTGCTCGATCGAGCCGGATTCGCGCAGATCCGAGAGCTGCGGCCGCTTGTCGTCGCGGCTCTCGACCTGTCGGGACAGCTGGGAAAGCGCGAGGACCGGCACTTGCAGCTCCTTGGCCAACGCTTTGAGCCCAGTAGTGATCTCGGTGACCTCCTGCACCCGCCCCTCGTTGGCGCGCCGTGTCGAGCCTTGGAGCAGTTGCAGATAATCGATCACGAGGAAGTCGAGGCCGCGCTGGCGCTTCAGGCGCCGCGCACGAGCCGCAAGCTGCGCGATCGAGAGCCCGCCGGTCTCGTCGATGTACAGCGGCAATTGCTGCATGCTGCGCGTGAACGCGACGATCTTGTCGAAATCGTGCTCGGTGATCTGGCCGCGGCGAATGGTGGAGGAGGGGATTTCCGTCTGCTCGGAGATGATTCGGGTGGCGAGCTGCTCGGCGGACATTTCGAGCGAGAAGAATCCCACCCGGCCGCCGTTGGCGGCCTCGATCGTGCCGTCCGGCAACGTGCGCGGCTCGAACGCGCGGGCGACGTTGTGGGCGATGTTGGTGGCAAGCGAAGTCTTGCCCATGCCGGGGCGGCCGGCGACGATGACGAGATCCGATTTCTGCAGCCCGCCCATATATTGATCGAGATCTTTCAATCCCGTCGCGATTCCCGATAGTCCGCCCTCCCGTCGATAGGCGTTCGCGGCCATGTCGACCGCCGTCGTCATGGCGTCGATGAAGCGCTGGAAACCGCTTCCGTACTGCCCGATTTCGGCGAGCTCGTACAATTTGCGCTCGGCGTCCTCGATCTGATCCTGCGGCGAGAACTCGACGGGCGCGTCATAGGCGACATTGACCATGTCGTCGCCGATGCGGATCAAGTCGCGCCGGATCGCCAGATCGTAGATGGTGCGCCCATAATCTTCGGCATTGATGACCGTGGTCGCCTCTGCCGCGAGCCGCGCCAGATATTGGCTCACCGTCAGGCCGGCGACGTCGAGATCGGCAGGCAGAAAGGTCTTCAGCGTGATCGGCGTCGCGGTCTTGCCCACCCGGATGAGGTTTGCGGCGATCTCGAAAATCTTCTGATGTACGGTCTCGAAGAAATGCGGGGGCTTCAGGAAATCGGAGACGCGGTAGAACGCGTCGTTGTTGATCAGAATGGCCCCGAGCAGCGCTTGCTCCGCCTCGATATTGTGCGGCGCGGTGCGATAGAGCGGCACCGGTTGCCCGACCGGCTTGAGCACCGCGGATTCCTGCGGAGCCATCCAATTCCTCCCGTAGCGTCCTAGCACGGCGCCCGGTGGACAACTCGCGGACAGGCGGCCCGCAGGCCGAATTCATGCCGTTATCAAAGCAATCCACAGCGCCGAACGGCTGTTTAGCAATTCAGTTTGATTCGAGGCCAGCGTTGTCGAAAGATCGGGGGAGGGCGGAGTGCGGCCGATCGACTCACTCGCCGGCGAGGCGCAGCGGCGGCCGATGCCCGGCCTCGAGGCCGCGCAGTCTGGCTTCCTCCGCGCCGATATAATTGCGGGTCCGCGGCACAATGTCCTGACGCTTCGCCAGCTGGATCTGCATCACCATCATGGCCTGCTCGCGGAACGCCATCTCGGCTCCGGCGAGATAGAACTCCCACATCCGGCAGAACCGCGGATCGTAGATGCGCTCGACCGTCTCGCGATGGGCAAGGAAGCGCTCGCGCCAGGCTTTCAGCGTCTCGGCGTAGTGCAGGCGCAGGATCTCGATGTCGATCACCAGCAGCCCGGAACGCTCGACCGCCCGCAGCACTTCCGAGAGCGCCGGGATGTAGCCGCCCGGGAAGATGTACTTGGCAATGAACGGATTCGTCGTTCCCGGGCCTTCGGAGCGTCCAATTGAATGCAGCAGCATGACGCCGTCCGGCGCGAGCAGCTCTGAGCATTTGCGGAAATAGGCTTCGTAGAAGTCGACGCCGACGTGCTCGAACATGCCGACCGACACGATCCGGTCGAACGTTCCGCTCACGTCTCGATAGTCTTCGAGCCGGAACTCCACGGCGCGGTTCAGCCGCCGCTCCTCCGCGCGCGCGCGCGACACCGCGAGCTGCTCGGCTGAAAGCGTGATGCCGGTCACCTGCGCGCCGCAGATCTCGGCGAGGTAGAGCGCCAAGCCGCCCCAGCCCGAACCGATATCGAGCACGCGGTGCCGGGGGCTGAGGAGCAGCTTTGCTGCGAGGTGCCGTCTTTTCGCGAGCTGCGCGTCGTCGAGCGATTGGTCGGCACTCTCGAAATAGGCGCAGCTGTATTGCCGGTCGGCGTCGAGGAACAGCGAATACAGGCTGGCATCGAGATCATAATGGTGCGCGACGTTCCTGCGTGCCCGTCGCGGCGGATTGAATTGCTGCAACCGCCGCCACACGTAGCGGGCGAGCGTGTGAGGCTGGAGCCAAAGCGGAAGCGCGCTCCTGGCGTGCGAAGCCATCACCAATGCCAGGAGGTCGGCGATCGACCCGCGTTCGATCACGAAGGTGCCATTCATATAAGCTTCGCCCAGGCGAAGGTCGGGATCGAGCGACACCGCCCATTGTGCCCTCCGCGAAGTGAAGCGCACGGCAAGCGGCGTGCCGGTTCCATCGCCCAGGGTGAACGTGTTGCCGCGCGCCGTGGTGACCCGAACCGATCCCCTGCGGATGAAACTGCGGAGAACGAATGGGAGCAAGCGGTCCATCCGCCTTGCCTCGACACTGGCCACGGACGCGCGCAGACTTGCCGAACGCCGCGGTTACGAACCAATAATTCGTCCACCAGCCGCGGGTTGCAGGCGCGCCCGTCCGCAGCAATGCCGGATTACAACAAAGTTCCCCCGCAACGGCAATCCACCGCGCCTGCGGCGGCTGCCGGCCGTTGGACCGATGGCTCACATTCGCCCCATTGTGCGCTAAAGGTCGCAAGGCTGGAGGGTGCGCGGCGCCCCTCGTCGTGCGCGGTATTCGCCAGGAGGCATGCCTTGTCCGCACTTGGACGCTATTTCGCGCTCGTTCTCGGGCTGCTTGCCTACGGGGTCGCACAGTCCCGAGCCGAGGATTTGGAGCGTGGCAAGTCCGGTCCGGCGATCTTCGCGGCGGATTGTTCGGCCTGTCACCGCAGCGCGCAGGGGCTCGCTTATGGGATGAGCCCGTCGCAGTTGATGGCGCTGCTGCGTCAGCACTACACGACAGGCCCCGTACCGGCGACCCAAGTAGCCACTTATCTGTTGTCCGTTGTCGGCAACGGCCGCCGGCCCAAGGAAAAGCCTCTGACCGAGCCGCAGCCGACGGCGGGCGCTCAGGGCGAGCAGAGCAAACGCCGGGCACGGGGCGAGGAAGCAAGCACGGATACGGCGGCACCCCGTCCTCCGGGAGAAATCGGGAACAGGGAACCCGCGGGACCCGAGGAGGCCGGCGGTGAGCGCGATCGGGCGGGGAGTGCCGGAAAGCAACGTCAGCAAGCAACGCACTCGCCTGAGCCGGCGCCGGCGAACCGGTCGAGAAGATCGGGACAACCCGGCGCTGCGACTGGCGGAACCGAGCCCGAGCCCGCGCGTCCTCCCGAGTCGGTGCCGGCACAGCCCGGCGAGACGGTTGCGGTGCGGCCCTCCGAACCGGCCGCGACTAGCCCGCCCGCCTCGACGGAACCAAGGCCCGTCGAGACCCCGCGCCCGGTAGGCACCAAGGCCGAAACCGCGAGTGAGCCGGCGCAAACGGCGGCGCCCGCCGAAGCTCCGGGTCCGGCGGCGCCGCGGCGCAAGCAACAAGATCAACCGGCTTTTTCGGCGCCTTCGCCCTGATCGCTTTCCAGCGCTTCGGGCTTCTCGAAAAAAGTTTCCGCCCCCATATCCGCGGCCGCCGCCTGCTCTGCAGCTTCGGGGCCGAGGATCGTTTCGCCGCGCGCCTGGCGCTCTGCCTCATCCGCGTTGCGCGCGACGTTGACGGTCACGCTGGCACCCACCTCGGGATGCAACGCAATCGGCACCTTGTGCAGCCCGATGGTCTTGATCGGTGCGTTCAGCTCGATCTGCCCACGATCGACCGTGAATCCCCCCTCCGCCAGCAACACCGCGATGTCCCGCGCCGATACCGAGCCGTAGAGCTGGCCGGATTCCGCTGCCTGGCGCAGCACCGCGAAGGCGCGGCCATCGAGCTTCTGCCCGACCTTTTCCGCCTCGCTTCGCAGTTCGAGATTGCGCGCCTCGAGCCGGGATTTCATGGATTCGAATTTGGTCTTGTTCTCCGCCGTCGCGCGCAGCGCCTTGCCTTTCGGCAGCAGGAAATTACGGGCGTAGCCGTCCTTCACGCGCACCACGTCGCCGATCTGGCCGAGCTTGGCCACGCGTTCGAGCAAGATCACTTCCATCGATCGTTCTCCATCGGATTGTTCGGACCAGAACCAAAGCGCATCACGGTCTCGTCTCCGGCACTCCGCGCCGCTTCGCCGCGCGTTGACGGAAGTCGACGGCAAGATCGGCGAGGCCGAGCGCCGAGAGCAGCAGCACCGGCCATCCGAACACGGCGACTGCCGCGTAGATGCCGGCCAGGACGAAGCCGCGCCCGTTCAAGCCTCGCGTCGTCGCGTGCACTACCGCAAGCCCGACCAGCGCATAGGCGCTCAGGAGAGTTGCGGTCAGGACGCCGGCCGCGATGCCGAGGAGATCGCCCGCGAGCATGCCGGCCATCGCGGCGCCCAGCAGGACCGCAGCGTAGTGCGGCATGACCGTGGCGCCAAGATCCGGCCACGGCCGTTTCAAGCGGCCGGACAGCTTGACGATGCGTCCGGCGAGCCAGAGGTTCGCGAGATTGGTCGCCATCGAGACCACCGCCGCCGCCGGCGGCGTGACGATCACCAGAAAATTCAGGAAGCGGCCCGGGTCGGAAACGCCCGGCAGGACCAGCGGGGAATCCTTCGGCGTATCGGTTTCGGCGTGCAGCAGCCGGTCGAACGCATGCCTCAGCCCGGCCTGAAAACTCTCCGCGTCGGTCCCGAATGTCGGGATCGCGAGGACGATGCCGAGCGCCCCGAGCAGCGCTGCCCACATCACGAGGCGGCCGACCGGGTACCAATCCAAGCTCGAACCGTCGCCGGGCGCGGGGCGGGCGAGCAGCGCCAGATAGCTCAGCCACCAAGCCGGCAGGCCGAGCGCGACCAGGAACGCAGCGAACAGCAGCCACCCGAATGCCGCCGCGAGCCCCGCGGCAGCGACCAGCGCGGCGAACAGGGCGGCAAGATGACTCCAGCCGAGGCCGGCGATCATGACCGGCAGCGGTGCGAGGTAGAACAGCAGAACCGAGAGCAGCGAGCCGGACACGAGCGAGGCGAACAGCAACGCTGCCGCCAATCCTCCTGCCATGCCGATCAAGACGAACTGCAGCATCTCAGCTGTCCCGCTCCCGGCAGCCGACGGGCCGGCCGGTGGTGAATTCGGCAACCGGCGCATGTCGCGCAGGTTCGCCCCGAGCGGTTAGAGGCGGATCGCGCCCGCCCCAACCCGTACTGATCCAAACCTCGTCGTAGCCGCCGCGATCATTGGATCACGAACGGCAGCAAGCCGAGAAAGCGCGCGCGCTTGATGGCTCTCGACAGCTCGCGCTGCTTGTTGGCGGAAACGGCCGTGATCCGGCTCGGCACGATCTTGCCGCGCTCGGAGATGTAGCGCTGCAAGAGTTTCACGTCCTTGTAGTCGATCTTCGGAGCATTGGCGCCGGAGAACGGGCAAGTTTTGCGGCGGCGGAAGAACGGCCGGCGGGAGGGAACCTGGGACAGACTCATCGCCCTCACTCCTCGCTCGTTTCAGCTTCGTCGGCGCCCTCGCGCGGGCCGCGCGGCTCGCGCTCGCGCCGGCGCTCGCCACGCCGCTCGTCGCGATCACGGTCGCGATCCGCCTTGCGCATCATGGCGGACGGACCCTCCTCGTGGGCGTCGACCCGGATCGTCAAGTAGCGCAGCACATCTTCGTTCAGGCGCTCCTGGCGCTCGATTTCGGCCAAGGCCGCGGGCGGTGCATCCACGTTCAACAGCGTGAAATGCGCCTTGCGGTTCTTCCTGATGCGATAGGTGAGCGACTTGACGCCCCAGTACTCGGTCTTGGCGACCTTGCCGCCCATCTGCTCGAGCATGGCCTTGTACTGGTTGGTCAATTCGTCGACCTGCTGCGCGCCGAGGTCCTGGCGCGACAAGTAGACGTGTTCGTAAAGCGGCATGAATGTCCTTCCTGTCGTTGTCCGCCGTCCCGGCGCCAAGCCAGCTCGAGCCTCGGGAAGGCTCGAACGCCCGAGATGCGGGAACACGGGACGCCGGGCCATCGGCCCTGCCGCAATTGCGGCCGTCCGTTCAGCTCCCGGCCGGGACCGTGCGGAAAGCCGGCCTTATACCGGCTTTGCGCGGAAACACAAGGAGCATGCGGAACACAAGAAACATGCACGTAGCTGGAGGATAGCATTGTGCGAAATCGCGCCTCAGTCGCACCTGCTTGCTGCTTCGGCGCCCCGTTCTCCCGCCGCAACGATCGCGCATCGAACCTTGACATCCAGGAGTGCCCCGTGTCTTACCGCCGACCTCGGAGGCGCGATGTCGGTTGCATTCCTGTTCCCCGGCCAAGGCAGCCAGGCGGTCGGCATGGGCAAGGCGCTCGCCGAGGCCTTTCCGGCGTCCCGTGACGTTTTTGCCGAAGTCGATGAGGCGCTTGGCGAGAAGCTCTCCACGATTTTGTGGGAGGGTCCTGCCGAGACGCTGACGCTCACCGAAAACGCCCAGCCTGGGCTGATGGCAGTCTCGCTTGCCGCCTTGCGCGCGCTGGAAACCGAAGCAGGCATCAAGCTCGATCGTGACGCTGCGTTCCTCGCCGGCCATTCGCTCGGCGAATATTCGGCTTTCGCTGCGGCGGGCTCGCTCACAATCCGCGATGCCGCCCGCCTGTTGCGCGTTCGCGGCCGCGCCATGCAGCGCGCCGTTCCGGTCGGCGCCGGGGCGATGGCGGCGCTGCTTGGGCTCGAGTTGGAGGCGGCGGCCGAGATTGCCGGGCAAGCCGCCCAAGACGAGGTTTGCGAGGCCGCGAACGACAATGGCGGCGGACAAGTCGTGGTCTCCGGCAACAAGGCGGCCGTCGAGCGCGCCATCGACATCGCCAAAGCGAAGGGCGCCAAGCGGGCGCTGATGCTCCCGGTATCCGCGCCGTTCCATTGCGCGCTGATGCGGCCTGCCGCCGACGCAATGGCCGAGGCGCTGAGCGGCGTGACCGTCAGAGCGCCGGCGGTGCCGGTGGTCTGCAACGTCACCGCGCGGCCGGTGACCGCGCCCGACGAGATCGTCCGCCGTTTGATCGAGCAGGTTACCGGAACGGTGCGGTGGCGCGAATCCGTGAGCTTCATGGCGAACGCGGGTGTGACGACATTCTACGAGCTCGGTGCCGGAAAAGTGCTCTCGGGCCTGGTGAAGCGCATCGCCGAGTCCGCCGTCGGGATCGCCGTCGGGACTCCGGCGGACGTGAGGGCGCTTCACGCCGGACGCAGTGCGGTCGATGCCGCAATCTGACGGCGGGTGACAATTCGCTGGCCATCTCGGCGCTTTCGGGAGGGCGCCGTGGCGGCATGAGGACCAAGCATGTTCGATCTCACCGGCAGAACAGCCCTGGTGACCGGTGCGAGCGGTGGGCTCGGCGAGGCGATCGCGCGCGTGCTGCACCGCCACGGCGCTGCGGTGGCGATTTCCGGCACCCGCCGTGAGGCTTTGGAAACGCTGGCGGGCAGTCTCGGCGAACGCACACACGTGCTTGCTTGCAATCTTGCCAACAAGGACGAGGTCGAGACCCTGGTGCCGCGCGCGGAAGGAGCGCTGGGGCAGATCGACATTCTGGTCAACAATGCCGGTGTCACCCGGGACAACATTTTCGTGCGTCTGAGCGATGACGAATGGGATCAGGTGATCGCCGTGGATTTGACCGCGGCCTTTCGCCTGACGCGAGCCGCGGTGCGCGGCATGATGCGCCGCCGCTACGGGCGGATCATCGGCATCACCTCGGTTGTCGGCGTGACCGGGAATGCCGGACAGGGTAATTACGCGGCGGCCAAAGCCGGCCTCATCGGCATGACCAAGGCGCTCGCGCACGAGGTCGCCTCCCGGCATGTGACCGTGAACTGCGTCGCGCCGGGATTCATCGACACGCCGATGACGCGCGCGCTGACGCAGAAACAGCGGGAGATGATTCTTGCGGCGGTTCCGGCGGCGCGGCTCGGGAGCGGCGAGGAAGTCGCTGCCGCCGTGCTGTTCTTGGCGTCCTCGGAGGCGGCCTATGTGACGGGCCACACGCTGCACGTCAACGGCGGGATGGCGATGATTTGATGGGCAAATATCGCAGCTTCCGCCGCGCGAACGCGCACCGGGCGTGCTGGCCAATGCGGGAGAAGTATGATAACCGATCCCCGGCTTGGCTGGGGCGCCGGGATCGGCGAGGCGGATCCATCGCATCGGCTCGCCGTGCAGTGCGGCCATAGCGTCAGCCACGACGAGGCGCCGCCACGGCTCGGGCTCATATCGGAACCCGGCCCAATCCGAAACGCATGAGGTTCAGACGATGAGTGACATTGCCGAGCGGGTGAAGAAGATCGTCGTGGAGCATCTTGGCGTCGAGCCGGACAAGGTCACGGAGAGCGCCAGCTTCATCGACGACCTCGGTGCCGACAGTCTCGACACGGTTGAACTCGTGATGGCATTCGAAGAGGAATTCGGCTGCGAGATCCCGGACGACGCCGCCGAGACGATTCTCACCGTCGGCGATGCCGTGAAATTTCTCGAAAAGAACGCCAAGAGCTGAACCAGCCCGCCCCGCCCGCGGTTTGCCGTTCAGCAACAAGAGGACGCCGCGCGGTTCTTCTGCAGAGCATCATTTGGTTCCCATGCCGCCGACGCCGTGGAATGAGGATGCTGCGGCTCGGCACCTCGGCCGGCAGACCTGGCGGCTTCGCTGAGATGCCCGGAAAGACATGAGACGTGTCGTCATCACCGGAGTGGGCATGGTGACGCCGCTCGGTTGCGGGGTCGAGACGAGCTGGCGGCGCCTGCTCGCCGGCGATAGCGGCGCCGGCAGGGTGGAGAGCTTCGACGTCTCCGATCTGCCCTGCAAGATCGCCTGCAGCATTCCGCGCGGCGACGGCTCCGGCGGGACGTACAATCCCGATCAGTGGATGGAGCCCAAGGAGCAGCGCAAGGTCGATGATTTCATCGCTTATGCGATGTGCGCCGCGCGCCAGGCGCTCGACGACGCGCGTTGGCTGCCTACCGACTATGAGGATCGGATCTCGACCGGCGTGCTGATTGGCTCCGGGATCGGCGGGATCGAGGGCATTGCCGAGACGGCCATCGTACTCAAGGAGAAGGGCCCCCGGCGGGTATCGCCGTTTTTCATTCCCGGGCGTTTGATCAACCTTGCGGCAGGCTACGTGTCGATCGAGTTCGGCCTCAAGGGGCCGAACCATGCCGTCGTCACCGCGTGCTCGACCGGCGCGCATGCGATCGGCGATGCCGGTCGGCTGATTGCGCTCGGCGATGCCGACGTCATGCTCGCGGGCGGCACCGAGTCTCCGCTCAACCGGCTGTCGATGGCGGGATTTGCCGCGTGCCGGGCGCTCTCGACCTCTTTCAACGACACACCGACGCGCGCCTCCCGTCCTTATGACCAGGATCGGGACGGCTTCGTGATGGGCGAGGGAGCGGGCGTGGTCGTGCTCGAGGAATACGAGCACGCCAGGCGTCGCGGAGCGCGCATCTATGCGGAGCTGATCGGCTATGGACTGTCGGGCGATGCCCATCACATCACCGCGCCGGCCCCGGACGGCGACGGTGCGTTGCGCTGTATGAAGAAGGCGATCGGGCGAGCCGGCATTTCGCCGTCCGACATCGATTACATCAACGCCCATGGCACCTCGACGCCGATGGGCGACGAGATCGAGCTCGACGCGGTGGAGCGCCTCGTCGGCAATGCCGCAAGCCGGATCTCGATGTCGTCCACAAAATCCTCGATCGGGCATCTGCTCGGTGCGGCCGGCGCGGTCGAGGCGATCTTTTCGGTACTCGCGATTCGCGATCAGGTCGCGCCGCCCACGATCAATCTCGACAATCCTTCGGTCGAGACCCCGATCGATCTCGTTCCGCACCGTGCGCACCCGCGCGAAATCCACAATGTGCTGTCGAATTCCTTCGGATTCGGCGGCACCAACGCTTCGCTGGTGTTCCGCCGCCTCGGGGAGTAGGCGCTTCACCCTTTCGCCATATTTGACCGTACCTTGCAGCCGGGAAGCCACGCACGGTCATGACCGCTGATCCACGCAAAGCGTCGTCTTCAGGGGCGGATTTCACCCCGGGCGTGGATGCGCACACGGCGGCAGGTTCGCAGGCTTCCTCGGCAGCCGAGAAACGGCTGTCGTTGCGCAGTCCCCGAGCGGCATTGGAGCCCGAACGCGTGCCCGAACCGAGTCGTCCTTCCCGCCGCGCGCGCCACCCATTGGTGGTCGCCGGCAGCGCGGTGTTCACCCTCATCCTGCTCGCCGCCATTGCCGCGGGTTTTGCCGTTGCCATGGGCAAGCAGCGGCTCGATGCGCCCGGTCCGCTCGCGCAGTCCGAGATCGTCAATATTCCGCGCAATGTCGGCCCGCGCGACATCGCTGAGCTGTTGCAGCGGGAGCACGTGATCGATCAGAAATGGGTGTTTCTCGGCGGCATCCTGGTGATGAAGGACTGGGGCAAGCTGAAATCCGGAGAGTACGAGTTCAGGAAGCAGGCGAGCCTGCGCGACGTGATCGACACGCTGGTGGAAGGCAAGGTGCTCCAGCATCACCTCACCATCCCGGAAGGGCTCACGTCGGAGCAGGTCTTGCAGCGCCTGATGGACAACGATGTGCTGTCGGGAAACATCAAGGACATTCCGCGCGAGGGGTCGCTGCTGCCCGACACTTACAGCTTCCCGCGCGCATCGACGCGGGAGCAGTTGATCCAGCATATGCAGCAGGAGCAGCGCCGAGTGGTTCAGGAAATCTGGAACCGCCGTGCGCCCGATCTGCCGCTCCAGGGTCCGGGGCAATTGGTGGTGCTCGCGTCCTTGATCGAGAAGGAGACCGGCAAGCCGGACGAACGCACGCGGATTGCGGCGGTGTTCGTCAATCGCCTGAAGCTGAAGATGCGGCTGCAGTCGGATCCGACGATCATTTACGGCCTGGTTGGCGGCAAGGGCACGCTCGGTCGGCCCATCCTGCGTTCGGAGATCGACCAGCCGACGCCCTACAACACCTACGTGATCGACGGCCTGCCGCCGGGCCCGATCGCAAACCCCGGACGTGCCGCGCTCGAAGCCGCGGCGAGCCCGGCACGCACCAAGGAACTCTACTTCGTCGCCGACGGCACCGGGGGGCATGCCTTCTCCGAGAATTTGGAGCAGCATCAGAAGAACGTTGCCCGTCTCCGGCAGATCGAGCAGCAGAAGGACGCACCGCAGCCCGCGCCCGCGGTACTGGCGCCCGCGCCTGCTGCCGCGGCCGCGCGCCCGCCGACGCAATCTCCGGCACGGCCGGCCGCCGCTCCGACCCGCACGGGCGCGCAATCGCGACAGCCTTCCGAGCCGAAGCCGCTGCCGCCTCGCGCCGCCGACGCACCGCAACCGCCCGCCCGGTAATTGCCGCCGCGCCCGCAGCGGCTTCGTTCCGACGTCCGGAATTCTCGGCTGTCGCGCAAACGGCGCGGAGCTCCGGGCGTTCCGAGCGCCTTGTGAGCGTGAAAACCGGCGGTTAAGGTCGGCGCCCCAGCAGTTCTCCCGCATTCGCGAGTCGCGGCCGATGGCGTTGTCGAGCATGACCGGTTTCGCGCGCTGCAATGGCGCGGGCGGCGCCTACGCCTGGAGTTGGGAGCTGCGATCCGTCAACGGCAAGAATCTCGATCTGCGACTGCGGCTGCCCCCTGGTTGGGACGCGATCGAGGGTCCCCTGCGCGCCAAGGCAGCCGAAGTGCTCGCGCGCGGCACGATTTACGGCACCCTTTCGGCGCGGCGCGAGGGCGTCGGTCCCGTGGTTCGGGTCAACGAGCCGGTGCTGGCAGCCGTGCTCGCGACCATGCGCGAAGTCGCGCAGCGCGTCGAAGCGGCGCCGCCGCGCCTCGACGGCATCCTCGCGCTCAGGGGGGTGATCGAAGTGACCGATCAGGAGGAGAGTGAGGAGGATCGCAGCGCCGCAGAGGTCGCGGTGATGGCCGGGTTCGGTGAAGCGCTGGTCGAGCTTGCCGCGATGCGCCGCCGCGAAGGGGGGGCGCTCGCCGCGGTGCTAGAGGCGCGGCTCGACGAGATCCGCAGCCTCGCCGCGCAGGCCGAAGCGGCACCCGGACGGCGTGCCGAGGCGATCCAATCACGGCTCGCCGAGCAGGTGACGACGCTGCTGGGACTGTCCGACCGCTTCGATGCCGGTCGACTGCACCAGGAAGCGATCTTGCTCGCCGCCAAGGCGGACGTGCGCGAGGAGCTCGACCGGCTCTGTGCGCATGTTCAGCAGGGTCAGGATTTGCTGGCGCGCGGCGGCGCGGTCGGGCGCCGTCTCGACTTCCTGGCTCAGGAGCTGCAGCGCGAAGCCAATACGCTCTGCGCCAAGGCGAACGACGTCGAGCTCACCAATATCGGGCTGGAGTTGAAGACCGTCGTCGAACAATTTCGCGAGCAGGTCCAGAATTTGGAGTGAAGCCATGGGGGGGACAGCGGCGGGCGGCACGGGCCGGCCGATCGCCCGTCGCGGACTGATGCTGGTGCTCTCTTCCCCGTCCGGCGCCGGCAAGACCACGCTGTCGCGCAAGCTGCTCGACTCCGACCCGGCGGTGACGCTGTCGATTTCGGTCACGACGCGGCCGCCGCGTCCGGGCGAGGTCGATGGCCGCGATTATCATTTCATCGATGCCGGTCGGTTCGAGGCGATGGTCGCGTGCGGGGATTTGCTCGAATGGGCGCGCGTGTTCGACCATTGCTACGGCACGCCGCGCGCGCCGGCGGCGGCGGCGCTCGCGGCCGGCCGCGACGTGCTGTTCGACATCGATTGGCAGGGCACCCAGCAGCTGCGCGAGAAGGCGCGCTCGGATCTCGCCAGCATCTTCGTGCTGCCGCCCTCGATGCAGGAACTGGAAAAGCGCCTGCGCAGCCGTGCCCAGGATCCCGAGGACGTGATCCGCCGC
Organism: Pseudomonadota bacterium; assembly: GCA_046727735.1. Lineage (GTDB taxonomy): Bacteria > Pseudomonadota > Alphaproteobacteria > Rhizobiales > Xanthobacteraceae > AP-16. Next base: position 24,570 of record JBKPDF010000013.1, on the reverse strand, counting down.
CGGATGACCAAGGCCACCGAAGAGATGAGCCACTGGGCCGAATACGACTACGTCGTCGTCAACATCGGGATCGAGCAAGCCTTCGCGGACGTCCGCGCGATCCTCGCCGCGGAGCGGCTGAAGCGCGAACGTCAAGCCGGCCTGTCCGCGTTCGTGCGCGAGCTGCAGAGCAAGCTGTGACGCAGGTTCGGGCTACACCGCGTGGCAGGGTCGCGCATCGTCATTGTCAATCACCGCGATAGAGCAGAAAATGTGAGATTCACCGTTGGGCAAGGGTGAGCGTGTGCCGGCGAAAACACTATGTTAGGCTGCGCCGGCGTGCCGGAGGATCGCCGTGGCGATCGATCGTGTGGCTGGACAGAAGACGAGACGGGGCAGGACGGCGAAATCACGCCGCGCCGCTGTAACGAATGATCGTGAAAGCTCGGTTGCGCACCTGAAAGAACGGGTCGCGCTGCTCGACCGCGAGCTGAGTGAATCGCTGGAGCGGGAGAAGGCGACCTCGCAGGTCCTCGGCATCATCAGCAGTTCGCCGACTGATTTAGAGCCCGTGTTCGAGACCATCCTGGCGAACGCGACGCGCCTTTGCCAGGCCAGCTACGGCACGCTGTGGCTCTGCGAGGGAGAGGCCATCCGGGCCGTTGCGCTGCATGGTGCGATGCCGGCGCCCTACGCGGCGCAACGGCAGCGCGGAACGCTATTCGGTCCCGGTCCGGAAACCCCCATTACGCGTGCCGTAAAGAGCCGACAGACGGTCCAGGTCGCTGACGTGCGTACGGAGCAGGCCTATATCGACCGCGATCCGTTGGTGGTTTCCGCCGTCGAGCTCGGCGGGCTCAGGACGGTAGTTTTGGTGCCCATGCTCAAGCAGGGCGAGGTGATCGGTGTCATCTCCATTTATCGCCAAGAGGTGCGGCCATTCACGGAAAAGCAGACTGCATTGGTCACGAATTTCGCCACGCAGGCGGTGATCGCCGTCGAAAACGCCCGGCTTCTGCACGAGCTGCGGGAATCCTTGGAACGGCAGACGGCGACCGGCGACGTGCTCAATGTGATCAGCCGCTCCCCTACGGACGTGAAGCCGGTTTTCAAGATCATCGGCGAGCGTGCCGAGAAACTTTGCGACGCCGAAGTCAGTGTTGTCTCGAGGGTCGAGGGCGAATTGATCCACTTGGTCTTCCTCCATGGTGTAGCCGAACAAGGTGTGGAGGCGGTAGAGCGCGCGTTTCCGATGCGGCTGGGCGACGAGACGGTTATGGCGCGTGCGATCCGGGCTCGTGCGGTCGTGCATGTCCCGGACCTTCTCGCGGATCCTCGCTACGAGCAGAAGGAGGCGGCACGGTCGGGCGGCTACCGGAGCGGCCTCGGCGTACCGATGATTCGCGAGGGACAGGTCATTGGGGCGATTTTCGTCGCACGCCGGGAACCCGGCCCCTTCGCCGACCGACAGATCGAACTCCTCAAAACGTTCGCCGATCAGGCCGTGATCGCCATCGAGAACACGCGGCTGTTCGAGGCGGAACAGACGCGCACGCGCCAGCTCACGGAGCGCAGCCATGAGCTCGCGGAATCGCTGCAGTATCAGACGTCGATCAGCGAGGTGTTGGCGGTCATCAGCCGCTCGAAATTCGACCTTCAGCCGGTGCTCGACACGATCGCGCGCATTGCAAGCGGCCTTTGTGTCGCCGATGACGTGACAATTCTGCTGCGGGACGATGATGACCTGCTGGTAAAAGCCCATCACGGCGTCATCCCGATCGAATTGGGAGTAAGGCGCCCGATCGAGCGGGGTTGGGTCTCCGGCCGTGCCGCCGTCGATCGGATACCGATCCATGTGCGAGATCTGATGGCTGCCGGCGACGAATTTCCGCGCGGTCGCGAGATCGCGCAGCAGTTCGGCCATCGGACCACGCTCGGAATTCCGCTGCTACGCGAGGACGAGGCGGTCGGGTGCTTCTTGCTTCGTCGTTTGGTCGTGCAGGACTTCAGTGACCAGCAGATCGCATTGCTGCAGACCTTCGCCGACCAGGCGGTGATCGCCATCGAGAACGTGCGCCTGTTCGACGAGGTGCAGGCACGCAGCCGCGAGCTTGCGGAGTCCCTCGAGCAGCAGACGGCGACCGCCGACGTGCTCAAGGTAATCAGCCGGTCCAAATTTGAGCTGCAGCCGGTGCTCGACACGCTGGTTGAATCGGCGGCGCGGCTTTGCGAGGCCGATATGGTTGCGATTAATCGCCAGGAGAGCGGCGTCTATCGCCAAGTGGCGCAATACGGTCAATCGCCCGAGTTTGCCGCGTACATGGGCACGCAGGTGCTGGAAGTAGGTCGGGGTACGGTATCCGGGCGCGTCGCGCTGGAGAACAAGCTGGTCCATGTTGCGGACGTCCTTGCCGATCCGGAGTTCAAGGAGATCGCCACAGCCAAGCGCGTTGGGCTGAGAACGGTGCTCGGCGTGCCGCTCCTGCGCGAAGGCTCACCCGCCGGTTTCATTATTTTGATGCGCAAGACGGTACGGCCATTCTCGGAGAAGCAGATCGAGCTGGTGACCACGTTTGCCGACCAGGCGGTGATCGCCATCGAGAATGTGCGCTTGTTCGACGAGGTGCAGGCACGTAGTCGCGAGCTTAGTGAAGCGCTCGAACAACAGACGGCGACGAGCGAGATACTTGGCGTGATTGCTGCTTCTCCGACTAACGTCGAGCCCGTGTTACGGACTCTCGCGGAGAGTGCTTGCCGGCTTTGCGAGGCCTATGATTCGATTATTCTCCTACGGGAGCATGATCGGCTTTGTATCAGAGCACATCACGGTCCCATCCCAGTGGACTTTGCCGAGTGGCCGATCGGGCGCGGTTGGGTTACGGGGCGCGCGGTCGTCGATCGCGAACCGGTCCATGTGCGCGATCTTTGGGCCAGTGTCGACGAGTACCCGGATGGCAGCACCTTTGCACTGCGTCTCGGCCACCGGACGATTCTAGCTGTTCCCTTGCTGAGGGAGGGGGAGGCCATTGGGGCCATTGCCGTCCGTCGCACCGAGGTGAAGCCATTCGCAGACAAACAAATCGAGCTTGTGAGCACATTCGCCGATCAGGCGGTGATCGCCATCGAGAACGTGCGCCTGTTCGACGAGGTGCAGGCGCGCAGCCGCGAACTGGCCGAGTCGCTGGAGCAGCAGACGGCGACCGCCGAGGTGCTCAAAGTCATCAGTCGTTCGACTTTCGATCTACAAACTGTTTTGGACACGCTTGCAGAATCTGCAGCGCGCCTTTGCGGCGCCGAACGGGCGGGGATATTTCGCCCGAGGGATGGGGTCTTCTATCTCGCTGCTAGTTATGGGTTTCGTGAAGATTACAAGGAGTTCCTGGCGAAGGTACCCTTCCAACCGGGGCGGGGAACGCTGGTTGGGCGAACTGCCGTAGAAAATACCATCATCCATATCACGGATACCCAAGCCGACTCGGAATTCACTTTCACCAGGCCGCAGCATATGCAGCCATCCCGCACGCTATTAGGGGTTCCTCTGGTCCGCGAGGGAGTCCTTATAGGGGTCATGTCGCTGGCGCGGCCTGTGGTCCAACCATTTGACGCCAAACAGATTGAGCTCGCCGCCACTTTCGCCGATCAGGCGGTGATCGCCATCGAGAACGTGCGTTTGTTCGACGAGGTCCAGGCGCGCACGCGGGAGCTCACACAATCCGTCGAGGAACTGCGAGCGCTCGGCGAGGTCAGCCAGGCCGTCAATTCCACGCTGGACCTGGAGATGGTGTTGTCGACGATCATTGCCAAAGCGGTGCAGCTGTCGGCGACCGACGGCGGCGCGATCTATGTCTTCGACCAAGAAAGCCGGGAATTCCGGCTTCACGCGACACATGGAATGGACGAGGCAATGATTGCCGCGATCCGGGAGCAGGGGATCCGCACCGACGAGCGAATCGTTGTCCGGGCGGCGGCGCAGCGCGCGCCGGTGCAAATCCCAGATCTGGCGAAGGAGCCTTCGTCCCCGATTGTCGACATTGTCATTCGCGCCGGATATCGCGCTATTCTTGTCGTGCCGCTGTTGCGACCCGGCGAGATCGTCGGCACCCTCGTGGTGCGCCGCAAGCAGCCCGGAGAATTCGCCCAGAGCACGGTCGATCTCTTGGAGACCTTCGCCGACCAATCGGTGCTGGCGATCCAGAACGCGCGGCTGTTCCGGGAGATCGAGGAGAAAAGCCGCGAGGTCGCGGAGGCGAGCAAGCACAAATCGCAATTCCTCGCCAACATGAGCCACGAGCTGCGCACGCCGCTGAACGCAATCCTCGGCTACACCGAGCTGATCCTCGACAGCATCTACGGCGAACCTACCGAGAAAATGCGGACTGTGTTGGAACGCCTCCAGGCGAACGGGAAACATCTGCTCGGCCTCATCAACGACGTGCTCGATCTCTCGAAAATCGAGGCGGGCCAGCTCACGTTGTCGCTCGACGAATACTCGCTGAGCGACGTGGTGCACGGGGTCGTTTCCGCGGTCGAGCCGCTTGCTGCCGAGAAACGACTGGCCTTCAAGGCCGAGATCGAGCCCGGGCTTCCGACCGGCCGCGGCGACGGACGGCGGCTCTCCCAGGTCCTGCTCAACCTGGTCGGCAACGCCATCAAGTTCACCGACCAGGGCGAGGTGGCGATTCGGGCATCGACCGCGGACGGCGGATTCAAGATCGCGGTATGCGATACCGGGCCCGGGATCGCCGCAGACGATCAGGCAAAAATCTTCGAAGAGTTCCAGCAGGCCGACAATTCGATCACGCGCAAGAAGGGCGGAACGGGTCTCGGCTTGTCGATCGCCAAGCGCATCATCGAGATGCACGGCGGGCGCATCTGGGTCGAATCGGAGCTCGGCCGGGGATCCAGCTTCTACTTCACGCTCCCGATGCGGGTCGAAGCCCAGGCAGGGCAGCCGTGAGCGCGCGCATCCTCGTGATCGAGGATCAGGAAGACAATCGGCGTATCTTGCGGGATCTGCTGTCGAGCGCCGATTTCGAAGTCGTCGAGGCCGCCGATGGCGAAGCTGGAATTGCTGCGGCGCGGGCGCATCCGCCCGATCTCATTCTGATGGACATCCAACTCCCGGGTATCGACGGCCTCGAGGCGACGCGGCGCCTCAAGGCCGATGCGGCGCTGCGTGCGATCCCGATCATCGTCGTCACCTCGTATGCGTTGGGCGGAGACGCCGAGAAAGCGCGCGCGGCAGGTTGCGATGCCTACGTTTCCAAGCCCTACAGCCCACGCCAACTGCTGGCGACGGTCCGCCAATTCTTGCCTGCAGGCGCGCCGCGGCGATAGCGCATCCGAACGCCGCCGTCGCTCTACAGCCCGGTTTTCGCCAGCGCGCGCGCCAATGCCACGAACCCCGCGACCGGAATGTCTTCAGCGCGCGCGGTCGGATCGATCCCGGCTTCGGCGAGGAGGTGAACGGGATCGCCGAGCGATTTGAGGCTCTGGCGCAGCATCTTTCGCCGCTGTCCGAACGCGGCTTCCGTGACGCGCTCGAGCGCGGCTCGGTCGCACGGGGCAGGGGCGGCACGCGGCACGAGCCGCACCACCGCGGAGGTCACCTTGGGCGGCGGCACGAAGGCGCTCGGCGCGATCTCGAACAAAATGCGCGGCTCGGTGCGCCATTGCGCGAGCACCGAAAGCCGGCCGTATTGCTTGGTGCCGGGCGCCGCCACGATGCGTTCGGCAACCTCGCGCTGAAACGTCAGGACGAGCGCGTCGTAGCAGGGCGGCCACGGCTCCGCCGACAGCCACTGAACGAGCAGCGCCGTCGCGATGTTGAAGGGCAGGTTGCCGACGACGCGCACCGGTCCGGAATCGACATAGGGCAGGAGGTCGAACCGCATCGCATCGGCCTCGACGATCGTAAGCCGGCCGGCGAAATGCGGCAGAATTTCTTCGAGCGCGGCGATGCAGCGCCGATCGCGCTCGACCGCGACGACGCGTTTTGCGCCGAGCGCGAAGAGCGCTCGCGTCAATCCGCCGGGTCCGGGCCCGATTTCGATCACGGTCACGTCCTCGAGCGGCCCGGCCGCGCGCGCGATGCGCGCCGCGAGATTGAGATCGAGCAGGAAATTCTGGCCCAGCGCCTTGCGCGCGCTCAAGTGATGGCGGCGGATGAAGTCCCGCAGCGGCGGCAGCGCATCGATCTGGCCGATCATCGGTTCGATACGGTGGCCGGCCGGCTGGAGGCGAGTTTGGCGGCGAGCCGCAGCGCTGCGATGAGGCTCGACGGATCGGCTTTGCCGCTGCCGGCGATATCGAACGCGGTGCCGTGATCGGGCGAAGTGCGCACGAACGGCAGGCCCAGCGTGACGTTCACGGCGTCGGCGAACGCCAGGGTCTTGATCGGGATCAGGGCCTGATCGTGATACATGCACAACGCGACGTCGTAGCGCGAGCGCGCGTCGGCGTGGAACATCACGTCGGCCGACAGCGGTCCGCTGGCGTCGATGCCTTCCGCGCGCAGCCTCTCGATCGCCGGTGCGACGATGTTGCGGTCCTCCTCGCCGAGCGCGCCGGCTTCGCCGGCGTGGGGATTGAGGCCGGCCACCGCCAGCCGCGGCCGCGCGATGCCGAAGCGAGCTTCAAGATCGCGTGCGACGATCCGTGCGGTATCGAGGATGAGATCCGTGCTCAGACGCGAGGGCACTTCGCGGAGCGGCAGATGGATGGTGACCGGCACCACGGCGAGCTCCGGCGACCACAGCATCATCGCGGTGCGGGTCGGTTTTCCGATCGCCTGCTCGGCCAATTGCGCCAGATATTCCGTGTGTCCGGGCGCGGGAAAGCCGCTGTCGTAGAGCACCGATTTCGCCACCGGATTGGTCACCAGGGCCGCGGCCCGTCCTGCGACGACGTCGGCAACCGCGCGGCGGATCGACGCGATCGCGGCGGGGCCGCTGGCGGCGTCGGGACAGCCCGCCTGCGCCGTTACATCGATGCCGAGCGGCACGACCGGCAGCGTGTCGGCGAAGGCGGCCGCGGCCGCTTGCGGCTCGATGCTCGACACACGCACCGGAAGCTGCAGGCGCTCGGCGCGTTTGGCCAGGAACGTCGGATCGGCTACGACATAAAACACCGGCAGATCGAGATCGGCGCGCCGGTGCCAAGCCGCAAGCGTGATATCCGGACCGATCCCCGCCGGCTCGCCGAGGGTGAGCGCCAAGGGTGCCGAGGGCGCTGCCAATCTAGCGGATCTCGATCATGGCGCTGCGCCGCAGTTCCTCGAGGTAGCGTTTGGATTGCGCTTCATAGCGCTGATTGGAGATTTCCTCGCGCGCTTCGCGCTCCTCGGGACTCTCCGCGCGGGTCGGTTCTTTGGCGCAGACCGCGAACACTTCGACGCCGAGTTGGGTGACGCCGGGCGGCGTCAAATGCCCCACGGGGGTGGCATCGAGCAGCTCCCGCTGCCTGGCTGGGACATCCAACGAGGAGCGGGTGATCTCGTCGCGCACGGTCACGTCGCGCAGCAAGCGCGCGCCCGGCAGGCTCTCTTCGCAGCTCTGGAACCGGCCGCGCAGCGCCTCGGCTTCCTTCTTGCGCGCTTCGTAGGCGCTGTCCGGCGATCCGCGCGGCACGATGAACAGGATTTGCCGCAGCTTGAACTGGAACGCTGCCGGCGCCGGCTTGTCGTCTTTCTTGCGCGCCTGGGCGGCGGCGAGAACTTCCTTTTCTCCGACCTGCAGGCTGCCCTGGAACTTGCCGCGGATGATGGCGCTCCAGCCGATATCCGCCCGGATGCGCGCCTTGAGCGCGGGGACGCTGATGCCGGCCTTGCCGAGCGCCTCGGAAAATTGCTGAGTGCTGAGCCCAGCATGCCGCGCCATGGAATTGAATGCCTGGTCGACGTCCCGATCGGTGATGATGATGATGTACCGCTTCGCGATCTGCAGCTTGAGTTTCTCGTCGATCAGCTCGTTCAGCGCATCCTCGCGGCTTTGCGGCTTGTGCGTCGATATTTCGGTGAGCCGCATGCGCTGCGTCACGTCGAGCACCGTGATCGGATCGCCGTTGACGAGCGCGGCCAGTTGGGCGTGCACGCCCTCGGACCAGCTCGCGACCATCACGAATGCCAGTACCAGCACCGCGGCGATCCGCGGTCCCGACGATCCGATGGCAGCTCGAATTCGCATCGTCCGATCCCCGCCCATGGCTTCGCTCGCCGGCTCCGTCAATTCGGCGCGGTTCCGCCGACTCGGGTCGAGAACCCCGTCCCGCCCAGGGTGCGCAGATTGATCTGCACCATGACCATGTGGTCGGTGCCGACCGCGATCGACGTGGCGTTCGTCGGCGAGTAACCGTAGTTGAAGTCGGTGATATAGTTGACCGAGATTGCGAAACAATCGTCGATATAGCCCAGACCGAGGCGATACTGGTCGAATTGCGCGGATCCGAGATCGTAGCGCGCCGCCCCCAGCATCGACCAGTTCTGCGTGACCTTGTAGGACACGCTGCCCAGCACCCCCTCGCGGCGGGCCAGGAAGCCGATATCGGGCTGCGCCGCGTAATTCCCGTACAGCATTGACAGCGCCCATCGGTCGAAATTTGCCCGGCCCTCGAGTTCGGCGCGCTGCATGCTGAAACTCTGCTCGTCGAAGCGGAAACGCGAGATGAACATGTAGGTCTGGTCGGGCTGATAGGACAGCCGCGCCACGTAATCGGAGCGGGTCGTCTCCAGCCCGCTGTCGATGCCGGTATTGGCGGCGTCGCGGAACGCGAAGGAGTTCTTGCCGAACAGCTGCAGGGACTGCCCGAACAAGGCGTTCACCGTGCCGCCCTGATTGAACTGTGCGGTGTATTGCAGGCCGTAATTGGCGCGGCCGCCGCCCTCGACGCGGTCCCACCCGGCGAACTTGTCGACCTTGAACAGGTTGCTGTCGTCGAAAATCAGGCTCTGCGAATCCTCGTTGGGGATCTTTTCCTGGGGAATCTTGCTGTCCGGCTCGTTGGGGCGGGCGACGACCTGCACGATCGGCTCGATCGTCTGCGTTCCCCACGAGTGCACGCTGATCAGCGGATATCGATATTCCATGCCGACCGCCGGCATGAATCGCACGAAGCTGTTGTTGCCGGTCTCCACGAAATTGGCGACGCCGGGCTGATCGCTGATCGAGGATTGGCCGACGTCGCCGCGCAGGATCACGAACGGGGTCCAAGTCTGCCCCAGGCCGTCGACGAAGGTGCGCCGCCACAGGGTCTCGGCGGACGCACGCGAGTAGGTTCCGGGCACCCCGCGCAGCAGGCAGTTTGCGGGAATCCGCACCGCCGGATCCGCCGTCATGCAGGCATTGCTGTTGATAGCGAACTGGCTGATCGCATCGAACTCGGCCGATTGCCGCGACAGGCTCGTGACATTGGCCTTGAGGCTCAGCTCGCCGCCCAGCACCGGCTGCGCGAAGGTGCGGGCGTAGTCGATCACCGGATGAACGATCGGAAGCTGGCCCTGATTGTCGGCGAGCGACAGCCCGTAGAAATACATCACCCGCGCGTCGAAATAGGAGCGATCGCCGCGGCCGATGAAGTACAATTGCGAGGTGCCGGCATCCGAGATGCCGTTGCCGAAATATTTCGGGTCGGTGAAGTGCTGCCAATAGCTGTTGATCTTGTAGTCCTGGAACAGCATCTTGTCCGAGAGCAGCAGCGCGTCCCAGCCGAATACCCATTTGTCGCTGAGCGAGAATTGGCCCGCGCTATCGACTTCGCCGCGGAAGCGGCGATCGCCGGGATATCCCGGCCCGTGCTCTTCCGTCAGCAAGTGGGGATCGGCCTGAATGATCCCGGCGCCGTGAATGGCGAACGCGCCGTTGTCGAAGCGCTGGCGCCATTGGCCCTCGAGCAACGGCCCCTGCTTGGAAGTGATGGTGGGCGTCAGGGTGAAATCGTAGTTCGGGGCCAGCGCCCAGTAGTACGGCGTGGTGAGGCCGAACCCGTAATTCTTGCTGTAGGAGGTGGTCGGCATCAACCAGCCGGTCTTGCGCTTCACCGTCGGGTCGGGCGTGGAGAAATACGGTACCCACACCAGCGGCACGCCGAACACTTCGAGGCTGGCGTTCTCGAAATAGATCATCTTCTCGACTTCATCGTGGATGATGCGGACCGCCTTGACCTGCCATTTCGGCGGCTTGCGCGGATCGTCCTTGCACGGCTCGCATGCGGTGTAGACGCCGCTCTGGAACACCGTGTAGTTGCCGCCCGCGCGCTCCGTCAGCGGCGCGGCGAAGCGGATCTTGTCCGGCGTCTCCAGGCGCAGCGAGTCCACGAACCCGTCGCGGAACTGATCGTCGAGGTCGAGAATCTCGCCGTACACGATCTTGCCGTCCGGCTCGACCAGGCGCACGTTGCCTTCGGCCTTGAGGCGCTTGGTCTTCTGATCGTAGGTGACTTTATCGGCCTCCAGCGTCGCGCCGTTGTAATAGATCTGCACGCTGCCGACCGCCGAAACCCGCTCGTTGGAATAGTCGTAGTGGATCTCGTTCGCCTGCACGAGCATCTGCGCGTCGCCGTCCGGCTTCGTCAATCGGGTGTCGTGCGGACGCGGCTGCTGCTTGGGGATGCCGACCCAATCGGTGCTCAGCGCCGGGCCCTTGACCTTGTCGGGATCTTCCGCGCCGGCGGCCGGCTGGGCGGCGAGCCAGCAGACCGCGCACGCCGCGGCGGCGAGCGCCACAGCGGCGCGGCGAACGCGAGCGGTCGGACGAGCAGCGGCAGCCCCGGCCATCACCCGTCCTCCTGGTACAGCAGCACGACGAAACCGGTCAGCCCGCCGACCAGCACCGGCAGCCACGCCGCCGCCAGCGGGTTCATCAGCTCGGCTTTGCTCAGATCCTCGGTTACCTTCGACAACACATAAAGCAGAAAGCCTGCTCCTACGCCGCTCAAAACCATGGCGGATACCCCGCCGAATCTAAAGAACCGTAAACTGACGGAAGCCGCCAGCATCACCATCGCGACCAGGAGCATGGGGCGCGCCAGCAGCAGCTGATATTGCAGCCGATAGCCGGCGGCGACGAGACCGGCCTGCTCGGCGGTCTCGATGTAGAGCGGAAGATCCCAGAACGACACCGTCTCGGGAGTGGCAAAGCTTTCGCGCACCTGCTCGCGCGTGAGATTGGTGCCCAGCGAATACGCGTCGAGCTCCCGCGTGGGCGCGCCGGGTGCGTAGACTCGGGCCTGTTCGAGCCGCCAGTGTCCGGGGTGCAATTCGGCGCTCTTGGCTTCGATGCGTTCGCGGAACCGGCCCGAGGCATCGAAAGCGAACACGGTCACGCCGCCGAGCAGCGCGCCCTGCTCGCGACTCGAAGTGGCGTTGATGATGGCATGACCGTCGGCGCTCTTCTGCCGCACCCAGAAGCCGCCGCCGCTTTGGCGCAGACCCGCCTGGCGCTCGCCGAACAGATCGGCTTCGAACCGCTTCGATTGCTCGCGCAGCGTCGCCGAGATCGGATTGTAGACCGCGGCCGCCAACGCTCCGAGCACGAGCGCCACCAGGAGCGCGGGCGTGACGAACTGCCAGGCGGAGATTCCGGCCGAACGCGCCACCACGAGCTCGTGCCGCCGCGACAGGTTGAGATAGCAGGTCATGCCGCCGACCAGCACCGCAAACGGCAGCAGGCGTTCCGTGACTTGCGGTACGCGGCAGAGCGACGTCTTCGCGACGAGCCAAGCCGAGGCGTTGGGCGCGTCGGAGGCGCGGCGCATCAGCTCGACATAGTCGATGAGCACGACCAGCAGGAACACGCCGGCGAATACGGCGACGACGACGCTGAAGAATCGCACCGCGAAATAGCGCGACAGCGTCAGCGGAATCATCGGTCCGGCTCCGCTCGACGGTTGCCGGAACTGAGCGCGCACGCACCCGCGCGGCGGGCAACATCCTGCCGCTCCGCCACGGTCCAACCCCCGTCGGTCCTGCTCACGCGATGGCCCAACTTTCCCCTGTCCCTCGACCCCCGCATTTGCCCTTTGGACGCACCGATCGGCGGCGCGCGCCGGCAGCAGGCGCGCTCCATCGTATCCTACTGCCAATTCGGGCTTTTTTGGCGCGATTCGCCCGGCCGCCGCCTCCTCCCGCTTTCTATTGCGCAGGCGCGGAAGCGTAAACCGGCGCGATGGCAATACCGCGGCGCGCAATCTCGCCAGCCGCGGAACGATGCTGTAAGGCAACACCGCACTCCTGCCCGTCCAACACCCCGAAAAGGAAGCAGCATGGCCGAGCCGCCCAGGATCGTTTTTGCCCCGTTTGCGGTTCCGGCCACCGGCATTTTGGTCGTATTCATGAACGGCGAGCTGCGCCTCGGCAGGGCGAGTGCCAAGCTGCTCGGCCGCGACCATGACCTGATCGCCCGGGCTGCCAGCGCGGAAAAGTTCACCGGCAAGCTCGGCTCCGCGCTGGATTTTCTGGCCCCGGCCGGCCTGCAGGCGGGACGGCTCCTAGTCATCGGTTCGGGCACGGAGACGCCGGATTTTGTCAGGCTCGGCGGCATGGTGATGAGCAAGATTCCGCCAACCGCGTCCGGGGCCGACATCGTGCTCGACCTCCCTTCCGGGACCGTGAAGCCGGATCAGGCGGCGGATTTCGCGCTGGGGCTCACGCTGCGGGCCTATGCGTTCGACCGCTACAAGACCAAGCCCAGGGAGGGCGAGGAGAAGCGGGGCAAGCATCGGCTCACGCTCGGTGTCGCGGATGTGGCGGCAGCCCGCAAAGCCTGGAGTCGGCGCGAAGCCGTGCAGGAGGGGGTTGTGCTCGCCCGCGATCTCGTCAACGAGCCGCCGAACATACTCTATCCGGAGGAATTCGCCCGCCGCGCCGCGGCCTTGAAGAAGCTCGGGGTCGCCGTCGAAGTCCTCAATGAGGCAGCGCTCAAGAAGCTCGGAATGCGGGCGCTGCTCGCTGTCGGCCAGGGCTCGGCGCGGGACAGCCGGGTGGTGATCATGCGGCTCAGCCGCGGCAAGGCGGGTACGGCGCCGGTCGCTTTCGTGGGCAAAGGCGTGTGTTTCGATACCGGCGGCATCTCGATCAAGCCGGCCGCTTCCATGGAGGACATGAAGGGCGACATGGCAGGAGCGGCCTGTGTGGTGGGGCTGATGCACGCGCTCGCGGCCCGCAAGGCCGCCGTCAATGCCGTCGGCGTGATCGGGCTCGTCGAGAACATGCCGGACGGCAAGGCACAGCGCCCCGGCGACATCGTCACTTCCATGTCCGGCCAGACGATCGAGATCATCAATACCGATGCCGAAGGCCGGCTCGTGCTCGCCGATCTGCTCTGGTACGTGAACAGTCGGTTCAAGCCGAAATTCATCATCGACCTTGCGACGCTCACGGGAGCGATCCTGGTGGCGCTCGGGCAGGAGCATGCCGGTTTGTTCAGCAACGACGACAAATTGGCGGAGCGCTTGCTGCAGGCGGGGGCCGAGAGTGGCGAAAAAGTGTGGCGTCTGCCGCTCGGCCCCGAATACGACAAGCTGATCGATTCCAAAGTCGCCGACGTGAAGAACACCGGCGGACGCCATGCCGGGTCGATCACCGCGGCGCAGTTCCTGCAGCGCTTCGTCGACAAGACACCATGGGCGCACCTCGACATCGCCGGGACCGGCTTTTCCTCGGCGCCCTCCGACATCAACGCCAGCTGGGCTTCGGGTTGGGGCGTCCGCCTGCTCGACCGGCTGGTCGCCGATTTTTACGAGAAAGAGCGCGCGGCGCGATGACCGAGGTCCTGTTCTACCACCTTCGCAAGCGGCCGATCGAGCAGGTGCTGCCCGGATTATTGGAGAGATCGCTCGAGCGCGGCTGGCGGGTCGCCGTTCAGGTCGCCTCGGAGGAGCGTCTGGAGGCGCTCGATTCGCATCTGTGGACCTATCGCGAAGAGAGCTTTCTGCCGCACGGCACCGATCGCGAGAGCGACGCCGCAATTCATCCGGTCGTGCTGATGCTCGGCGATGCAAACCCGAATGCCGCCGATGTGCGCTTCTTGATCGACGGCGCGGCGATACCGGCCGAAGCCGACCGATATAGCCGGATCGTCGTGCTGTTCGATGGCGAGGATCCCGAGGCGCTTGCCGTTGCGCGCGAGCGCTGGGCCGCCGCCAAGGCGAGCGGCTTCGAGGTCACCTATTGGCAGATGGACGATCACGGCCGCTGGCAGCGCCAGGCGTGAGCCCATCGGCAGAGGCCGTTCAGCTCGCTGCCGGCTTCTTGCCGGGCTTCTTCGCCGGGGCGGGTTTGGCCGCTGCCGGAAGCTCCGGCGCCCGCTCCATCGATTTCAGCCGGCCGGAGATGAAGCGATAGATGCCGGGGCGTTCGCCTTGCAGATAGGTGAGCACGACGCTGCGCTCGCCGCGCTCGGTCGCACCGATCTCGACCTGGTTGGTCGGGCCAAGCGTCGAGACGAGCTCGCATTCGCTCATGTCCAGCGTGATGGCGCGCGCGAGCGGTGTGGGCGTCGGCGCGGGTTCCGGGGCTGCCGGCGATCCGGCGGACTTCGCCTCGGAGCCAGCCTGGAATTGCAATGCGCCCGGTGCAAATCCGGAAGGTGCCGCGTCTCCCGCGCATCGCCCGTCCGGTCCGACGAAATCTTCGGCGGTCAACACCCCGGCCGGGCCCCAATGCTTCTGCGGTTCCAGCGCGTTCGGCTTGGTCAGGCGCAATCTCGCTGTCAGATTGGAATTGGATTGCTCGGACGCCGAGCAGGCTGCGAGCGCGAGCGACAGCGCCGCGATCGCCGAAAACCTGCCGAGACGCTGATTCTCCATCTCCGAAATTCCGTTCAGCTCTTGCGCGGCAACCCAAGCATCGGTCGCATTTTGCTCCAGCGCCGCGCCGGCATCAACTTGCCTCGTGTGGCGCCTCGGCAATCGCGGCAACGCTGTCAGCACAATTCTGCAAAATTGCGGCCAAACGTGAGCCGTGGCTGGACTGCGCACAGCAACGGAACCGGCCGAATCTTGCTGCCCGCGGACGGCCTCGTTATAAGCCCCGCAATCTCCGATGGCAGAGGACCCGCGAGATGGCGATCGAGCGCACCTTCTCGATCATCAAGCCCGATGCGACGCGACGCAACCTCACCGGCGCGATCAACGCCATGATCGAAGCCGCCGGGCTGCGCATCGTGGCGCAAAAGCGCGTCCGGATGAATCGCGAGGAGGCCGAGCGGTTCTATGCGGTGCATCGCGAGCGGCCGTTCTTCGCCGAACTCGTGGAGACGATGACGTCCGGGCCGGTCGTCGTGCAGGTGCTCGCGGGCGACAATGCCATCGCCAAATATCGGGACCTGATGGGCGCGACAGATCCGGCGAAGGCCGACCCGGGCACGATCCGCAAGCTCCACGCGCGCTCCGTCGGCGAGAACTCGGTGCACGGCTCGGACGGGCCGGAGACCGCGGCCGTGGAGATCGCGCAGTTCTTCTCGGAGAACGAGATCGTCGGCTGAAGCCGCGGTGTTGTGTCACGTGGCGTGCATTGCATTCAATCCTGTCTGCCAATGCCGTATACCGCCGCGATGGATGTATCCTATCAGTGGCTGATCGCCCTCGCCCAGGTGGTGATGATCGACGTCGCACTCGCCGGCGACAATGCCATCGTGGTGGGAATGGCCGCCTCCCGCGTCGCAGCCCCGATGCGGCGCCGGGTGATTTTCTGGGGCATCGCCGGGGCCGTGGCGCTCCGCCTGCTGTTCGCGGTGATCGCCACCCAGCTGTTCGCGATCGTCGGCTTGACGCTTGCCGGCGGAATCCTGCTGCTCTGGGTGTGCTGGAAGATGTATCGCGAGCTCAGGAGCGGGTCGGAGCAACGGGCCGCGATCGACGGCGCGCCGGCGCGCGAGCCGCACAAGTCGCTGCGCTTTCGCCCCGCGGTCACGCAGATCATCGTTGCGGATCTGTCGATGTCGCTCGACAACGTGCTCGCGGTGGCGGGCGCGGCCAAGGATCACCTGGAGGTGCTGATCATCGGGCTCGGCCTTTCGATCCTACTGATGGCGATCGCGGCCAATGTCATCGCCAAGCTCCTCGTGCGCCATGCCTGGATCAGCTGGCTCGGGCTCGCGATCGTGCTCTACGTAGCGCTGGAAATGATCTGGCGCGGCGTCCACGAGGTGGCTGCGAATGCGTGATCGCGTTTCAGCACATGCCGCCGTTGCGCTCGTTGCGCTCGACGCCGGGTGAGGATTGGGCGATCATGCAGGCGGTGAGGTGTTCGTGAATCGGATCGAATCGGGTTTTCGCTCCGTGCCGCGGGTCGGCTATTCGGCCTGCCCGCACGATTGCCCGTCGACCTGCGCGCTCGAAGTCGAGCTCCTCGACTCGCGCACCATCGGCCGCGTTCACGGCGCCGAGGACAACGACTACACGGCCGGCGTGATCTGCGCCAAGGTCGCGCGCTACGCCGAACGCGTGCATCACCCCGACCGGCTGCTCCGGCCGCTGCGCCGCACCGGCCCGAAGGGCTCCGGCGATTTCGCAGAAATCTCCTGGAACGACGCGCTCGACCTTGTTGCGGAGAAATTCGACGAGGCGGAGCGCCGGCACGGCAGCGAGGCGGTGTGGCCGTATTACTACGCCGGCACCATGGGCCTCGTGATGCGCGACGGCATCAACCGCCTGCGCCATGCCAAAAAATATTCCGGCTTCTACTCGACGATCTGCAACACGCCGGCGCGCGTCGGCTATCTCGCCGGCACGGGCCGGCTCGCCGGCCCCGATCCGCGCGAGATGGCGAAATCCGACCTCATCGTGATCTGGGGCACCAACGTCGTCAACACTCAGGTCAACGTGATGACGCACGCCACCCGCGCCCGTAAGGAGCGTGGCGCCAAGATCGTCGCGGTCGACGTCTACCGCAACGGCACGATGCAGCAGGCCGACCTTGCCGTGCTGATCCGGCCGGGCACCGACGCCGCGCTCGCCTGCGCGGTGATGCATTGCCTCTTTCGCGACGGCAAGGCGGACCGCGCGTATCTCGCGCGCTACACCGACGCGCCCGCGGAGCTCGAGGCGCATGTGCGCGGCCGTCCGCCCGAATGGGCCGCGGCGATCGCCGGCTGCGATGTCGAAACCATCGAGGCGTTGGCGGCGCTCGTCGGCGAGCGCAAGCGCGCGTATTTCCGCCTCGGCTACGGCTTCTCGCGCTCGCGCAACGGCGCGGTGAACATGCATGCGGCGAGCTGCATTCCGGCGGTGACCGGCGCTTGGCTTTACGAGGGCGGCGGCGCGTTCTTCAACAACTCGGCGATCTATCACTGGGACATGAGCATGATCGAGGGCCACGACGTCCTCGACCGCTCGATCCGCGTGCTCGACCAATCCCGCATCGGCCCGATTCTCGTCGGCGACCCCGAAGCGCTGTTCGGCGGCCCGCCGGTCGATGCGCTGATCATCCAGAACACCAATCCGATGTCGGTCGCGCCGGAGCAGGAGCTCGTGAAACGCGGATTTTCCCGCGACGATCTGTTCGTGTGCGTGCACGAGCAGTTCATGACCGAGACCGCGCGCATGGCGGACGTGGTGCTGCCCGCCACCATGTTTCTCGAGCACGACGATTTCTACCAGGGCGGCGGCCATCAATACATCCTGCTCGGGCCCAAGCTGATCGAGCCGCCTGGCGAGTGCCGCTCGAACCACGAGGTCGTCTGCGCGTTGGCGCGTCGGCTCGGCGCCCGGCATCCGGGCTTCGACATGGGTGCGCGGGAGCTGATCGACTGGACGCTGCGGCGCTCCGGCTGGGG
Organism: Pseudomonadota bacterium; assembly: GCA_046727735.1. Classification (GTDB taxonomy): domain Bacteria; phylum Pseudomonadota; class Alphaproteobacteria; order Rhizobiales; family Xanthobacteraceae; genus AP-16. Next base: position 6,823 of record JBKPDF010000013.1, on the reverse strand, counting down.
CGGCGTCGCGGAGCTCGAGAAGAAGCGCTGGATCGATTGCCAGCCAGATTTCGAGACGTCGCACTACCTCAAGGGGTTCGCCTGGCCCGACGGCAAGTTCCGCTTCAAGCCGGATTGGCCGAGCGTGCCGCACCGGCATCCCTGGGCCGCCGGTCCGGTCGAAGCGATGCCGCGCCTGCCGGACCACTGGGAGATCATCGAAGAAGCGGACGCCGAGCATCCGTTCCGCCTCGCGACCTCGCCGGCGCGGCACTTCCTCAATTCGAGTTTCACCGAGACGCCGACTTCTCGCGCGCGCGAGCGGCAGCCGGAGGTGATGATCCACCCCGACGACGCCGCGCCGCTCGGCATCGGCGACGGGGAGAAGGTGGTGCTCGGCAACGAACGCGGCGAGGTGCGTCTGCGCGCGAGACATTTCAACGGGGTGCGGCGCGGGGTGCTCGTCGCCGAATCGATTTTCCCGAACGCGGCATTCGAGGACGGCCGCGGCATCAACACGCTGACCGGCGCCGACGCCATTGCGCCGTTCGGCGGCGCGGCGTTTCACGACAACAAGGTGTGGGTGCGTCGGCTCGGGCGTTGAGCGAATCGCCGCGGCTCGAAATCGTGCACCGATCGCGACAAGGCAATGCGCGCCGGGTCGGCCGGTCGACGAAGCATTCACATTTTTGACATCCGTGAAAATTCGCGAACGCGATCAGGCCGGAAGAACGGTACCGCCGCGGAACGTCTTCGCACCCGCGCGCCTGCGATATACCTCGTGGAGCATCATGACCGAGATAGGCCTTGCTAATGCCCGATTTTTCGTGTTGGCTCGGCCCGCAATCTGATTTTGGCTTCCGGCCGAACGCCGTCGAGGCGCAATCGCTTCGGATCTCTCCCAAAGCCGGGTTGTGGCGCGGATCGCAGCGTTGCGTCTCCGCGTGAGGTTAGACTTAAGACTAGGAGATCGACGATGCACAAAGGCACCGTCAAATGGTTCAATCCGACTAAGGGCTACGGGTTCATCAGACCATCGACCGGAGACAAGGACGTGTTCGTCCACATTTCGGCCGTCGAACGCGCTGGCCTCGGCACTCTCAACGAGGGTCAAGTGGTCGAATATGAGCTCGTCACCAATCGGGGCAAGACCTCGGCCGAGAACCTCAAGGTTTCGTGACGGCTCGACTGCCGGAAAAATCCGGCGCGCGGATGATTTCCGTAGCCCCCGGTTTCGGCCGGGGGTTTTTTCTTTCTCCGCTGTCATGGCCGGGCTCCGTCCCGGCCCTCGGCGTCTTCATGGATGCGAGGCAAGTTCGTCGATGCCCGGCACGAGGCCGCAAACAAATCACTCCGCCGCGACGCAGCCGGCGAGCTCGCGGCGATCCGGATAATAGCGCGCGGTCATGCGCCCGACATAGGCGCGCAGATTGTCGTGACGCTCCGCCGCACTGCGGATCGGTGTGGTGAACACCGGGCAGAGCGTCGCCGCCATGAATGCGAATGCGGTCGCATCGAGGCCGGTCGGCTCGCGCCCGAAGAAGAACGGCTTTGCGCCCAAGAAATCCGCGAAGGCATCGATCGATCGCGTCGCCAGCGCCGCGATCTCGGTCGGCGAATGCCGGCCCATGCCCTGCTCGTGGAGCGCGCGGCGCACGCGCCGGCGGATCAAGGCGATCACGAGCGGCCGCATCGGCGCGGGAATCCTTCGAAAGAAAAATTGGGGGCCCTTGGCGAAATTCTCATCGTCGCACCAGCGTGCCTGAACGACGGCCCAGTAGAGGTGATCTTCGGCGAGCTTTTCGAATGCCCAGGCGGTCGCCCGCTCTTCCCGGGAGAGGCCGCGATCGAAATCGACCTCGTATTTCTTTTCGATGTGCCGGCGGATGAAGCTCGAATCCGCGATCCGCTCCCCGTCGTCCTCGATGTATGGCAGCTTGCCCTTGGGCGCGCGCCGCAGCCCCGTCGTGTCGATCCGGTACGAAAGGCCCGCCATCTTGAGCAGCACCTCGGCTTTCATCACGAACGGGCTCGGATCCGGCAGGCCGAACGCCGGCCCGAAGCTGTAGAGCGTGATCATCGGCGATCCTCGATTGGCCGGGTCGTCCCGGAAGCGGCGAAGCCCCTATCGGGACCCATGACCACCGAACTTGCAATCCGGCGCGATCCGTGGCCATGGGTCCCCGCTTCCGCGGGGACGACGCGCTGCTGAATTCATTGCCTGCCATGCGCCGCGGCAGAGCGCGAGAGCCTCAAGGGTTCGGCACCAGCAGCACGCCGTCGCCTCCGGTGAGGCCCTCGATGCGACAGCGGCCCTCGACGAGCCGCGCACGGCCCTCGGCGAGGATTCTCAACGCCGCCGGATAGATGCGGTGCTCGGCCTCGAGCACGCGCGCGGCAAGCGTTTCGACTGTGTCGTCCTCGCGCACCGGCACGGCGGCCTGCGCCAGGATGGGCCCGGCATCCACTTCCGGCACAACGAAGTGGACGGTGGCACCGTGAATCCTCACGCCGGCTTCGAGCGCCCGCGCGTGCGTGTCGAGCCCCTTGAAGGCCGGCAGCAGGGCGGGGTGGACGTTGAGCATGCGGCCCTGCCATTTCTCGACGAAGGGCGGCGACAACAGCCGCATGAAACCGGCAAGGCAGACGAGATCGATCCGGTAGGCTTCGAGCTTCGTCTGCAGGTCGCGCTCGAACGCCCGGCGATCGTTGGGATAAAGCGTGTGGTCGACGATTTCGGTATCGATGCCGGCGGCCGCGGCGCGCCGCAAACCGGCTGCTTTCGGCCGGTTCGAGATCACGAGCGCGATGCGGGCCGGATAGCCGTCCTGCGCCGCGGCCGCAATCAGCGCCTCCATATTGGAGCCGCGCCCGGAGATGAGGATCGCCACGCGCTTCTTGTTCACGGGACCCTTCAGCAAACGCCAACCCGAGCCCGCGATTCCGGCTCGTTGTCGCGGCAAAAATCCGCCGGGCCCGGTCCTAGGGCGGATTTGCGGCATGCGCAATGCAGCCCGCCGGGGCGATCACAAAAGAGCACCCGCAAACGGGACCCGTTCGCGCGAAGCACACAGCGCGTCGAGCAATTGGCAATGGTGGAACGCCACCGGGATGGCCGCGGCTTGGCAACGCCTGCCGGCCGGTCTATCAGGCCCCGTCCGCGAGGGCCGGCCGGCTTGAACATCCCCAATCTCATCACCCTTGCCCGCATTCTGTCCGTGCCGATCATGGTGTGGGCGATCAGCTCGGGCGAGATGCTGTTTGCGTTCGCGCTATTCGTGCTGGCGGGCCTGAGCGACGCGGTCGACGGCTATCTCGCCAAGCGGCTGGACATGGCGAGCGAGCTCGGCGCCTATCTCGACCCGATCGCCGACAAGGCGCTCATCGTGTCGATCTACGTGACGCTGGGCATCAGTGGCGCGGTGCCGCGGCCGCTGGTGATCCTGGTGGTGTCGCGCGACATCATGATCGTCGGCGCCGTGATGCTGGCTTGGCTTTTGGGCAAGCCGATTGCCGCCAAGCCGCTGATGATCTCGAAAATCAACACCGCGGCGCAGATCGTATTCGCTGGCCTGGTGCTGGCCTCGCTCGGGTTCGGCTTCACCCCCGGCCTCGTGCTCGACGTCGGCATGGCGATCGTGGCCGCCTTGACGCTGCTTTCCATCGCCGCCTATGTCCGCGAATGGCTACGCCACATGGGCGCGAACGGCAGCCTCAAGAAGGAACCCTGATGCTCCCAGATCCGGGTGCCATGCGCGCGACCGCGGGCATGCCGAGCCGGCGCATGCTGTTCTGGGCGTTGACGATCGCAGGGTTCGCGCTGGTGCTGTGGCTGCTGCGCGACATTCTGCTGCCCTTCGTGGCCGGCATGGCGATCGCCTATCTGCTCGATCCGGTGGCCAACCGCATCGAGAAGCTCGGGGTGCATCGCGCCATCGCGGCGCTGCTCATCGTCGGGGTGTTCGCGATCGCGCTGGTGCTGCTCGGGATCTTGATCGTGCCGATCCTTGCCGATCAGCTCAGCGCGCTCGTCACCAAGCTCCCGGAATATGTCGGCAAATTGCACGCGCTCGTCACCAATCCGAACCGGCCCTGGCTGCGCAAGCTCCTCGGCGAGGGATTTCTTGACGTGCAGCAATCGACCGGCGACCTGGTCAAGCAAGGCCTGGGCTGGCTCGCCGCGTTCCTCGGCTCGCTGTGGGTCCGCGGGCGCGCCCTGATCTCGATCGTGTCGCTCCTCGTGGTGACGCCCGTCGTCGCCTTCTATTTCATCTACGACTGGCCGCGCATGATCGCGGCGATCGACAGCTGGGTGCCGCGTCCGCATCTGGAGACCGTGCGTGCACTCGGCCGCGAGATCAATGCGGCGATCGCCGGATTCGTGCGCGGCCAAAGCGCCGTCTGCCTGATCCTCGGCGCCTATTACGCGGTGGCGCTCACGCTCGCCGGCCTCAATTTCGGCCTGCTGATCGGCCTGATAGCCGGTGTGATCACCTTCATTCCGTACGTCGGCTCGCTCACCGGGCTGATCGTGGCGCTCAGCGTCGCGGTCGCCCAGTTCTGGCCGGATTATTCCTCGATCCTGATCGTGCTCGGCATTTTTCTGTTCGGGCAGACGATCGAGGGCAACGTGCTGTCCCCGAAGCTCGTGGGCGAGAGCGTCGGCCTGCATCCGGTGTGGCTGATCTTCGCCTTGTTCGCCTTCGCGTACCTGTTCGGCTTCGTCGGCCTGCTGCTCGCGGTCCCGCTCGCGGCGGCGTCGGGCGTGCTCGCGCGTTTCGCGCTGCGCCAGTATCTCGCAAGCCCGCTCTATACCGGGGAAGCGGCCGCGCCGGCCTCGGGCCGAATCGCGCTGTCGTCGGACGAGGAGCTGCGCTGACGTACGATGCTGAGCGCCTCCACTCCCCGACAGCTCGCACTTGCGCTTGCTCACTGTGAAAGCTTTGCTCGCGAGGATTTTCTGCCCGGGCCTTCGAATGCGGCGGCGCTTGCGATGCTCGAGCGCTGGCCGGATTGGCCCGACTGCTTCCTCGCCCTCGTCGGTCCGGCGGGCTCGGGCAAGAGCCATCTCGCGGCGATCTGGGCCGAGCGCGCCGGCGCGCGACTCTTGTCCTGGCGTGCGCTCGGCGACGCAAGCCTTTCCGCCGCGCTCGCAACCGGCGCTCTCGTGCTCGAGGACGTGCACGGCGGGGCGCTCGACGAGGCGGCGCTCTTCCATTTACTCAACCTTGCGCGCGAGGAGCGCGCCTTCGTATTGCTGACCTCGCGCACTCCGCCCGTCGCCTGGCCGGTACGGATCCCGGATCTCGCTTCGCGAGTGCGAGCGCTGCCCATGGCCGAGCTGGGCCCGCCGGACGATGCGCTGCTGCGCGCGGTGCTCGTCAAGTTGTTCGCCGACCGGCAACTCGCGGTCGAGGAAAATCTGGTTTCCTACATGGTGAGCCGAATCGAGCGCTCGATCGAGGCCGCACGCAGCGCTGTCGCGGCGCTCGACGGGGCTTCCTTGCGCTTGCAGCGGCCGGTCAATCGCGCGCTTGCCGCCGCGGTCTTGGGAGGCCTTGAGCCTTGAAACTAGGCATCTCCGGGGCGATCATGGCGTTTGCCTCGTCGAGCAGCCCTTTCCACGTTGAGAGCGTACGGCAAGTCCATGGTCGATCGCGCGGAAACCATTGAGCTTTCATCCGCCCAACCGGTTCCGGTGGGGCGCGAGGGCCTTTCCGTTGCGCCGCCCGCCGTACCGGAATCCGAGCTCGCCAGAACGCCCGCCCGGTTTGTCAATCGGGAATTGTCCTGGCTGCAGTTCAACCGCCGAGTCCTCGAAGAGGCGGCGAACGAGGGCCATCCGGTGCTCGAGCGGGTGCGTTTTCTGTCGATCAGCGCCAACAATCTCGATGAATTCTTCATGGTTCGCGTTGCCGGCCTGAAGGGACAGGTGCAAGCCGGCATCGCAACCAAGAGCCCGGACGGGCTCACGCCGAGCGAGCAGCTCGCCCGCATCCGCGAAGCCGTGGCCGTGCTCGCCAGCGATCAGCAGGCGCGATGGCGCGAGCTGCGCCACGAGCTGGCGCAGGACGGGGTCGTGCTGGTGGATGGCCCCGATCTCACCCGTCACGAGCGCGCTTGGTTGGAGGAGCATTTCCTGCACCGGGTGTTTCCGGTGCTCACTCCGCTTGCGATCGATCCCGCCCACCCGTTCCCGTTCATCCCCAATTTCGGCTTCTCGATCGCGCTGCAGCTTGCGCGTGCGAGCGACGGCAAGGCGATGAACGCGCTCATCCGCGTGCCGAACAAGATCGAGCGCTTCATCCGATTGCCGCCGCCGGCGGAAGCCGGCGTGGTGCGGCTGATCACGCTCGAACAGGCCGCCGGCCAGTTCATCTCGCAGCTGTTTCCCGGATACCATGTCAAAGGGCAGGGCGCCTTCCGGGTGCTGCGCGATTCCGAGATCGAGGTCGAGGAGGAGGCCGAGGATCTCGTCCGCCTGTTCGAATCGGTGCTCAAGCGGCGCCGCCGCGGTTCGGTGATCCGGCTCGAGCTCGAAGCCGCGATGCCGAGCGAGCTGCGCAATTTCGTGCAGCGCGCGCTCGCGGTCACCGACGACGAGGTTTTTCGGGTCGACGGCGTGTTGGCCCTCAACGAGCTCTCGCAGCTCTCCGGCTGCCTCGACCGGCCGGACCTCGAATTCGTTCCGTACAATCCCCGTTTCCCCGAGCGCATCCGCGACCACGCCGGCGATTGCTTCGCGGCGATCCGGCAGAAGGATTTGATCGTCCACCATCCCTACGAGTCGTTCGACGTCGTCGTGCAATTCTTGAATCAGGCGGCGCGGGATCCCGACGTGGTC
>JBKPDF010000012.1:0-63651 GCA_046727735.1 Pseudomonadota bacterium | reverse complement strand
CGCCCCGGCACCTGCACCGGCCCCCGCACCAGCGCCTGCACCTGCGCCAGCGCCCGCTCCGGCCCCGGCTCCCGCTCCCGCACCCATGGTGTGCCCTCTATTTCGTTGATGTAGCCAACCGGTTACTCAGCGCGAAACCGTTACTCCGGCAACCCCGCAGCGCGCAATCCCGCGGCTAGGCGCGTCAGATCAGTGGGGCGCAGTGGATACCACGACACGAACGTTGATATTCGAAACGATGGTTCGACATTCAGCAACTCTCGCGCAATGGCATGAGCGCCAACCTCGTTCCCGGATAGCGCAAGTGACGCCGCCAACATCCGCAGACAGGCGATGAATCGCGGACTTGCGCGCCTACTCTTGCGTAGCCACGCGATCGCCTCATCATAGCGGCCGGCGACGAACTCAGCAATTCCGGCTACTATCCAGAAGTAGAAATTCAGCGGATCAAACGGATTAAGGCGCCAGACATTCTGCAGCCGCTCCCGCGCCTCCTCCGGTCGTCCGAGGTATGCGCATGTCAGCGCACTGAGCCCCCACGCGAACGGCGAGTTTTCATTGACCTCCAGGGCCCGATCAAGCAGCTCGACCGCCTCTTCCGGCTTGCCGGCTATGAAAGAGGTAATGTGACCGGCGATGGCTAGGACGAAAGAGTCCTCCGGATCGAGCTCCATCGCGCGTTGGGAGGCTTTGACCGCACGGGTCCTCTCCGATTCGGAATCGGCAGACCAGCCCTCGCCGATTTGGAAGTTGAGCCACCAAGCCAGATAGGCATATGCCTGTGCATAGGAGGGATCGAGCGCGATCCCGCGCTCCAGCAGCTTGCCTGCATCCCGGTAGCTCTCCTCCGTGAAATAATACAATCGGGCCTGCGCTTTTAGCACGCAGTCGTAAGCGTCCAAGCTCTCGGTGGGACGATCGGCTACCCGCGCCGCCTCGACTGCTCGCAGACGCGGCTCAAGCGAACCGACAATGCTTCTCGCGATCCGGTCTTGAAATTCGAACAAATCATCGTTGGCACCATCGAACCGCTGCGCCCAAATTGGACGGTTAGCCGCGACGTCAGTCAGCTCCGCATTGATACGTAGGCGCGTCGCATGCCGTCTGACACTCCCATCGAGCAAATAACGCACGTCGAGCTCGCCTGCGATCTGTCGAAGATCCTTACTTCTATCGCGATAACGTAATGTCGAATTGCGGGCAATCACATACAACGACCGGCTGCGCGACAAACCGGTGATGATGTCATCGGTTATTCCCTCTCCGAAGTAACTCTCCTCATCTGCGCCTCCGATATTTCGGAACGGAAGCACTGCGATTGTCGGCCGTGACGACCATTGTAGATACGGCTGCGCTACCGGAACGGCTTCCGTGCTCCCCACCCACTCGACCGCGAATACATGAACGGAGCGATTGATGTTTTTTAGGAGCGGCGTGCCGATGTCTCGGAAGCCTACGGGGAGCCGATTCGTGACGTAGTCTCGCACTGCCGCCGTTACAACAATCTGTCCAGGATCCGCAACCTGGTGAATGCGTGACGCGATGTTGACACCATCTCCCTGTAGGACTCCGTCGTCATCAATGACATCCTCGACATTGATACCGATGCGCAGCTGCAAGGCGAAAGGATCGGGTTCGTCCTGCCTGGTCTTCTGAACCCTCTGGACATCGACAGCCCATTGCACGGCATTGACGACGCTCGGAAATTCGATCAGCACCGCATCTCCCGCCATCTCTGCAACGCGTCCACCGTGCCTCGTCATATGCGGTTCTAAGATCTCCGTGCGCAGTGCTCTCCACCGGCGTAGCGTCTCCACGTCGTTCGCGGCAATCAGACGCGAAAAGCCGGCGACGTCCGCAAACGCAATAGCGGCGAGCCGTCTCTTGATGTTCGATGGGGCAATCGGGTCGTTGGTCGTCGGCTGGAGTCGAATCACATCATGTGCCGTCGGATCTGGTTCCCAGCTCAATAATAGACGTGAACTACTCTAGGGGGAACTCTTTTGCGAAGGCAAGGTAGGGAATACATCCAGGGGCGGGATAGTCTACCACAGATTCTCCTTGCCGAGTCATTAGAGGCGTTGCTGGCTTCGTGCGTATTGGCTGATTGTGGGCGGCGCGCTATCCGTCTTGGACAGCGCTCTCCACACCGCGCTATGCGGCCCCCAAAAACTCCCCGACCGCCGCCAGGAACGCTTCCGGCTGCTCCAGGGGCGGGCAATGGCCGCAGCGCGGCAGTTCGACATAGCGCGCGCCCGGGACCTTCGCGGCGATCAGCTGGTTGAGCTCCGGCGGCGTCGCCTGGTCGAGCTCGCCGCAGACGACGAGCGTCGGCGGTTCTAGCCGCGGCAGGTCCGCCACGAGGTCGGCGTCGACCAGCGCCAGGCACGCTTCGCGAAACGCGGCCGGGTCGATCTTGAGCAGCACCGCGCGGCTCTCCTCGACGGCTCCGGGGTTCTTGCCGAGATAGACCGTGTGGAATACGCGTTTGGCGGCGATTTCCGCGATGGCGCCCATGCCGCCTTCCGCGATGCTCGCCGCCATGATGCGAAACGCCTGCTTGCCGGCTTCCGGAAAGCCGGGCGCGACGTCGCACAGCAGGAGCCGGCCGATACGCGCGCCGTGCTCGAGCGCGAAGGCGAGAGCGACCGTGCCGCCGAAGCCGTTTCCCATCAGGATCGCATCGCCGTCGATGTCGAAGCTGTCGAATGCCCGCGCGACCCATTCGGCGTAGGCTTCGAGGCCGCCCCGCACCGGCGCGGCGCCGTGAAAACCCGGAAGATTGGGCACCGTCACGCGGAACCGGGCCGCCAAAGGCGGCAGCACGCGATCGAACGCGTGACGGTCGGTGAGCAGCGAATGCAGCATGACGAGGTCCCGTCCGCTGCCGGCACGTACTCCGGTCAGATCGCCGCCCGCGACCGCGAGCTGTTCCATCGCGATGTGCCCCATCGGAGGCTATTGCGCGCAGCAGCAGTGCATGGGTCAGCAACGAATGCGCCGGCCGCCCGTTCCTCGACTGGCGCGATAACCCCCCGGTCCTCACGCCGGCGCGGGACTAGGCGCGGGTCCGGCGGGCTCCCCGCCTTCCGCCTCCATGGCCTCGAGCGGGCGCTGGTTGGGCTCGACTCCCCACGCATAGACGGCGGCGATTTGCACGATCAGCAGGCCGACCATCAGGCCGAGCACGCCGCCGACCCCGTAGGCCCTGAACAATGCCACCACAACGAAAGGCGTGACGATCGTGGCGGCGCGCCCGAAGGTGTTGCAAATGCCGTTGGCGCGCAGCCGAACCTCGGTCGGAAACAGCTCGGGAGTGTAGACCCCGAACAGGATCGCGACTTGAATGTAGATCGAGACGATCAACAGGAAGCCGATCGTCAGCAGCAGCGCAGGGGTGGAGACGAACGGGTAGATCCCGCCGAACACGATGGTCAGCACGGAAGCGCCGATGATGCAGCGTCGGCGCCCGAAATAGTCGGCGCCGAACGCCCCGATCAGGCAGCCGATCGGTGAGCCCAGGATGATGACCAGTGTGTAGGCGAAGGAACGGGCGATGGTGAGCCCTTGCTGGACGAAGAAGGTCGGCAGCCAGGTCACGAAGCCGAAATCAGGGTATTGATCGAGATCAGCACCACGCAACCGACGATCATGCGTTGCAGGATCGGGGGCTGGATCAGCGAGGCGAGGCGGAAATCGGTGGGCGGGGCCGGCCCGGTCGGCGGCGGGAGCGGGCCGGCGGCGGCCGCTTCCCGCTCGATCGCCTCGAGCAGCGCCTCGGCCTCCTCGGTTCTCCCCTGCCGCTCCAGCCAGCGCGGGGATTCCGGGAGCGCCTTGCGCAGGTACCAGACGACAAGCGCGCCGATGCCGGCGATGACGAACATCGGCCGCCAGCCGAAGGTCGGGATGATCAGCGTGCCGAGCAGGGCGGTTGCCGGCAGTCCGGAGACGACCAGGAGCGCCATGCTCGCGAGCAGGCGGCCGCGCAGCCGCGGCGGCACGAATTCGGTCAGCGTCGAATAGCCGACCACGATCTCGGCGCCGAGTCCCAGGCCCATGACGAAGCGCAGCAGATTGAGAACGTCCATGTTCGGCGCGAACGCCGCGGCGAACGACGCCAGACCGAAAATCAGCAAGTTGAACTGGTAGGTGAAGCGCCGGCCGTAGCGGTCGCCGAGGAATCCGGTGATCAGTGACCCGAGCGTCATGCCGAAGAAGGTCGCCGACACGAACTGGGCATTCTGGTTGAGCGTCGAGAAGCCGCTCTGCACGGTCGAGCCGAGCACGGTCGTGCCCACATAGAGATCGTAGCCGTCGAAGAACATGCCGGCGCCGATCAGGAAGAAAATGCGCCGGTGAAACGACGAGAGCGGGAGCCGGTCGAGCCGGCCGCCGGCGTTCACGATTTTGGACATGGCAGTCCCCCAGCAGGCATCCGCAAGATAAGAGCCGATGACGTGGGCTGGCAAGCTGCAGCTCCGGATCGCATCTGCCGATCCACACGCCCCCGATCGGCGCCGCGATTGAAAGTTGCGCCGCTCGTACCGTTAAATGCGGGATGCACGGCGCAAACGGGAGTTCGACCGGTGAGCTTCGATGAACGCGCGTTCCGTGACGCGCTCGGTGTGTTTCCGACAGGCGTCGCCGTGGTGACGGCCCTTTCCAATGCCGGAGAGCGTCTCGGGCTGACGGTCAGCTCGTTCAATTCGGTTTCGCTGTCGCCCCCGCTGGTGCTGTTCAGCGTTTCGCGCGCGGTCTACAGCTTTGCCGCCTGGCAGCACGTCGATCGCTATGCCGTCAATGTGCTCAACGAGGATCAGGAGATCATGTCCAACCGCTTCGCCCGCGCCTTGGGCGAGAAATGGGAGGGCGTGAGCGTGCTGCCGGGCAAGACCGGGGTCCCGGTGCTGCCCAACGTGCTGGTGTCGCTCGAATGCGTCGCCCACGCCCGGCACGATGGCGGCGATCATGAAATCTTCGTCGGCAGGGTAGTGGCGATCTCGCCGCTGCACGCGGCGATGCCGCGACCGCTGGTGTTCTTCCGCGGCCGCTACGGCAAGCTGAGCACGGAGGCGGCCGGCCCGGCGCCGCCGCCCGACGCGCTGTTTCTCCACGGCTGGTAGAACGCGGGCGGGCGAGCGCGCCTCATTCGACCAGCGGAACGAGACTCCTCCCCAGCCCGCGCACGCCGACGGCCGCACAGTCCGGCTCGAAGTTGAACGATGCATTGCCGTTGAACGTCAAGGTCAGCGCGACCAGCTGCACGCACTTCGCACCGGTCGCGGTCCGGCCGGTGACGTTTTGGGTGGCGCCGCCGGTGAAGCGTCGGAGCCGCTGTTGGGCGCGTTGCGGTCCTGGAAGAAGCCGTGCATCGTGCCAGCGCTGACGAAATTTGCGGCGGTCACCGTAGGGCTCGCGCGCTTTGAGTATTCGGTAAAAGGCAGGGTGAAAATTGTCCCGATCGAGCCCCGCACAGCCGGCCGGTGGGGCGGAGGTCACAAAAAGACCCCGGCCCAGAGCGGGCCGGGGCGAGTCCGACCGGCAGCCGTGAAGATGGGAAAGGCCGACTGCCAGCGCGTGGCGCAGGATCGCATGGCACTCGGCGCGCAGAAGTGAACTGGCTCACATTGCGCAACGATGCAGGGCGCATGACCGCGGGCGGCCGCAAGGCCGCCCGCTTTTGCTCGGAGGGAGTGCCCGGCCCGGCTATTCGGCGGGTACGATCGAGGGTGCTTGCGCGGCGGCCCTGTCCTCGCTGCGCAGGAGCACGGCGCGGCGGGTCTTGGCAATCAGGCTGCGCAACGCCCGGACCACCGGATTGGGCCTGCGGAAATGCGAGGCGAATTCCTTGTTGATCTCCAGCGGCCGCCAATAGCTGACGTGCCACTGCTGAAACGTCTGCCAGAGCTCCAGTCCCTGCTCACGGCGCACCGCGAGCATGGCGCAATCGCATCGCGCATGCAGCCGGACATTTCCCTCGCTGTCGAACTTGAACTCGTGCCGGCTCGGGAAGTGACGAAGCCACCCGCGCTTCATTTCGAAATCGCTGGGGCTCGTGCGCAACGCCACGATCATGGGGCTGACATCCAGGTAAGCCATCTCCAACCTCCTCAACGCAAGGGCCATCGCCTCATCGGGCCCCAAGGCGGATTGCTCGGCACGGAAGCGAAGCCCGATACGACCCTCGAGGACCTCGCCGAACCCCCCAACCGCTCCGCAAGCGCCCTGGGAAGTCTTGATGCGGCTCTTTGCCGTTCGGGAACCTACATTCCCATCGGCAGAACTCGGGCAAAGATGCCGGGTTCCGAACGACGCCGGCGAGCTCGCTGCAAAAAGTTTTGACTTGCGCTCCGCTGGATTTTTCGTGCCATCGTCGTGGATTGGTAAGGGCGCTGCGGGTCGGCCGCAGGGCCGCAATCCTCGTTGCGAAACGTCTCGGACGCCGCTAAACCCCTGCGCCAACCGACACGGTATCAGGTCGCGCAATGACGGAGTCTGCCGGGTCACGCTCCGGGCCGGTCGTGGTCACGGGCGCCAGCGGGTTCATCGGATCCGCCATCGTGCAGGCGTTCACGCGTGCCGGTTATCCGGTACGGGCGCTGGTTCGGCGCTCGAGCCCGCGCACCAACCTCGCCGATTGCGTTTGCGAGCTCGTGGAAGCCGACATCCGCGATCGCGACGCGGTGGCGGCCGCGCTCGCGGGGGCCCGTTTCCTCGTTCACGCGGCCGCCGATTACCGGCTGTGGGCACCTTCGTTCGCCGATCTGCTCCACGTCAATGTCGAAGGCACCCGCATCGTGATGCAAGAGGCGCTTCGCGCCGGTGTCGAGCGCGTCGTGTACACCAGCAGCGTCTCCACCGTCGCGCTCCGCGACGACGGCTCGCCTGCGGACGAGAGCCGCGCGCTCGAGCCCGATGCCGCGATCGGCGCCTATAAACGCAGCAAGGTCCTGGCCGAGCGCGTGGTGCAGGATCTGATCGAGAAGGACCGGCTCCCGGCCGTGATCGTCAATCCCTCGGCGCCGATCGGCCCGCGCGACATCAAGCCGACGCCGACCGGCGAAATCATCGTGCGGGCTGCGTCAGGCCGCATGCCGGCGTTCGTCGATACCGGGTTGAACCTGGCGCATGTCGACGACATCGCCGCCGGGCATCTCGCCGCGCTCGAGCGCGGCCGGATCGGCGAACGCTATATCCTCGGCGGCGAGAACGTGCTGTTGCGGCAGATGCTCGCGGAAATCGCGCGCAATCTCGGCCGGCGCCCGCCGCGCGTCAGGCTGCCGATCGGCCCGATGTTTCCCCTCGCCTGGAGCAGCGAGGCCGTCGCGCGGCTCACCGGCCGAGCGCCGTTCATCACTCGCGACGCGCTGCACATGGCGCGCCATCACATGTTCTTCACCCACGAAAAGGCGAAGCGCGAGCTCGGCTACACGCCACGGCCATACCAGCAGGGACTGGCCGATGCCATCGCCTGGTTCCGCAACGCCGGTTATCTGCGGTGAGGGGAGTCGTCTCAGCCGGATCGCGGCAGTCCACGCTGCGCGTGGATTCAGCGCGCCGGTTCCCGCCGCTCGCGTAAAAAGCGGAAGAACTCGAGGCCTTCCCGCAGCCGGCGCTTCATCATCTGCGGACTGCGCGCCATTTCCGAGACGATCGAGGCGATCTTCGGCGCGCGGAAATAGAATCGCCGGTAGAAGTCCTCGACCGAGTGGAAGATCTCGGAATGGCTGAGGTGGGGATAGTGCAGGGGCGCGATCTGCACGCCGCGATCGTCCACGAGCTCGGCATTGGCCTCGTCGAGCCAGCCGTTCTCCAGCGCCTGGCGGTGGAGATAGGTTCCCGGATAGGGCGCCGCGAGCGATACCTGGATGGTGTGCGGATTGATCTCGGCCGCAAACCGGATCGTCTCCTGGATCGTCTCCTTGGTCTCGCCGGGCAGGCCGAGAATGAAGGTGCCGTGGATCGTGATCCCGAGCTCGTGGCAATCTTTGGTGAAGCGTCGGGCGACGTCGATGCGCATGCCTTTCTTGATGTTGTACAGGATCTGCTGATTGCCGGTCTCATAGCCGACGAGCAGGAGCCGCAAGCCGTTGTCGCGCATCACGCGCAGCGTGTCGCGCGGCACGTTCGCCTTGGCATTGCACGACCAAGTGACGCCGAGCCGGCCGAGCTCGCGCGCGATCGCCTCCGTTCGGCGCAAATCGTCGGTGAACGTATCGTCGTCGAAGAAGAACTCCTTGACGTCGGGGAAAGCCCGCTGCGCCCAGGCGACCTCCTCGACGACGTGGCCGACGCTGCGCGTGCGATAGCGGTGGCCGCCAACGGTTTGCGGCCATAGGCAGAACGTGCACCGGGATTTGCAGCCACGACCGGTGTAGAACGAGAGATACGGGTGCTGCAGGTACCCGATGAAATATTTCTCGATCTCGAGGTCGCGCTTGTACACGGGAGTGACGAACGGCAGCAGATCCATGTTTTCGAGGATCGGCCGGTCCGGGTTGTGCACGATCGCGCCCGGCGCATTGCGGAACGACAGGCCGGCGATGCTCGCCCAGTCCCGACCCTGCGCCAATTCCTGGATTGCGAAGTCGAATTCCTCCCGCGCGACGAAATCGACCGCGGCGGACGCTTGCAGGCTGCCGTCGGGGTCGACGGCGACCTTGGCGCCGACCAGCCCGGCTTTGAGCCGCGGATTGGCGGCTTTGAGCGCATCGATCGTTTTGAGATCCGAGGCGAAGGAAGGCGCCGAGGTGTGCAGCACCGCGACGTCGAATTGTCCGGCTTCGTCGAGGATAGTGTCGAGCGAGATACCGTGCGAAGGCGCATCGATGAGCTTGCTGTCGGGCACCAGCGCGGCCGGCTGCGCGAGCCACGTCGGGTACCAGAACGAGCGGATCTCGCGGCGCGCCTGGTAGCGCGAGCCCGCACCGCCGTCAAAACCCTCGAAGGAGGGCGCCTGCAGGAACAGGGTGCGCATCAGGGCATCGTCCGTCGCACCAGATGGCCCGCGGCGGTCAATCGGTAGGTTTCGCCGTTCCAGCTCACCCTGCTGCCGAACAAGCTCCATACGAAGACCGCGAACGAAATCAAGTCGCGAACGGGAAGGAGCCAGTAGGCCTGACGCTCCAGCCCGAAGCGGCCCTCGACGCATCTCACCAAGCTGACACGGCAGAGCAGCGCGAACGCGGCCAGCGCCAGCCCGCCGCTGCTGCCGGTGATCGCCGCCAGCAGCGCCAGCGGGAACGGGTGAGTGATGAGCGATCCGAAATAGCCGATCGGGTCGAGGGCGCGGATGGTTCGTGCCCAGCGCAGTTCGTGAACCCACAATTGCCGCGCGCTTTGCTCCTTCGATAGATGCCCGACGGAGACCGGCGAGATCGCCACTTCGCCGCCGGTCGCGCGTATCGCCTCGCCGATCGAATAATCATCGGCGAGCGAATCGGCGAACTGCTCGATGCCGCCGATGCGCGAGAGCGTCTCGCGCCGGAGCGCGATGGTGGCCCCGAAGCAGGGCTGCGCGAGCCTGCACGTCACCGCGAAGACCACGTTGGGCAGGAAATGCGCGTTTACCGTGAGCGCCGAGAGGCTCGCCCAGGCGCCGCTGCCGGAGATCCCGTGATAGAGGCAGGTCACCGCGCCGACCTCGGGGTGCTGCAGCGCGCCGACGACGCGCGCGAGGTAGTCGGGATCGACCTCGATATCGCTGTCGGCGAGAATCACCACGTCATGATCGGCGGCAGCCGCGATGTTGGCCAGATTGGAGACCTTGCGGTTGCCGCCATGCGGGCGCGCGCCGATCCGGAGCTTGATGTCCTTGCTGGGAAATGCGGCTTGCAGGCGTTTCACCAGTGGGACGGCGGCATCGCCCGCTTCCTGAACGCCACATACGATCTGGACCGGCCCCGGATAGCGTTGGCTGCAGAACGAGGCAAGACACCGGAAAATCCGCTCACCTTCCCCGTGCAGCGGCTTGAGAACGCTCACCGAGACCGGCTTGCCGGAGCCGGCGGGATCGCGGCCGCGAAAGCGCAGGGTCATGGCGGCCGCGGTCGCAAGATACAGGCAGCCGATGCAGGCCCCCATGAAGCAAAAATCCGATGCCCATTGCAGGATCATGAATTTACCAGGAGAAGCTGATCTACCGCATCAATGCATGGGGCGTTCTGGAGTTCGACCCCCGATTGCTTCGGCAATGGGGCAGGTTGCAGCGATCGGGACAGGCGGGGTCTGCGATTGAGGCATCGAAATGCGGTCTTCGCAAGGCGAATTGCGAGCCTGTGGGAATGTCTGGCGTCGGCGGACGTGCAGCGTGGCGCGCCGGCAACACACGCGCTGCAGCGACGTCAATCTCGACGGCCGACCGGCCGCTCGTAAGGCAGCGGCTCGTCGTAGAGTGTGGCGAGCACGATGCGGATCGTCAGCGCCACCGGAACCGCGATCAGCACCCCTGCGACCCCGAACAGGAGCCCGCCGGACACGAAGCAGAAAATGACCAGCACCGGATGCATGCGCGCCGCGCGGCCGAGCACGATTGGGCCGAACAGCTGGTCGATCGAGAGCCGCAGGGCGGCTGCATAGATCACATAGCCGATGATGTTCCATACGCTGGTTGCGGCCTGCAGCGCGATGACGCCGGCGATGACCGCGGCGAGAAGCGGCCCGATCACCGGAATCATTTCGAGCAACCCCGTCAGGATCGCAAGGAATACCGCGTGTTCGAGGCCGAGGATCAGGCCGAGTCCGACGTACGCGGCGATCGCCGCATAAATCACCACGAGAACGACGCCGATGATGTAGCGCTTGAGCACCGGATCGATTTTGGCGGCGATGTGGGCGATCAGCGCGCGCTGCTGCGGCGGGATCAGTCGGATCGTGCCGCGCGCGAGCTGCGGTCCTCCGGTCAGGAAGTAGAACAGGATGACAAGCGTGAGAAACGTGCCGAACACGAACGCGAAGCTGTAGGCCGCAAGCGTCACGACTTCGGTGGTTTGCGACGCCCAGCCGCGCACGCCGGCGACCGCCTGCTGCGCGAGCTGGGCGGCGTTCACCGGCTCGCCGAGCAGCAGCACGGTGCGATCGCCGATCACGCCGCGAATTGCGTTCTCGACCATGCGCTCGGTGTCGGTCGCGAAATTTGCGATCTCGACGAACAGCGCGGGCAGCGCGATCTCGGCGATCAGCGCGAGCACGCCGGCGAGGAGGCAAAAAACCGCCACGGCCCACAGCAGCCGCGGCAGGCGAGTCTTCGCGGTGAGCCAATTGACCACGGGGGTCGATGCATAGGCCGCCGCCCCGGCGAGCACGAACGGCAGCAGCACGTGGCGAATGCCGTAGAGGAACAGCACGATGACGATGAGCACGACGGTCGTCGCTCGACCCGAGGCGCGTCGCACGTGCTCCGTCACATCGCGGTGCGGCATTTCGGGAGCAGAGGGGTCCCCGCCGGAACGTTCGTTCATGGGTAGGTGCGCCCTTTCCACGTGACGCGTCCGCTCAGCCGCCGCCGCACGCTGTCGAACGCGATCAACGTGCCGAGGCTGTAGCCCAACGGGAAAATAAGCCCATACCAGAACGGGATTCGAAAGAACCGCGTTCCCGCAACGTGCAGGCCGAACGCCGCGGCGCTTGCCGGCAGCGCGAATGCGAGCGCGAGGCATGCGCCCGGCGCGCCTGCCCGACAGTCCCGGGCGTCGAGGAGCGGCAAGAGCACGGCGGCCCAGGCAAGGACCAGCCCCGCGGCGGCGGTCGCGATCGCCGAATGAACGCCGCCGAGCATTTCGGTCAGATTCTTGGCGAGCCCCGGCCACAACGTGCGCCAGCCGGTGTACATGCGCGTCGAGAGCAGGCGATCGCCGCCGCGGAGCGCGATCTTGCGGCCCGAGCGCTTGATCAGCGTCGCCAGGGCAACGTCCTCGCAGATGGCATCGCGTATCGCATGATGGCCGCCGACGGCCTCGTACGCCGCGCGACGGATGAAAAGGCATTGGCCGGTGACGTGCGCATCGGGGCAATCGGGCGCCTCGATACACCGCACGTCGCGCAGGAACGCGAGCAGGTAGTGCCCGCAAGGCAGGATCAGGCGCTCGGCGAAGGATCCGAGCTCGTGCCGGGGCGCGAGCGAGAGCAGATCGAGGGCGGCAGTTTCGGCATCCGCCACGGCACTAGCGATCAACATCGGCTCGGCGACAACGTCGGCGTCGAGAAAGCACAACCAGTCGGCAGCGGGGACGGCGCGCGCGCCGAGCCAGCAGGCGTGACATTTTCCGGTCCAGCCCGGTGGCAGCGCCGGTGCGCGCAGCAGCCGGATGCGCGGATCGCGAGCGGCGAACGCCGCCGCGATTGCAGCCGTCGCATCGGTCGATTGGTCATCGACGATGAGGATGCACAAATCGGGGAATGCTTGCCCCGCAAGCGAGGGGAGGCAGCGCCCGAGATTGGCGGCCTCGTTACGCGCGGGAACGATTACGGCGACGCTCGGCGCGGGGTCGGAGATTTCCGCCGGAAGCACGGTCTGCAAGGCGCCGCGCTGGCGCAGTGCGCGCAACAGAAGAACGGCAACGGCGATCAGCCAAAGGAGCGAAAGCGCGAGCACCACGTCAGATCCGCCGCAGATCGGCCTGCCGCCCAAACTTCGCCCGGGGCGCGATGGCGGCGCGCTGCGACGCGGACTGCCGCCCGATGCTGGCATTCGTCACATTGATGGGCCCAGCGAGCTGGTCCGCGGCCTCGAGCACCACCTGCCAGGCGGCAGCGTTGCGCGACGCGCATTGCCGGACTTCGCTGCCATGCTTATGTTCGGCCATGGCTCGGGTTCTTCGTGACGTCATTCTGGTCGTCTGCGCCTTGATCTGCGCCGGGACGGCGATCTACGTCGTGTACAATATCGAACTTTTCAAACACCGCTACGAGCTGCAGTTCATGGGGCAGCCCGATCAGTTTCAATAGGCAAGCGAGCAGCGCCGCACATCGCCGGCACCCATCACGGCCGCTTGGGCCGGGGTCTCAGATGCGCCGCAGCGGCGTAAACCAAGCGAGCACGAGCCCCAACGCCGAGAACGCGGCGATCGTGAGGAATGCGGCGCGAAAAGCCTCGTCGAATTCGCTCCGCAGCACGGCCTGACGCACGCCCGGCAGGCGTGCGAGCACATCGCCGCCCTGCTGCACCGTCGCGCCGAACAGCCGGGCCGCCTCCGGGTCGACGCGTGCGAGCGTAGCGAACAGCACGGCAGCGACCAGCGCCGTGCGGAATGCCGCGCCGACCGAGCGGGAGAACTGCACCGAAGCGGCCGCGGCGCCGAGCATCTGCGGTCCGGCGACGCTCTGCACGTTGACCTGCACGACGCCCATGACGGTTCCCATGAACAGCCCGTTCCACAGCAGCACCCAGCGGAGGCCGGACGGGCTGAGCGCCGAAATCCGGAACGCCAGGAACAGCAGCGTGATCGTCACGAAGATCAGCCCGTAGGAGGGAAAGATCGAGGTCCGGCCGGTCCTGCTGATGATGCGGCCGGCGATCATCGAGCCGACCCCGATCCCGATGGTGAGCGGCACGAGCAGCATTCCGGTCTCCGATGCCGACATACCGCGGCCGACGCGCAAATAGATGGGCAGGAGCGTGATGAGGGATACGAGCGCCGCGCCGTGGCAGGCCGCGAGCGCGTCGCTGCGCCAGATCGCCGGCTGGCGTAGCAGGCCGATCGGCAGCAGCGGGAAGGGCGCGCGGCGCTCCTGGCGCAACAAGAGCAGAAGCGAGGCGAGGCCCAACGCGGCGAGAGCGGCAATCGCCGGCAATGTCGCGAGGCTCGCATACTGGACCTGTTGCAGGGCCAACAGGGTAGGAGCCACGAACAGAACGAAGAACAGCAAGCCCGTGACGTCGAAGGAATGTTCGCTGCGAAACCCGGGCTTTGGCTCGAGCCGCAGCGTCAGGAGCAGCGCGAGTATTCCCAATGGCAGGTTGATGAGGAAGATCGAGCGCCAACCGAAATGCTGCGTGAGATAGCCGCCCGCGACCGGACCAAACGTGTTCGAAGTGACGACGACTGCCGCGAGGTAACCTTGGTAGCGGCCACGCTCGCGCGGCGGCACCGTCTCGCCGATCAGCGCTTGCGACAAGGTCATGAGGCCTCCGCCGCCGAGCCCCTGCAGCACGCGCCCGAGCGTGAGCATCTCGATCGTCGCCGCAAGCGCGCAGAACAGCGAGGCGGCGAGGAAAATCGCGAGCGCCACGAACATCAACCGGCGGCGGCCGAACACGTCGCCCAATTGTCCATAGACGGGGGCCGCCACGGTGCCGGCGACCAGATAGGAAATGACCACCCAGGAGACGCGCTCGACGCCGCCGAGCGAGGCGGCGATCCCCGGCAGCGCCGTCGCGACGATCGTCTGATCGATCACCGCCAGGAACATCGGCAGCATGATCGAGGGGAACACGCGCATGAACAGCGAGCGTTGCCGCAGCGGAGGCTTGCCGGTCGGGGTGATGGCTCTCATCGGCGAGGGCAGGGGGATTCGGCTTCGCGAAAGGCGTATTCGCATTATCGCAGTTCGTCCGGAACCGAGAAGCCGCGCGGTGCGACGGCCGGCGCCCGGCCGGAACATCGCCGCGCGTCATCGGTTGTCGAGACTGTTCAGCGTGCGAGCGCTCCATGGCGAAACGTGCGACAAGACGGTGGTCGCGAACGGTGACAGAACGCAGCGATGCCTTGGATTTGCGCCAGGGGGTTTTCACCTGGAACGATCCCAAGCGGATCGCCCGCTCGCTGAAACGCTCTGCCGAGAGCAACAAGCGACGAAAGGCGGACCCGTACCGCTCGGCGCTCTCGATGCTGACGTTTTACATCAACCGCGCCGGCAAGAACCTCCCGGCCTCGCGTCGACGCATCCTGACGCGGGCCAAGGGCGAATTGCGCAAGCAGTTCGGGCGGGAGTGATCGGCGGCGCGACTCCGGCGGCTCAATGTCTGCGCGCGAGAGATTCCGCCGATGCACGCGGATCGATCGGCTCGTCGCGAATTCCCGCTGCCCTGACGCGCACCTCGGCCTCCTCCGCGGTCATGCGCCCCGCCTTGATGCGCTGCGCGAGCGCGAAGCGATCGAGCACGAACGGCTTCCCGGCGAACCGGCACACCGCCGCGATCCTGCAGGCGACCGGTCCAGGGATTGCGCGTACCCGATCAATCTCCTGCCGCATCACGGCGGCATGCTCGGCAAACCGGCTCCGATATTCAGGACTGGCGAGCACGAGATACGGCTCGATCCGGGTCGAAGCCAGCAAGCGGATGATCAGCACCGCCACAATAGCCAGCCGTGCTCGTTCGGCGTTTCGCGGCGAGGCGAATAGGTCGGCGGCGCCGTCGAACGCGAGCCCTAGCCCGATGGCGCTCGCGACCACGAGCTCGAACTGGGAATTGTTGCCGACGCCGGCCCCTGCGGATTGCAACAGGAACGCGGCGAGCGCTGCGCCCATGTAGAGCTGCGTGAAGCGCTTGGCCTCGCTCGGCGGCGCGAACCACGACCAGATCGCCCAAACGATCAGCGCCGGGGCGATCCATTGCAGCCGTCCCGCCATGTCGATGATGCGGCGCGGCGAGTAATGGCGTGCGAACAGCAGCTGATCGAGGAAATTGGTTCCGAACACCGCAAGGCAGACGAAAAGCCCGACAGTCGCGACCGTGGCGCCGAGAAGTGCGGCGCGGATACCGCGCCGCCGATCGATGCCGATGACCCACAGCAGCGCGGCGAGCGGCGTGGCGATCAGAGTAGGCTTGTAGAATCCGGCGGCCACCATCAGCACGACCGCGGGCTCGGCCGCGCGGCTGCGGCGACGAAGCGCGAGCAGCCACGCGAGCGCGATCGTCATCAGCGCCGTCGCCGGCAGATGCGGATCGTTGACGCCGACATAACCGTCGAAGAACCGCGCGAGCACGACGATGAGCCACAATCCGCCCAAGGCGGAGGCAATCGGTTCCCCGCCGAGTTCACGGATCGCGATCGCGGTCGCGGCGGCGGTCGCGACGACCGCCACGAGCGAAAGCGTGCGCCCGATCGTCGTCGCATCCGCGCCCAGCTTGGTCAGCGCGCCGATGAGATAAAACGAGAGCGGGGGATAATTGTTGGTGATCAGCGCGTCGTGGCTCGGATAATCGACGCTGATCTCGAGCGGGAATGCCGCGCGCCAGACCGGGCAAACGCAATAAATTGCCGCGATCACCGCCAGAACGGCAAACGCCGCGGCGAGAGCGGCCCGTTGGTCGATCCCGCGCCCACGGCTGTCGATCATCGCTGAACGCCCCGGCTGGAATGCGCCGAGGCAATATCAGGCCGCAGCCCTCAGCAGAAGAGCGCGCGGTGCGCCGCGTCTGGTATCACGGTCGGAACGGGAATAAGTCGAGGCCGGCAGCAACGAATGCCACCGTCACGGCAGAAGCCAGTAGCAATCCCACCGCCATTCGCGTGCACAGCGTTGCGGCCTTTCGCATGCCGCGAACCGCGGTCCCTCGCAGCGCCTTGCGCGATGTTTTTGTCATTTTTCGCTCACAACGGATCGGCTCGATCCCTTGAACACGCGACCGGCCGCGATCCTGCGCATCGAGATTCGGCGCGCGGATCGGGTCGAGTGCCTCATGGACGCAGGCTTCGATGACGCGCCTGCATGCTTCGATCGGGAATCTGCATGCTGTACCCGGCATCGGCGCGCGCCTCGGCAGGCCAATTCTGCCTTGACGAGGCGATGTGCTAGGAGACGGAAGGGACGAGCACGCCTGGCTTGTCGATTTTGGGCCGGAGGAAGCGCTGGATGGGTGACAATTCGAAGACGGTCCGGCGCATTCTGCATTTCAGGATGCGGACGCCCACTCCGGAGACCAAGCAATTGTTGCCCTTCATCAAGGCGGTAATTCCGTTCTACGAGGCGTTCGGGCGCACCCGCATCCGGCTGCTGCACAATGTGGACGACCCGACGCAGTTCGTGCAGGTCGTGGAATACGAGACCGAAGAAGCCTTCGAGATGAATCGGCAACGGATCGCCAGCGATCCGACGCTGCGGGCGTTCCTGCAGACTTGGCGCACACTGCTGGCGCAGGCGATCGAGATCGACGTTTACGAGGACGTCACCGACGCCATCGAGTGATAAATTTCTCGGTGGTGCCCGCTTGCGCGGGCACAACGCTGCGGCGGCGACTAATACCGGCGCGGACCGTCCCAGTTGAAGCGCCAGTTCAGGCCGCCGCGCACGACGTGGGTCTTCAGATCCACGCTGTCGCCGGGGATCGGCGTGCTCGAACCGAGATCGACGTAGAGATATTCGGCCTTGCCGCTCAGGCTCGGCGTGAACGCATATTCGACGCCGCCGCCGAGCGTCCAGCCGGCCTGGGTATTGGTGCCGCTGAGGATCGTCACCGGCGGGTTGGTGATGGCACCCTTGACGTCGCCGACTGCGAGGCCGCCGGTGAAATACGGCATGAAGCGGTCGAACGCGAAGCCGACCCGCCCGCGCACGGTGCCGAGCCAGTGTAGATAACTGTCGTAGTTCACGCCGGCGATCGGCCCGCTGCTGCCGTGGATACGGGCCCAGTCGAGGTCGCCCTCGAGGCCCCAGACCCAGGAGCCCACTTGGTAATTGTAGCCGAGCGTCCCGCCGATCAGGCCGCCGCTGATCCCGAACTCGCCGGTCGAATTCCCGAAATTCGTATCCGTGTGGCTGGAACGGCCCCAGCCGCCTCCGCCGTTGAGGCCGAGATAGAGCCCCGTCCAGCTGAAATAAGGAACGGGCGCATAAGGGGCGGCAACGGGCGCACGCGCCGGTCCGCGCGTCCTCATGTCGGCCGCCTCCGCAGGCAAAGCTACGCCGATTAGTGCGGCCGCCGCAGCCGCGCTCACAATGCTACGCATCCACATGCCGGAACCGGTCCTTCCCTGGTCCCGTCACCCCCTGAACGAGCATCATACCACAGAATGGCTGTGTAATCCGTAAAGGCGGCGGTTCTGGGATGAATCGGCAGTAAAATGGTAGTGAGTCCCGGTACTTGGCGATGCTCGCGCGTGCCGTTGCCATCCTGTGCGCGCCTAATTGGCGTCGAAAACAGCGATAGCAGGGAACCGCCGCCGTCCAGAAACACGGGACTTTGGGCCATGCCCAAGACAAAGCCCCGGCCGGGGGACCCGACCGGGGCTTTTCTGCTGGGCGGCGTTGGGGGGAACGGGGGGCCCGCCCAGCGAATGGGCCATACCTAACAACACTTCGCGTCCGGTTCTCTGGCTCGTTTTGTCGCAGGGCAGCCACCCGACGGAGGGCGCCCAATCCCATCTACCGGCGCGGAAATCTCGCCCGGCGCGGGGCAGCCTTGCTGGAGCGCGGCGTGTCAGGCGGTTTTTGCCATGGTAAGGGACCCGCATGGCCCAGGTGCTCGATATTCGTGCGCAAAATCGCACCCAGGACACCCGGGTGATCGGTCTGGTCAGCGGCGCGCATTTCGTGAGCCATTTTTTTATCTTGCTGCTTCCGCCGCTGTTTCCCTTCGTGCGGGCCGAATACGGCGTGAGCTACATCGAACTCGGCTTGGCGCTCGCGGCCTTCAATGTGGTTTCGGCCGGGCTGCAAACCTCCGCCGGGTTCCTGACCGACCGAGTGGGCGCGCCCGCGGTGCTGGTCGCGGGTTTATTGCTCGGGGCGGGCGCCTTCGCCCTTGCGGGCCTCATTCCGTCATTCTGGTTTTTGGTCGCGATGTTTGCCGTCGCGGGCCTCGGCAACACCGTCTATCACCCCGCCGATTACTCGATCCTGTCGCGCCGGGTCTCGAACTCGCGGATGGGCCAAGCCTATTCGATGCACACCTTTGCCGGGATGCTCGGATCCGCGGTGGCGCCGCCGGCTTTGCTGATGCTCCAAGGAGTGGTCGGCTGGCGCGGCGCATTCCTGTTCGCCACACTGCTCGGCGTCGCCGCTGCCCTGGTGATATTGCTCCAGCGCGATGCGCTGGGCCCGCAGCGTGCGCGGGCCGGCAACCGCCCGGCCGAGCGGCCTGCGACCCGAGAAGCCTGGCGGCTGCTGCTTTCGCTGCCGCTTCTGAGCAATCTCGCTTTTTTCTTGATGTTGGCGGTTTCCGCCGGCGGGCTGCAGAATTATTCCGTAGTGGCTTTGGGTGCGCTCTACGGCACGCCGCTCTCGGTCGCCAATGCGGCATTGGCCGTCTACCTGCTGATGATCGCGGTCGGGGTGCTGCTCGGCGGTCTGTTTGCGAGCCGGACCGAGCGCCACGACCTCGTCGCGGTGATCGGGCTCGTCGCAATCGCGACCATGACACTTCTCGTCGGCCTCGTTCCGCTGGGCGGCGCATCGTTGATCACCATCATGGCGATCGGAGGACTTTGCGCGGGGCTGATCATGCCCTCGCGGGACATGATCGTGCGTTCGCTGGCGCCGCCGGGATCGTTCGGGAAGGTGTTCGGGTTTGTCACGACCGGATTCAATCTGGGCGGCATCGTATCGCCGCTGCTGTTCGGGTGGCTCATGGACCAGGGACATCCGCGCGCGATCTTCCTTGTGGCCGCGGCTTGCAGCGTGCTGTCGATTCCGACGGTGCTGAGTTTCGGAGGCCGGCAAAGGTCCGAGAGTCGGGCCTGACCCCGCGCCCGCCCGGCAGCGGTCATGCTCGAGCTCGTCCCGCTTCAATCCATTTTTCCAAGACTAGCCGCAAACGGCTCCAATCGCTGTGGATTGCGATCCCGGCGCGGCGCGAACCACGGCGGCGCCGCGTCATGACCTCGACATTTTTTGCAGGCTGAACGCGCCCGGCCCCGCGCATCGTCGACCGCGAGCGGGGCCGTTCGCCCGATGCCGCGCCGAGGCGTATCCGCCTCAGCGCGCTCGGCTTTTCGCCGCAGCCGGTTTTCTCTATGGTCGTTTCGGACGCGGGAACATGACCACGGTCGAAGAACGCCAGCGGATGGCGATTCCGGGGCTCGGCGCGCTGCTCGATTTTTTGGCGGCATCCCCTCTGCGCGCCACGGCATTTCTCGTTGTCGTCTGCCTGACGACCTATCTGCCCGGTTTCTTCAGTATTCCGCCGGTCGATCGCGACGAGGCGCGGTTCGCCCAGGCGACGAAGCAGATGATCGAGAGCGGCGACTACGTCGACATCCGCTTCCAGGAGGAGGTCCGCTACAAGAAGCCGGTCGGTGTCTATTGGCTGCAGGCAATGGCGGTCGAAGCCGCCGAGGCGCTGGGTGCGTCCGAGCCGCGCGCGATGATCTGGCTCTATCGCGTGCCCTCGCTGCTCGGCGCGACCGGCGCCGTGCTGTTGACCTATTGGGCGGCGCTGGCATTCGGCACGCGCCGTACCGCCTATCTTTCGGCGCTGATGCTGGCGTGCTCGCTGCTGCTCGGGATCGAGGCGCGGCTCGCCAAGACCGACGCGATGCTGCTGCTTGCCTTCGTGGCAGCGCTCGGGGCTCTGGCACGGGTCTATCTGCCGTCGCGCGAGGGGGAGGCTCGCGCGCGAAGCGCTGGCGCCGCCGCGGAGCAACCTGTGCGCCTCCGGTTCGCTGCGCCTGAGGAGTTCCCATTCTTCAGGGCAGGCAAAAGCAGCACATGGCTGATCCCGGCGATGTTCTGGACCGCGCTGGCCGGCGGCGTTCTGCTGAAAGGGCCGCTGATCCTGATGGTCGTCGGGCTCACCATCGCGACCCTCGTCCTGCGCGACCGCTCCGCGCATTGGCTGCTGCGCCTGCGCCCTGCCGCCGGTGCCGCTTGGCTGCTGTTGCTGGTGCTCCCCTGGTTCCTCGCAATCATCCAGCGGACCGGCGCCAGTTTCTTCGTCGAGTCGATCGGGCGCGACTTCCTGAGCAAGGTCGTCGGCGCGCAGGAGTCCCATGGCGGCCCGCCGGGTTTTTACCTCGCGCTGTTCTGGATCACGTTCTGGCCGGCCGCGCCACTCGCCGCGGTCGCGGCGTCCGGGATATGGCGCCAGCATCGGCAGCCCGCGACGCAATTTCTGCTGGCCTGGCTGGTCCCGGCCTGGCTCGTGTTCGAGCTGGTTCCGACCAAGCTGCCGCACTACGTGCTGCCGCTCTATCCGGCCGTAGCCATCCTCATCGCCAGGGCGATCGGCGAAGGCGCCTTATCGCCCGACCGCCGCTTGGCCCGCGCCACCATATTGTGGCCGATCGTGAGCGTCGTGGTGCCGATCGCCGCCGTGATCGCCCTCATCCTGTTCCGCCGCCAGCTGGGTCTGCTGGCCTGGCCGTTTGCCGCGGCGGCGATGATCTTCGGGTTCTTGGCGTGGCGCTTCTACGAAATCGACGGCGCGGAGCGCTCGTTGCTGCGCGCCGCGGTTGCCGCCGTGATGTTGTCGATCGCCGTGCCCGGCGCGATCGTGCCGCTGCTGCGTCCGCTGTTTCCGAGCGCGCTGCTCGCCTACCACGTGCGTCCCGATTGCGAGCACCCTCGGTTCGCGTCCGCGGGCTATCACGAGCCGAGCATCGTATTCTTGTTCGGCACGTCGACGCGCTTCACCGACGGCGTGGGCGCCGCGGACTTCCTGCTCGATGGCGGGTGCCGCTTTGCGTTCGTCGAGGCGCGGCACGAGCGCGCCTTCGTGCAGCGCGCGGAAGCCATCGGACTGCGCTACGCGCCGGGGCCGCGGCTCGACGCCATCAATTTCAGCGCGGGCCGCGCCCTGACGATCGCGGTTTACCGGTCGGAAAATCCGTCATGAGCACGCCGGATCTCGTGGGGCCGATCAGGGAAGCAGCAGGCCCGCCGCTGCGGCGTACGTTTGCACATCTCGGCGCCTGGCTTGCACTGCTCGTGCGCCCGCGATTCGTCCGGACCGGAGCAGCAAATGCGCCTCGACGATGGGGTTTGCTGACCCTTTTCGCCGCCGGCGGCCTCGCGGTGGTGCTCGCCGCGATGGTCTTCGTCGACGCCTGGGCCGTTGCGCAACAGCGCAATTTTGCGCCTTGGGTCGTGCAAGTTTTCGAGCGCATCACCGATTTCGGCAAATCCGGGTGGTTTCTCTGGCCCATCGCCGTTCTGGTGATTGCGGCAGCGGCGTTGGCGCGGCCGGAGCTCGGACGTTTGGCCAATGGCGTGATCCTTGCGATCGTCGTGCGGCTCGAGTTCGTGTTTTTCGCCATCGGCATTCCAGCGCTCGCCGTCTCGATCGTGAAGCGCCTGATCGGGCGCGCACGACCGTCGGACTGGGGCCCCTTCCATTATGTGCCGTTTTCCTGGAAGCCCGGTTACGCGTCCTTGCCGTCGGGCCACAGCACGGCGGCGTTCGCAGCGGCGTTCGCGATCGGCGCGGTCTGGCCGCGCGCGCGGCTGGCGATGTGGATCTATGCGGCCGTGATCGCAGTGAGCCGGGTCGTCGTGCACGCCCATTTCCCGAGCGATGTCATTGCCGGCGGGTTCGTCGGGGTTGTCGGGGCAATCCTCGTGCGCAACTGGTTCGCAGCCCGCCGCCTCGCCTTCGTGCCCGGGCCCGACGGCAGGGTGAGCCCGCTCCCGGGCCCGTCGGCACGCCGGCTCCGGAACCTTACGGCTCGGATCGCAGCTCATTAGGACCGCGCACGCGCATGGCCGAGGCAAGTGCACCCGCTGACCCGGCGGTCTCGATCGTCGTTCCGGTCAACGACGAGGGTGACAACGTCGCCCCGCTGGTCGAAGAGATCGCCGCTGCGATGGCGGAGCGGTGGAGCTTCGAAGTCGTGTACGTGAACGACGGCTCGACCGACGGCACGGAAGCCGAGCTCACGCGCCTGATGGCGGAGCGCCCGTGGCTGCGACAAGTCAAGCACGCGAGCCCGTGCGGGCAATCGGCCGCCGTGCGCACCGGGGTCGCCGCGGCGCGCGCGCCGCTCGTAGTGACGCTCGACGGCGATGGGCAGAACGATCCCTCGTTCATTCCCGCGCTGGTGCGCTCGCTCGAACAGGCGCCGCCGCGCACCGGGCTGATCGCGGGACAACGCGTCGGACGCCGGTCTTCGCGTTTCAAGCAGTTCCAGTCGCGCATCGCCAACGGCGTGCGGGCCGTGATTCTCCAGGACGGCACGCGCGATACCGGCTGCGGGCTCAAGGCATTTCGCCGCGAGGTGTTTCTGTCGCTGCCGTATTTCGACGGGCTGCACCGCTTCCTTCCGGCGCTGGTGCGGCGCGACGGCTACGAGATCGGCTATGTGGACGTGATCGACCGGCCGCGGCGGCACGGTCGCTCGCATTACGGCATGCACAATCGGCTGTGGATCGGCATCCTCGACTTGTTCGGCGTGTGGTGGCTGACCCGCCGCCGGCGCCGCGTTCCGCGGGTTTCGGAGGTGAGGCGCAATGGCTGAGCTTTGGCAGGGCGTCGCGAATTATTTCCGCGAAGTGTTCATTCTGCAGCTCGACTGGTGGGTGGCGCTCGGATTTTTGGCGCAGGCGCTGTTCTCGGCGCGTTTCCTGGTGCAATGGATCGCGTCGGAGCGCGCGGGGCGCAGCGTGATTCCCCTGGCGTTCTGGCTGTTCTCGGTCGGCGGCGGCACGCTGCTGCTGGTTTACGCGCTCTACCGCAAGGACCCGGTGTTCATCGCCGGCCAGGGCCTGGGCCTCTTCATCTACGCGCGAAACCTCTATTTCATCCGTCGCGAGCGCCGAGACGCTGCGGTCGCGGCGGGGTGAACGCGTTCCCCGGACCGCGCGGCGCAAAGCGCCGTCGCGTGATCCGGGGTCCAGCATCTAGTTCGCGAAGCGACCTTATTTGGAAATGCAAGTCACGAAGAGAGTCGCTTCGCAGCTGGTCCCGGATCTTCGCTCGCTGCGCTCGCTCGTCCGGGACACGGGGCTCAGGGCATCTTGGCCATCGCCGCAAAGCCGCGTTCGAGATCGGCGATCAGATCGGCGGGATCCTCGAGCCCGATGTGGAAGCGCAAGGTCGGCCCGCCGGGCGCCCAACGCGTCGCGGTGCGATAGCCGGTGCAGTCGAACAGGATGGCGAGGCTCTCGTATCCGCCCCAGGAAAATCCCAAGCCGAACAGATCGAGCCCGTCGAGGAACGCATGTACGGCCGCTTCGGGTCCGGGTGCGAGCACGATGCTGAACAACCCCGACGACCCGGTGAAATCCCGCCGCCAGATTGCGTGCCCCGGATCGCCCTTGAGCGCCGGATGCAGCACGCGCTGCACCTCCGGGCGCGCGCGCAGCCAGCGCGCGATCGTCAGCGCCGATTGTCGGTGGCGCTCGAGCCGCACCGCGAGGGTGCGCAGGCCGCGCAACGCGAGGTACATGTCGTCCGGCCCGACGCACTGGCCCATGGTGGCGACAGTCTCTTGGAGCCGCGGCCACCGCGCCGCGTTCGCCGAAACCGTGCCGAGCATCACGTCGGAATGCCCGCCGATATATTTCGTGCCGGCCTGGATCGACAGATCCACGCCCTTGGCGAATGCCTGGAAATAGAGCGGGGTCGCCCAAGTATTGTCCATCAGCACCGTCAGGCCGCGTTCGTGCGCGGCTGCGGCGATGGCCGGAACGTCCTGCATTTCGAAGGATTGCGAGCCGGGCGCTTCGAGGAAGACCGCGCGGGTGTTGGGCCGGAACAGGCCGGCGATCGCGCCGCCGATAAGCGGATCGTAATAGGTGGTCTCGACGCCGAGCCGGGCCAGCACGCCGTCGCAGAACGTGCGGGTCGGCCGATAGGCGCTGTCGGTGACGAGCAGGTGGTCTCCGCTGTCGAGCGCCGCGATGAGCGCGGTCGAGATCGCGGCAAGGCCCGAGGGGAGCAGCGCAACCCCGGCACAGCCCGGCCCTTCGATCGCCTGCAGCGCGCCTTCCAGCGCTTCGGAGGTCGGGGTTCCGCGCCGGCCGTATTGGTAGCGCGCACGGTGAGCGACGAGGTCCTCGGCGTTGGGATAGAGCACGGTCGAGGCGTGATAGACCGGCGGATTGACGAAGCCGTGATACTCGAAGGGGTCACGGCCGCCCGTCACCAGCCGTGTATCGGGCCGCAATCCGCCGTCGCGTGCCTCGGCATCCTGGCTCTTGTCGCGCATCGGAGCTCCGGTTGCGCCACCCGAGTAGCACGACGGCGTCCGCGAGCAAACGCCGCGGGGAAAGCGGGGCGTGGCTGCGGCAGCCTCTTGACCTCGGCGGTCGATCGGACTGAGATGGTCGGGCAGCGGGGCACAATGTGGGCAATGCGTGGCCATGCTGGCATCTCGACACGCGAGGCAGGTAGCCGGCAGCGCGATGGCCCCATCAACTCTCAATCATCAAGACGATCGTCTCGCAACGGCGAACCATCGGGAGCAGCCTGTATCATGAAACGCGTTCTCACGGCGGTCGTCTGCGCGGCCGCGTTCTGCATCGCCGCAGGGGCGGCGGAAGCCCAGACCCTCAATACGGTGAAGAGCAGGGGCGTGCTCAACTGCGGCTCGAATCCCGGATTGGCCGGATTTGGCCAGCCCGACGCGCAGGGCAACTGGACCGGCTTCGACGTGGATTTCTGCCGGGCGGTCGCCGCGGCGCTCTTCGACGATCCGACCAAGGTGAAATTCGTGGCCTTGACCGCCAAGGACCGTTTCACCGGATTGCAGTCCGGAGAGGTCGATCTCCTGGCCCGCAACACCACCTGGACGTTGTCGCGCGACACTGCGCTCGGCCTGAATTTCACCAGCGTCTGGTACTATGACGGCCAGGGCTTCATCGTCCGCAAGGCGCTCAAGATCAACTCGGCGCTCGAGCTCAGCGATGCAGCGGTCTGCGTCGGACAGGGCACCACGACCGAGCTCAACCTGGCCGACTATTTCCGCGCCAACAAGATGAAGCTCAAGACCGTCACATTCGTGACCAACGACGAGACGGTGAAGGCCTACGAGGCCGGCCGCTGCGACGCGTTCACCACCGATGCGTCGGGCCTCTACGCGGAGCGCCTGCGCTTCGCCAATCCCGAGGAACATGTGGTGCTGCCGGAGATCATCTCGAAAGAGCCGCTAGGACCCGCGGTGCGTCATGGCGACGACCAGTGGTTCGATATTATCAAATGGGTGCACTACGCCATGCTCAACGCAGAGGAGCTGGGCGTCGGTCAGAAGAGCATCGATGAGGCGATGAAATCCGCCGTTCCCGACGTGAAGCGTCTGGTAGGCACCGAAGGCAATTACGGCGAACAGCTCGGTCTTACCAAGGACTGGGCGGTTCGTATCATCAAGCACGTCGGCAATTACGGGGAAGTGTTCGAGCGCAATGTCGGCCAGGGCTCGCCGCTCAAGATCGCCCGCGGCCTCAACAATCTGTGGACCAAAGGCGGCGTGCAATACGCGCCGCCGATCCGCTGACGGTCTGCCGAGCGGGCGGACCGCGCGTCTGACGGCGTCCGGCTCCGCCGGACGCTTCGGAGGGGGTGATGAGCGCCGTTTCGGAGATCGAGAAGCCCAAAGTATCGCTTCTCAACAATCCGAAAGTACGCAACGTCGCCTATCAGCTGCTGCTGTGCGGCGTGATCGCCGCTCTCGCCTACGGCGCCGTCACCAACGCCATCGAGAACCTCCGGCGCGCGAAGATCGCCTCGGGCTTCGGCTTCTGGGACCAGACCGCCGGGTTCGACATCAGCCAGAGCCTGATCGAGTACAGCAGCAGCGCGTCGAGCTATGGCCGCGCGTTCTGGGTGGGGCTGCTGAACACCCTGCTCGTCGCGGGGTTCGGCATCGTGTTCGCGACGATCCTCGGCTTCATCGTCGGCATTGGCCGGCTGTCGAAGAACTGGCTCGTTTCGCATCTCGCGAGCGGCTACGTCGAGCTGATCCGCAATTTGCCGGTGCTGCTGCAGCTGTTGTTCTGGTACAACGCGGTGCTCAAGGCGCTGCCGGACGTGCGCGAGAGCCTGATGATCGGCAGCGGCGCCTTCCTCAACAATCGCGGGCTGTTCGTTCCGCAGCCGATCTTCCATGAGGGCTTCGGCGCGGTGCTTGGCGCGTTCGCTGTCGGGCTTGTCGGAGCGATCGCGTTCCGGATCTGGGCGCGCAGACGCCAGGAGAGGACCGGGCAGCAGGCGCCGGTGCTGTGGGTCGCGCTCGGGCTCGTCATCGGCCTGCCGCTCGTCGTTTTCGTCTTGGCAGGATTCCCGATCGAGTTCGCCTATCCGGAACGAAGCCGGTTCGGCATTCGCGGCGGCATCGAGCTGCTGCCCGAGTTCGTCGCGCTGCTGTTCGGCCTGACGATCTACACGGCCGCCTTCATCGCCGAGGTGGTGCGCGCCGGCATCCTGGCCGTGTCCCACGGCCAGACCGAGGCTTCCTATTCGCTCGGCTTGCGGCCAGGGCCGACGCTGCGGCTGATCGTGCTGCCCCAGGCGATGCGCGTGATCATTCCGCCGCTCACCAGCCAATACCTGAATCTGACCAAGAATTCCTCACTGGCGGTTTTCGTCGGCTACCCCGATCTCGTGATGGTGTTCGCCGGCACCGTGCTCAACCAGACCGGCCAGGCGGTCGAGGTGATCGCCATCACCATGCTGGTGTATCTCACGATCAGTCTGGTCACCTCGCTGTTCATGAACTGGTTCAACCGTCGCATGGCGCTCGTGGAGCGCTGAGGACGCCGCCATGACCGCGACCGACGTTCCGCAGCAGCCCCTCTACGTCCGCCAGCTATTGATGGACGCGCAGCCGGCGCCCATCACCATGACCGGCCCGATCGGCTGGTTGCGGACGAACCTGTTCTCGACACCGCTCAATACCGCGCTCACCCTCTTCGCGCTGCTGCTGATCGCCTGGGTGGTGCCGCCGTTCGCGAAATTCCTGGTGCTCGACGCGACCTGGACCGGTGTCGATCGCGGGGCGTGTCTGGCCTCCGCCACTCGGCCGGAGGCAGGGGTATGCTGGCCATTCGTGAGCGAGCGATTCGCGTATTTCATGTACGGTTCCTATCCGCTCGCTCAGCGCTGGCGCGTAGACGTCTTCTTCGTGCTGCTGGCGGTCGGTGTCGTGTGGCTGCTGTGGCTCAAAGCGCCGCGCCGCGATCTCGGTGCGATCTATGCGTTCGTGTTGCTGCCGATCATCTCCTTCGTGCTGTTGCGCGGCTGGCCGTTGCTCGGCCTTCCCACGGTCGAGACCGACTATTGGGGCGGCGCGCTGGTGACCATTGTGGTCGCCTCGGTCGGGATCGCCGTATCGCTGCCGATCGGCATCGTGCTCGCGCTGGGACGGCGCTCGCGCATGCCGGCCGTGAAATTGTTCTCGGTGATCTATATCGAGTTCGTGCGCGGGGTGCCGCTGATCACCGTGCTGTTCATGGCGAGCGTGATGCTGCCGTTGTTCGTGCCCGACGCCTGGTCGCCGGCCAAGATGCTGCGCGCGTTGGTCGGCATCGCGA
Organism: Pseudomonadota bacterium; assembly: GCA_046727735.1. Classification (GTDB taxonomy): domain Bacteria; phylum Pseudomonadota; class Alphaproteobacteria; order Rhizobiales; family Xanthobacteraceae; genus AP-16. The sequence continues at coordinate 35,307 of JBKPDF010000012.1, read as the reverse complement.
TGTTCGCATCGGCTTATATGGCCGAGGTGGTGCGCGCCGGCCTGCAGGCGATCCCCAAGGGTCAGTACGAAGGCGCGATGGCGGTCGGGCTCAATTACCGGCAGATGATGCGCCTCGTGGTGCTGCCGCAGGCGTTGAAGATCACCATTCCGAACATCGTCAACACCTATATCGGGTTGTTCAAGGATACGACGCTGGTATCGATCGTCGGCATGTTCGACCTGTTGCGCACCATCGAGGCCGCGCGGATCGATCCGAAATGGGCGACCCCGGTGACGAGCGCGACCGGCTACGTGTTCGCAGCGCTGTTCTATTTCACGTTCTGCTACATGATGGCGCGCTACGCGCGTTATACCGAGGCGCGGCTGGCCAGAGGCACCCGTCGCTGACCTGCTGATCGGAGAGGATGATGACCGAGACCACGCAGCCGACCGAGCCACCAAAAGTGCGGCCCACCGGGCCGAAGATGCAGACTACGACCAGCGAAATCGCCGTCGACATCGTCGGGATGCACAAGTGGTACGGGGACTTCCACGTGCTGCGCGACATCAATCTCAAGGTCAAGCGCAGCGAGCGTATCATCATTTGCGGACCCTCCGGATCCGGGAAATCGACCATGATCCGCTGCATCAACCGCCTCGAGGAACATCAGCAGGGCCGCATCGTTGTCGACGGCACCGAACTCACCAACGATCTCAAGAAGATCGACGAGGTCCGCCGCGAGGTCGGCATGGTGTTTCAGCATTTCAATCTGTTTCCGCATCTCACCGTGCTCGACAATTTGACCCTCGCCCCGATCTGGGTGCGCAAGATGCCCAAGAAGGAAGCCGAGGAAATCGCGATGCACTACCTGAAGCGCGTGAAGATCCCGGAGCAGGCCAACAAATATCCGGGGCAGCTGTCCGGCGGGCAGCAGCAGCGCGTCGCGATCGCCCGCGCGCTGTGCATGAGCCCGAAGATCATGCTGTTCGACGAGCCGACCTCAGCGCTCGACCCGGAGATGGTCAAGGAGGTGCTCGACACCATGTTGGCGCTCGCCCAGGAAGGCATGACCATGTTGGTGGTGAGCCACGAGATGGGCTTTGCCCGACAGGCGGCGAACCGGGTGATCTTCATGGACGCCGGGCAGATCATCGAGGCGAACGAGCCGAACGAATTCTTCGCCCATCCGCAGCACGAGCGCACCAAGCTGTTCTTGAGCCAGATCTTGCATTGACCGCGCCGCCACACGCGCTTTCTATCTTCCCCTCTAGCTAGCGGCATCGCATGTGAATTGCCGCGGGCGGGCCGCAAACTCCTCCCTCTCCCCGCAGGGGAGAGGGATGGGGTGAGGGAGATCGGGCCTTGGTAAACGTCGCAGATCGTGACCCCCTCGCCCGATCCTCGCCTTCGGCGAGGAATCGACCTCTCCCCTCCGGGGAGAGGTGAAGCGCGCGAGTTGCACGGTGATCGACTGATCGGACGCTGATTCCCGAGCTCACTCCACGTAGATCATCTTCCGGGTCATGCCGCCGTCGACCAAAAAATTCGCGCCGGTGATGAAGCCCGCGCGCTCGCGGTCGAGCAGGAATTGCACGATCGCGGCGATGTCTTCGGGCTTGCCGACGCGGCCGGCCGGATGCTGGGTATGGTCTTTCCTGCGCAGATCGCGGTAATCGCCGGTCTTGATCCATCCCGGGCTGACGCAATTGACGCGCACGTTGGGCGCGAGGCTGATCGCGAGCGCGTGCGTGAGCGCCACGAGCCCGCCTTTCGAGGCCGAATAGGCTTCGGTGTGGGCCTCCGACATCACTGCCCGGGTCGAGGCGATCAGCACGAGCGCGCCCTTGCTTTTGCGCAACTCGGTCTCCGCCGCGCGGGCGAACACAAAGGCGGCGGTGAGATTGACGTCGAGCACGCGATGCCATTCCGCGAGCGTGAGCTTTGCGATCGGCTTGTTGCGGGCGATTCCCGCGTTCGAGACTACCGCGTCGATGCGGCCGAAGCGCTCGCGCGCGAGCTCGACTGCCCGGGTCGCGGTCTCCTCCTGCGCAACATCGCCTTCGAGCATGGCCGCGCCGCGATGGCGCGAGAACTTGCCGGCGAGGCCGGCGCCGGGCACATCGAGGGCGACGACGCGCCACTTCGATTGCAGCAGCGAAAGCGCGATCGCGCGCCCGATGCCGTTCGCGGCGCGCCGGTCACGATCCCAACGGGGTTGGGTTTGGGCATGCTCTCCTTGTTCGTAGCCCGGATGGAGCATCGCGCAGCGATGCGTAATCCGGGAGACGGCGATCCCGGATTTCACGAGCGCGGAGCGGTCGTTCCATCCGGGCGACAATGCTAGGGCCCGGTCGCGACCGGCAGCTCGGGCCGCGAGCCCCATTCGACCCAGGAGCCGTCGTAAAGCCCGGCCGGCTCCTTGCCGAGCGCATCGAGCGCGAGCCACAGGATCGCCGCGGTCACGCCCGACCCGCAGCTCGTCACGACCGGCTTCTCGATGTCGACGCCGCCGGCCTTGAACGCCGCCCCGATCCGGTCGGGCGAAACGAGCCGGCCGTTTTCGATGAGCGCCGCGTAGGGCACGTTGCGGGCCCCCGGCATGTGGCCCGGGCGCACGCCCGGCCGCGGCTCCGGGCCTTGGCCGCGGAATCGTTCGGGCGAGCGCGCGTCGACGATCTGCGCGCGGCGGCTGCGCAACGCCTGGCGCACGTCGTCGAGCGCCTTGACCGCTTGCGCGTTCTTGCGTGCCGTGAACCGGGCCGGCTCGCGCACGATCTCGCCGCTCTCGACTGGCCTGCCTTCGGCGCGCCATTTCGGCAGGCCGCCGTCGAGGATGAACACGTGCTCGGCGCCGAACACGCGGAACGTCCACCATACCCGCGCCGCCGAGAACAGGCCGATGCCGTCATAGACGACGATGTGGGTGCGATTGCCGATGCCGAGGGAGCCGACGGCCTCGGCGAACGCCTCCTCGCTCGGCAGCATGTGCGGCAGCCCCGAGGTGTGGTCGGCGATCTCCTCGATGTCGAAGAACACCGCACCCGGAATATGCGCGGCGCGATACTCGGCCCGCGCATCGCGTTTCGCGGTCGGCAGATGATAGGAGCCGTCGATGACCGCGAGGTCGCGCTCGCCGAGCCGCGAGGCGAGCCATTCGGTTGTAACGAGCCAGCGGCTCGCCGGCCGGGCGTTGTCTTTGGTGACGCTGCTACTCACGTTGCTGCCCTCGATTTGACAATCCCCGGCGCGAATGGATGGATGGCGTCCGGCAGGGGTTTTTGCTTCTCACCATAGCCGAACGAGAGCGCACAAATGAAGAGCGCATTCGTGACCGGCGCCACCGGATTCGTCGGCCTCAACCTGGTCGAGGAACTGGTGCGCCAGAGCTGGGAGGTGACCGCGCTGCACCGGGCGAAATCGGATCTCACCGAGCTCGGCCGGTTTCCGGTCACGCTGATGCCGGGCGACATCACCGATGCGGGGTCGCTGCGCGCGGCCATGCCGCAAGAGGTCGATGTCGTGTTCCACGTCGCCGGCAACACCAATCTGTGGTCGAAGCGCAATGCGGAGCAGACGCGCGAGAACGTCGAGGGCACCCGCAATGTGGTCGAAGCGGCGCTCGCCCGCGGCGCCAAGAAGCTGGTGCTCACCTCTTCGATCGCTGCCTACGGGCAGCAATCGGGCGAGCTGACCGAGGCGAGGAAATCCAACGCCAAGAAATCCTGGATCAATTACCAGCGCAGCAAATGGCTCGCCGAGGAGGAGGCGCGCAAGGGCATCCGCGCCGGGCTGCCAGCCGTGATCCTCAATCCGGGCGCGATCGTCGGCCGTTACGACACGGGGGGCTGGGCGCGGCTGTTTTTCCTCGTCGCCGAGGGCCGGCTGCCCGGGGTGCTGCCGGGCGAAATCTCCGCCGCACACGCGGGCGAAGTCGCCAAGGCGCACATCGCGGCCGCCGAGCGCGGCAAGGTCGGCGAGAATTACATCCTCGCGGGCACCCGGACGAGCTTTGCCGAAATGATCGCCATCATGTCCGAGCTCTTGGGGAAGCCGGCGCCCAAGCGCGTGCTCAAGCCGGGGCTGCTGCGGCTGATCGCGCGCATCCAAACGATGCGGGCCGCGATCACCGGCAAACCGCCGCGGCTCACGCCGGAATCCGTCGCGCTCTCGACCCGGAGCATCCATTGCCCGAGCACCAAGGCCCAGCAGGAGCTCGGCTTCAAGATCGTGCCGATCCGCACGATGCTGCAGGAGTCCTACGAGTGGCTGCTCGCAAGCGGACGGCTCAAGACGGGGCGGCGGCCATAAGCGGTAGGGTGGGCATTGCGCCCGCTCGGCCGTGTTGATTTGTAATTTGGGCATTGCGGCGCAATGCCCACGCCTTCACGATCAGCCACGGTCGGTGGGGCAAAATCGCCGGCGCCCGGCGCTTGCCTCTACGCTGCGACTGATTTTGCCCACCCTACGCCCACCCGATCCGCACGCGGCGGTTCTGTTTGCCCTTCTTCTCGATCGAGACGACGCGCACGGCGCCGATCTCGGAGGTGCGCCGCACGTGCGTGCCGCCGCACGGCTGCAGGTCGTAGCCTGCAATCTCGACGAGCCGCACCCGGCCGCTGCCCATCGGCGGCTTGACCGACATCGTCTTGACGAGGCCCGGATTGGCGGCGAGCTCGGCGTCGCTGATCCAGCGCGTGGTGACCGGCGCGTCGGCCGCGATCATCTGCGCGAGCTTGCGCGTGATCTCGTCCTTGTCGAGGCCGGATTCCGGAATGTCGAAATCGAGCCGGCTCTCCTCTTCGCCGACGGAACCGCCCGTCACCGGATAGGGCAGCACCGCGGAAAGCAGGTGCAGCGCGGTATGCATGCGCATGCGCCGATAGCGCAGCTCCCAATCGATCTTCGCCTCGAGCTCGTTGCCGACCTCGGGCGCCACCGTGCCGGCGAGCGCATCGTGGGCGATCACGGTTTTTCCCGGATCCGTGTAGACGGCTCCGGCGACGGGAATTTCGGCGCCGTCGCCGCGCCGCAGGATTCCCCGATCGCCCGGCTGGCCGCCCGAGGTCGCGTAGAACACCGTGCGGTCGAGCACGATCCCGTGCTCGCCGATCTCGACGACGCGCGCCGGGCAATGATCGAGATACGCGTCGTCGCGGAACAAGCACTCGGTCGCCATCACGCACCCGCGACAATCATTGGAACGGCACGCGGATGTCCGTGCGCCGCTCGAGCCATTCCGGGACCGGCAGTTTCTTCGAGCGCAGGAATTCCGGGTTGAACAGCTTGGACTGGTAGCGCGTGCCGTAATCGGCGAGTACGGTCACGATCACATGCCCGGGCCCCATCTCCTTGGCGAGCCGGATCGCGCCCGCGACGTTGATGCCAGACGAGCCACCGAGGCAAAGGCCCTCGTGCTCGAGCAGGTCGAAGATGATCGGCACCGCCTCCTCGTCGGGAACCTGATAGGCGATGTCGATCGGCGCGCCTTCGAGATTCTTGGTGATGCGGCCCTGGCCGATGCCTTCGGTGATCGAGGAGCCTTCCGACTTGAGCTCGCCGCGCGTGTAATAATTGTAGAGCGCGGCGCCCATCGGATCGGCGATCGCGATCTTCACCTCGCGCTTGCGCTCCTTCAGGGCAATGCCCACGCCCGCGAGCGTGCCGCCGGTCCCGACTGCGCACACGAAGCCGTCGACCTTGCCGTCGGTCTGCGCAAAAATCTCCGGGCCGGTGGTCTCGATATGCCCCTGGCGGTTGGCGATATTGTCCCACTGGTTGGCCCAGATCGCGCCCTGCGGCTCGCTTTGGTCGAGCTGCTGCGCGACCCGTTCCGACACCTTCACGTAATTGTTTGGATTGGCGTACGGCACTGCCGGCACTTCGATCAGCTCGGCGCCGCACAGGCGCAGCATGTCCTTCTTCTCTCGGCTCTGCGTATCGGGGATGACGATCACCGTGCGATAGCCGAGCGCGTTGGCGACGATCGCAAGCCCGATGCCGGTATTGCCCGCGGTCCCCTCGACGATGAGGCCGCCCCGCCGCAGCGTGCCGCGCTTGACCGCGTCCAAGATGATGAACAGCGCGGCGCGGTCCTTGACCGATTGGCCCGGATTCATGAACTCGGCCTTGCCGAGAATCGTGCAACCGGTGAGCTCGGAGGCGCGCTTGAGCTTGATCAGCGGCGTGTTGCCGATCGCCTCGACAGTACCGTTGCGGATCTGCATGGGCGGAGCCGGTGATGCGGGAGGGGACCGTAGAGGACGATCCGGGCAGCCACAAGTAGGTGAGGTCGGCGCCCGACGAGCGCGCTCTCGGTCCATGCCCCGACACAGCGGTTGCGCTCTTCTCCCTGTCAGAGCCGCCCGCCGCGGCAGTGCCGGGCGCGGCCCGCTCTACAATTAATCATTGTCATTAGTATTGTTTACAACGCAATTCTGGAGAATTGAAACGACCTATGCAACTGAATCGGCTCGTTATTTTTACAAAATTACCGCCAATTTTGCGCTGTTTTCGCCGTTTTCCGGATACCCACCGGCGGGATCGAGGAGTGATGCCCGTCCGTGGACTCGGTGGCGCCTCGCCGCGCCTCCCATCTTACGGCCGGCACTGGAAATAGCTTGGGCCCGCCTTGAGCACGCGCGCGGCGAGATTGGCGAACTCGACCAGCAGCGGGCGCGTGTCGCGCGGATCCATGATCTCTTCGACCTGATAGGTCTCCGCGGTCCGGAACGGCGAGCGCACGCGGTTGAGCCGTTCCTCGATGTCGGCCATCAGCTGTTTCGGGTCTTCGGCGGCGTCGAGCTGGGCGCGATAGGCGGCTTCGAGCCCGCCCTCGATCGGCAGCGAACCCCAGTCGCCGGACGGCCACGCATAGCGGAAATTGAACCGCGAGCAGTTCTGGTGCGCGGCACCGGCGACGCCGTAGACCTTGCGCACCAGGATCGAGCACCACGGCACGTCGGTTTGATAGACCGCCGCCATGGCGCGCGCGCCGCGGCGGATGGTGGCGGCTTTCTCCGACTGAAGCCCCACGACGAAGCCGGGGCAGTCGACAAGATGGATCACCGGCAGATGAAAGGTCTGCGCGAGATCGACGAAGCGCATGACCTTCTCGGAGGCGTCGGCCGACCAGCCGCCGCCGAAGAAGAACGGGTCTCCGGCCATCAGCGCGACCGACCAGCCGTCGACCCTGCCCAATCCGGTGATGACGGACCGCCCGTTATAGCGCCCGATTTCGAAGAAAGAATTCTTGTCGAGCACCGCCTCGATGATCGGCCGCATCTTGTAGACCTTCCGCCGATCGCGCGGAATCGCTTCGAGCAGCCATGGCTCGCGCCGCTCAGGATCGTCGGTGACGGGACCGCGCGCCGCGAGCTCGTCGATCGAGGAGGGCAGATACGAGAGGAACCGCCGCGCTTTTGCGAATGCGTCCTCCTCGCTCTCCGCCTCCTCGTCGATCGCGCCATTGCGGGTGTGAATGGCACTCCCGCCGAGCTCCTCCTTGCTCAACGTCTCGCCGGCGCGCGCCACGACCGGTGGGCCGGCAATGAACATCTGAGAAGTGCCTTTGACCATGATCGAGTAGTGGCTCGTGACCGCGCGCGCCGCGCCGAGCCCGGCGACCGAGCCGAGCGCGAGCGCTACTACCGGCACGGTCGCCAGATTGGCGATCGCGTGATGCCAGCCGCGCACTTCGGGCACATAGGTACGGCCGACCATTTCCAGGGTCTTCACCGAACCGCCGCCGCCGGTGCCGTCGATCAGCCGGATCAGCGGCATGCGCATGGCGGACGCCATCATCTCCGCGGCGATCATCTTCTCGCGCAGGCCTGCATCGGCGGCGCCGCCGCGCACGGTGAAATCGTCGCCCTCGATCACCACCGGCCGTCCATCGATGCGGCCGCGGCCGAAGATGAAATTCGCGGGCGTGAATTCCGCGAGCTTGCCGTCTGCGTCGTAGCCGGCGAACCCGGAGAGTTCGCCGATCTCGTGGAAGGAATCCTCATCGAGCAGCGCATCGATCCGCTCGCGCACGTTGAGCTTGCCGCCCTCGCGATGCCGCTTGAGCTTCTCGGGCCCGCCCATTGCGCGGGCGAGCGCCTGGCGGCGGCGCATTTCCTCGAGTTCCGGCTGCCACGTCATCCGCGACCCCCTTGCTCCATCACAGCCGCAGGCGGCTTTCCGCGATCATAGCGGTTGCGGCGGCAAAACGCAGAAGCTATGCGAAGGCGGGGATGGTGGGCCGATGGCGCGCCGCGAAGTCAGATCCGAGATCAGCGGGCGGGTTTGGAAGCTCGAGACTCGCGTCGGCGACCGCGTCGCGGCAGACGACGCCATCCTGATCCTAGAATCGATGAAGATGGAGATCCCGATCGCGGCGCCCGCGGCCGGCCGCATTGTCGAGATTCGCGTCGCGGAGACCGATCTCGTCGAGGAAGGTCAGGTGGTGGCGGTACTGGAGACGGACGACGGATGGCGGACGACAGAGGACGGAGGAGCAGGACTCAGGACAGACAATCCTCCGTCGTCCGTCCTCTGTACTCTGTCGTCTGATTACTGCGTCTTCTTCACCAGCGGGCACTTGGATTCGGAGAGCGGCATGAATGCTTCATCGGCCGGGACCTTGGCGACGAACTTGTAGAAATCCCAGGCTCCCTTGGATTCCGCCGGCTTCTTGACCTCGTAAAGATACATGTCGTGGACCATGCGGCCGTCCTCGCGGATTTTCCCGCCCTTGGCGAAGAAATCGTCGATCGGCGTCGATCGCATCTTCTCCATCACCGCTTGGCTCTCGTCGGTGCCGGCTGCCTGCACGGCTTTGAGGTAATGCGTCGTCGCCGAATAGATGCCGGCTTGCGTCATGTTCGGCATCTTGTTCATGCGCTGGAAATAGCGCTGCGCCCAGGCCCGGGATTCCTCGTCGCGGTCCCAATAGAAAGCGTCGGTGAGCAGCATGCCCTGCGCTGCTTCGAGGCCGAGCGTGTTGACGTCGTTGACGTAGACGAGCAGCCCGGCCATTTTCTGCCCGCCGCGCACGATCCCGAACTCTGCGGCCTGCTTGATGGAATTGATGGTGTCGCCGCCGGCATTGGCGAGGCCCACCACCTTGGCCTTCGAGCTCTGCGCCTGCAGCAGCGCGGATGAGAAATCCGAGTTGTTGATCGGGACCCGGACGCTGCCGAGCACCTTTCCGCCGCTCGCCTTCACCACGGCCGCGGTGTTCTGCTCGAGATCGTGGCCGAACGCATAATCCGCGGTGATGAAGAACCAGGTATCGTACCCGGCCTTGACCATGGCGCCGCCGGTGCCGTGCGAGAGCGCGTAATTGTCGTAGGTGTAGTGCACCGAGACCGGCGTGCAGGCCTCGTTGGTGATGCGCACGGTGGCGGGACCGTTGAGCACGACGATCTTGTTCTTGGTCTTGGCGATGTCGATCGCGGCAAGCGCGGTCGCGGAGGCCGCGACGTCCATCAGCGCATCGACGTGCTGGGTGTCGAACCATTCCCGCGCGATCGCCGAGGCGATGTCCGCTTTGTTCTGATGGTCGGCGTAGATCACTTCGATCGGCTTGCCGAGCACTTTCCCGCCGAAATCCTCGGCCGCCATCCGGGCCGCGGTCACCGCGCCGATGCCGGTGATGTCCGCATAGAGGCTCGACATGTCCTCGATCATGCCGATCTTGACCGCGCCGTCGGATATCTTGTCCTGGCCGTGAGCGGCCGCGGGTGCCATCGCCAGCGCCGCGGCGGCAAGCATTGCGGATTTGTTCATGGTTTCCTCCCGGTGGTTCGAGCCGCGGGGTCATCCTGATGTGCGAGGCACCTGGTTCGTGGGCCAGCCGTCATCCTGAGGTGCGAGGCGCAACGGCACCCCGCCAGCGCCGAGCCTCGGAGGACGGCTGGCCACCTCACCAAGATAGTGGCCGAGCCGAAGGCGGGCCGGGCACCTCACCACGATGGCCGGTGATCCGGCATTTGAACGCGGCAGCCCCAGCGAGGCAAGCCGCATTGACGCAAGCCGGGGAAGCGGACCACGATTGCGTCGCGATGTCCGAGGATACGACGCCGATCCTGGTCGGCTGCGGCGAGGTCACAGACGTCGAGACGCCGGCCGAGCAGGGCCGCTCGCCGTTCGATCTCATCGCGCAGGCCGGCAGGCTGGCGCTTGCCGATATGGGCGGGCAAGGCGTCGCCGAGGCGATCGACACGGTCGCGATGCTGCGGCTGTTTTCCGACACATCGCACCGGTTCGCGACCAAGCTCGGCAGCTCGACCAATCCGCCCAAGAGCATTGCCGATCGGCTGGGGCTCAGGCCCGCGCGCCACATTTACACCTGGAACGGCGGCAACATGCCGCAATATCTGGTCAACCTGTTCGCGGAGCGGATTGCGCGCGGTGAGATGCGCGTAGCGTTGATCGCCGGTGGCGAGGCGCTGCGCACCCAGCATGGAGTCGAGCGCGCAGGGCTGCCGGTTTCGTGGCACGAGGAGCCGGACGGCGTGCCGGAGCTGATCGGCGATCCGCGGCGCGGCTGGAACGACGAGGAGGACCGCCACAACCTGCGCGCCGCGATCAGCTTCTATCCGTTGTTCGAGAACGCGATCCGCGCGGCGCGCGGCCGCTCGCTCGACCAGCACCTTCAGGCGATGGGACAGCTGTTCGCGCGCTTCGCGGCCGTCGCCGCGAACGATCCACTCGCCACGCGCCGCGAGGGCTATACCGCCGAGCGCATTGCCACCGTGGACCAACGCAATCGTTGGGTCGGCTTTCCGTATCCGCGGCTGATGAATTCCAACGCATTCATCGATCAGGCCGCAGCCTTCGTCATGACCTCGGTTGCGACCGCGCGCAGCCTCGGCATCCCGGAACGGAACTGGGTCTATCTGCATGGCTGTGCCGACGGGCACGATCATTGGTACGTGTCGGAGCGGATCGATTTTCATTCCTCGCCGGCGATCCGCCGCGGAATTCGTCTCGCGCTCGCCATGGCCCAGCGCGAGCTCGATGAGATGCGGTTCATCGATCTCTACAGCTGCTTTCCTTCCGCCGTTGAGATCGCATGCGAGGAGATCGGACTAGCCGAGGACGACCCGCGGGGCCTGACCATCACCGGCGGGCTGCCGTATTTCGGCGGCCCCGGCAACAATTACGTCACCCATTCGATCTGCCACATGATGCGCCGCTTGCGCGCGCATCCGGGCAGCTTCGGGCTGATCACCGCCAACGGCAATTATGTGACGAAGCACTCGTTCGGCATCTACTCGACGCGGCCCACCGCAGGTCCCTGGCGCCGGCAGGATCCGGGCGCGCTGCAGGCGGCGCTCGATCGCCTGCCGAAGGCTCCGCATGCGGCGGCGCCCTCGGGCCCCGCGCGGATCGAGACCTACACGATCATGCACGGCAAGGCCGGGCCGGAATACGCGATCGTCTTCGGTCGGCTCGATGCGACCGGCGCGCGCTTCATCGCCAACACGCCGGCGGAGCGCGCCGTGCTCGAGGATCTGCAGGCGCGCGAAGGCATCGGCCGGCCGGGCAGGGTGGAGCACCGGGACGGGCGAAACCTCTTCGTGCCGCAGTGATGGACAAACGGCCGATCGGTCGTCATTGCCGGGTTTGATCGGTCAACCATGCAGACTGTCGGAATCGAAAACGCCGCATGAGAAATCGCGAAAATGCGGTCACGCTTCTTCGCCACGGCTGGTTGATGTCGACATCGAGTCGTCGTTATGGCGCCGCTCGCATACGTAATTTTGCTCCTGCGCCGACAAGAAAGCGCCGCCAACCCGCCCGAATCGTCCGTCCTAATTCCAGGCGGCCGAGCGCGTATGGCTCGCGCCGAAGTGGGGATGCGTCATGAGCATGATCAGGGGAAGACAAGAAGACCGGCAGGGGCCTTCGCCGGAAGTCGAGGGCGAGATCCGCGAGCTCGTTCGCAGGGACGTCGCGCAGCTGCGCAAACCGCACCCGGAGAATAGCGGCGATTGGGGCGTGGGCAATCTCAACGCGCTGATCCAGCGCGTGTCCGGGACCTCGATGCTGGAGATCGAAAAACTCATCTCCGAGCTGCAGACTTTGCGCGACTATCTGCAGACCGAGGGGCACCGGGTCCAGCGCGAGATCAGCGAATATGCGCACTTGAGCCAGGCGGCATCGAAATCGACAAAGATCATCGCCGAGAGCCTCGCCCAGTGGAAGCACACGGCCGATGGCAACCGCGGACGCGAGTGATCGACCGAGTGCTCCGACGGCACCGCGGTTTTCCTGCGCGGTGCGGGACGAATAGCGCGGCTTCACATCGTCGGCGGCTGGCGGCCGGGATCGCCCGGTCGTCCGGGAACAAGCGGGCCGGGCGGCGGGTCGAACACCGGCTTTTCCGGCGGCTCATGGAACGGCTCCTCGCCGGGCGGGCGCGGCGGATCTTCCGGCGGCCCGTGCGCGGGTTCTTCCGGCGGCTCGCGCGGCGGCTGCGGTTGGGCGGGCTTCGGGTCGGGTTTTTGCACCGCGGTTCTCTCCGCTTGCCTGAGCGGCAAAATGCCGGCCCTCGCCGATCGTTCCCCAGGAGCTGGCTGTCGCGAGGGGAACATACCCCCGCCATCGGCGTTTGCGTGCAAATGGGAGGCGTCCCATGGCACATGCGCCGCAGTTTTCCCCTCTCGACCCCATTGAAATCGCCATGATCGCCGCCAGCATCGGGCTGGTGACGCTCGTCGCGGTGATCTTCTAGAATCCAGGCCGCGAATTGAAACGGGGGCCGTGAGCAGCCGGGTCGCGGCCTTGCCCTCGCTCCATTGCCCAAGGCGAACCGAGGCTGGCGTGCCCGCGTCTTCGCGGCGCTGGCGGCAGCTCGAAACGCGCGGATCGAACGGAGATTACTGGCCGTGGTTCTGCAGCACCGTCCGGCATGCGACGGTGAGCTTCGGCCGGTTGGCTTGCAGGCAGGCGAGGATCACGAATTCGCTCTCGCTTGACACGCTGCGGCAGTGCCGGACGACGTCCCGGCGGCAGGCATTCTGTTCCTGCTCGGTGCCGGAATACGCGAACGCCGCCGCGGAGACCACGCAAACCGACAAGGCCAGCATCAGGGTGCGAATCATGGGGTCCTCCCTGGCGGCATTATGAACCCGGCGCGCGCTTTCGGGAGGTAAGCGGCCTATTTGCCGGCGCGTTTCGTTGCCGATTGTCCGCGCTATGTGTCTGCGGCGCCACACCGGCGGAGCCGCAACACGCGAGCCGCGCGGGCTGCCGCATCCGCCCAGAACGTCCGTCTCGCCAGCGCCGCTTTCACGGCCGCGAGCGCATCGATGCGACCAAACCCGTACCAGGAACTGTAGCGCGCGCCGTCAACGTCGCGCCACTGCCCGGTCGAATCGATTTTCACCGCCGTGTCTCGCAGAATGTCGCGTACCTCGCTCCATTTGAGACGGGGGCACGCGGAGAGCATGAGCGCTCCTACGCCTGCTGCGACGGCAGTCGCACAGGACGTGCCGCTGAAGCTGTGGAGCGCCTCGGCGCGACCCGCAGCAACCGGGGTGCCCGCCGAATGTGAGTTGCGCGTAGTATCCCGCAGCTGGAGATGGGTGCCGTCTGGAATCGCTGCGATCTGATTGAATTCCGCTCCCTCGCTTCCCGGCCTGCCGATCAGCACGAATTGGCCGAGCGCAAATCCCGTGCTGCTGACCACCGCCGGCGCTTGTTCGCCCTTAGCGGCGTCATCCGACAACGTGGTGTGGACCGAGCACCGAGCGGGTGCATTCGGCTGCAGATTGTGGTCGGGATCCGACGAGCAGCGATCCGCCGCGGTGATAATCGCCCAGCTCTTCGGCGGGTCGTACGCTCCGTTCAGTGCGGTGGCGCTGGGTGCACAGAAGTCGAGCATCGGATAAGCGTCGCCGATGCTGCTTTCGCTGGCGCGAGTTTCGGTGCTGCCGCCGTTTCCGAGCGTAGAGGCGGTCACGGCGAGGGTGCGATCGCTGGCGGCCCACGGCCTTTCGAGCGTGAAGTCCTGCATGCTGTTGTTGCCGGCGGAGAAGAACAGCAGGACGCCGCGGCCCTTGCGCCCGCGCTCGGCGAGAAGCTCGAACGTATCTTTCATGAGGCCGGAGATCGGCAATCCCGCCGCATATCCGAAGCTGTTGCTGATGACATCGGCGCCGCGCCGTAGGCGTTTCGGGAAGTCCGGCCTGGGGCTGAGGGGATCGTAGCCGGCGATCCAGAGATACATATCCGAATAGGCAGTTTCCGTTGCCATCAGACCCTCGGGCCTGCGGATCGCCATCAATCGGCAATTTCCCGCGACGCCGCAGACGCCGTCGTTATCGGCCGACGCCGTGGCAACTCCGGCACAGCAGGTGCCGTGACCATGGGCACGCCGGCGGTGGTGCGGTTGCATGTTATGAAAATCGAACACCGCGCAAACCTTGGGTTTGCCGTTCGACAGCCTGCCGGCGAACTCTGGATGATCGACATCGATCCCCCAGTCCACCACCGCGATGGTGATGCTCGGGCTGCCCATCGCGCGATCCGGAGAAATTTCGTCGTACATGACTTGCCACGCTTCGGGGCAACCGATGCGCGCCAGGTGCCATTGCATGGGAAACAGGAAATCGGTCGGTCGCACGGTTCTGGATGATGCACTGCGGTCGATTGCGTCGTCTCTTCCTATGCTGATCAGGTTCGGCTCGGCATAGGCGACGAGATCGCAAGGCGCCAACTCGTTCGCGCGATCCAGCATCTCGTAACAGGGCGGCGACGGCAGACGGAAAACGAATACGTTCTCGGTGACCGTCAATTTGCGCAAGATCGTCAGGTCCCCACGCTGGACGAAGTCTCGGATCTGCGCCCGCGTAGTTCCGGGGCGAAATCTCACTACAAGCTCGTCGGTCAGGCAGGAGATACTGTCCTTCGCCACAAAGTGCACCAGCGGCCCGAGCCGATGTACGCCGCCGATCTCGGCCAATCTTTGCGTGATCCGGGCCCGGGAATCCGCCGACGTGCCGCACGCAAACCGGAAAACACGCGCGTGACGCGGGGGTCTGCCATTCCAGTCCGACAATTCACAGCTCAGGTGTTCCTGCTCGGCGACCATCGACAGCTTCGTGAGCCCCTGGTTCGGCATGTTTTCGTCGAGCGCGATGGCGAACAGATCGGGCTGGCGTTCGAACGGCGTCTTGACAGGGCCGCGATAGAGGAACGGCAGGCGGCGCGAATTGAGGAGAACGACGGTCCGCAATCCGGCGCTCCGGACCTCGACGCGCTGCTCCTCGCGCTCGTTATCTCGCTCCGCAAGGAGCCGATAGGAGCCGAGGTCTACGCCGCGGGCAAAGTAACATCTCCGGGAACCGTCCCAGGACAAATCATAGCTTTTTCCGCCGACCTGGTCCGACTCGAGCCGAACGCGCGCGTCCTTCAACGACTGCCGGTCCTGATCGAAGACGCCCACCTGGACCGATGGCTGCCGCTCTCGCATGCTTGGCCTCCCGAGCGCCGGGCGGCGCCGCCCGGCGAAGCACGGAAGCCGATCCTACTCCAACTTACGGTCGTGTGCAGCCACCGCTGCGAGCATCTCGAGGCTCGCGAGACGAGATTTCGCGGTTGCGCATGCGGCGATATGCTGACCCATGACGACCATCGGGAGGAATCCATGCGCAGCATGCAGATCGTCGAATGGGGCAAGCCGCTGCAAGCGCGCGAGCGCCCGACGCCCAAGCCGCAGGGCACCGAGGTGCTGCTGAAAGTCGAGGCGTGCGGGGTCTGCCACAGCGACCTGCACCTGCAGGAGGGCTATTTCGATCTCGGCGGCGGCAACAAGCTCGAACTGGAGAAGCTCGGGCTCAAGCTGCCGCATACGCTCGGCCACGAAATCGTCGGCGAGGTGGTGGCGGTCGGTCCGGATGCCGCCGGCGTGAAGATCGGCGACAGGCGCGTGGTGCATCCTTGGATCGGCTGCGGCAACTGCGAGAGTTGCAAGCGCGGCGAGGAGCTGCTGTGCACGACGATGCGCAGCCTCGGCGCGCGGCGCGACGGCGGCTACGCTGACCACGTGCTCGTGCCGCACCCGCGCTACCTGATCGATTACGACGGGCTGCCGGCGGAGCTCGCCTGCATCTACACCTGCTCCGGGGTGACCGCCTATAGCGCGCTCAAGAAGCTCGCCCACCTGCCGGAACGCGACACCGTGGTGATCATCGGCGCGGGCGGGGTCGGTCTCAACGCGGTGATGCTGTCGCACGCCGTGCTCAAATGCAAAATCGTGGTCGCGGACATCGACGCGAAGAAACGCGAGGCGGCACTCGCGGCTGGCGCCGCTGCGGCCTTCGACAATTCCGATCCCGACGCGGTTCAGAAGCTCAAAGCCGCGACCGCGTCCGGCGCTGGCGCCGGCGGTGCGATCGATTTCGTCGGCGCGCCGCAGAGCGCGAAATTCGGCCTCGACACCCTGCGCAAGGGCGGCACCCTGGTGATCGTCGGCCTCTACGGCGGCATGGCGCCGATTCCCCTGCCGCTTTTTCCGCAGCGCGTGCTCACGGTGCGGGGCTCCTATGTCGGCGACCTCGACGACATCCGCGAGCTGATGGCGCTGGTCAAATCCGGCAAGGTTCCGCCCATCCCGGTGAAGACCCGCCTGCTTTCCGAGATCAACCAGGTGCTGGACGATTTGCGCGCCGGGAAGGTGCTGGGCCGGATCGTGGTGAAGCCGGGCGGGTGATTTGTGTTCATCGGACAAGGCGCACCGCTAAGGCGGTGCGCCGCAGATCCGGGGTCCAGAAGTGTTCGACATTGATAGCCCCGGTTCAGCAGCGCACCACTTCGTGATGCGCTGCGCCCGGGACACGAGTCACTATCTGCCGATCGCGCGAAGATAACGGTCGACCGAGATTTTCAGCACCGTTTTGGCACCTGTCGGGATCACGCGGTCGAAATAATGGCCGTAGATTCGGTCGAACGCGAACGGCTCGAGCGCCGCGGCAATGCCGCTCACCTCCTTGGCGGAGAGCGGAATGAGATTCGGGTAGCTGTGCATGAAGCTCAAGAATTTGCGGTCCATGGTGACGGTGCACATGTCGGATGAGCACAGCACGCCGCGGCCGTCGGCACCGCCGGCCCAATGCAGCACGGTGCCGCCCGGAAAATGCCCACCGCAGCGGATGAGCGTCACGCCCGGTACGAGCGCCAGCGTCCCGCCATCCCATAGCTTGATCGCCGGATCGGGCCGCACGATCCACCCGCGGTCGGCGGCGTGGAGGTGAATGGGTACGTCGCCGAAGGCGCGGCTCCATTCGATCATGGTCGTGTAGAAATGCGGGTGCGAGATGCCGATCGCCGCGAGCCCGCCGAGGCCATTGATCAGCGTGACGGTCGCGGCATCGAGCATCGCGATCGTGTCCCACAGCACGTTGCCGTGGGGCGTGCACACCAGCAGCGCGCGCTGGCCGATCGCGAAATGTGGCAGCGCCCCGATGCCGATGACGCCCGGCTCGTACTGGCGATAGCAATTGAAATGGCCGGCCGCGAGCGCGGGAAGCGTGGTCCAAGTCTGGCCCGCGGGCGGCACGTATTGGCGGTCGTCCTCACAGATGGTGCAGCGAGGCGGCGGCGTTTCGCTCGGCGGATATTGCGTGCCGCAGGCGGTGCAGATGAACGGGGCCATGCGTACCGGCTCGCTAGGCGGTGACGCCGATTTGCTCGCCGGCGCCCTGCTTTCCGGCGACCCAGGTCTCGAGTACCCGGACCTCGTTGGGATCGAGCGCGATCATGTCCGCGCGACATCCCGGCGCGATACGGCCCAGCCGATCGCCGACACCCAGAAAGCGCGCCGGCACCTCGGTTGCGAGCCGGATCGCGGAGGGCAGCGGCATGTCGAGCAAGCGAACGCAGTTTCGTACCGCGGTCGCCATGTCGAGCAGCGAGCCCGCCAGCGAGCCGTCGGCCCGCGTACAGCGTCCGTCCCGCGCTTCGACCTTATGGCCGTACAGGAGGAAGCTCGATCGGCTGCCGCCAACCGGCGGCATCGCGTCGGTGACGAGCATCGGATGGCCCACTCCGCGCAGCGCCAGGCGCAGCATCGTCGGCGCGACGTGCTCGCCGTCCACGATCAGCCCGTAATACGCGCCGGGAGATTCGAGCGCCGCCGCAATCGGTCCGCCTTCGCGGCCCGCCAGCGGCCGCATGGCGTTGAAGAGATGTGTGAACCCGGTGAGACCGTCTGCCATCGCAGCGCGCGTCTCCTCGTACGTCGCCATGGAATGACCGAGCGACACCCGAACGCCGGCAGCCGTCAATGCGCGGACGAACCCGTTCGGCATTGCTTCGGGCGCGAGCGTCACCAGCGTCACACCGTCGCGCAAGCTCGTGAGCAGCGCGACATCGTCGGGGCCGGGCGCGCGGATCAGGGCGGGATCGTGGACGCCGGGTCGATCCGGCGAAAGGAACGGACCCTCGAAATGGATGCCGAGCACACTCGGGTCGCGGCCGACCACCGCGTGCACGGCGCTCAGCGCCTTGCGCATCTTCTCGGGCGTGTCGGTGATCAGAGTCGGCAGCAGGGCCGTCGTGCCGAAGCGCCGGTGCGCGGCGAGGATCGCGGCGATTCCCGCCGGGCTCGGCTCGTCATTGAACAGCACGTCGCCGCCGCCGTTCACCTGGACGTCGATGAATCCGGGCGCGAGCCATGCTCCGTCGGGCAGCCAGCGAACGGCGACGTCGTTCGGCAGTTCGCGGCGCGGCACCACGGCGGCGATGCGCTCGCCTTCGATTACGGCCGCAAAATCCCGCCGCACCGAGACGCCGTCGAACAGCGTATCGGCGGCGAGCGCGTGTCGGGTCCTGGCGCTCATCGGGTGCGCGTGATCTTCTCGAGATGTCGCGGTTGATCGACGTCGGTGCCGAGCAGCGCGGCCAAGCGGATCAGCATCGCATAGAAGCTCTGAATGAGACACACTGCATCGGTCTCGGGGCAGTCGGGCGCAAGCGCCGGCAGCCGTTCGTTGGCCGGCTCGCCCGGCTCGGCGCAGAATACAGCGGCACCCTTCAGCCGCAGATCCTGCGCCAATTGCTGCAATCCCCCGGCCGCCGCATCGGTCGGCATGAACAGCAGGATCGGATAGCGCAGCGAGACGAGGGCGACCGGCCCGTGCAGGAATTCCGCGCCGCTGAAAGCTTCGGCGTGCAGGTTGCAAACTTCCTTGAGCTTCAGCGCGGCCTCGCGCGCGATCGCGAGCGTCGGACCGCGGCCGATCGTCACCAGGCTGATGTTGCTCGCGAAGCTGCGCGCGGCGCAGCTCCAGTCCTGCTCGCCGGCGCGGGCGAGCCGCGCCGGCAGTCGCTCGACCGCGGGCTGCAATGCGGGATCGCCGGTCCAAGCCGCCGTCATGCGCAGCAGCGCCGCGAGGGTCGCAACGAAGGTCTTCGTTGCAGCGACGCTGTGCTCCGCTCCCGCGGCGATCGGCAGCACGAATTCGCACGCCTGCGCCAACGGGCTGTCGGCGGCATTGACAACGGCAGCAGTGAGGGCGCCGGCTTCTCTCGCGGCTGCCGCCTGCTCGAGGAGATCATCGCTTCGCCCGGATTGGGAGATCGCGAGGAACAGCTGGTGCTCCAGTCGCAGCCGCTGCCGGTAAATCGTGGTGATGCTCGGCGCGGCCTGCGCGACCGGAATCCCGAGATGGCGCTCGATCAGGAATTTGGCGAAGCTCGCCGCGTGGCCGGAGCTGCCGCGCGCACAGGTCACGACCACTTGCGGCGGCGTTCGCCGCAAGCAAGCGATCAGTTCCGACAGCGGGCGCGACAAAATTTGCGCCTGCCGTTCGACCGCTTCCGGTGCTTGGCGGAATTCGTCGGCCATGCGCACGCCGAGGTCCGTCATTGCTTATATCGCCCGTCAAATGCGGCAGAGCCGTCGAAGCGGATGCCCTACGTCGCTCCACACATTCGCGCTAGGATTCCTCATCCGCAATACGATCTTCTGCAATTCGATGGTCGACGGAGAGCACCACTTCCGTCTCCTCCTCCTGGGTTGCCGGGCTGAGCGCGCCCGCGCCGGGCAGATCGAGCATCGTGGATGCCTCGGCTTGCGCGAGCTGCAGGGCGCCGCTCAGCGCGTCGCCTTCCGGCACCACCAGATGATCTTTGGTCGCGGGCGCGAGCCAAGGCTCGATGTGCTGAGCAAGCCCGCCGACGACGGCGAGCCGTCGCGCGCCGGAGCCGGTCAGCCGCGCGGCGAGCGCATCGACGTGCTGCGCCGCGAGGGTCATGAGCTCGCGTGCGATGGGATCGTCGCGCGAGGCATGGTCGACGATCAGCGGCGCGAATTTGCCGAAATCCACGGGACGCGCCTGGGTAACCCAACTGACCACGGCATGCGGATCCGCTTGGAACTCGGCGAAGAGCGCGGCCAAGAGACCGGTCCACGCGATGCGGCCGTCGTGCGCCCACAGCACGCGGCGGATGGCCTCGCACCCGAGCCAGGCACCGCTGCCTTCGTCCGAGATCGGAAAGCCCCAGCCGCCGACCCGGTAATGGCCGCCGCCGATGATGGCCCAACCGACGCTGCCGGTTCCGACGATGACGATAGCGCCGTCGCGCCCGCCATGGGCGCCCACGCACGCGGCGTGCGCGTCGGTGGTGATCGAAACCTTGCGAAACGGCAGTGCGCGGACGCGCGCCTTTGCGAGCTCGGTCGGCTCCGTCGCGCCGGCGAGCGCCAGGCAGGCGACGGTCCGCTCCAAATCCGCGTACGCAAGTCCGGCCGCCTCGAGGCACTGCATGCTGGCGTCGAGCACCGCCGCGAAGCTCTGGTCGAGGCCGAATCGGATATTGGCCGGGCCGGCACTGCCCTCGCCGAGAATCGCGCCGGATGCATCGGTAAGTCGCGCCCGGCACCGAGTCCCGCCGCCATCGACGCCCAGAAGCAGCTCGGTCTGCACCCGTCAGGTCCTTTTTTGCTCGGCAGATCAATTCTTCAACGCCGAAGGAGCCGAAATGGGTCGAACGCCGTTTTCCGGTACGCTACAATGCGCCCGCGAAAACCTATGGAAACCGAGCGCCTGAGCCCCCGGTATTCCGGGATCGACGTCTGGGACCCTTCCGACATCCTGGATGCGATGGTGGAGGGGCAATTCGCCGCGGTCGCGGCGGTCCGCGCCGCGCGGGCGGCGCTGGAGGCGGCCGCGCTCGCGATGGAGCCTCGTC
Organism: Pseudomonadota bacterium; assembly: GCA_046727735.1. Classification (GTDB taxonomy): domain Bacteria; phylum Pseudomonadota; class Alphaproteobacteria; order Rhizobiales; family Xanthobacteraceae; genus AP-16. The sequence continues at coordinate 14,139 of JBKPDF010000012.1, read as the reverse complement.
TGCGCGAAGGGGGCCGTCTTGTCTATGCGGGCGCCGGCACTTCGGGCCGCTTGGCCGTGCAGGACGGCGCCGAGCTGATGCCAACCTTCAGCTGGCCGCAGCAGCGGCTGCTGCTGTTCATCGCCGGCGGCCATGAAGCGCTGATGCAATCGGTCGAGGGCGCCGAGGACGAGATCGAGCACGCGGTCAAGCTCGTGCGCGACGCCGCGCTCGGGGCGACCGACGTGCTGATCGCGGTCGCCGCGAGCGGCACGACGCCGTTCACCCTCGCCTGTTTGCGCGAGGCCAAGCGCCGCGGCGCGCTCACCATCGGGATCGCCAACAACCGCGATACCCCCCTGCTCGGGGAAGCCGACCACCCGGTCTGGCTCGACACCGGCCCCGAGCCGATCGCCGGCTCGACCCGGATGAAGGCCGGCACCGCGCAGCGCATCGCGCTCAACCTGCTCTCCTCGCTGGTCATGATCCTGCTCGGCCGCGTCTACGAGGGGCTGATGGTCGACGTGCAGGCGGTCAACAACAAGCTGGTGCAGCGGAGCGAGAGCATGCTGCTGCATCTGACCGGGCGCAGCAGCGACGAGGTGCGCGATGCGCTGGCGCGCGCACACGGCAGCGTCAAGCTCGCGCTGTTGGTGCTGCAAGGGTGCGATCTCGATGAGGCCGCGGAAGCGCTCGATCGCGCCGGCGGCCAGCTGCGGATCGCCAAGGCGCTGGTGGAGCGCAGCGCTTCGCACCGCCGGGCGGGGTGAGTTCGAACTGTCGAGGACACCCATCCGGACGCGCCAAAGTCGCGCGCAGTCATTCCGGCAGAGCGATTTTAGCCGAGCAGCGATCGGGGAAATCGGCTGCGAAAACTCCTCCCTCTCACGCTTGCGGGGGAGGGATGGCGAGGGGGATAGTTCGTAGATGAGAGCGTCGGGCCGGACCGGCAGATTGGCAGGTTGGATCGCAGCCCTGGCTGCGGTTGCGATCGCGATCGCAGCGTTGCTGCTCGCAACCGATCGCGGCGCCGCAATCCTGGCAGGCGTGCGATGCGGGAGCCTTTGGATCGGCTCGGACCCTGGCTCATACCGGGCTTGCGCCGATTTCGAGCGCGAGCAAATTCTCGAGCAGCGCCGCCGCACTCCCGAGGACTAAGACTTCTCGGGCGGGGAGCGCATGTTCTTCCGACGATCCGCAGCTCTTACTTCGCGGCGGCTTTCATCTTTTCATAGGTGTAGACGAAGTCCTGGCCCGACGGCAGCGGCTTGTGGCACTGGAAGCAGGCCGCAAGCTTCGCTTTCTCGTTGACCTTCCTGTCCGCCGTGAACGCCTGGTACTCCCACTCGCCGTTGCGCGTCTCCGGCGGGTACTCGGAGCCCCAACCGGTGCGCTTTTCCATCACGCCGTAGCCGATCAGATCGCCCTTGAGGAAACGCCCGTTGGCGTCTTTCACCGGATTGCCGTCGGCATCGAGCTGTGCCCGGTAATGCGCCATCGCAATGACGGTGCCGCTCGGGAGCGGCCCCCCGTTCCGGGCGGCATCGATCGCCGACGGGGACATGACGAAGACCTCCCGGTGTTCCTTGAGGTCCGCGCGATCGACCATCGTATACATGGTTGCCTTATCGAACTCCGACGGAAAGGCGACTTTGTCGCCGCCGGCACGAACCGAGAGTGCGACCGCGAATGCCGCCGTCGCGGCCAGGATCGCGGTGGCGAATGACTTGCGCGCGCTCATGATCTCCCCTGTCTCGTGGGTATTGAAGCTGTCCTCTTCGTCGAGGGATCCCTGTTTGATCGGAACGGCGGCCTCCCGTCTGCGATCTATTGTTTCGCCGCGGATTTCATCTTGTCGTACGAGAACACGAAGTCCTGGCTCGACGGCAGCGGCTTGTGGCATTGGAAGCAGCCGGTCAGATTGGCCTTTGCATTGACCTTCTTGTCCGCCGTGAAGGCTTGGTATTCCCATTCGCCGTTGCGGATCTCGGGCGAATATTCGGCACCCCAGCCCGTGCGCTTCTCCATGACGCCGTAGCCGATCAGGTCACCCTTGACGAAGCGCCCGTTGGCGTCCTTGACGGGATTGTCCTGCGCGTCGAGTTGAGCCTTGTACTGCACGATGGTGATGACGGTTCCGCTCGGCAGCGGCTCGCCCTTTTTCGCGGCCTCGACCGCGGCCGGCGTGACGAACAGCTCGCGGTACTGCTTGTTGTCGGCGCGGTCGACCGTCGTATACATCACTCCTTGCGCGAAATTCTCCGGGAACGCGACCTTGTCGCCGCCGGCGCGGACCTGCACCGTGGCGACGCAAATGGCTGACGCGGCGAGCGCGACGCCAACGACGCTGCGAGTCCTCATGATTTCCCCCTGTGCTGTGCGTGTCTCGCGAGAGGGCGCGTGTAGCCTCACCGGAACGGCGGCCTCCCGTTGCATCTACCACCCGGTCGCGGCTTTATTCCATCGGCGCCGCGGGAAAATCAGCGGTTTGCCGCTGTCGCGGCGGCGCGAAGGATTCCAGCATGGATGCACCGCCATTTCCATCACCCGAGACATTCGGCCGGGCGCCGCTGCCCAGCCGCTTCTGCAATCTCGATCGGCTGCTCCACGCCATGAAAGCGCGCGGGCTCGACGGCATCGTCGCCACCACCCCGTGGAACATGTTTTATCTGACGGGCTTCAACGGCATCGCGCACAAATCCGACGAGCCGCGGCCCTATGCGATGATTCTGTCGCGGCACGCGCCCGAGCACCCGATCGCGGTCCTGGCCGATTACTATCTCGCGACTTTCCTGACGCAGCCGAGCTGGGTCGAGGACATCCGCCCGTTCCGAGCGGTGATGATGCCGCTCGACCTGCCGCCGCGGCGCGCCGACATCGATCGCTTCATTCCGGAGCACGGCGGATCCGCACCCTGGATGGCGAACGCGCGCAAGCGCTATGCCTTCGACATGGCGAGCGCGATGCGCGGCGCGCTCACGGACCTCGCGCTCGATCGTGGCCGCGTCGGCTTCGACGATATGGGTTTCGGCTGCCGCCTCGACGTCGACGGCATGGAGGTCGCCGACGCATACGACGCACTGATGTTCGCGCGCGCGGTGAAGACCGCGACCGAGATGCGGCTCATAGAGCGCGCGACCGCGCTCAACGAGGCGGCGATCCGACGCACGATGGCGTCATGGCAGAAGGGCGCGACCTGGCGCGATCTCAACAAGGCCTATGCGCGCGCGGTGACCGAGCTCGGCGGCTTCGTGCGCGATCCCGGCGCCATGGTGTGGGGGCATCCACAAGGCGCGGACCCGGCGCTGACGCTGGCGACGGGCCTCGAGGACGACGAGGTCGAGCCGGGCACGCACGTGCTGTTCGACTGCCACGGCACGATCGATCTCTATTGCTGGGACGGCGGCAAGACCTGGGTCGTCGAAGGCGAACCCGAGGGCGCGGCGAAGCGCTTTGCCGAGGCGACGGCGCGGGTCGCCGAAATGCTGATCTCGGCGATGCGGCCGGGCGTGCGCATCGGTGAGCTGCAGCGACGAGGCCGGGACATCTATCGCCGCGAGGGCGTGCCCGATCCGGACGCCGCCGTCATCTTCTTTCACGGCCTCGGCCTTTCGCACATGGATCTCGAGCAAACCACGGCCGACGGCAAACCGAATTCTGACTGGATGCTCGAGGACGGCATGGTCGCGCCGGTGCACCTGCTCTATCCCGGCGGCGAGCACGAGCGCGTGTGGCTCGAAGAGGTGGTGGCGATCGGGCCCGATGGCGGCCGCCCGCTGTTCTCCTGGGGTTTTGGCCCGCTGACACGGTCCTGAGTTCGGGCGCCAAACGATCTCGATTACGCAGTCATGCATGCGAGCACGCGGAATGACGCGCGCCTGCTCAGGAATAGGATCGCGGCGGCCGCTTGCGGTATCGCGGCGGCGGATAGGGCAGGGGTTCCGGATAGAAGTTCTCGGCGCAATAGCCGCCGACGCCGAGAATCGTCCGGCGGCACTGCTCGAGCGTGTAATACGAGCAATCGTAGCTGTAGGCGCGTCCGATGAACCACGCGCACCACGGCGCCGCTTCGGCCGCGCCTCCGCCGCCGATGACGAGGGCCGCAGCCGAGAGAAAAATTGCCGAGAATGTCCGCATCGCAAGCTCGCTTTGGAACTGCAGGGTCCGCTTCCGTCAGTGCGCGGTGTGGCGTCCCGCGCTCGTCTCGCCGGGCTCCTCGAGCGCGGCGACCTCGTCGAGGATCGCGGCGAGCACGCGCAGGCGCGGCGTGCACAGCACGGCGAGCCCGTCGGTAATCTTGCCGAGCCACAGTAGCCGGTCGTAGTCGGCGTCCTGGTCGTCCTTGGGCGGATCGAGCGCATCGATCTCGTGGGCCGCGTCGGAGGCATCGACGAGCGCCTGCCCCATGCCGCGAATCGCGACCTCGAAGGCGTTCTCCGCGGCGCGAAGGCGGGTAGTCTCGGGATTGGTCATGACTCACTCACCTCGCAGGTCGAAGTCCGCAGCATACCGCATTTTGGGCAATGGCCGTGCGTTGCCGGAGTTCGACAGCTCGGAATGGAAAACAAGACGGGGACCATCGCTCCTCTGGTTCCCGGGGCTGGGAACCATCGTCCCCTTAACAGCCAGGGTTTGTGCTGGCTACTCGCCGCGCCGAGCAGAGGGCGTCCTGGCGAAGTTGAAAGCTGCTGACCACAGCGATCGTACGGATCGGCTTGCTTGCGAGCCGCGGTTTCCGTCGTGTTTCATTCCTTTCCGGGAGGCGACCGAGCGAGGGCGTCAGCATCGACAATGGCGATCGTCGCCAGCGCGGTCGCACTTTGCTTCTCGGCGCCATCGACCAAATGGAACACGTCGGCGGCGACAACGGTCAGCGTGCGTCCCGGCTTTACGACGCGCGCGCGACAGATGAGCCGCTCGCCGACAGCGGCTGCGATGAGGTTGATCTTGTATTCCGCCGTGAGCGGTGCCTTGCCGGGTGGCAAGACGGTGGCCGCCGCGATTGTCGTCCCGTTGTCGACCAGAAACGCGGTCACGCCGCCATGAAACAACCCATTGTGCTGCAGCAGATCGGGCCGCCGATCGACGGCGAGCACACAATGGCCCGGGCGAATCTCCTCGAGCTTGGCCCCGACCAGGCGCATGAAGCCCTGCGCAGCCACACTCTCGCGGATCAGCCGTTCACGCTCGCGGAATTGCTCGGGAGTTCTATCCATCTGCCCGTGTCGGTCTGCGACGATCTGGTCTCTTTACTGGGTTGCGCGTCGGCAGCAAGGGGGGCCCTCGAACCCATCGGCTTCTCGTTCGCATCGCTGGCGCGGCTCGCCGGATTTCACCGGCGAACGGTTCATCGCGGGCCCTCTGTCGTTTGTCAGGCGGGTGGCGAGCGCATCCGTTTCCTGCACATTCCGGACGGTAGCCTCATTTAGTAGCGTACTTTCTGCTGGCTCGCGCCGATGCGTGAAAACTAGGCATGCCTGAAAACAGGCCCTGTGCCGAAGAAATAGAGAAGAAATAGACACGCGGCTACTCAAAAATAATTCGAGCATCTTGTCGGAACGAGGAAAGTTGGGCAACGTTTGAGCCGCAAACCCCGCACGATGTTCCGCGGGCTTCGAACTCAGTACTCCGGCCTGGCGGAATCCATGATGCAGAACTCTCTGAAAGATCATGCGCGACTGGCCATCACCGCGAAACGATGATGCTGGCCAAGTCGAGCAGAAACAAGGAGTTTATGTCATGAGTACGATCACCAGACGGCCAAGCGAGCCGGTTCGAGAGGCCGGTGACCATGAGCGGAGACGACACGATGCTGTCGTTGCTTTCGATAACCATTAGCGAAAGGTGAGGTCATGAAGATCGTCGTCATCGGCGGCACCGGGTTGATCGGGTCGAAGGTCGTAGAGAAGCTGAAGCAAAAGGGGCATGAGGCAATTGCCGCCACGCCAAACACAGGCGTCAACACCATCACCGGCGAGGGGCTCGAGGGGGCCATGGCCGGCGCGCAGGTGGTGATCGACCTCGCCAATTCTCCCTCATTCGAAGACAAGGCGGTGCTGGAATTCTTCGAGACATCCGGCCGCAACCTTCTCGCGGCGGAGGCCGCGGCAGGCGGCATCCGGCACCATGTCGCGCTATCCATCGTCGGAATCGACCGATCCGACAATGGCTATTTCCGCGCCAAGGTTGCCCAAGAGAAACTGATCAAGGCCTCCCGCATCCCCTACACCATCATCCGCTCGACCCAGTTCCTGGAATTCCTCGGCGGCATCGCCGCTTCAAGTACGGATGGGAAAATAGTCAGGATTTCGCCCGGCCTGTTCCAGCCGATCGCGGCGGATGACGTTGCTGCCATCGTTGCCGATGTGGCGCTCGCGGCGCCGCGAAAGGGTATCGTCGAGATCGCCGGCCCGGAGCGGGCGCCGTTCAACGAAATCGTCGCCCGCTATCTGAAGGCGGCCGGCGACCCGCGTGAGGTCGTGAGCGACCCCGAGGCCCGATACTTCGGCGGCCGGGTCGAGGAGCGCTCGCTCGTGCCGTTGGGCGAGGCGCGCCTCGGCCGCATCGGTCTTGACGAATGGCTGCGGCGCTCACAGGCGGCACCCTGATCCGGATCCGTCAACCGAAGGATAGGGGTGTTCGTTGTGGACACGAGCGAGACGGAACTGACGATCCCATTCGGGAACTGAGGCTCAATATCTCTCGCCCCGACATATTGCCGAGGTCATGGCCACCTATCTGATGGAAGAAGAAGCCACAGGGGTCCAATCATCTTCTCACCTACCCGGAATACGCTGTCACGGTGAATATGATTAGAGCCGATTAGCCGGGAACGCCGCGGAGTCGACGCAGATTACCCGGAGCTGTTCTTCGCTGGCGATCCAGAGTTGGCCTGCCGACCCGTCGAGAGTTGCCGGCACAACGGTGAGGCAGCAGATGAGCAAATGGAACAGCAGTGAATGGGAGAGTTTGTGTAGCGGCTCGAAATGCCCGATTTGCCGTGGGCGAGCCAACGACGTGCTGGTTGGTCTCAGCGTTTCGTACCTGACTAGCTGTCCAGACGCAGCTATGCGTGGGTACTGCTGCGTCGTATTGAAACGGCATGCAGTGGAGCTGGACGAGCTTCGCGACGACGAAGCCGAAGCCCTGATGCGGGATGTTCGCCGAGTTGCCGCCGCTCTGCGACAAATCACGAACTGTGTAAAGCTGAACTATGAGATTCACGGCAACACGATTCCTCATCTTCACGTGCATCTATATCCGCGCTATCGCGGTGACCCGTTCGAGGAAGGTCCGATCGACCGACGAGTGATCAGGGCCTCGCCATACAGGGGCAGCGAGTATCCGGATTTCTGCTTGCAGCTCCGAACTCGATTGACCCAGGTTTAACGCGATGATCGCGCCCGCCATCGCGATCGGATCAACGCGGGAAATCGGGCATTTCGTGCGCGACTCCTCTCGCAGCGCTTAGCGCGAACCGCCCCAGGCTTCCGGATTGCGAACACGAGCGCCGAGTGACCGCGCCCGCACCTTGCAAAATGAGACGAGTACGCTACGCTGGAAACGCAGCAAACAAGGGAGGAACTGCACATGAACCAGTTGTTTGTTAAGCTTCCGCTCATTCTGGGCGTCGTCGCCGCGTTGAGCTTTGCCGGGACGCCAGGGTCTTGGGCGGCGGCCGCCAAGGGCGACCAGGCAACGGCCGCAAGCACAAAATCCGCCAAGGCCAAGAACGGCATGGCCGCAACGACGAAGCCGGCCAAGGGCAAGAAGGCCGCCGCGAAGCCCGCCAAGAGCAAGAAGGTGGCCGCGAAGCCCGCCAAGGGCAAAAAGTCGGCCAAGGCAGCCAAGGGCAAGAAGGTGGCGGTTGCAGCCGCGAAGCCGGCCGCGCCGAGTTACCCCGGCTCGGAATTTACGAAGCCGGCGCCCAAAGTGTCGCCGATTTTCCCCTACGCGGAGCCGCCCAAGAAGAAATAGGACAGGGAGATCGGAGCAATCCGCGCGCACCTGAGCGACGGAGCCGCGCCCGCGCGTTGTTCGCGTCGGCGCGGCACCCCGTAACAGGTACTCCAACGACGTGCGGGCCGCCCGACTGCTTACAGGCGGTCGCCGGCGTATATTGCGGTTTTAATGCCCATGCCGCTTTCAACTTTCCGCTAAGGCTTGGGCCTTTTTGCTTTGAAGGCGACGGGCATGGTGATGTGGATCTTGCTGGCTCCCCGGGCCGGGGTGCCCCAGGTAAGTAATATCAAATGGTTGCAGTGGCAAACCCGCCTAAATGCAGAGTATGACGCTAAAAGACATTTCCAGGCATTGGCAAACCGGCAGCGGCAACGCTTTGCACATCTACGACCTGTGAGACGCCGCGGGTGTCACCGCCGCGGCTCCCTTCGTGAATCCGACCGCTGGAAACTCGGCTGCGTCGGTGACATAATTACGTCAATGACGGACATTTGAGGAAATCGGTTCCGCGAGGTTCGGATGGGTTCGGTTGAAGATGAACTCGACATCAAGACGCTAAATGCGTTGCGCGGTACCGTGGATGTTGAACGGCGGCTTCGGATAGAGATGTCGACTGGGACCCCATCCATTTCAGACAGCGCTTACGCCATCAAGATTCGGGTAAAGGAGGATTATAAAATCGTCGAAAAGGTGGTTCGGAAGCGACGAGATAAGAACGATCCCTTGTATAATGTTGATCGATTGCGCGATATCGTAGGCCTTCGTATCGTCACGCTTTATCGTCTGGACGCTCTCACCATCATCCCGCTGTTACTCGAGAAAATAGCAACCGGCTCTAAGAGTAGCAGCGGACTATTTATGCGAGAGGTGCTGCCGTTCACCGATAACCAGATCGCGCTGGTCGAGACTTTCGCCGATCAGGCAGTGATCGCCATCGAGAACGTGCGCCTATTCGAGGAGGTGCAGGCGCGGACGCGCGAGCTCCAAGAGGCTCTCGATTATCAGACCGCGACCAGTGACGTCCTCGAGGTCATCTCGCGCACGCTGATTGACTTACAGCCGGTGCTTACCGCCATTTGCGAGACTGTTGCAAAACTATGTGAGACCAAGGATGCCGAAATTTTCATTCGCGACGGCGATTGCCTGCGCCTTGGTTGGGTCCAAGGTCCTATGGGCACAGAAGCCGAAACCTGGCCGATTACGCGCGGGCTTGTCATGGGACGCGCGGTTTTGAACCGCGAGCTGATACAGGTGCACGATCTAAGGGCAGCAGGCGAGGAGTATCCAGAAGGCTACGAGAGCTCACTGTTAGTCGGGCACCGAACGATCATCGCCGTTCCACTGATGCGGAAGGGCGAGGCCGTCGGTGTGCTTACACTACGACGCTCTGAGGTGAAGCCTTTCACCGATAAGCAGATCACCTTGCTCCGCACATTTGCCGACCAAGCCGTCATCGCCATAGAGAACACGCGCCTGTTCGAAGAGGTGCAGGCTCGTAACCGCGAGCTAACTGAATCGCTGGAGCAGCAGACCGCCACGAGCGAAATCCTACGGGTGATTAGCAGCTCCCCAACTGATATTCGGCCAGTACTCGATGCCGTGGGCGAGAATGCGGCGCGGCTGTGCGATGCCAACAATGCGGTAGTTTACAAGCTAGAGGGCGACATTCTTCGACAGGTGTCCTCCTACGGGGGTCTTCCGACGACGAGCCATCCCACCGCAGGGCTGCCGGTCAACAGAGACAGGGTGACCGGGCGGGCCGTCTTCGACCGTCAAACGATTCACGTTCACGACCTCGCCATTGAAGACGCCGAGTTCCCGGAGGGTAGCAAGGACGCTCGACGCGACGGCCACAGGACGACGCTAGCGACACCGTTGCTGCGGGAAGGCGTCCCGCTCGGGGCGATTTTAATCCGACGCATGGAGGTGCGCCCGTTTTCGGAGAGGCAGATCAAGCTTCTGGAGACCTTCGCCAATCAGGCCGCAATCGCAATCAACAACGTCGGCTTGTTCGAGCAGGTGCAGGCGCGCAGCCGCGAACTGAGCGAATCCCTGGAGCAGCAGACGGCGACCGCCGACGTGCTCAAGGTCATCAGCCGCTCGACGTTCGATCTACAGCAGGTCTTCGATACGTTGATCGAGGCCTGGGGCTTGCGCTGATCGTGAACGCTTTCTGGCCGCTTTGGCCATGATCGCTCAAGAGAGGCTTGAGCTTACCTGGAAGCAGTGCTGCGCGGACCCGAGCCGCCAATGGAGCGCGAAGCGGCCTTATGAGCCAGCTCATCGGCTCGTGCTATCATCTGCTTCGCCCTGGACCGGAGCGCGCCCTTGTCTACCGTCGAGCGGGTAGAGCGTAGGCTTACAGCGATCCTGGCCGCCGATGTGGCCGGATATTCCCGGCTAATGGGCGCCGACGAAGAAGGAACGCACGCCCAGCTCCAGGATCACCTGCGCTCCCTCGTCGAACCAAAGGTCGCCGAGCACCGGGGCCGGATCGTGAAGACCACCGGGGACGGCATGCTCGTGGAGTTCGCGAGCGTAGTGGACGCCCTCCGATGTGCCGTGGAGGTTCAGCGCGGAATGGCGGAGCGTAATGCTGAGGTCCCCGAAGGCAAGCGCATCGAGTTCAGGGTCGGCATCCACCAGGGAGACATCATCATCGAGGAGGGCGACATCTTTGGAGACGGTGTCAACGTCGCTGCGCGCCTGGAGGGGTTGGCCGAGCCTGGGGGCATCTGTGTCTCCGGCCGTGTCCAGGAGGACGCCGAGGGTAAGCTTGAGCTGGCCTTCGAGAACGCAGGGGAGCAGCCGCTCAAGAACATCGCTCGGCCCGTGCGGGTCTATCGCGTCCAACTGAGCGGTGCCACTCCAAGCTCTCGCCCTGCATTGCCGCTACCGGACCGCCCATCCATCGCGGTGCTTCCGTTCCAGAACATGAGCGGCGACCCAGAGCAGGAGTATTTCGCTGATGGCATCGTGGAAGAGATCATCACGGCGCTATCGCGTTTCAGGCAGTTGTTCGTCATCGCACGTAATTCGAGCTTCACCTACAAAGGCCGTCCAGTCGATGTGAGGCAGGTCGGCCGCGAGCTCGGGGTGCGCTATGTACTCGAAGGCAGCGTGCGCAAGGCCGCGAACCGAGTGCGCATCACGGGGCAGCTCGTCGATACAACAACGGGAGCGGATATCTGGGCGGATCGCTTCGACGGTGAGCTTGAGGACATTTTCGAGTTACAGGATCAAGTGACCACCAGCGTCGTGGGTCAGATTGTCCCGAAGCTGGAGGAGCACGAGATCGAGCGCGCCAAGCGTAAGCCGACCGCTAGCCTGGACGCCTACGATTACTACCTGCGTGGGATCGCGAGCTTTCATCACTGGACTAAGGACGACGTAGCCGAGGCGGTGCGATTATTCCGCAGGGCGATCGAACTCGATCCTGGTTTTGCCTCTGCTCATGGTATGGCCGCGCGATGTTATGTGCTGCGCAAGAACAATGGCTGGATGACTGAACCGCTGCAAGAAATGGCCGAGGCCGAGCGGCTTGCCCAGCGCGCGGTTGAATTGGGCAGGGATGATGCAGTGGCGCTCTGTTCAGGCGGCCTTGCGCTCGCTCGGATTGATCATCACCTCCAGGTTGGCGCTGCTCTGATTGATCGGGCTCTCGTCCTAAATCCGAACCTAGCAACAGCATGGTTCATGAGTGGATGGGTGAGAAACTTTCTCGGCGAGCCGGAAATGGCGATTGAGCATTTCACGCGCGCAATTCGCTTAAATCCGCTCGATCCCCTCGTGCATGTGATGCAGATCGGCATTGCGGCGGCTCATTTCCTCGCCGGCCGTTACGATGAGGCATCGTCATGGGCAGAAAAGGTGTTACTGGAACAGCCGAATTTTCCTCCGGGAATGCGGATGGCTGCCGCAAGTCACGCACTTGCCGGGCGACCGCAGCCCGCACAAGAAGCCATAGCCCGGATGCGCCAGATTGCCCCTGCTGTGCGGATTTCAACTCTCACTGACTTTTATCCATTTCGTGGAGCGGAAGATTGCGCCAGATACGCTGAGGGCCTGCGAAAAGCCGGTCTGCCGGAGTGATCACCGCCGCGTAGCGCGTGCGGAGCATCAGCTTGCCCGAGCAACCGCTCAGGCCGGATGCAAGAACGTGTTGACTAATGCTGAGCCAAATGCAAACGCTCGGCGCTTATCCAGAGAAAGGGGACAGGGACAATGAAGCCTTCTTCTTTGAGCTTCCAGGCTGCAGTGCTGCTGGTCATCGTGGGCATGGTCTGGGGGATCGTGATGGCGATCTCGCAGGATCACTCGGCAATGCCCGCACACGCTCATTTAAATCTATTGGGATGGGTGTCGCTGTTCCTTTTTGGCCTCTTCTATCACCTCCATCCGGTGATCGACCGCACTCGAACAGCACTTGTCCAGGTGTGGATTTGGATTAGTGCTACTGTCGTGCTTACCTTCGGCGTGGCTCTCGTGCATACGGGCCACCCAATAGGCGATCCGATTGCGGCTGTCGGGTCGGTGGTAGTGCTCGGCGATATGCTTCTATTCGGCTGGCTCGTGCGAAGCAGCCGCGAGGCGGGTGCGATTGCGCGGGCGTCCGCGATTCCAGCCGAGTGAAACTCCGGTTTCTTGCCCGCGAAAGGCCGGACTGCCGGGGTGATCACCGCCGAATAGCCGCGTACAACAGCATCGGCGCGCCCGAGTAAGCGGAAACCTCGCGCGATCAGCGAAGGTTTGCCGGTTGCGCGAGCGAGGCGCGTGTTCGGCGCACCCAATCCACCAATCTCAGCCCCCTGACCCAGGAAGGAAGCATTGAATGTAAAAGCTCCTATGCGGGAGTAGCCACACCACCGCATAACCAAGCTTGTTTGTTTTCGGATCGATCAATGCGGAATTGGGCACGTCGTGCCATTTGCCATCGGACAGCCGAACACGATAGCCGCTCCGGGCGTATAAGGCATCCCACTGAGTCATTCCGGATATGTCATCGACGGCCCCGGCCATATCCCATCCATCGACCTCGACGGGAAAACCGTCAGCCGTATCGCAGCAGACCGGGCCGCAGCCCGGAGCGCGGTTGGCGCCAACCAGCTCGTCAGCGGCTTTGTGGTTACTGAGTTCCGGCGCCCGCGGCCGCACGGTCCGGCGCTTGAGGGGGGAGGCATGGGCTCGAAATTTTACTCGCCGCACAGTTGGGGCCGGCGCCGTTAAGCGGAGAACGCCTCCGCCGATCCTCGTTGCTGATGTTCGACTTTCCCTCTGCCGAAGACCCATGCCGGCGTCAGTACCCACGTTGGTCCGCTTCAGAACGCTAATCGGCCGTCACTCACGGAGCACGCCGGTGGAGGCTCGGAGGCTGATGTTGTGGGCAGGGCCCGTCGTGCAGGCGTCGGCGCCAGTGCGCTGCCTCGTCGCGCAGTGCAGGTGCGCCCGCCACCCACACCTCGCCATCGATAGCGCACAGCACGAAGTGGCACGTCGTCCGCCCACAGATCGAAGGCGGAGCCGCTACGCAAGTCGAAACGGGCGTGGTGCCACCAATGGCAGGTGAGAATACCGTCCTCGATGCTGCCGCGGCGGAGCGGAATGTGCGGGCAGCGGTTGTGAGCGCAACCACGTGGTCGCCGTCGGCGACAACGAGGACGGCGCCGCCGGGCGTTCCGATCACCACGGCGCCTGTCACGTAATTCGTCGAGCGTGCCAACGCGAATGAAGCCACTGCCGGCGTCGTTCATCCCTGCTCCTGTAGCACTTACGAGGTAGCGTGCGCGCCGCCATGGAGTTTCAAGCGCAGCGGACTCCGAGGTCAGCCTTGGATGCGCGAGGTGTTCGGAATCTAGGGCGATGTTGAACGCACCGCCCCGATCGTCGAGACGGCGCCTTACTTCGCCGATGCCTCGGCGCTAACCCTAGTGCGCGGCGATGTTCACCGTCATCAATTTTTTGGAGTGAACAGACCGGCTACACGCGCCATGTTAATTGCTGCGCGTCCACTCTGGTAGGGTGAGCAAAATGAGTCTGCGGGCCGAGCTTATCCGGTTGTGCCTGCCCTGGTTCATGCGGCCACGGTTTCCACCGGACGCTCAAATCGAGGACGTCCGTCGACGAATGGCGCGCTTCGCGCATCTCATTCCGCACCCACCGCGCGGAACCGAGGTGATCCCAGTCGACGCGGGCGGTGTC
>JBKPDF010000011.1:0-61231 GCA_046727735.1 Pseudomonadota bacterium | reverse complement strand
ATTGCCTGCTCAGCGTAGGCATCGCGTCAACCATCATTGCCAGGGCGCCGCTGCTCCCTGACGGGAGAGCGGCTCAAGGGAATCGCCAAAACTCACGGCCGAGCCTTGCGATCGAAGGCAACCGAGTTTCGCAACAGAATCACCTCGACAGCGGACTTAGGCGGCCCTTCGCGGAACCCTCGGACATTCGGCAAGGGCGCGCCGGCCAATCACTGTGGTCCTTGATATGGGTGAATCTCGCCGGACGGAGTTGGTGATCGATAATAGCCAAAAACTCCCCAATTGATCCGCGCGACAGGGCCCGATGAGCTAAGGTTTTGATTCTATTGGCGCTCCCTAGGGGACTCGAACCCCTGTTTTCGCCGTGAGAGGGCGACGTCCTGGGCCGCTAGACGAAGGGAGCGTGCTCCGCCAAGTAGCCTCGATCCCGAGGCGTTGCAAGCGCGCGGGACCGTCGCCCGCGCATTTGGCCGATGCTGCCCCGCGTGTCCGCTACACGGCGGCGCCGAACGTCTCCGTCGGATTGCGCCGGTGCTTCGGCGGTGCATCAGGCTGGTATTCTTTTGGGGTTCCGCCCATCCGAAGCCCCCTCCCCATCCCTCCCCCGCACGCGGGGGAGGGAGGAGTACACGAAGCGAGGCGGGCAGGAAGTATCCTCGTCGCGAGGAGGACACCTCGCCTGGCGCACGCAGCATATCGCCGTCACGGCACGGAGCTGAACGTCAGGCGACCGAGCGGCTTCAGCGTTCTGAGATCATAGGTGCGGACCTCGAGCGCGCCGCCGACCTGGAGCGTGAGCACGATGCGGTCGTCGGCGATCGCGGTCTGCACGATCTTCGCCCCCGGCGGCAGCGTCAGCGTCGCCTGGGTCGCCGGCTGACTTTCCCCGCTCCTGAAAAGGCGATAGCCGATGATGCCGAGCACCGCCGCGATCGCGATCGCGGTGAGCAGCGTGGAGATCAGCATGAGCTGCCGCACCTTGGCGATCGCGGACCATCCGGCGAAATCGACCGGCGCTCGCGCCGCCCTTGGCGGTTCGGCGGACGCCGGGGCGGGGGCAGGCGCGACCTCGGGTGGCGCGGCGGCGGCAGCAGCCTCGGGTTTCGTGACTTTAGTTTCGGCCCCCGCGGGCGTTGGCGCCTCCGGGTCGCGCCCGCCCTCAGGCGCCGGCGCTTTCGCGCCTTCCCAGGCGGCGAGGTCGGACGGTAAGGAAGTGGGCGCCTCGGAGCCGGCAGGTTCCGGCGGGGCGACGTTGCCCCCCGATTGCGGCGGGCCGGCATCGGCCCCCGGTGGCCGCCCGAACGGATTTTCGATCGGCGACGAGAGAATCTGGTTCAGCCGCTCGGCGGAGTCCTCGGGCGTCCGGCGCCCGCCCTCCGGTTGATCGGCTTTGTCCGAGCTCGGGTCGGCCATGGCAAACAACGTCGGTACGCGAACCATCGTCGTCGCGGCGAGCGAAGACGGCGAGCGGCTCGACCGCGTGCTCGCCGACCATGCCGGACTGTCGCGCTCGTGCCTCAAGGGGCTGATCATCGCCGGCGAAATCGCGATCGACGGCCGGACGATCCGCGATCCGGCCCACCGCGTCAACGCGGGAAGCGCGATCCTGCTCCGCCTGCCCCCGCCGGCCGACCCGCTTCCACGTCCGGAGGCCATCCGGCTCGCCATCGTCTACGAGGACGCGGAACTGATCGTCATCGACAAGCCGGCCGGCCTCGTCGTGCATCCGGCGGCCGGGAACCAGACCGGCACCCTGGTCAACGCACTGCTCGCCCATTGCGGCGACAGCCTGTCGGGCATTGGCGGGGTGCGGCGGCCCGGGATCGTCCATCGGCTCGACAAGGATACTTCCGGGCTCCTCGTCGTCGCCAAGACCGACGCGGCGCATCGCGCGCTTTCCGCGCAATTCGCCGACCATGGCCGCATCGGGCGGCTCGAGCGCGGCTATCTCGCCTTCGTGTGGGGGGCTCCGGACCGGCCGAAGGGCAGGATCGAGGCCCCGATCGCCCGGCACCCGTATGCGCGCGAGAAGATGGCGGTGCGCGAGGGCGGCCGGCCTGCGGTGACGGAATGGGAGATCGTGGAGCGCTATTTCGGGGCCGGGCCCGATCCGGTCGCGAGCCTCCTGTCCTGCCGGCTCGCAACCGGTCGAACCCACCAGATCCGGGTGCACCTCGCCCATATCGGGCACCCGCTGCTGGGCGACGGCACCTATGGGCAGGGCTTCAGGACCAAGGCGGTGCTGCTCGGTCCGGCCGCCCGGGAAGCGCTCGGAAGCCTTGATCGCCAAGCGCTGCATGCCCATATCTTGAGCTTCGAGCACCCGAAAACCCGGCGATTTCTCCAGTTCCGCTCGGAACTGCCCGACGAGCTCGCCCGTTTACGCGACAGCTTGGCCAAAAACGGCCCACCGAAGACCGTCGGGGTCGGTTAACCAACGAAGCAAACAGCGTCTTGCCGGTGGAACCCCGACCGGCGAGTCACGTGGACTTGACCTTGCGCACACGGTTCCGTCGGGTGGTTTTGTGCTATGTTGCACCGCGATCCGGTTTCGCGGTCGCACAAAGGGCGCCATCGGCTCGGGGAGCGGTGGCGCCGCTTCGCCCGCCGATCTTGTCGGGGGCTGATTCAGGAGGGCGCTGTCATGGCCCAAACTGCTGCTTTGCCGATTCTGACGGCTGAATCCGGTCTCACCCGCTATCTCGAGGAAATCCGGCGGTTCCCCATGCTGGAGCCGCAGGAAGAATACATGCTGGCCAAGAGCTGGCGCGAACACGGGGACCGGGAAGCCGCCCACAGGCTCGTCACGAGCCACTTGCGCCTCGTCGCCAAGATCGCGATGGGCTATCGCGGCTATGGCCTGCCGATCGCCGAAGTCATCTCGGAAGGCAATGTCGGGCTGATGCAGGCGGTCAAGCGCTTCGAACCCGAAAAGGGCTTCCGGCTCGCCACCTACGCGATGTGGTGGATCAAGGCGTCGATCCAGGAATACATCCTGCGCTCCTGGTCGCTGGTGAAGATGGGCACCACGGCGAACCAGAAGAAGCTGTTCTTCAACCTGCGCAAGGCCAAGAGCAAGATTTCCGCCCTCGAGGAGGGCGACATGCGGCCCGACCAGGTCAAGCTGATCGCGAAACGCCTCGGCGTCGGCGAACAGGACGTGATCGACATGAACCGCCGGCTCGGCGGCGATGCCTCGCTCAACACCCCGATCCGGGAGGACGGCGATTCCGGCGAATGGCAGGACTGGCTCGTCGACGATGCGCCGAGCCAGGAACGGATCCTGGCCGAGTCCGAGGAGCTCGACAACCGCCGCAAAGCGCTCGGCGAGGCGCTCAACGTGCTCAACGAGCGCGAGCGCCGGATTTTCGAGGCGCGGCGGCTGTCCGACGACCCGATCACGCTCGAGGAGCTCGCCGAGGAATTCGGGGTCTCGCGCGAGCGCGTGCGCCAGATCGAGGTGCGCGCGTTCGAGAAGGTGCAGAACGCGGTGAAAAACCGCGTGGCCGCGATGGAGCGGCCGGCCGCGCTCGCCGCGCACTAACTGTTTGATCCCTCCCCTAAAGGGGAGGGATGCTCTCTCGCGCAGCGAGGAGCGGGTGGGGTCGGAGCAGCGAACACTCAGACGATGTCGCCCCACCCCCGGCGAGCTTCGCTCGCCAACCCTCCCCTCCGGGGAGGGACAGAAGGCGTGCAGCATGTTCGTCGTCATCTTCGAAGTGCAACCGAGGTCCGAGCGCGCCGACGAGTACCTG
Organism: Pseudomonadota bacterium; assembly: GCA_046727735.1. Classification (GTDB taxonomy): domain Bacteria; phylum Pseudomonadota; class Alphaproteobacteria; order Rhizobiales; family Xanthobacteraceae; genus AP-16. The sequence continues at coordinate 57,476 of JBKPDF010000011.1, read as the reverse complement.
AAGCTCGCCCAGCATCTCAAACCCATGCTGGAGAAGATCGACGGCTTCCTCGAGGTCGAGCGGTTCGCGAGCCGCCGCACCGAAGGGCGGCTGCTTTCGATCTCGGCTTGGCGCGACGAGAAGGCGCTCGTGCGCTGGCGCACCGATGCGGGCCATCACCGGGTGCAGGCCAGAGGCCGCAGCGAGGTGTTCGAGGATTATCGCCTGCGCGTCGGCGAGGTCGCGGCCGACACGGCGCAAGCTGCGGGGGCGGCGCGCGCCGCGCTCGCGCAAACGCGGTTCGACGAGACCGAAATCGGCGACGCCAAGGCCGTCACGATCACGGAGCTGATGACGGATGTGAGCGAATCGGCAGCGTCGAACACCCTGCCCTCGCGCCCGGCTGGCGTCACGGCCGGCGGCTTGGTCGACCAGGAAGTCTTCGCGAGCATTTACACCGAGGGCAAGCTCGTCCTGCTCGCTTCCTGGCGGGACGCTGCGGCAGCACAGGCCTTTCAGCCGGCCACAGCCGGCGTGACGCGTCATCGCCGCGTCCGCGTCATCCGCGATTACGGCATGTTCGAGCGCCGTGAGGCCCCGCAATATTATCCGGTGCGTGCCCGCGCCGGCGCTTCTCCCTCCCCTTCAGGGGAGGGCAGCTCCTCGCGAAGCGAGGAGCGGGTGGGGTGAATCTTCTCCCTCCCCTACGGGGAGGGATCGATCACACCAGTTCCGGCCAGGGCACGATCGTCGACTTGACGGTGCGCATCGCCATGGCGTCGGCGACCGCGCGGCTGATGCCGGCCTCGTCGAACGGATAGAGCGCCTGCATGTCGAGCCAGGGATATTTGTCGCGGCCGCGGTAGAGCATGTCGACGCCGAGCGGCAGGTCGTTGCCGGTGAAGCCCCAGGATCCGAGCAGATTGATGTCCTTGGTGCAGATGCGATGCCAGGACGTCTCGATCGAGCCCGCATCGGTGAACTGCCCCATCTCCACATAGGTGCCGCCGTCGCGCAGGAACTCGATGCCTTCGGGCCCGGCGCTCGGATGCCCGGAGCAGTCCATCGCGAGATCGGCGCCGAAGCCGCCGATGATCTCGCGCACCCTGGCGATGCGCTCTGGCGGCGTGGACAGCGCCTCGATGTTCACGGTGGCTTCGGCGCCGAATTTCCGCGCGAGCGCCAAGCGCGGCTCTTCGGGTGCGCCGACGCAGACGACGCGCCCGGCGCCCATTTCCTGCGCGGCCGCGATGGCCAGGATGCCGATCGGGCCGGAGCCCTGGATCACGACGCTGTCGCCCCATTTGAAGCCGCGGGCGCGGATCGCGCGATTGAACGCGCGGATGCAGGACGTGAGCGGCTCGGCGAGCGCGCCCAGCCGCAGCGGCATGTCGTCGGGCAGCTTGTAGACCTTGGTTCCGGGCAGCATGTCGAGATCGACGTAGACGTACTCGGCCCACCCGCCCCATAGATGCGGCGGTTTGTCGAAGCCGAGGTAGCGCCCGTAATAGACCGGGTTCAGGCATTTGTTCGCGGTCTCGGGATAATGCACGCAGTAATAGCAGCGGCCGCACGGCATCAGCGGCGGGATCATCACTTTGGAGCCGACCCCGAGCGGGCGACCCATGAAATCCTCGGTGAATTCCCGCCCGGATTCGACGATCACCCCGCCGAGCTCGTGGCCGAGCGTGAACGGCCACGGCAGCGGCTTCGGCCAATGGCCTTTGAGGATGTGCAGGTCGGTGCCGCAAACCCCGCAAGCGCCGATCTGGATCACCGCTGCCTTGCGCGGCACCTCCGGCCACGGCACGGACCGGATCTCGGGCGCGGCGCCCGGACCCGCGAAGGTCGCGACCCGGATCGTGTTCCGCCGCATGGCCTCGCGCTCACTCGCCCCACGCGGTGAACGCATCCTTGAACACGCGCTCGCCCGGGGTGCCCTTCTCGATCGCCAGGATCGCGCGGCGGCCGTTGTTGTAGACGATCGGGATGTCGAACCAGGAGCGCTCCTTGAGCAGCTCCAGGTTGCGCTGCATGTCATTGTCGGCTGCCGAGAGGCCGATCAAGAAGAATCCCGACGTCACCTTCACGGCGAGACCGGCCAATGGCGAGCCGCGGGTCTGTTCCGCCTGCTTCATCAGGATTCCCGGAACGTTGGAAATGCCGCCGAATGGAAAATCGGCCGGCAGATTGAACATGATCTCGATCGTGTGGCTGGCGGGCAGCGCCTTATCGGCGTTGCGGCGTAGCGACAGCGTCATATTGATGCGCCGCTCCGGAATCTCGAGTTCGCCTTTCACCGCCAGCTCGGGAGCCTGCCCGGCGCCCGGCGATACCGCCTCGGTGCGCCAAACCACCGTCCCCACATAACGCTTGCCCTGGGCATCGGCCGGATCCTCCTCATAAAGCACCACGCGCTGGGCAACAGCGGCAGCCGGCGCCGCTTCTTTCGATCCTGGCGCGGTCGCCGAACCCGGCTGTCCGACGCGGTCGGAAATTTTAGGCCGCGACGGAGTAGCTTCGCGTTGGGGGCTTGCGGGACTGCGCAGGAACGCCGACCCCAACCGGTCGCGCTGCCAATACAGCGCGAGCGCGATTCCGACGACGATCAAGACGCTCAGGACCGCAATCAGCGCTCTGGCGGAGCGGCCGCGCTCGCGTCGCGGCGGCGGTTCGGAAAACTGACGCGCATGCATCGAGCGCTGCGGCGAGGGGGGTAGCTCTAAACGCGGATGCGAGTCTTGAGACTCGTCGCGACGCGGTGCTCTCGGCAATGGCGGTTCGACCCGCGGCTCGAATCGATCGCTCTCCGTCTCGTCGGCGCTGCGTGGGGGTTTGGGGGCGGGACGCCGCGGTCTCCCCGGCTCCGCCGGGACCCTGAAATCGACCGGCTCCTGGCCGGGTGCCGGCACGGGCGCCGGCCGGTTCTCTGCCGTGGAAGCCGGTCCGGGGCCCGGTGCTTCGGACGCGCCGGATTCGCCCCGTACTTCGGCGACCAGGTCGCGGAAGCCCTTGAGCGCCTCGGCGGCAGCATTCTGCGAACGCTCGCGGTCCTTGTTGCGGAATTGACCGACCCATTGCGCGCTGGCCGTCGACGGCTTCGCGTCCCCGGAATCTTCCGCCGTGACGGGCGGCGACAGCCTCCCGGTCGCCGAGCCAGGCTCGGCCTTCTGTGTCGCCGCCCGGCCGAACCCTGCCGCAGCTGGCTTGGGTTCGGGTGACCTCGCCGGCGTTGCCCTTTCCTTCGCGGGCGAATTCGGCCGCGGGGGTTCGGGTCGCGGCTGGCGTGCGGCATCCGCCTCCACCTTGCGAATGGCTTCTTCCAGCAGGAGGCGCTCGCGGGTGATCTCCGTATCCGGGAGCGGCGGGTCGAGATTGCGCAGCTGTGCGAGCAGCGCGCTACGGGCACGATCGTAGAGCGCGCGCCGACTTTCGCCGGTGCTCTTCGCGAGCCCGGCGACCGCGCGCGCGATCAACGGGTAATAATCGGTCATGGACGATTCGGCACGGCACATACCCGACAGAATACGGCCCGATTATGGGCCTTTACCCCGGGCGGCAGAAACGGGCTCGCCGCCGCCCGCCGGTATTCCCGCGCGGAAGCATTTCCGTCGGCCGGAGCACTACGCTTCGAATGGATTATGTACAAGAATCGTGTCCTCGCGCTCCGGGCTCGTCGAGAGCAGCGCCACGGTGCAGCCGATCAGCTCCTCGATCCGCCGCACATACTTGATCGCCTGGGCCGGCAAATCCGCCCAGGAGCGCGCCCCGGCCGTGGATTCCCGCCAGCCCTCGATGCTTTCGTATACCGGCTCGAGGCGGGCCTGAGCCCCCTCGCCGGCCGGAAGATAATCGATTTGGCTGCCGTCCAGGCGGTAACCGATGCAGACCTTGATCTCGTCGAAACCGTCGAGGATGTCGAGCTTGGTCAGAGCGAGGCCGTTGATCCCGCTGGTCCGCACGGTCTGGCGCACGAGCACCGCGTCGAACCAGCCGCAACGACGGGCACGACCCGTGACCGTGCCGAACTCGCGGCCGCGCTCGCCGAGCCGAATACCGACCGCGTTCTGCTGCTCGGTCGGGAACGGGCCCTCTCCGACCCGCGTGGTGTAAGCCTTGCAGATCCCCAGCACGTAGCCGATCGCGCCCGGGCCCAGGCCGCAACCGGTCGCCGCCTGGGCGGCCACGGTATTGGACGATGTGACGAACGGATAGGTGCCGTGATCGATGTCGAGCAGCGCGCCCTGCGCCCCCTCGAACAGGATGCGCTTGCCCTCACGCCGGCCGTCATCGAGCAGTGCCCAGACCCGATCCATGTAGGGCAGCACCTTCGGGGCAACCGCTGCGAGCTCCTCGAACACCGTCTTTTCTTCGATCGGGGCAAGCCCCAGGCCGCGCCGAAGCGCGTTGTGATGGACCAGGAGGCGCGCGATCTTGCGTTCGAGACCGGGCAGGTCGGCAAGATCCATGAGCCGAATGGCGCGCCGTCCCACCTTGTCCTCGTAGGCGGGCCCGATGCCGCGCTTGGTAGTGCCGATGCGGGTCGCGGGATTGGAACTCTCGCGAATGCCGTCGAGCTCGCGGTGCAGCGACAGGATCAGCGTGGCGTTCTCGGCGATGCGCAGATTGTCCGGAGAGACGGCGATGCCCTGCGCGCGCACGCGCTCGATTTCCTCGGTCAGCGCCGCGGGGTCGAGCACCACGCCGTTGCCGATCACCGACAACTTGCCGGCCCGCACGATGCCGGAGGGCAGCAGCGAAAGCTTGAAGGTCTTGCTGTCGACGACCAGCGTGTGGCCGGCATTGTGGCCGCCTTGAAAGCGCACGACGATGTCGGCTTGCTCGGAGAGCCAGTCGACGATCTTGCCCTTGCCTTCATCGCCCCATTGGGAACCGACCACCACCACGTTCGCCATCAGCCATCCTTCATGCCGCGGCGAGAGGTTTCCCGCGCGGCGCCGTGATGGAATCGAGCAAACAGAATTCTAGAGCGGTTTGCGGTCCCGTTGAAGCATTCGCCGCGCATTCCGGTCGAACGACGCGAATGCCGGAATCCCTGACCACCGTTGGTCCGTGTGCATGGATTCCGGGCTCGCTCGCTGCGCTCGCGCCCCGGAATGACATTCAAGTTCGCGGAACAGTGCTCAGAACGACAACGCGCGGACCCGCTGCACATGGGGAAGCTTGCGCACCTTCTCGATCACCTCCGGCGGCACCGCGCCGTCGACCTCGACGAGCGAGATCGCGTCGCCGCCGGCCGATTGCCGGCCGAGATGGAACGTCGCGATATTGATGCCGGCCTCGCCCAGAATGCTGGCAAAGCGCCCGATGAATCCCGGCTTATCGACGTTGGTGACGTAGAGCATGGAGGGCCCGAACTCGGCGTCCATCTTGATGCCCTTGATCGACACCACGCGCGGGCGGCCGTCGGCGAACACCGTGCCTTGGATCGAGCGCTCCTGCCGCTCGGTGACCACCGTCAGGGTCACCAGGCTGTCGTAGTCGCTTTCCGCGTCGCGCTTGGTCTCCTCGACCGAGATGCCGCGCTCGCGCGCGACGATCGGCGCCGACACCATGTTGACGTCCTGAAGCAGCGGCTTGAGCAGGCCGGCGATCGCCGCCGAGGTCAGCGCGCGCGTGTTCATCCCCGCGACATGGCCCTCGTAGAGCAGCTTCACGGATTTGAGGCTGCTCTCGGTCACCTGGCCGGCAAACGACCCGAGCTGCTCGGCGAGCTTGATGAACGGTCTGAGCCGCGGCGCTTCTTCGGCAGTGATGGACGGGAAATTGACCGCGTTGGAAATCGCGCCGCGCAACAGATAATCGGACATCTGCTCGGCGATCTGCAGCGCGACGTTCTCCTGCGCCTCCATGGTGGAGGCGCCGAGATGCGGCGTGCACACTACATTGGGATGGCCGAACAGCGGGTTGTCGACCGCAGGCTCGACCGAGAAGACGTCGAACGCCGCGCCCGAGACGTGCCCGGAATCGAGCGCCGCGCGCAGTGCGGCCTCGTCGACGAGCCCCCCGCGCGCGCAATTGATGATGCGCACCCCGCGCTTGGCGGCGGCGATCGCGCGCGCGTCGAGGATGTTGCGGGTCTTCTCGGTGAGCGGCGTGTGCAGCGAGATGAAATCCGCACGGCGCAACAGCTCGCCGAGCTCGACCTTCTCGACCCCGATGTCGATCGCGTGCTCGGGCGAAAGAAACGGATCGTAGGCGATCACCTTCATCTTCAGTCCGTGGGCGCGGTCGGCAACGATCGAACCGATGTTGCCGCAGCCGATGATGCCGAGCGTCTTGCCGGTGATTTCGACGCCCAGGAAGCGGTTCTTTTCCCATTTGCCGGCCTGGGTGGAAGCGTCGGCCCCGGGGATCTGGCGCGCCAGCGCCAGCATCAGGGTGATCGCATGCTCGGCGGTCGTGATCGAATTGCCGAACGGCGTGTTCATCACGATGATGCCCTTGGCGGTCGCGGCCGCGAGATCGACATTGTCGACCCCGATGCCGGCGCGTCCGACGACCCTGAGCCGCTTGGCCCGGTCGAGGATCTTCGCGGTCACCTTGGTGGCGGAGCGGATCGCGAGCCCGTCGTAATCCTCGATCGTCACGGCCAGCTCTTCCTTGTCCAGGCCGGGTTTCACGTCGGTCTCGACCCCGCGCTCCCGGAAGATCTGCACGGCGGCCGGGGATAGCTTGTCGGAAATGAGCACCTTGGGGGCCATGGCGACGGCTCCGGAATGACGGAACGATTCGGAACGGGAGAACCGGATCAGGCGGCCTTGGGCAGCGCCGCTCGCGTTTGCGCGAACGCCCAATCGAGCCACGGCGTGAGCGCCTCGAGATCGGACGCCTCCATGGTCGAGCCGCACCAGATGCGCAGGCCGGGCGGCGCGTCGCGGTGCGCGCCGAGGTCGAAGGCGACGCCCTCCTTCTCCAAGAGCGCGACCAGATTCTTGGCGAATGCGCCCTGGTCGTCGAGCGAAAGCCCCGCGACCGCCGGATCGACGATCTTCAGACACACCGAGGTGTTCGACCGCGTGCGCGGATTTTTCGCGAGGAAATCCACCCATGCGGTACGGCCGACCCATTCGGCGATCACGCGGGCATTGGCGTCGGCTCTCCCGATCAGCGCGGAGAGGCCGCCGATCGATTTCGCCCACTGCAGCGTGTCGAGATAATCCTCGACGCACAGCATCGACGGCGTGTTGATGGTCTCGCCCTCGAAGATCGCTTCATTGAGCTTGCCGGCTTTGGTCAGGCGGAAAAGCTTCGGCAGCGGCCAAGCCGGTTGATAGCTCTCGAGCCGCTCGACCGCGCGCGGCGAAAGAACCAGCATGCCGTGCGCAGCTTCGCCGCCGAGCACTTTCTGCCAGGAGAAAGTCGTGGCATCGAGCTTCGCCCAATCGAGCGGCTGGGCGAACGCCGCGGACGTGGCGTCGCAGATCGTGAGCCCCTTGCGGCCGGCGGCGATCCAGTCCGCGTCCGGCACGCGCACGCCCGAGGTGGTGCCGTTCCAGGTGAAGACGACGTCGGTCGCGGGATCGACCTGGCTCAGATCGGGCAGCTCGCCATAGCCGGCCTTGATCGGCGTCGCGTCCTCGAGCTTGAGCTGCTTGACCACATCGGTGATCCAGCCTTCGCCGAAGGATTCCCAGGCCAGCATCGTGACCGGACGTGCGCCGAGCAGCGACCACAGCGCGATCTCGACTGCGCCGGTGTCGGACGCGGGCACGATGGCGACGCGGTACTGCGCCGGAACCCCGAGGATCTCCCGGGTGAGATCGATGGCGCGTTTGAGCTTCGCGCGCCCGGCCTTGGAGCGGTGCGAGCGTGCGATGAGGGCGTCGGTGAGGTTTTGCAGGCTCCAGCCGGGACGCTTGGCGCAGGGACCGGAGGAGAAGTGCGGGGTCACCGGCCGCACGCCGGGCTTGGCGCTGGTCATGATCTATCCTTCCAGATAGGCGCCCCTCGTTGGGGAGGGGTGTCCCGCGCGCGGCAATAAGGAAGCGAAGGCGGTTCGTCAAGCAAAAGCCGATGGACGACGGCGGACAGCCGAGGACTACGGAACGTCGATAGAGAGAAGAGAAATGAGGCGAACGCCGCTGCTTGGCGCCACTCGTTCAGACCACGTCAACCGTGATCGCCTGTTCAGAATTTCAATCCGACCGCAGTGCGAACGGTGTTCACAAGGATATGCATGTGCGCTACCGGGGCGAACTGTATGATTTCCCATTCACCCCGCACGAACAGGTTTGGCAGCAGGGCCACATCGATTCCGAGGCCCGCGGCACCCCCATAAGCAAACACACCGTTACGTGAGTCCGACCGGTTTTCGGAAATCGCGAGCGTTGGCAGCGGGCAATTGGCCGTGCATGCCCCAGTGCCGGGGTCGAACGTAGGAGCAGGACTGGGGTGGTCCGTCGCCGTCCCGTTCACGCTCGCGGTACGCGACCAATCCAGGCGTCCGACTGCGACACCCAAGAAAGCATAGGGCAGGAACGGCCCCGCCGCCCATGCGCCGCGCGCCCGGAACGTAGCGAAATCGGTGATGCGTGCCGACGCGGTACCACTTACGAGCACTCATAAAAGTAATCATGTCCCGGCTGGAGGCCGTTGCTGTCGAAGAACGTTCGCTCGATCGAGCTTCCGGAGGCTGCCGACAAGGATGTTCGATTATAGTTCAGCTCGACACCGACGACGGCATCTTCCCACTGCCAATTGTAGCCGACGAATGCGCCGAAGCTGCCGCCGACCGGATTCTTCTTGGGAAGCACCAGCCATTGCGAAACCTGCTGATCCCGCTCGATCGTAAGCAGGCGGACTTCGTCGGCGACCTGCGCGCGCACGCTGTCGGTGAAGTCGATGTTTGCGGTCGAAATTCCGACCTGACCGCCGCCATAAACTCCGGACCAACGATAGAACAGGGCGGCGGCTCCTCGTATTGTCCGCCCCGCAGAATCGGCCCGAGATCGGCGGCAGCGGCAACCTCGGCCGACGTCAGCACCAGAAATCCGACGACGGCCCTGCGCATGCGGCGACGAACCTTGTTTGGATGCGTTGCGCCGCGCGATAATCGAGCATTAACCTTAATGGAGCGTTATGGCGTCCCGACGGAACGGACGGCGATCAACTGGCCCGGAGTAGCCCGGGACCTCGATCGTGCCGTCAGTTGCGTTGAGATGAGCGCACGCGCCCCGGACATGCCATCCCGGCCGTGAACCAGCCAATCAACGACCGCTGCCGTTCGATGCTGCTGGCCGGGCAATCAGAATTCGTAAACGTTAATGTTGGTTAACGCGGCGGGTACTCTCAGGCCGCGGCTTCGGTCAGCGCCTCGGCGATGCGGTCGACGATCTCCTCGATCAGCACCCGGTCGTCGCCCTCGCCCATGATGCGAATGACCGGCTCGGTGCCGGACGGCCGCACGACGAGGCGCCCCTGCCCGTCGAGGCGCTGCTCGGCTTTTTCGATCGCGGAGCGCACATGCGCGTCTTCGAGCGGCCTGCCCGTCTTGTAGCGCACGTTCTTCATCACTTGCGGCAGCGGCTCGAAGCGATGACAGGCCTGCGACACCGGCCGGCCCTGGTTGCGCACCACCGCGAGGATCTGCAGGGCGGTGACCAAACCGTCGCCGGTCGTCGTGTAATCGGACAAGATGATGTGCCCGGATGGCTCGCCGCCGACGTTGAAGCCGTGCTCGCGCATGTGCTCGAGCACGTAGCGGTCGCCGACTGGCGTACGCGCGAGCGTGAGGCCGAGCCCTCCAAGGTGCCGCTCGAGGCCGAGATTGGACATCACGGTCGAGACGATGCCGGGCTTGCTCAGACGGCCGTCGCGCAGCCAGCTTTCCGCGACGACTGCCAGCAGCTGGTCGCCGTCGACGAGATGCCCCTTCTCGTCGGCGATGATGACCCGGTCGGCATCGCCGTCGAGCGCAATGCCGATGTCGGCGCGCACCTCGCGCACCTTCTGGCACAGCGTTTCGGGAGCCACCGATCCGCATTCCTTGTTGATGTTGAAGCCGTCCGGCTCGACCCCGATGCTGATGACCTCGGCGCCGAGCTCCCACAGCGCCATCGGCGCGACCCGGTAGGCGGCGCCGTTGGCGCAGTCGACGACGACGCGCAGCCCGCCGATGTCGAGATTGCGCGGCAGCGTGCGCTTGGCCGCCTCGATGTAGCGGTCGTGCACGCCGTCGATGCGCTTGGCGCGGCCGAGATGGGCGCCCTTGGCGAGCCGTTTCGTCAGATCGGCCTCGACCAGGCGCTCGATCTCCTGCTCGACTTCATCGGAGAGCTTGTAGCCGTCGGGCCCGAACAGCTTGATGCCGTTGTCGTCATAGGGGTTGTGCGAGGCGGAGATCATCACGCCGAGGTCGGCGCGCATCGAGCGCGCCAGCATGGCGACCGCCGGAGTCGGCATCGGGCCGAGCTGCAGCACGTCCATGCCGACCGAGGTGAATCCAGCGATCATGGCCGTTTCGATCATGTAGCCGGACAGTCGGGTATCCTTGCCGATCACCACCCGGTGGCGATGCTCGCCCCGCAGAAAGACGAGGCCGGCGGCCTGTCCGACTTTCAGCGCGAGCTCCGGCGTGATGGCCGCATTGGCCCTGCCGCGGATGCCGTCGGTCCCGAAATACTTGCGGCCCATGCTGTGTCCGTCGCCGCTGTCATGGCGCACGCGGCGCCGAGCCATTCTAGAGGGATTTGTGTCGGCAGCCTGGAAAAATTGCGGGGAACATTAAGGCGGCGTCGCGGGCGCTTTACCTCCCCGGAGCGGAGGTCGCCGAGCGTTCGCAGAACGCGAGGCGGGTGGGGAGAAGCCCAACACCCCACCCCGGCAGCTCGCGATGCTCGCTGCCGACCCTCCCCGTTCGGGGAGGGAGAAGAGGACTACGCCTGCGGTTGCGGCTCCATGCCGCCGGTTTCCGGACGCGGCCGACCCTTGCCGGCAGTCGGGACCGCCGAGGAGCGCGGCGGCGGCGCCTCGCTCACACCTTCGCGCACGGGCGGCCGGCCGGCGAGCAGATCCTTGATCTCGTCGCCCGACAGCGTCTCGTATTCGAGCAGGCCGCGGGCCAGCACTTCGAGATCGGCGCGCTTCTCGGTCAGAACGTGTTTGGCCTCCTCGTACCCGGCCTCGACCAGGCGCTTGATCTCAGCGTCGATCTTCTGGACCGTCGCCTCGGAAATGTTCTGCTGCCGTGATACGGAATAGCCGAGGAAGACTTCTTCCTGGTTCTCGCCGTACGCGACGGTGCCGAGCTCCTCGGACAGGCCCCAGCGCGTCACCATCATGCGGGCGAGCCGGGTCGCCTGCTCGATGTCGGAAGCGGCCCCGGATGTGACCTTGTCGCGGCCGAACACGAGCTCCTCCGCGACGCGCCCGCCCATCATGATGGCGAGCCGCGACGTCATCTGCTCGAGGCTCATCGACAGCTTGTCGCGCTCCGGCAGCTGCATCACCATGCCGAGCGCGCGCCCGCGCGGGATGATGGTCGCCTTGTGCACCGGGTCGGTCGCCTTGACGTTGAGCGCGACGATCGCATGGCCGCCTTCGTGATAGGCGGTCAGCATCTTCTCTTCCTCGGTCATGATCAGCGACTTGCGCTCGGCGCCCATCATGACCTTGTCCTTGGCGTCCTCGAATTCCTGTTGGGTCACCATGCGCTTGTTGCGCCGCGCCGCCATCAGCGCCGCCTCGTTGACGAGATTGGCGAGATCCGCGCCGGAGAAGCCGGGCGTGCCCCTCGCCGTGGTCTTGAGGTTGACGTCCGGCGCGAGCGGCACCTTGCGCACGTGCACCTTGAGGATCTGCTCGCGGCCGACCACGTCGGGATTGGGCACGATGACCTGACGGTCGAAGCGGCCGGGCCGCAGCAGCGCCGGATCGAGCACGTCGGGCCGGTTGGTCGCGGCGATCAGGATGATGCCTTCATTCGCCTCGAAGCCGTCCATCTCGACGAGCAGCTGATTGAGGGTCTGCTCGCGCTCGTCGTTGCCGCCGCCGAGTCCCGCGCCGCGATGCCGCCCGACCGCGTCGATCTCGTCGATGAAGATGATGCACGGCGCGTTCTTTTTCGCCTGCTCGAACATGTCGCGCACGCGCGAGGCGCCCACGCCGACGAACATCTCGACGAAATCCGAGCCCGAAATGGTGAAGAACGGCACGTTGGCTTCGCCCGCGATCGCGCGTGCGAGCAGGGTCTTGCCGGTGCCGGGCGGCCCGACGAGCAGCACGCCGCGGGGTATGCGGCCGCCGAGCCGCTGGAATTTTCCCGGATCGCGCAGGAACTCGACGATCTCCTGCAGATCCTGCTTGGCCTCGTCGACGCCGGCGACGTCCTCGAACGTCACGCGGCCGTGCGCTTCCGTCAACAGCTTGGCGCGCGACTTGCCGAACCCGAGCGCCTTGCCGCCGGCGCCCTGCATCTGGCGGGAGAGGAAGATCCATACCCCGATCAGCGCGATGAACGGCAGCCAGGAAACGAGCAGCGACACGAACCACGGCACGTTGTCCTGCTGCGGCCGCGCCGTGATGGTGACGCCTTTGTTGTAGAGCCGTTGCACCAGCGTCGGGTCGCTCGGCGCATAGGTCTGGAAGCTGCGGCCGTCGGTGAATTGGCCGTGGATCTCGGGCCCTTGAATGACGACGTCGCGCACGCGGCCCTGGTCGACCTCGTTGAGCAGCTGCGAGAACGAGATGTCCTGGGTGTTGGTGCGCTGGCCGGGATTCTGGAACAACGTGAACAGCGCCAGCAGCAGCAGGACGATGATCACCCAGAGCGCGAAATTGCGTAGATTGGCGTTCATCCAGCGTCCTTCGACACGCCGAGCCCGGCGGTCCGTTGGTGTGGCGCGACGCGCATCCCCACCCGCGGGATCAATGTAAGTTTCACGGACCCTCCTGCCAAGAGAAACGGTCGAGCCTTCCGCATTCTATCGCCCGCCGGTGAAGGAAGCTTTGACCGCTTGGCTGCGCGAACGCGCGAGTTTCCCAGCTTTGGCCGGCTTTTTGCGTGCCGGCGCCGCTTCGACCACGATTCGCGTGTCATCCGCGGTAACCAGTGCGCCCGCGAGCGTGCGGCGCAGACGCCCGCGCGCCGAACCGGACCCCAGCACCGCCTCCAGCATCCGCTCGAGCTTCCCGAGTTCGACCGGACCTTCGCGGCCGAACCGGCCGATCAGTTGCCCGAGCACGCGCAAGCCGATCTCCGCGGGCAGTTCGGCGAACGCGTGGGCATCCATGACTGCTCCCCATGGTTCTGTCGAGCCCTCGCGGCACAACTGCGCCAGAGCCTTTTCGGTTGCCGCCGCGAGCGCCGCTTCGACGCGCCGCAGTCGCGCGGCGAGGGCAGCCAATCGTTTCGCATCCAAGCCCTCGCTCGCGAGCGCGGACGCGAGCTGCCGCAACCGGCTTCGCGCGAATCGCGGATCCGCATTGGAGGGATCTTCGATGAATGGGATGCGGGCAGCTTCGAGGGTCGCAACCAGCCTCGTCTTCGGAATCTCGAGCAGCGGCCGGATCAAGCTCACGTGATCGAGCGCCGAAACTCGCGCCATGCCGAGAAGCCCCTTGAGGCCGCTCCCGCGGGCGAGCCGGAACAGCACGGTCTCGGCCTGGTCGTCGAGCGTGTGGGCGGTGAGGATTTCACGCGCGTCGGCTTTGCGGGCGCACGCGAGAAGCAGCCGGTAGCGCGCTGCCCGCGCAGCCGCCTGCAGGCCGGTTGCGGGCTTGCGGCCGGTCCACCGCAGGGTCCGATGCTCGACCCGAAGCCGGGCGGCGAGCCGCTTCACTTGCTTGGCCTCCTGGGCCGAGCCCGGCCGCAGCCCGTGGTCGACCGTGATCGCGACCAGTCTCGGACCGCGCCGACGCGCCGCGCGCCAGCGCGCCGCGAGAAACAAGAGGGCGGTCGAATCCGGCCCGCCGGAGACGGCGAGCACCACGCTCGCGGATTTCTCGATGTCGGCGAACAGATTGGCGGCTTCGCGCGCCGAGACGGGGGCCGCCTCAGCAGGCGGCGCGCTTCTGTTCCCGCTCGACCCCCTGCTTGAGGGCGACGGATGCGCGGGGATATTTGCGGGCGACCTCATTGTAGGTAGCGCACGCGGCGTCCCTTTCGCCGAGCGCGGCGAGCGACTGGCCGAGGCGCAAGAGCGCGTCGGGCGCCTTGCCGGCGGTCTCGTATTTCGTCGAGACCGTGAGGAAGGATTCCGCGGCCTCGCGATAGCGCTGGCGCTGGAACAATGCCTCGCCCAGCCAGTAATTGGCATCCGCGACGAGCCGGTCGCCCGGATATTTTTTCAGGAACGCGCGAAAGCTTTCCTCGGCGAGCGCATAGTCCTTGTGCAGGACATAGCCGTAGGCGAGGTCGTACTCGTCTTTCGGGGTGGCGCTCGGCGCCATGGTCGGCACCGCTGCGACGCTCGGGTTGCGCGGGGCCGGAGGCGACACGGGCGACGTCGCCGGTCCGGCGGAGGGCGGCGGTGCCATCGGTCCGCCTGCGGGCGGCAACTCCCGGGCGGCCGATCCGGAAAGGCTCGAAAGGTCGAGCGGCGCCCCGGCGGCGCGGCCGCCCGGCGCCCCGATATCGGGCGGCTCGGCTCCGGGTGCGCCAGCCGCGCGAGCCGGAGGCAGGCCGGCCGGCGGTTCCGCTAACGTGCCCAGCGTTCGCGGCGCACCCGGCGCGTTGGGATTCAGGTTCGGATCGAACACGTCGCGCCGCGGCGCCGGCGCCGCGCCGGACGCGCTCGTCGCCGGCGACTCGACCGTGGCCGCTGTCGGCGGCACGCCCGCGTTGGCCGGCGGCGGCATCTGGGCAGCGGGCATGCCCGGATCGGGTTCCCGCCATCGGGCTTGCGTGTCGGCCTGCGCCGGAGGGCCGGAGCCTGCCTGGGCGCGGCGCAGCTGTTGTTCGAGCTGTTGGTTGCGGTACTGCAGCTGCTCGACCAGACCGGTGAGCCGGCGGATTTCCTCTTCGAGCCGGTCGATCCGCAGCACGAGGTCCGGAGCGGAGAGCTGTGCCAATCGGGGCAGCGTCGATCCGTCGGCGAGCGCGCTGTCCGTGGATGCCGCCAGCTGCACCGCGAGAGCCGCCATGCCGGCTCGGCGCACGGCCCTGCTGAAACTCGAGAAAGCGTCGCGCATATGCGGCGATCCGGTCGGGATGACGCGCAACCATACCGAGCCGAGTTCGACCAAAGTGTGTCGGATGGCGGCCCTTGACGTGAGAATGACGATCGGGCTGGTATGCCCGCATGGGCAAGGAGTTCAATTACATCGAGCGCTGGTCGCGATTCCTTCTGCCGCTACGCTACGCGAGCGCGAGACCGCGATTCTCGAAATCGGCTCGGCGAAGGGCCGCTCGGCCGCGAGCTTTCTGGAACTAATGCCCCGCGCACGGATCACGTGCATCGACGTATTCACCAACACGGACCACGAGCGGCAGTTCGACGCGACCATGGCGCCATTCACACCGCGCGTGGAGAAGATCAAGTCGCGGTCGGTCCCGGCGCTCGACTCGCTCTTCGTGCAGAATCGCGCCTTCGACGTGATCTACGTCGACGGCAGCCACGCACGCAACGACGCGCTGATGGACTCATTGCTGGCTTGGCCGCTGTTGAAACCGGACGGCATCATCATCTGGGACGATTACGTCTGGGAAATGGGGCGGTTGCCTGCGGAAGAGCGGCCGAAGGACGGGATCGACGTTTTTCTCGGGCTGCATGGCGATCAACTCACCGTGCTCGAGCGCGGCTATCAGGTGATCGCGCAACGAAAGCCGCGCGGGCAAGATGTTCCGGAATTCACCGAGGGCTTCAGGTTCGCGCGGACGCCGAGAAATCTCCTGCGCTTCCTGACGGGCCGGCCGTTGGAGCGGCCACACCACGGGCATTGACCATCCGCGCCCCTAAGAGCTCGCGTTGAGCACGGTGACGGCGCGGCGATTCTGCGACCAGCAGGAAATATCGTTGCAGACCGCGACGGGCCGCTCCTTGCCGTAGGAGATCGTGCGCATGCGGTTGGGATCGACGCCGCGCGCAGCCAGATAGTCGTGCACCGCCTGGGCGCGCCGCGCACCGAGCGCGATGTTGTATTCGCGCGTGCCGCGCTCGTCCGCGTGGCCTTCGACCGTGAAGCTGTAACGATTGTAGGTCTGAAGCCACTGCGCCTGCTTTTCGAGGGTCGAACGCGCCTGCGGCGTGAGCTCGGTCGAATCCGTCTCGAAGAACACCCGGTCGCCGACATTGACCACGAAATCCTGCTGACTGCCGGGGGCGCCGGCGGCCGCCATACCGGCCGTGTTCGTGGCGTTGCTCGCGCAGGCGGCAAGCGCAAGCCCCGCGACCAGCAGCGCCGCGAGCCTCGCCTTGCGCAACATCCCGGTCATGCTTGTCATCCCGGTGCTCCCTCGTCATCCCCGCCCGGACTCTGGTCTACCGGGGCTTCGTTAAGCGAAGGTTCCGTCAACCTTGACGGCGCCTTGCCCCGCGCTGGCAAAGCTTCGCCGGGGCGGCAAACCTTCCGTAATGGTTAAGGCCCCGTGAACGTCCCGCCGTCGCTCGCCCCTAGCAGCCGCCCGTGTCGCGATCATGGCGAAACCCGGGCGTGATGCCGTGGGCGATGGCCTGCAGGGCACCCCTGCCGGGGGTCGCTCACGACAGGAGCGGCGACCAGGCCGGATCCGACGCATAGCTCGGCGTCGGAATTCGCTGCTCGTTGCGGCCGGTGAGATCGATGGTGAACAGCTGCGCGCCGCTGTTGCCGCCGGGATCGCGGAAGAACATGAGCACGCGGCCGTTCGGCGCCCAGGTCGGACCCTCGTTGTGGAAGCCCTCGGTCAGGAGCCGCTCGCCCGAGCCGTCCGGCTTGATCACGCCGATTCCGAACGTGCCGGCGCCGTGCTTGGTGAACGCGATCGCATCCCCGCGCGGCGACCATACCGGGGTCGAATAGGAGCCCGATCCGAAGCTGATGCGCTGGGCGGGGCCGCCGCCCGCCGCCATGACGTAGATCTGCTGCGAGCCGCCGCGGTCGGATTCGAAGCAGATTTGCGCGCCGTTCGGCGAATAGCACGGCGCGGTATCGATCGCCGGCGCGTCGGTCAGCCGCGTGATGGTCTTCGAACGCAAGTCCATCGCGAACAGGTTGGAATTGCTGGCCTGCTGCAGGCTCATGATGACGCGCTGGCCGTCGGGGGAGAACCGCGGCGAGAAGGTCATGCCGGGGAAATTGCCGACGATCTCCCGCTGTCCGGTCTCGATATTGAGCAGATAGACCCTGGGATCGCCCTGCCCGTAGGACATGTAGGTGATTTCCTGGGTCGAGGGATTGAAGCGCGGCGTGAGCACCAGATCCTCGCCGCGCGTCAGGTAGCGCACGGCGGCGCCGTCCTGGTCCATGATGGCGAGTCGCTTGACGCGGCGCTCGCGCGGACCGGTTTCGTCGACGAACACGACGCGGGTGTCGAAATAGCCCTTCTCGCCGGTCAGCCGCTCGTAGATCGCATCGGAGATGATGTGCGCGACGCGGCGCCAATTGTCGAGCGAGGTGAAATATTGCTGGCCGATCAGCTGCTGGCCGGAGAACACGTCCCACAGGCGGAACTCGGATTTGAGCCGCCCGTCCGATTGGCGCGTCAGCCTGCCGGTGACGAGCGCCTGCGCGTTGATCACCCGCCAGTCGGCGAAGCGCGGCACCGCGTCGGCATTGACGATCCGCTCGATGAAGGCGGCGGGATCGATCGGCGCGAACAGGCCGGAGCGCCTGAGATCGGCGGTGATCACCTGGCTGATGCTGCGCGCGAGCTCGCCGTCGGGCGGACTGCCGCCGAGAAAATCCGGAATCGCGATCGGCAGCGGCTGGACGTTGCCTTCGGTCACTTCCAGCCGCAGCACGGCGCGCGCGGGCCGGGCGAGGCCCGCCGCGGCCGTTCCGGCGACGCCGGCCAACAGGCCTCGGCGGGTAAGGAGCGGACTGCGCGGAGAAACGAGGTGGATTTCTTTGTTGTTCATGGCGCGCTGCTGTTGTTGCTGTTGGTCATCGGAGCGAACGGCGGAAGCTCGGTACGCATCAGCCACCGAACATTCCATCGAGGCTGAAGTCGACGACGATCTCCTTCCACAGATCGTATTTCGCCGGCGAGAGCATGGTGTAGGGCTGGCAGCGGATGGTCGCGCGCACGGCGGTGTCGATCATCGCCTGCATGAAGGCGTCGGCCGCCCTGCCCTCGGGCTGCGGCGGGCTCGCGAGCGTGCCGTCCTGCTTGAAGCGGATCAGGATCGGCACCTTGAGCTTCTCGGCATTGGCGGCGCCGGCCGGCGGGTTCCAGCATTCGCGCAAGCGCGCGCGCAGCGCATCGAGCTCGCTCTGGGTCAGCCGCGGCGCCGTGCCGGTCGTAGTGCCGAACGCCAAGCTGTGATTGATCGTCTCGCCCGCCGCGGCGACGCGCTGCGGATCGCGCTTGTCGAGAAGCGCCGCGATGCGGTTGGCGTCGAATTTCGGCTGCGGCTTCGGATCGGGCTTCTTCGGCGGCGGCTTGGCTTCCTTCTTGGGCTCGGGCTTCGGCTCTTTCTTCAGGACGTCGGCGATCGCATCCGGTTTGACTTCGGGCTTCGGCTCCGCCTTCGCCTCCTTGGTCTCCGATTTGCGTTCGGGCTGCTTTTCCGGAGCGGGCGGCGCCTGTGCGGAGGCGGTGATCGCCTCGGGCTTCTCCACCACCTTGGCGGCGGGATTGTCCGCGGCCTTCTTGTCCGCGATTTTTTCGACCAACGGCTTCGGCGTTTCGGCCTTCGGCGCGTTGCGGGCGCCGGCGCGCAGCTGCGAGAACTCGGTCGAGGAGATGAGGTCGACCGGCATCGATTCCGCGGGCGGCGCATTGAGCGCCTTGGGCGCGAACGAGATCAAGGCCCACAGCAGCACCGCCGCGTGCGCACTGGCCGATATGGTCAGTCCGGTCCTCATCGCGATCGGGGCCGGATCAGGACCCCTGCTCGACCTCCGTCACAAGCGCGACCCGATGGAAGCCGGCCGCCGAGAGCCGGCCCATGACGCGCATCACGGTGCCGTAATCGACCTTGCGATCCCCGCGCACGTAGATGCGCTCGTCCATCCCGCCGCGAGCCTGGGTGATCGCTTCGAGCTTGGCAACCAGATCTTCGACCTTGATCTCGGAATTCTGCAGGAACACCTGCCCCTTGCCGTTGACCGATACGGTCAACGGCTCGCGGTCCTGGTCGATCGCCTTGGCCTTGGTCTGCGGCAGGTCGATCGGCACGCCGACCGTGAGCAGGGGCGCCGATACCATGAAGATGATCAGCAGCACGAGCATCACGTCGACGAACGGCGTGACGTTGATCTCGCTCATCACCGAACGGCGGCGATGCCGTCTGCGGCCGGCGGGCGTTGTTTGCGCGCTGCCGTTCGCACCCATCACGCGCGCTCGTCGATCTGGCGCGACAGGATCGCCGAGAACTCGTCGGCAAAGCCCTCCAGCCGCTGCGCCTGCTTGTTCACCTCGGAAGAAAACTTGTTGTAGAAGATCGTCGCCGGAATCGCGGCGACGAGGCCGATCGCCGTCGCGAACAGCGCCTCGGCGATGCCGGGCGCGACCACGGCGAGCGAGGTGTTCTTCGACGCCGCGATCGACTGGAAGCTCGTCATGATGCCCCACACGGTGCCGAACAGGCCGATGAACGGCCCCGCCGAGCCGACGGTGGCGAGCACCAGGAGGCGGCGCTCCAGGCGTTCGATCTCGCGCGCGATCGTCACTTCCATCACCTTCTCGATGCGCATCTGCAGGCCGGTGAACGAACGCGCCTGGATTTCGAAGCTGCGCTTCCACTCGCGCATGGCGGCGACGAACAGCGCCGCCATGGAATGGCTCGGCCGCGCCGAGAGCGTGCGATAGAGTTCTTCGAGCGACTGGCCCGACCAGAAGGTCTTTTCGAAGCGGTCCATGGCGGCGCGGGTGCGCGCGTAGAGCACGGTCTTGTCGATCGCGATCGCCCACACCCAGATCGAGGCGACGAGCAGGCCGAGCATCACCGCCTTGACGATGATGTGCGCCGACCAGAACAGGCCGAAGATCGACAGATCCGAGGAAGTGAGCGGCGGCACCAGCGGCGCGACTTCGGCGGGATTCATGGCTCGAACATCCTCTCGGCTCGTTCGTCGCGGGACGGGTGCCATCCGCGGGACCATGACGGCAGGCCAAGCCGCATCGCGCGATGCCTCGCTCGACGTTCCGAGATTCGCGAAATCGTAAGCCGTCCGCCCACCGGTACGGCTCCGGATTCCGCGCCAAATTTGTCCAAACTAGGGCACCTGCCCCGTCCGTCGGCCCTAGCAGGCAGCATGCGGGTTAACGCCGCGTTACCGGGCGAACGGTCGCTATCATTCGGACAGCGCGACTACGCTTCGGAACGTCCGGCTACTGCGTTGCCGAGCAACACGGACGTTCCACCCTCCCCTGGTAAAAGCACGGCCAACGCATTCGGCTCGGAGCGAGCGGCGTTCTCCTCCCTCGCCCCGGAGGGGAGAAGGATGGGGTGAGGGGGTTCGGATCGCTGTTGCCGTCACGGATCGTAACCCCTTCACCTGATCCTCGCCTTTGGCGAGGATCGACCTCTCCCCCTCGGGGAGAGGTCAAACCGGCCCGGCTCTCACGTGCCGGCCCGCGCGCGGTCGGCCTGCATGGCGAGACGCAGCGGCTTCGGGATCGGCCTCGCGCGGCCGCCGGCGACGAACGCGACGCGCACCTGCGCCTCGACCAGCACGTCGGCGTTCCGCGTCACGCGCTGCGTGAGCGTGACCGAGGCGCCCTTCACCTCCTGGGGCTCGGTCGCGATCTCGAGCACATCGTCCATGTGCGCGGGCTTCAAATAGTCGATGCGCATCGAGCGCACCACGAAGGAAAAGCCCGGCGTCTTGGCCGCGGTCTGCTCGAACAGTTCGCGGTGGGCAGCGCCGATCTTGCGCATGTATTCGGTGCGGCCGCGCTCCATGAAGCGCAGAAAGCTCGCGTGATAGACGATGCCAGTGAAATCCGTGTCTTCGTAAAGACCCGCACCGGGAGAATGTGCCTGCCGTCGCGAATTTCGCCGCCTAAACAATGGCTTGACATGGGGCCTGTTTCCCGAAATGGCGCCGGGGAAGCATATGGGAAGCAAGGCTTCTCGAATGGATAGGTCATCTAGCCGTCGAACGGGTCGAAGTCGACACCACGCGCCAGGCCGGCGTTCGGGTCGGCGCCGCCCGACAGGTCGATCGTGCAACGTGCCCTGGTCTCGGTCGCGACCGTGCGATAAACCGGCCCCGGTTCATCGTCATAGGGGCGGCCGGTGAAGATGTCCCAATCATTGCGCGCCAGGCCGCCGGTCGTCTCCTGGCCTACCCGATGCGCGATCGAGCCTACCGCGGCGAGCGTTTTCGCGTAGCGGATGTCGGCGATTCCAATGCGAACAGCTGAAAGTAGGTCGTCATCGACCTTGTGGATCAGATTGTTGATGCGATGATAGTTCACGTATTCGTCGAGCACCTCCGACAAGTGCGCGAAGACCAGCAACCGACCCGATGCAAAGCGGTTTTCCATTTCGGTGATCCCGGCCTCGAGCGCGATCGAGCCGTTCGGGAACGTGGCGTGCGTCGGGCGCATGTTCAGGCCGAGCTTCTTGTACATGGCGCGGAACGTCGTGCCGACTGCTGCATCAGCGGCGCGGTTGCCGTCATGCGGCCAGGCGAACGGCGCATCCGCGCACGGGTGCGCTTTAATCGCCTGCACGTGCAGCGCCGGCAGCGCACGATACATCCGGATCGCGTGCACGACGTAGACGACATCGGTCATCGGATCATGGGCCAGCAGGACGCACGCAAATGGATGTGCGCTGGCGCTCATGGCGCCGTGCGAGAAATCCGCGCCCCAGATAAAGCGGCAGTACTCGGGCAGGTCCGCGGGCGACTTGTTGGTCTTGATCGCCTCGACGGGGATGGTGAAAACCGCGCCCTCGCCCTGTAGATCAGCGCCGAAGGCCCGCGTTGCGCGCTCACGTTCGCTGTAACGCGCGATGATTCCAGGGATGTCTTCATCGGGTATATGCCCGCCCTTGCTGACCGCAGCGTCATGGATGGTCATGAGCACTTCAGCACATTCCATCCCGGCGCGTTCTAGGAACCGCTTGCGGAGTGGCGAGCGGCCGAGCAGCGGTGTGAGTGTGCAATATATCCGGCCGCGGGTTGCAACTGTGCGCGCCTGGCATTCGCCGTGAATGGTCGGATCGTCGCGGCTCACGTCCTCGTCCAACCAGATCCGGTCGCAGCTTTCGCCCTGATAGGCTTTTCTATCCTGTTCATACGATTTCTTGCGGATCAGGCCACGGCCGCCGGTTTCCCGGCGCAGCGTCACAGTATCCACAAGGTCCGCAATGCCTCGCGCCATGGTCGGACGGCCGACAATGTTGTCGAGCGGGATCAGTCCAGTGCCTAACCCGTCCGCTTGTCGGATGTCGCCGAGCAGCCGGGTCTGCACGCCGTCGCGCGTCGTTTGCGATGTGGGGCTTGCGGCCCATCCGAGAAACTCGAATGGCCGCTCAATCGCCGGAATCTGATGCTTCGGTCCCGTGTACCAAGCGGGGTACCAGCCGATGGCATCAAACGTCATTTGTGCAGCGCCAGCGGTCGTTTTCCCACATTGATTACCCGCTCTGATTGCAGTCTCCTGATTAGGCAACCCGTGCCAGTCCCGCTGTTTCAGATTGGGGCGGTAATACCCGATGCGCCGGTACTTTTTGTTGTACTCGGCGACGGTAAGCATCTTCTTTGCGTGGCGCCTCACCTGATTCGCGTCCGGCCCCTGCTCGCGTTCCTCCGGGGTGATGATCTCAACCATCGGCTTGCACCTCCTCATATTCGGCCTCGATCACCGGCCCGCCGTTCTTTGCCGCGTCCTCGAGCATGAGCAGGCGCTCATACCGGGGCAGGTCGGAATAGCCGAGTTCTTCCTCGAGCTTGTCGCGCGACACGTTGAGCGATTTCAGCTTGCGCAGGTAGGCAACCATTTCCTTGTCGCGATCGACAATTTCATGCCGCACGTTCACGTCGATCTTCTGCCGCGTCGGCTCGATGCGCTCGATCACGTCTTGCGCAACCTTTGCCCGATCTCGGTGATCGGGATCATCGAGAATGTCCTTGTAGGCGCCGAGCGCCTTCGGAAAGAGGCCGCGGAGTTTCTTGCGCGCCACCTCTTCAATCAGATCGCACACACGTTGCTTGCGCTCCAAATCACCGACAAGGGCGGTCATTTGGTTTGGATCGCTGTTAGTCTTTTGACCGAACCCCGCCAGGCGCGCCGCCGCAACCTTATGTCCGAGCTTGGGCGGCAATTGAAAAAGCCAATAAACGTAGGCGCGTTCCATGCGCGTGCACGCGGCCTCTGCCGGCGTGAGATCGCCCTCGCCCTCCATCGGCTCGTGCCGGCGCGTGGCCGCCGTTTGTTTGCGCGGCTGGGTCATTTCGCCAGCGCCTCCAGATCGCGGAGCAAATCGAGGCGGCGCTCTTGCGGGACCGCGCTAGCAGGCTGTGCACCGGCATATTGTTCAATCAGCCGATTGACGGCAGTGCCGTGGAACCAACGTGCGGCAGTGATCGCCGCGTCGAGCTCGGTATCTGGAATAATTCGCATCATCACTTCTCCGCAATGTCGCTCCCCAGCGCGATCGCCGTCGCGGCCATATTTTTCACAAGCTCGGGATCTTTTTCCAAGTATCGCTGGCGTAGTTCGGGAGTACCCAAGATCTCCCGCCGCCTCTCAAGCGCCGCTTGCTTGATGATCGCCGCCTGCTCGGGCGTCGTATCCGCTGGCAGGCCCTCGATCGCCATTCGAATGACATCCTCATCGAGCCCCATCTCGCGCAGATCACGCACAGCAGTCGTCAGGTTCCGCGTGTTTAGTTCCTTCCCGCTCGTGAGCTCGCTCACCCGTGGCTCAATACCCGCGAGCGCGTCCGTAGTACGATCGCCGTTTGCAATCATTTGCGACAGGCGGTGAAACTCGCGATTGGCCTCGGCGTTGCCGGCGAATAGCTTCGCCGACCAGGCCGGATCTTGCCCAAGCGCAGCCAAGCGCGCGCCGGCCTCGGCAGCAGTCTGCGGGTTTTCACTCGGCAGCGCGCCGCGATAGGCCGCGGTCATTTCGTTGAGTTTCGCGGTCGCCTGTTCCGGCGTGAGCGACATGATGTCGATCGGTTCGTCAGCCATGTCTACATTCCTTCAAGAGTTAGTTGCTGCTGCGCTTCGGCAACTTGCGCGACAAGTCGCTGATAACGTTGCTCGCCCTCCGGTGTTGGATCCTCCGCAGCGCGGGCCATTTCGCCGAGCAACTTGTTTAGGTTCGCTTGTGCCGGGGATTGTGGCTGCGGCTCACTGTGTCCATTCGTGGCCGGTTGCGGTGCTGCGGGCTCGACCGGCTTGTCGGCGCTGCCCCGGCCGTCGCGCATGATCGAGCTCGCGAGCCCCGATGCGCTGGCCAACACGTCCGCGAGCGGTGTGATCCGATCGGGCACGCCCATCCATTCGAGACGCGGCGATTTTGCGCCTGGGAATTTCAGCCCCGCATGTTTCGTCTCGGGCTGGCCGCCTCCCAGGAATGGCCGCGCTGTGAGCCGATAGAGTTCAGCCTCGATCGCGCCGTGGATCGGGCCAGGACCGATCATGATCGGGGCCATGTCATGCGACGGCCACGGCCAGGCGGCGCCAATGTCACGACCAAGATCTACCATCTTGATGAATGCCGCGTCGG
This sequence comes from Pseudomonadota bacterium, assembly GCA_046727735.1. Taxonomy (GTDB): domain Bacteria; phylum Pseudomonadota; class Alphaproteobacteria; order Rhizobiales; family Xanthobacteraceae; genus AP-16. Next base: position 32,698 of record JBKPDF010000011.1, on the reverse strand, counting down.
CCGCCTTGATGGCTTCCACAAGCTCGGCGCCGGCCTTGTCGCGCTCGGCGAGCTTCGCCTCGATGCGCTCGATCAGCCCGCGCCTTTCCCTGACCTGGCGCTCACGGGCTTCGCGCGCGGCTTCCTGTTCGAGTAGCGCAATCTTGTCGCGATGCACGTCGGCCAGGCGCCGCTGTTCCTCGATCGCGGTCCCGAGCCGAGCGGCCTGCGCGTCGTTATCGGCAAGCAGCGCCTCTCGGCGCTTGCCTTCGAGCTCGGCGCATTTTTGCTTGCAATCCTCCAGCGCGGCCTGCGCGATCTCAAGCCGGTTAGCAGCGGCTTTCTTGCCGGCCATCAGGCAACCTCCTGTTCTGGATCGGGAAGGGTGACAATGCGGCCCAACTGGCCCTCGGCCGCCGCCTCAATCTGCTCGATGCTGAACTGTCGGTCGGCGTACTGCTCAACTCCGGCCAAGCTGGCAAAGACCACACCGTCGCTGACCATGATCGGCCCGAAAGCCCGGCGCCGCAGCTTGCGCCAAGCCCACAGCCGCTTGTGGCCGAACAGCCGGGCGATCAACGGGCCGTTTAGGTAGGTAGAAACTCGCATGTTTCCGGGCATACGGCCCAAGCCGTAACCCGGCAATGCACTACCGAAATCAGCGCGGCTTGCGGGTACTGTCCTAATTCCGAGGCCAGTGTCCTAATTCGACAGCGCTAGTGTCCTAATTTAGATTCGACTCACCACCATACAGGAGGACGCCCAATGCCATCACCTCCTCAGACGGTTAGCGAGCTTCAGGTCATCGCCGCCCTACAGGGGATAGGACAGGTCCTGCAGCAGATTGCCGCCGAGCTTGCCGCGATCCGAGCGTTACTTGAGGGGCGCAAACTCGATAGTGAACGCTAGCTAGGCGACTTGCCCCTACCAGAGGCCGCCTCAGTTGGCGGCCTCGTCCTTCTTGGCAATGCGCCGCTTCGCCCGTCGCAGAAACAGTTCAAACTGATCCGCGAGATCGGCGTAGCTCGCCTCCGAAAGCGTTGCTGGAACGGTGAGAGTCACCGGCCCTTCGTCAAGGTTGAACACTTCCTGCAACATACCGGCCTTATATGGCGGTGGCGGCGGAGGCGCCTTAGGGGGCGTCTTTGCTTCTTGCCGCATCCGGGTGAGGGTTGCCTGATGCTCGGAACTCCCCGGATCATAATCTAGTGCTCCCCACTCTACAAGGTCCATAGTGGTGAGATAGACTTTTGCGGCCTTCTCTGCGGCGTCTGGCTGGCGCTTAATGAGCCAGTACTTAAGGTTTTCCAGACTAGGAGTGGTTGGGAAAGCCTCTTGAATGTCCTGAAAGAGCTTAGGCCGCACCGCTAGGCGCTTAATCGTGTCGTGCCCTTCTACCGAGCCCTCGGGCGCCATCAGCGCAGCTACCGCGTCGTCCGTGATCCGAAGCTCGTCCCCGCGGCCCTCTATAATACCATAAGCCCGCAGCGCACCGATCTTTCCGAGCGCTGGTCCGCTTAGGCTCTCGTGTCCAAGGTGCTTGCCCAAGGCGGCCTGAGACATCTTGTTTCGGTTGTCTTTCTCAAACGCTTTCCGCGCGGCTAGTAGCGCTGCTCGCAAATCAAGCGCCGGGTAGTTCGGGCTCCGACGCCGCTCTGCGACAACTAGCTATCGAAATTTGCGGACAACTGCCGCACCGCACCGCCGACGCACTGGCGACCCTGAAATACGCCCGACAGATTGTTGGGGATTTTCCCGAGCAACAGACAAAAACGTCGCGCGTGGCAGAGTAGCCTTCCAGTCAATCATCGGGGGCCGGGCTCAAATGCCCGGCCTGTCTTTTTGATGTCTTTATTGCTTTGGCAATTGCAGCGCGTGCAACTCCGCGCATTCAACATCAGTCGGCGCTCGCAAGCTCAGATCATTGCTGAATACCATCAGGTGCCCGCACGCATGGCACACAGCGCCGTCACCCGCACGCGCCGCGCGACGGCCTTCCGCTCCGACGATTATCTCATTGCAGTTGAGGCAGTGCGTTTTAGGGAACCGCGTTATCATCATGCGGCAGGCAGGAAAACCGAGGCGATGGCGGCTACGCCTTTGATGGCGGCGCCGATGAAGCTGCCCGTTGCGGTCATGTCCGCGGCACTCGCCATCGCGGTATAGGCTTGCTGCTGCGCTTTGTAACCTTCCTCGGTGATCATCCCCTGTTGCGCGACCCCGCAAGATGTCGAGCGCCGATCCGCTCTTGCCGGCCTGCGCGGCCGCGGCCTGATATGCTTGCGCTTGGTACTGCGCGCCAAAGCCGGCAAAGATGTCCTGGACGGCACCGCCGATGTCCGAGAATGTTTCAGTCTTGATGCTAGGCATGGCTCACTTGATGCTAGGCATGGCTCATTTTACGCCAGGCCGAGCACGTGCCCCGTTCGCTGGCGGCCCGCGGAGCCCGGCACCGGGAAGGGCCGGGGGCGCATTCTTTGCATTGAGCCGCCCCGGCAGTGCCGGCGCGGCCACTACCAAATAACTATCCAGCAAGCTTCGCGATGCTGGCCAGTTGGCTGTTCAGTGTTTGCTCGCGAGCGGCAAGCTGTTTCTCGCGCGCCACGAGCTGGGCTTCACGGTCAGCCAGCGCCTTTTCGCGAACGTCGGCCCGCCCCTCCCGGGCACTGACCGCAACCTCGCGTGAAGTCAGAGCCGCCCCGCGCTCGGTCGAATCGGCGTCAATCTGCGCCTTCGATTTCTCCAGTTCATCCGCAGCCCGGCTTGTCGCTGCAAGTTGCGCGTTGGCATCAGACTTTTTCTTTGCAGCATCGGCCTACGCGGCACGCAACTCGCTAAGCCGCTCCTTCGTGCCATCCGGATCGGCGGCAACCTGAATCCAGGCCAACGCGATCTTGTGCGCGTCATCCGAAATCGGGGGTATGTTAGCCATGCCGATCATGTCACGATCCTCCGGTGCCGAGCTCGCGCAGCGCGAACGTCGCCGATGCTATCCCGCTGTAATTGTTATTTGCTACACAGCTCGCCCTCACGCTCCGGTAGAACGCAATTTCCGCGTTCCGGACCTGAACCTGGCTTGACGCGGCCGCGACGGCAACTTGCCGGACTGCCTCCGCGACGAGGCAAGCGTTATCGTGCGCGAGCACCCCAGTCTTTTGCCACGACATTCGTCTGTCTCCTCTAGTTAGCTCCGGCGGGGAGCAGCTTGCGGTCGGCCCCAAGAAAAAAGCCCCGAACTGTCCCGCCCCCCGCCGGAATTTCCGGGGCTCGCGCGTGACGCCATTGGCGCACACGAGCCCCGTTTGTCAGATCCGCCTTCATTCCTCGGCTCGCGCCTATTGCGGACCCGACGCCGCGCAGCGCCGCGCCGTCCGAGAAGGCGCGGGCGCGCGAAATCAATTCAGCTTCGGCGCAGCCGGCGCCGCCTCCTCGCTGTCGTCAGCCGCCGAAATGAGCGCGTCCAAGATCCGATACGCCTCGGCAATCGCCTCAGCGGTCAACTCGACCTCGCGCACCCACGCGTAGGGATCGCGGTCGTCGCTCACGCCGCCTCCTGGGTACCAAGCAAAATGCTCTTGCGATTGAGCAGATCGATGATCGCAAAACGCGCCAGATCGCTCGCGCTGGTCTCGTTCGCCTTGGCCAATTGATCGAGCTCGCGCCGCCGCTCGGCGCTAAGCACGATCTCGAATCGAGATGTGTTGTCTTTCATGCCCCCGAGAATGCGAGCGCCGGGCCTGGCCCGGCAATGCACCGGCAATGATCCGAGAAATCGCGGGGTTTTACGCCGACCGCCGACCCCTGATCGCCGCCCAGCCGTCTATAGGCTCGGCTGCCGCCGCCGCCGCGGAGCGCTTCCGCGCAGCCGCACCCGCCGCACCATTCCGCGCGTAACGCTCGTCCCGCGGGATCCAGCGCCCGCAAACCCGCGCAGAGGCTTCCTCGTCAACGACAAGAGCGATCTTCACCCCGAGCGCACCGAGCAGGCTGCCGAGCGACATCGGCCCCAAAAATTTGCCGCCCGTGAGCAGCTTCGTGCTGTAGCAGGCCGAAAATCCAGCAATGTCGTCCAGCACCTCGCGGCTCAAGTGCAGCTCCTCGGTCCGCCGCCGTAGCAATTCACGAAGCTGATCGTAATCGGCCGCCACCCCGACCACCCGCCCCATGCCGCCGCCCGCTTCGCTCAAAGCCGGCCCCCATAGCAAACCAGCAGCACGCCGGATCGTCGGCAAAACGCCGCCCGGTCAGATGTGTTGATGTGCTCGCTTGTCAGCCGTGTCCGGTGCCAACCGGGGGCTCTGAAGCCGATTGCGGCCGTGTCCAGCTATGGGGGCCGTACTCCCCGAGGCCGTATCCTTGCGGGGGCCTCTTACGCAGGGCACACCAAAAACGCCACGATTTGCCCCGCCGCGTCAATCCCTAGACACGGCGGCCGCTACACCACCCCACAGATCGCGTAGGAAGCCCCAGGACGGCCGCCAGGAGCGCCGGAACGCCCGCCAGGTAGAGAGGTCCAGCCCACAATCGCCGCAGCGGCCACCGGGCCAGCGCAACCGCCGCAAGCGGGCGCCGGGCAACAGCCTGCGGAAAAAGCCTAGGGGAAGCCCAAGGACCGGCGCCTGAGATCAGATGAACTGATCAAACGGTTCGATCGCACTAACCGTCGCCAGGAGGCCCTGAGTCCGCAGCGTGTCGAGATAATCTTCGACCGATTTCGGCGGCTTCTTTAAACGGAGCCGTACGGTCTTCACGGCTTGTAGAAAAACGGGCTGTGATAGATGAAATTGATGCGTCAGAAACTCATCCGGATGCTGCGCTTCGATTCCCCACGGATCGAGCTTCTCGGCCGGAAAGTGCTTGAGATTGAACGTGACGATAAGATCGGCCCGGCCCTTGATTGCAGCGGCAAGGACGTGGCGATCGTCGGCGTCAGGTAAGTCAAGGATGTCAATGAGCTGCTCGAAATCTGTCACCAACGCATCGCGCGTGTGCGCATTCATCAAATCGCGCGTTCTCTCGAGGCGGGCTCGCGCCAGATCAAGGCGATTCTTGAGAACCGCCCTGATCCACTCTTCGTGAACCGCATTGGACCATTTGGCGCGGTAAAGATCCGCTACGGCGACTTCCAGGAGCAAATCTCGCAGGGGTGCCGGATACAGAACGGATGCGTCGAGGAAGGCGGTGAAATTCCCCAAAACTCAGTATCCCATCTCGAGGTCCTGAGCCTCTGCGGCGAGTTGATCAAGCACCTTCCGCCGGTCCGCATCGATTTTTTCCTTGTATCCTAAGACATCCTCAAAGCGGATGCGCCGGTGTGAGCCGACCAAACGGAAGGGAAGCTTCCTTTGCTCAAGAAGCTGAACGAGGAAAGGCCGCGATACGTTTAGAAAGTCGGCCGCCTGCTGGGTGGTGAGTTCGGCATTCTGAGGTACGATCGTGACCGCGCGGCCCGACGCCATGTCCTCCAGGATGGCCATGAGAAGCTTCACCGCGCCAACCGGCAGCTCGATCGTTTCCTCCTGACCGGCATCGCGGACACGCAGAGTCACGGGACGCCCCGAGCGGGCGAGCGACGCAAGCCGCTGGCCCGACATACGGGCCAACTCCACGTCCTCCTTGGACGGGGGAGCGCTCGTCAGTGCTGCAGTAGCCATGGTTCGCCTCCTCGCAATCCGGTGCTATGCACACTATAGGCACGACCGATATAAACGCAATATCCGAAATAAGTAAAATGATCGAAAACACCTATCCCAATGGGAATATGGTAGCGAAGCACCATCGGGATCTGGAAACAGAGCCGCGCCGCGTGCGAGGGCGATGAGGTGGAAACCACGGCGAGCGCGCAAACCGGGGGTACCCCCCACCCCACCCCGGTCTTTTCGGAAGCGAAATCAATGACTTGCAGCGAAAACCGTGCCGAACGCGGCCCGCAGCAGCGAGTAACAAGTCCGGTAGCAGACCAGGCGACGCGTCCAGCCCAGCGCCAAAAGCAAGTCCGCGGCCTCGAGCAGCGGGGCTGCTTCCCGAGCGCTTCCCGGCTGAACAATACTAAGCCCGCATCGCAGGCAAAACATTGAAAACGCAGCGCATCGGCCTCGATCGCCCGATGTGGTCTCAACACGTGGAGCGCTTCGAGGCGCACCGAGCAGGCACACCAGGCGGCGAGCTCGTCGAGCACTCCCCTGCCACGCACACGATCGAGACGCGCAGGCTGACGATGAGTTTTTCCCGGTTCCGGCCATCCATCTGTTTGATACACGCTCGGGCGGTGCTCCGGGTTTGATCGCAAGGGCGAGCCCGAGCGAGCCCAGCGATCGAAGTCGGGCACTAGGGGGGTATGGGGGGATCGAAGCAGGGGTGATCGAAGGGGTAGAAGCCTGATCGAAGGGGTGATCGAATAGATGATAGCAGGGGTGATCGAACCCATTTCGGGATGATCGAAGGGGTGATCCAAGGTGATCGAAGGGCTCCGCGCGTCTCACGATCACACCAGCCGCGGGCTGTGAATGGCCGCATGGGTCGATAGCAGCCGGGGCCCTATCCCGGGGTTGCTGATCCGGGGCCGGCTGCCGTTGGCGCGGCGACCGGCCCCACTGAACTGGCGCGGGAGGCCAGCTTCGAACTGACGTTTCCGCGGCTTGCAAGCCGGTCAGCGATTGATAATCTCGGCGCTCCGTTAGAGCGGGGGCGAGCAAGGCATGAACATCACCGCAGGGATCATCCTATTGGTCGTATTCGTCGCCATGCTCTGGTTAGGCAAGGCGCGCAACGGCGAGCCGCGAAGATTCATGCGAGTCTGGATCGTCGGGATGGCTTATACGACGACTTGTCTGTTCAGCTTCGTCATGGGCGTTGTCTTGCTTATTATGCACTAATCCAAATTCGGCCACCGTGAGTTTCAAAACCGGCCACTAGGGGTCAAAACCGGCCAGCACCCTCCCGTCAGCCATAGCCATTACTCACGCGCACGATCGCGGTTCGCGGCTTGGAAGGCGGCCCGCTGGTTTCGATCTTGATCCGCCCGGCCGACAGAAGCCGCTCCATCGCCATGGCCATGGCCTTGCTTTTGAGCCCGTTCGCCTCCGGCATCGCTTCGAACGTCGCGGGCGCGTAGCCGCGGCCGCGCGTGTGCACGACTGGAATCCCTTGCGCCGTTTTGATGTCGAGGCATTTCAGGAATGTGTCATCGATCGATGCTTCGGCAGCCACACGTTCGAGCGCGCCCGGTCCGCCCTCGGGGACAAAAACGCCGCGCTGCCATCGCAGCCGCACAACCTCGCCCGCCGGCCCGTAATTTGATTTCATCACCCGGAGCTCGCGCAAATCATTGTCGGGTTCGTCGTCCTCGCGCCGCCTGGTGCCGGTGAAATACAACCGCGAGCGCACGCTGTTATTCCAGCCCGTCGAACCGGATGTGCCGGTGCCGCTGTTCAACCCCGTCAAACTCGGGTGCGCCAGCAACAGTACCGCGGCGCCGCTCTTGATCGCGAGTGAGCGCAGCAGCGCGATGAATTGTCGGACCTGGGCGCGATCGTTTTCGTTCCCGGCGAACACGTCGGCCGATGCTTCGATGGCAACCAGCGCCGGACGCAATTCGCAAGTAGCAGTTTCCAGGCGCCGGTAGAGCGGTGTCGGTTGCACCACGCCATTGCGGCCAGCGGCGCCGAGAACTGCGTCCTCGCCCGGAATGCAGTGCAGGTGCAGCCCCGCCAGGTCGCGGAATGAGGTGCCGTGATGCGCGACGATCGCACCGAGCCGGCGATGCACCTCGTCGGGATCTTCTTCGGCAGAAAAGAACAGCGCCGGCCCAGGTTCTTCAATGCCCGCGCCAAGCCACGATCCGACATTGAGCCGCATGGCCGCCGCAAGCTGCAGCGTGATCGTGGTCTTGCCGGCAGCGCCGTCGCCGTTCAACAGCGTCACATTGCCCATGGGAATGCGATTGCGGACCAGCCACCGCCGCTCGGGGATGGATTGCTCTTCGAAGCTGGCAGCGTCGAGAAATGTCAGTTTGGGCTCGGGCTCAGCATCGGGCATGCGTTCGACGGTCCCGTAATCCTCGAGCGAATTGGGCGGCGGCGCTTCGATCTCCTCCGGGCCGATTTCATCGCGACCGTTCGGGAACGCTGCAGCGATTCGATCATCGGGCATTCCGTCTCGCCTCAGCCTGGCGCGTACCTTGTCGAGCTCGTACGACTCAAGATCGAGCAGTCGGCCACGGGTTGCCGGATCAAAGACAATATCGGGACCGCTTTCGCGGATCTGATAAAGCACGGCCTGCAAGGTTGCCTCGGTCATGCCCGCGCCCTTTTTTCACGGGCCTGGCGCGCCAATCCCTCGAGGTGCTCAGCGAGCCGGCGGAAGGCATCACAGGCCAGGGCTTCAATGTCAGGCGGCAAGCACTCCGGCAGCGGGCAAACATGGCCGCAGAGCCATCGCGCACGGTCGAGCATCACCATGGTCTCGGCGTCGAGCAGGCGTTCGTGATCGATGTCGCTCACGGCACGGGCTCCCGCCGCAGCCGCGGCAGTTCCGCCGACAAGATCAACCGGCGAAGCTCGGGCTCGAGGCCAGCCAAATCGATCCCTCGACCCCGAAAAACACCGGTAGACGCCGTTGAACTTGTTGAACTTTTTCGGGCGTTTCGTGGGTCCGCGGTAGTCCAGCCCAAATTTTCCCACGAAACTCGCCAGTCGCGATCTCCGCGCGCGCGGTCGCGACATTGGTCGGTGCAGAATTTCGGCTTGCGTCCGCCACGAGCGGTCCGGCGAAATTCGTCTCCGCAGTGCTCGCATTTATAGATGCGCCAGTCGGCGTGCGGCTTTGCGTACATCGGCCTGTCCTCCATGGCGCCTTGCGCGCCGTTTTTGCATCGCGTAAGACAGGCGGCGTTCGGACTGCCTGTCTTGTGAATGTTGGTGGAGTGAGGGGTCTCGAACCCCACGGCGACCCGTCTAACCGGCGCCCAGCCCCATGGCTCTCACCCCGTAGAAACTGAAGCGCCAGCCGATCGCACCGGCTGGCGTTTCACATTTCAGGCTGCGGGTTCTGGCTCGACGGCTCGCGACTCAAGCCACGCCTGATCGTCGCTGGCGCGGACGCCGATTCGATTAGCTGACAATCGGACGGTCCGTGGCCCCCTGCCTTCCTTGATCAGGCGTCGGGCGTGGGGGTAGGAGAAATGGCGCCGCTCACACCATTCTTTCAGCGGGATCACTTCCTCGAATCGGGAGGCGTCTTTCATTTTGATCACCATCTAGCGCGCGTTGTGCGCTGTTGTTTGATGGTGACCAATTACGCCAGCTAAAAACTATGACAATTCCATATTTTCAAAGGTTAAATGTCCAGGATATTTGATCCCCCCGAATGTCCCGGACATTCTGTCGGATGAAATGTCCAACCGATGCAGATGTTCAACGTTTAGCCCGTTTGTCGCACAGTCTGCGAATGTATTTGTCAAGGGTCACTGGGTTTATGCTGCCGCGCGGCCCATGGCGTTCCTCTCGTGGGAGCGTCTTGTTTTCCTCGGCAAGTTCGCGGGCGAGCCGTTGGACGTTAGGCTCCGGCTTCATCATGTCCAAACGATCGAGCAGCGCCGCATTTTTGATCCAGCGGAGCTTTTTTGCGCTCGGTGGCGAGCCCCACAGGGCAAAAATACGTCGCGCTCCCGCTCGGCCATGATGCTCCTCGATCTTACGGAAAAGCTTGTATGCAGCGTATTCGGCGCCTCTGATGCTATCGACGCCTTCAACGTAAAGGTCCGAGAGGAAGCTGCGAGAGGGGAAGCTGTGTGCCATGGCGCCCTCCACAGGCGCTCCACGGGGAAGGCGACGCGGCAGGCCGGGTGGAGACCGGCTTTTCGGGCTGCAGACCCTATCCGCGCCGAGGTGCTAACGCGACTTATCGTCGGGGCGGACAATCCTGAGCTTGGGCGAGCTTGAGCCCGACTGGGTCATGCGATCCCAAGCGTGACCGAAATCAGACCCGGTGCCGGTGCCAATTATCCCTGTATCGGGATCCTCTAGTCGTATGTGCCAGCGATCACTAGCTCGATTGATCATCAGCATGACGCGCTGGTCGTGGCGCAGCAGTTTGATTAGCTGCTGCTCAGCGTCCGTCAGTTCAATTCTGTTCATGGTGCGTCTTTCTGCGATCATGGCGAGGCACGCAGCGGCACAATCTTCCGTTCGCTGCCTTCGATGATCGAGCGTAGGTGATCGGCCCACATTGCGAGCGCGGCCTTGATCTCGCGCTCATAGGTTGCCTTGTTGTAGACGCCAGCCACGCCGGCCTTGTGGCCGGATTGATGGTTCACCACCGCCTCGATGATGTGCGGCTGCACGCCGATCTCGGCCATGTGGGTGACGACCGACCGACGAATATCGTGCAGGCGCCACGGCGCGATCGACTGGCCTGATTCGGCAATGTGGCGGGCGAGTATAGCGGCCGAATAGGACCATGCAGAGAATGCGACGCCGCGGTTGCCGAACACGTAATCCCGGCCTTCCCGCCGCGGGGCCGCCTCGAGGATTCCAAGCGCCATGGGCGGCAGGGTCAGCACCAGGGGATTCTTGTTCTTTGTCCGCGAGCCGGGAATTGCAAGAACGCCGCGCTCGAGATCAAGCTCCGACCAGCGGAGCCCGCCGATCTCCTCGCGCCGGCAACCGGTCAAGAGCAGCAAGCGGATAATTCGCCCGAAATCATCGTCACCGCAGGCGCGCCATATCGTGCGGATTTCATCGGGGGCGAGCACCCGGTCGCGCGATTCAATCCCTGCGGCCGGTTCGTTCGTGCCGGTCACCGGGTTCTGATCCGCCACCCCTTCGCGAATCGCCCATGCATAGAACGCCGACAGGGTCGCGCGCGCCCTCGAGGCGGCAACCGGGCCGTGTTCCTGCGTGATCCGGCCAAGCTGCACCGCCACGTCCCGGCGCTGCACCTTGTGGACCGGAAGGCTCCGCAGCGGCTTCCAGTGATCGGTGAGGTAGCGCCGGGTCGCCAGGTAGCTGCTACGGCGCAGCGCCGGCCTCTTGGTGTCGAGGTATTGATCCGCGACGGCTCCGAGCGTGATCCTGGCGCGATCTTTCGCCTCGGCCTTCTCGGCTTGCGGATCGCGCCCGAGCTCCACCTCGGCGAGGATGCGCCGCGCTTCCTTCCGGGCCATGCCGGCGTCGAGCTTGCGGGCATCCCCGACTCTGATCCGGCGCGTGGCGCCGGTCGCATCCCGATACTGGATGATCCACGTCGCTTTGCCGCCGGTTCGGAAGCGAATGCCGAAGCCCCGCAAGTCATCGTCGAAATAGATCACGTCGGCCTTGCCCTTGTCCGCCTCGAGCGGGAGCGGGGCGATTGTTTCTTTCGTGAGCTTCATCGCGGATGACCTCCAAATAAATCACCTTTGGCGACCCACGCCTCTAGTTCCTCCATCGTTCGGGCAGGGCGCCCGTGCGCCTTCTTAAAAAGGCGAAGCATCTTTTGCGCTAGTGCGAGGCGATATATCTCGGCATCGGATTTGCCCTGGTTCATGGGGTCCGCGGTCGTGGCTTGAAAATCTTCATCGTCCGGCCGGACGGATCTCTCGCGAGTCATCTGTGATCCTCCTAAAAAAGCCCATTCGGCCTCGCGTCACGGAAAGCACGTGCTGAATCCTGGGAAGCAAAACAGCACATAACGCCATTTTGGGAAGCACACGGGAAGCACGCCCTTAATCGCCGGTAATCGCCAGTGTTCATTTTCGTTATGTGGCGTAGGCTGTTTTTGCAGGGTAATCAAGGGAAATAATCACTGGTAAGCGCCGCTATTCACAGCAGGCATGTGCTAGACCCGCACGGGGAGCACGTGCCGGCGGCCGCGAATCTTTCCGCCGAGGTCGGGCCATTGCTCCGGCGCGGGATTGAGAGACGCGGGCGTCTCACGCTCCCGCGTCATCATCGGCGCCCTCTTCGAACAGCTGAAATTGCCCGGGATCGCGCGCCGGCTCGACGAGGCCGAGGTGGCGGAACGCATGCGAGGTGAGCAGCCGGCCGCGCGGGGTGCGCTGCAGGAGGCCGCGCTGGATCAGGAACGGTTCGATGATGTCCTCGATCGCGTCGCGCGGCTCGGACAGCGCGGCCGCAAGCGTCTCGACCCCGACCGGGCCGCCGCCGTGATGCACGGCGATCGTCGTCAGATACCGGCGGTCCATGGCGTCGAGACCGGCGCCGTCGACTTCGAGCGCGACGAGCGCGCGGTCGGCGGCGGCGCGGTCGATGGCACGGCCGCCCGCGACGGCGGCGAAATCGCGCACGCGCCGCAACAGCCGCCCGGCAATGCGCGGCGTGCCGCGCGCACGGCGCGCGATCTCGTTCGCCCCCTCGGGCGTGATCTCGATCCCGAGCACGCGCGCGCCGCGGTCGACGATCGCTTCGAGCTCGGCCTCGGTATAGAAATTGAGCCGGATCGGGATGCCGAAGCGCTCGCGCAGCGGCGACGTCAAAAGCCCCGCGCGGGTCGTCGCGCCGACCAGCGTGAAACGTGCGAGATCGATCTTCACCGAGCGCGCCGCCGGGCCCTCGCCGATGATCAGGTCGAGCTGGAAATCTTCCATCGCCGGATAGAGGATTTCCTCGATCGCCGGATTGAGCCGGTGAATCTCGTCGATGAACAGCACGTCGCGGTCTTCGAGATTGGTGAGCAGCGCCGCGAGGTCGCCGGCCTTGGCGATCACCGGCCCGGACGTCGCGCGGAAATTCACGCCGAGCTCGCGCGCGAGGATCTGCGCGAGCGTGGTCTTGCCGAGCCCGGGCGGACCGACGAACAGCACGTGATCGAGCGCCTCGCGGCGGCCCTTGGCGGCGGCGATGAAGACTTCGAGATTCGAGCGCGCCTGCGCCTGGCCGATGAATTCGTCGAGCCGCTGCGGGCGCAGCGGCGCCTCGGCCGCGTCCTCGTCGCGGCGCTCGGCGGTGACGAGGCGGGGCGGTGTCATCATGGCCTCGCTCCGCGCTTGCCGCTTGCCCCGGTCGCCTCCCCCCTTGAGGGGGAGGCCGACTGGCGGGCCGTGCCCGCCAGTCGGGAGGGGGGTCGAAATGCCGCCGATCGGGAACGATACCCCCCTCCCCATCCCTCCCCCTCAAGGGGGGAGGGGGCCGATTGTCGCCCGCCCGGAGCGCCATCTCGACCTAGCCATCTGTCGCCCCACCCCCTCATCGCGAAAGCTCCCGCAGGCCGAGGCGGATCAGGCGCGCCGCATCGGCGGCTTCGCCGGCGTTCTGGGCGGCAGCCGCGATCGCGGCCGCCGCCTGCGGCTGGCCGTAGCCGAGATTGACGAGCGCCGAGATCGCGTCGGCGACCGGCTGCGGCGCGCGCCGCTCCTCGACGGCGCCGGAAAGCCGGATCACCGCCGGATCGACCGCCGCATAGGCCGGCGCCTTGTCTTTCAGCTCGGTGACGATGCGCTCCGCGACCTTTTGGCCGACCCCGGGCGCACGGGCGACGGCCGCCTTGTCGCGCAACGCGATCGCGCTTGCGAGGTCGGCCGGCGCAAGCGTCCCCAAGACCGAGAGCGCGACCTTGGTGCCGACCCCCTGCACGGTCTGCAGCAGCCGGAACCATTCGCGCTCGACCGCGGTGAGGAAACCGAACAGCCGGATCTGGTCCTCGCGCACGTGGGTCTCGATCGCGAGCACGACCGGCTCGCCGCGCGCCGGCAGCGCCTGCAGCGTGCGAGCCGAGCAGTGCACGAGGTAGCCGACGCCGCCGACATCCACGATGATGAAATCCTCGCCGTAGCTGTCGATCGTGCCGGTCAGCTTGCCGATCATGGTGGAGTCCCGGGCTTTGCGGCGATTTTAACGGATTCGCCCTTCTTCGACTCCCGGGCGGGCGACGGCATGAGCCGCGTCCGCAACAGCGCGGCACGGCGGTGATGCGCGTGCGTCACCGCGATGGCCAGCGCATCGGCCGCATCCTCGGTCTCGGTATCGGCTTTCGGCAGCAGCACGCCGATCATCATGCGAATCTGCGCCTTGTCGGCGTGGCCGGCGCCCACGATGGTTTTTTTCACAAGATTGGGTGCGTATTCGGCGACCGGCAGGCCGGCCTGAGCGGCGGCCAGCAGGGCGACGCCGCGCGCATGGCCGAGCTTCAGCGTCGCGGCCGCATCCTTGTTGACGAAGGTCGCCTCGGCCGCGGCTTCCTGCGGCCCGAATTCCGCGATGACCCGCGACAGCCCGGCATGGATCGCCACGAGGCGCAACGCCAACGCCTGCCGCTCGTCGGTGTCGACCCTGCCGCACCCGAGGAAGGACAGCCGATTGCCGGCAACCTCGATCACGCCCCAGCCGGTGCGGCGGAGGCCGGGATCGATGCCGAGAACGCGAATCGCCCCTGTGCCCACGTGCTTTGATACCGCTGCGCCCGCAGCCCCGCTAGCGCTGCGGCACGCTTATACCGACAGCCATACAGCCATACCGACGAACCCGACTCGCGGCCGCCGCGCGCCGATACCGCGTTGACGGCCACGGAACTCTTTCCCGGCTTCCTGACTTCATTTGGGGCCAAGGGCTTTCCAGCCAACGAGACCGCCATGACCGTTGTCTGTCCACTCGATCTGCAGAGAGAGGTCGACCGCCGCTGGGCGCGCCGGCCGTTTGTAGCCGAGCATCGAGCTGAGCTCCCTACCGCGCGGCCCATGCGTTACCCAGCTCCGCAGCCGCGGGGCGCGGCTCGCGAGTCTCGGTCGGGACCGTCTGGCGCAGAACGCGCCGGGCAGACGACCGCCGGCCGCTTCAGGAACGACACCGCATAACCGATCAGGCCCGCGCGGCTGAGGCGTAGCCCAGGGACGCCGGATCTTCAGTCTTCCGGCTTGTCGCCCGATTTCGAGATCTTCATTCCTGCGCGTCCGCTTCGGAATTTTCCGTAGCAGGCCTGCCAAATCTGATGACGCTGCTCGCGCGTGAGATTGAGTCGCTTGGACCAGTACTCCTGTTCTGTCCGAGAGAGACTGCGGACGTCCTCGCACGTGAACGCCTGAGCCGTGCTCACGAGACCGACGAGAATCCCGACCGAAACCACCACGCCTGAGACGCTGAGAACCCGCATGATCCATCCCCCGAGGAATCGACGTCCGCCCAGGTCGAGGATCGCTGTCGGTGGAAATCGAGTCGATCGAGCGTCGGTATCAGGAAACGGAATTCACAGCGAAATTTAGGACCCGTCGCGCTCCGCGCGCAGCGACCGGATCGCAGCCACCGGATCAACGCCGTCGCGCCGAACCCGCGCAGCCGCCCGATCTCTTCAAAGCTGCTCCGCCGCTGGGAATGCCGCCGCGCTCGGACTAGGCGCCGACCTTGGCCATGAGCGCGTCGGAGACCTCGAAATTGGCGAACACGTTCTGCACGTCGTCGCGCTCTTCCAGCGTCTCGATCAGCCGCAGCAGCTTTTCGCCCTGCTCGTCGTCGAGCCCGATCGTGCTCTGCGGTTTCCACACCAGCGCGGCCTTGCGCGGCTCGCCGAATTTCGCCTCGAGCGCGCGCGCGACCTCGCGCAGGCGGTCCTGCCCGACATAGATCTCGTGGCCGGCGCTGGTCGAGCTCACGTCGTCGGCGCCGGCCTCGATCGCCGCGTCCAGCATCGCCTCGTCGCTTGCGACCTTGGCGTCGAACTCGACGACGCCGACGCGGTCGAACAGGAACGACACCGCGCCGGTCTCGGCGAGATGCCCGCCGCTCTTCGAGAACGCCGCCCGCACGTCGGACGCCGTGCGGTTGCGGTTGTCCGTCAGCACCTCGACGATCACCGCGGCGCCGCCCGGGCCATAGCCCTCGTAGCGGATCTCCTCGTAATTATCGGCGTCGCCGCCAAGGGCCTTCTTGATCGCCCGCTCGATATTGTCCTTGGGCATGTTCTCGGCGCGCGCGGCCAGCACCGCGGCGCGCAGCCGCGGGTTCATGTTGGGATCGGGCGTTCCGAGCTTCGCCGCGACCGTGATTTCCCGGGCGAGCTTCGAAAACAGCTTGGAGCGCGCGGCATCCTGGCGCCCCTTGCGATGCATGATGTTCTTGAACTGCGAATGGCCGGCCATTGTTCGTTCCGCGATCGGCGGCGCCTCGGCGAAAGGGCCGAGCAGCGCGGTTCGTGATCGGATGATTGTAGCGAACTTATCCCGGGACCGCGCGGCGGGCCAAGCCAGGCGGCGCGGCACATCTGCAGTCCGGCGAGTAAGCCGCGTCGTTCGCGCTCGGCCTACTTGCCGTCGTTCCAGATATCGGCCGCGAGCTTCCACTCCCCTGCGACCTTCTCCCACACGACGACATATTTGCCAGTGACTTCCTGCGGGGTCGGACTCTTGGTCTTCAGGCTGAAGGTTCCGATCTCGCGCGCCGCGGAATTCCCCAGCGGCTTGACGTCGAGGGTCGTGACCTTCGGATCGCTGCCCTGTTCCGCCAAGCCTTTCCACAGCGCGGCGATGGCGGCTCTGCCCTTCACCATCGCGGACCCAGGCGGAAACGCCGTCGCGTCCTCGGTATAGAGCGCAGCCACGCCGTCGAAATCGCCCTTGTTGAACAATTCCACCCATTTCGCATTCACCGCCTCGATCTCGGCCTTCTGGGCAAAGGCGGGCGCAATCATTCCGGCAAAGAGTGCGAGAGCCAGTACAATCCTGCGCATGATCGACTCCGATCCTGGTTGGTTGTGAGAGGGCGGTGACCGGTCAGCGATGTCGGCGCCGAGATCATAGCCGCATGACGCGCGCGGCGGCGAGCGGCGGCCGCACGGGTCAGCTCCAGAACGCAGGCTTCGCCTCTTCGAGCCGGCCGCCGAGACGCACGGCGCCGACGCGTATCGCCAGCCCGGTGCGGTCGTCGGTCTCGACCGCGAGGCCGCAGAGCGTCGCGGCACCGAGCGCCGGCTCGAATTTCGCCGACGGGATTCTTCGCAAGAAGCGTTGCAGCGGCTCGTGCTTTTGCATGCCGATCACCGAATGATAGTCGCCGGTCATGCCCACGTCGGAAACGAAGGCCGTGCCTTCCGGCAGAATCTGGTGATCGGCGGTCGGCGCGTGCGTATGCGTCCCGATCACCATGGTGGCGCGGCCATCGGCGAAGAATCCCATCGCCTGCTTTTCGCTCGTCGCCTCCGCATGCAGATCGATCACGATCGCATCCGCGCCATTCCTCAGAGGACAAGCACAAAGCTCGCGGTCGATCGCCGCGAACGGATCGTCGAGCGCGTCCATGAAGATGCGGCCGAGCGCATTGATGACGAGGACGCGCGCGCCGTTTTTCGCCACGACGAGCGCGGCGCCGCGCCCGGGCGTTCCGGCCGGATAATTGATCGGGCGAACCAGGCGCTCCGCGCGTTCGATGAAGACCAGCGCCTCGCGCTGGTCCCAGGCATGATTGCCGAGCGTGACCGCATCGGCGCCGGCATCGATGAGCTCGTGGTAGATCGGCTCGGTGATGCCGAAGCCGCCGGCGGCGTTCTCGCCGTTGACGACGACGCAATCGAGCTTCCAGTCGCTTACCAGCGCCGGCACGCGCTCGTGCACGATCTTTCGTCCGCTCCGTCCGACCACGTCGCCGACGAACAGGATGCGCATGCGTTCACGTCCCGCGGCAGTCGATGACCTCGCGCTCGGTTAGCACGAGATCGAGCTTGGCGTCGCGGGGGGTCGCCGGGACCCGGGCGATCTCCTGCTCCGCAAAGGCGAGGCCGATCGCGGTCACGGGTTTTGTGGCGCGCAGGCGGCGCAGGGTGAGATCGTAATAGCCGGCGCCATAACCGATGCGGTGGCCGGCGCGGTCGAATGCGGCGAGCGGCACGATGAGGACGTCGGGAAGCACGTCGGGGGCGTCCGGGAGCGGCTCCCGGATGCCCCAGACGCCCGAACCGAGCGGCGCCCCGAACGCCCAGGCGCGAAAGAGGAGCGGATGCCCGCGCCCGACGACGACCGGGAGCGCAAGCTTGGCCCCCGCGTCCGCGAGGCGACGCAGCAACGGCATCGGATTGATCTCGCTGCGCAACGGAAAAAAACCGGACACGCAGGCGCCTTGCGGGACCGGGACCGGAAACGTACGCGCGGCGACGCGCTCCGCGGCCTCGGCGCGCAGCGCGCCCGGCATGGCATCGCGCCGCGCGAGGGCATCGCACCGCAGCTGCGTCTTGCCGGGATCGCCCGGCCCCGATGAGCTCATGGAAGGCAGCAGAAGATTCGGCCGAAGGAAGTGCGGAGCCGCGCTGGCCGTCGGAGCGTTCGATCCCGGGTACCTACAACGTAGGTGGGCGCCATATGTCCGAGCCCACGAGCCCGGCCAGGGACAGCTCCCTTCAGGATCGATAAGGCCCCGGGGATTGCGTCTCCGACGCACCCCGCAGCCCCGCATCCGGCAATCTAATGCGAGCGCCGCCGGGCCGCCAGCAGCGCTGGTGGCAGTTACCGATGGTACCTGGGGGATTTTTCGCGGAGCGGCAGCTGCAAAATCAGAGCCTGCCGGCATCTCGCACGGCACGAGCGGCTTTCAGCTTTTGGCGCGCTGCCTTCGCGGCCTCTGGGCCGCTCGTTTTTCCACGCCCGGAATTGGCCAAGGCGCCGGTGCTTTGACTTCCTTCAACGTCAGCGCGCTCTGCATCGCTTTGATGCCGGGCAGGCGGCGAATGGTCGTCATCGCAAACTCGGCGTAAGAATCCAGATCCGAAGCTACGACCTGAAGGAGGAAGTCCGAGCTGCCGGTGATGCTCCAGCAGGCGACAATCTCAGGCAAGGCGGCGACCGCCGTTTCGAAGGCGCGCGCCTCCTGCTCGCTGTGACTTTCGATCGCCACGCTCACGAAGGCCAGCACGCCCCAGCCCAATCCGCGCCGGCTGATCGCGGCATGGTAGCCCGTGATGAGACCGTCGTTCTCGAGGCGCTTCACGCGGCGCCAAGCCGGCGACGTCGAGAGGTGAACGCGGTCCGCCAATTGGACGACTGTCAGTCGTGCGTCTGCCTGCAGAGCCGAGAGGATCGCAGTATCGGTCGCATCGATGGGTGGGGGCATGGATTGGGCATAATCACGCTGAATCAGATATAATGTACCCTTTGATATCGCATTTTGAGCAAAGATAGCAATGGACTTTCGCATGCGGGGGCATAGCCTGCATAGCCCGCCCCCGTCGAGGCTTCTTGATGCTCTCAGGGTTCACGCCGCCTTACACGCCGTCCGGCCGCTCGTCGCTCGTTCCGCCGCCGCCATGGCATTACGCCGGTCAAGTGATGTCGCTGGCGTTTCAGGTCGATCGCAAGACCGCGCAGCCGTTCCTTCCGGGCGGGTTCGGCGCCGCGACGGGCAACGCGGCCTGCCATTTCTGCGAATGGCAATCGACGACGGACGGATCGGAACTGCTGGACCCGATCTATGCCCAATACAAGGAATTTCTTGTCCTCATCGAGGCCGATCGTGGCGGTGGGCGAGCGTTCTACTGCCCGTTCATCTATGTCGATCAAGACCTGTCCATGGTCCGCGGTTGGTTGCAGGGCTTGCCGAAGAAAATCGGCAGCATCTGGATGACGCGCTCCTACGATCTCGATCATCCCGCGGCGGCGCCGGTGCGAGAGGGTACGCGCTTCGGCGCAAGCCTGTCCGTGAAGGATCGCCGCTTGGCGGAAGCGACGATCACACTCGGTGGCGGAGCCGTCGAGCCCATTGGTTTCCTGGCTATGCCGACATTCGGGCTCGTCGGATCACCGACGCTGATCGGCAGGCCTGGCGCAGGCGAGAAGAAGCTTGCTCGCGCGGCTGCCGAGCCGACCACTAGGGGCCCGGCCTATGGGGCGACCGGTGTCTTGCGGTTCTTCGAAGGCCCGCGAGACGAACTATCCGCGCTGCGGCCTCGATCGGTGACGGCTGCGAGCCTCTCGACCTTCGCGCTCACGGTTGTCGGGGCCATCGCCGCATGAGCCCGATCGACAAGCGGATCGCGATCGTCGTCGATCCGTCGCTCGCGATCGGATTGATCGCCAATACGGTCGCGGCCATTGCGTCGGCCTTGGCGCCGTCGAGCCGGCGTTCGGAAACGTGACGCTGACCGACGCGGCCGGACGGTCGATCAAGAACAGCGCGGACCGGCCCGTTCCGATCCTGCAGGCGCCAGCCGAAGCCATCCGGGCAACCCTGCTCAGAGCGCTGCCGACGCGCAATGGCGAGATCGTCGTTCCATTCCCGCAGTTTGCCCGCAGCCTGCATGCTTTCGCCGGCTATCAGGCGCAGCTCGCCGCGCGCGATCTCGCGACCGAAACGATCGAAGGGCTCGGCCTTGCCGGTCCCGAAAAGTGGGTGAGATCGCTGACGGGCAGCCTGAAGTTGCTGCGCTGAGGACAGCGCATGGCCTACCCACGCAGGTGATCCGGTTCGAGCGTACAGGGGGCGAACCGAATTTCACTCAAGGTGGCGACGTGGCCGAGTTCATTGAAAAGGCGTGCTGACCGGTTTCGAATCTTCGTCGCAACGGCTGCGAAACGCGGCTCAGCCGACGGCGATTTCTTCGCCGAGACCCTGGTTGAGACTTCGCGTCACCTGCTCGATCCGCTCGGCGGCGGAGTGGAGCGCGGCCGCAACCGCGGCCTGCGTCGCTTTCGAGCGCTCGGCGGAAATCGCGCCGACGTCCTGGACGCCGGCTAGCTCCTGTTCGAGCTGCCGGATGCGCTTGCCGGCCTCGGAGAGCTCGTCGGCAACCATGATCGCCGCCATCACGATCAGGCGCGTGTCGCCGATTTCGCCGAAGCGCTGGCGCAACTCGCCGATGCGCAGATCGAGTTCCTTCGCGAGCCGCAGCAGGTGCGCTTCCTGGCCTTCCTCGCAAGCCATGCGGTACTGGCGGCCGTTGATGGTGACGCTGACATGAGCCATGGAACGCTCCGCGCTGCCGGCCGGGGCGATCGGAGGAAGGGTCGGGTCGGCCTCGGCCATGGTCAGCGATCGTGGCTCTCGAGCACGGAACGGACGGCTTCGATCGCAAGATCGAGCCGGCGCGCGATCTCCCGATTCGTGGCTTCGAGACGCCGTCGCCGGGTGAGCTCGGCATCGAGCTGCTCGGCGAGCTTGGCGCGGTCGGCGCCGAGCGCCTGGATCTGAGCCGCCAAAGATTTCACGCCGCGGTCGGCATCGTGCCGACGCTCGGCTGCCGCTTCGAGCGCGTCGAGTGCGGCAATCAGCCGGCCGGTGGCCGTCTCAACCGACCCGACCTCCCCCGCGCCTGCCGGATCGGCTTTCGGCATGGCATGTGGAGCGCCCATCCTGCCGCTCTCCCCCGCTCCGCCCGGCATCGCGTGCATTTTACACGGCGTGCTGCCGGCAGTTCCCCGGCCCGGCGATTCGTTGTCGGCGGGCTTTGGTTCATTCCTCTACGCGCATTCTGTGGATTTGTTGTGGTCAGCTCAAGGGCGCCAAGCACTTGCGCGCAGAAATTCGCGCCTCAGTTTGGCCTCATTGCGCAGACGGGCGGCTGCCCCGCGCCATCAGGCCCCTCAGTGGGAGCGCACCCGCTCGGCGGCGCAGGGAGCGCCCTGCAACCGCGGCCTTAGTCCCCTCGGGGCGTTGTTCGGGATCGCGCGGCCGAGGCGGTGCTGCGTCATCGCCCATCGAGCCCCGTCGGCGCCGGGAACCCCGATCGCCGACCGCGACTTCCCAATCATCCGCCCGCGGCCTATCTAGGCGGCATCCACTACCCCTCAGTCGCCGCACCCAACCACAGGGAGCTCGAAATGTCCGTTCGCGTCGCCATCAACGGATTCGGCCGGATCGGCCGCAACGTGTTGCGTGCTGTCGCCGAAGCCAAGCGCAAGGACATGGAGGTGATCGCCATCAACGATCTTGCCCCGGTCGAGACCAACGCGCACCTGCTTCGCTTCGATTCCGTGCACGGCCGTTTCCCAGGCGAGGTGAAGGTAGAGGGCGACAGCATCGATTGCGGCACGGGCAAGATCAAAGTCACGGCCATCAAGGAGCCCGGCGCGTTGCCGTGGAAGCAGCTCGGCGTCGACATCGCGCTCGAATGCACCGGCATTTTCACCTCGAAGGAAAAGGCCTCGGTGCATTTGCAGGCAGGCGCCAAGCGCGTTCTCGTCTCCGCGCCCTCGGACGGCGCCGACCTCACGGTGGTGTACGGCGTCAACCACGACAAGCTCACGAAGCAGCACCTCGTGGTCTCCAACGCCTCCTGCACGACCAATTGTCTGGCGCCCGTCGTCAAGGTGCTGCACGACGCCGTCGGCATCGAGAAAGGCTTCATGACCACGGTGCACGCCTACACCAACGACCAGCCGAGCCTCGATCAGGTCCACAAGGATCTCTACCGCGCGCGCGCCGCCGCGCTGTCCATGATCCCGACCTCGACCGGCGCGGCGAAAGCCGTGGGTCTGGTGCTGCCCGAGCTCGCCGGCAAGCTCGACGGCGTCGCGATCCGGGTTCCGACCGCCAATGTCTCGGCGATCGATTTCAAGTTCGTGGCCAAGCGCCCGACTTCGAAAGACGAGATCAACGGCGCCGTCACCCGTGCGGCTTCCCAGCAGCTCAAGGGCATTCTCACCTATACGGACCAGAAGAACGTCTCGATCGACTTCAATCACGACCCGCACTCGTCGATCTTCCACTTGGATCAGACCAAGGTCATGGACGGCACGTTGGTGCGCGTCATGTCCTGGTACGACAACGAGTGGGGATTCTCGAACCGAATGATCGACACCGCGGTGGCGATGGGCAAGGTGATCTGACGACCGGTGATGGGCAAAAAGTGATCTAACGGCCGGGTGAGCCATGGTCGCGGTCCGCACGCTCGATGAGGCCAACGTCAGGGGCAAGCGGGTGCTGCTGCGCGTCGATCTCAACGTTCCGCTCGAGAACGGCAAGGTCGGCGATCGCACGCGCATCGAGCGGGTGGCGCCGACGATCCGCGAGCTCGCCGACAAGGGCGCCAAGGTGATCCTGCTCTCGCATCTCGGCCGGCCGAAGGGACCCGATCCCAAGCAATCGCTCGGACCGGTTGCGGCCGCCGTCTCGCAAGTCCTCGGCAAACCGGTCGCCTTCGCGCCGGATTGCATCGGGCCGGACGCGAAGGCGGCGGTCGACGCGCTGCGTCCGGGCGAGGTGCTGTGCTTGGAGAACACGCGGTTCCACAAGGGCGAGGAGAAGAACGACCCCGATTTCGTCGCCGCCCTCGCGGCGCTGGGCGACCTGTGGATCAACGACGCGTTCTCGGCCGCCCACCGCGCCCATGCGTCGAGCGAGGGATTGGGGCACCGGCTGCCGGCCTATGCGGGACGCGCCATGCAGGCGGAGCTCGAAGCACTGGAAACGGCGCTCGAGCGCCCCGCGCACCCGGTCATGGCGATCGTGGGCGGGGCGAAAGTCTCGACCAAGCTCGATCTGTTGGGCAACCTGGTCGACAAGGTCGATATTCTGGCGATCGGCGGCGGCATGGCGAATACCTTTCTGGCCGCGCAGGGCTGCCGCATCGGGAAATCGCTGGCTGAGCGCGATCTGGTCCCGACCGCGCGCGAGATCGTGGCCGCGGCCGACGCCAAGCATCGCGAGATCGTGCTGCCGACCGACGCCGTCGTGGCGGGCAAGCTCGAGCCGCATGCGCCCGCGCGGGTGGTCGCGGCCGACGCGGTCGGCGACGACGAGATGATCCTCGATCTGGGACCGCGGAGCATGGAGCACGTCGTTTCGGCGCTGGCGCGGTCCAAGACCTTGTTGTGGAATGGGCCGGTCGGCGCCTTCGAGGTCGAGCCGTTCGACAATGCCACGATCGAGATCGCTGAGGCCGCGGCCGAGCTGACCGAGGCCGGCAAGCTGGTTTCGGTCGCCGGCGGCGGGGACACGGTTGCCGCCCTCAACGCCGCTGGAGTGACCGGCCGATTCACGTATGTGTCGACCGCGGGCGGCGCGTTCCTCGAATGGCTCGAGGGCAAGGCCCTGCCGGGCGTCGAAGTTTTGAAAGCGCAGAACCCATGATCTCGATGGCCGGGGCCTCGCTCGGCCTTCGAGGTCGACAACCATGGAGGGAACCATGAACCTCGCAGAGCTCAATAAAGTTGCCGAAGCCATGGTCTCGCCCGGCAAGGGCATTCTGGCGGCCGACGAGTCGACCGGCACGATCAAGAAGCGGTTCGATTCGATCGGCGTGGAATCCACCGCCGACAATCGCCGCGATTATCGCGAGCTGCTGTTCCGCTCGACGGAAGCCATGTCGAAGCACATCTCCGGGGTCATTCTCTACGACGAGACCATCCGGCAGAACGCCCGGGACGCCACGCCGCTCGTGAAGCTGATCGCGCAGGCGGGCTCGCTTCCCGGAATCAAGGTCGACAAGGGCACGAAGCCGCTGCCGTTCTGCCCGGGCGAAGTGATCACCGAGGGACTGGATGGTTTGCGCGAGCGCCTCGTCGAATATCGCGGGCTGGGCGCGAAATTCGCCAAATGGCGCGCCGTGATCGATATCGGGTCCGGCATTCCGAGCTACACCAGCATTCATGCCAACGCGCATGCGCTCGCGCGCTATGCAGCCCTGTGCCAGGAGGAAGACATCGTGCCGATCGTCGAGCCCGAGGTGCTGATGGACGGCGGCCACGACGTCGATCGTTGCGCGCAAATCACCCAATGGGTCCTCAAGACCGTGTACGAGGAGCTCTACCTCGCGCGCGTTCAGCTCGAAGGGACGGTGCTCAAGCCCAACATGGCGGTGCCGGGCAAGAAGTCCGGACAGCGCGCCTCGGTCGAGGAGGTCGCCGAGAAAACCATCCGCGTGCTGAAAAATTGCGTGCCGCCGGCGGTGCCGGGGATCGCGTTCCTCTCGGGCGGGCAATCCGAAGAGGAGGCGACCGCGCATCTCGACGCGATGAACAAGATCGGCGGCGTGCCGTGGAAGCTGACGTTCTCGTACGGTCGCGCGCTGCAGGCGGCTCCGCAAAAGGCCTGGTCGGGCAGGAACGAGAATATCGCCGCCGCCCAGCGGGCGTTCTCGCACCGCGCGCGGATGAACGGGCTCGCGACGCTCGGGCAATGGAAGCAGGACCTCGAGAAGCGGGCCGCCTAGCTTTTCCTGCGCGGCATCCATTTCCGGGGTTGTGATGGTTGTCGCGGCGCAGAGCGCCTTGCATTAGAACCGCGGGGCCATGCCGCCGCGACGCCAAGCGCGCCCAGCCACGCAGCTCTATCTGGTCACCCCGCCGGTTAAGGACGCGCAGCTTTTTGCCGCGGATCTTCGGGCCACGCTCGATGCCGCCGATTTTGCCGCCGTTCTGCTGAAATTTCCGATCGAGCAAGAAGCGGCGGTGCGTCCGGCGGTCGCCATGCTGGCTCCGCTCGTCCAGGGCCGCGGCGTCGCGCTCCTGCTCGACGGCCGGGCTGATCTCGCGAGCAGCTTGCCTGCCGATGGCGCGCATCTGACGGGCGTGGACGCGCTCCGGCGCGCCATCCCCAGTCTGAAGCCGGAGCGAATGGCGGGTGCCGGCGGCATGAAAACGCGCCATGATGCCATGCTGGCGGGCGAATCGGGGGCGGATTACGTCATGTTCGGCGAGCCGGATCCGGCCGGCCGGCGGCCTGAGTTCGGGGCGCTTGTCGAGCGCATTGCGTGGTGGGCGGAATTGTTCGAGCTTCCCTGCGTCGGCTATGCGGCGGATTGCGAGGAAGCGGCTGCGCTTGCGGCAGCGGGTGCCGATTTCGTCGCCGTCGGCGATTTGGTGTGGACCGGCGACATCGGCGCGGCGGCAAAGCGTGCGGCGGCATCGATCGCGGCGGCAAGGGTCGAATGAGGAAGGCGGGGCTCGTATCGGTGCTCGTCGGGTGCTCGCTGGCGCCAGCCGCTTGGGCGCAGGCGCCGATCCAAATCGTTCCCCCCGCCGCCCAAGCGCCGGCGCCAAAACCGATCAAGCCGTCGCAACGGCCGGCCCCCAAGCCGACGAAACCCGCATCCGAGCAGACCGGGACTATCGGGCCCGCAAAACCCAAGCCCGCGCCCGGCAAGGGCATCGCGCTGCCTTATGCGGTACCGGGCGGCGCCGCGGAGCCGGACCTCGCCTATGCGGCCTACGACTCCGGCAAATATCTGACTGCGTTCGCGGAAGCGACACGGCGGGTCAACGAGAGGGGCGATGCCAAGGCGATGACGCTGTTGGGCGAGCTCTACGCCAACGGGTTCGGCGTACCGCGGGACGATGAGAAGGCGGTGGCGTGGTACTCGCTGGCTGCCGACCGCGGCGACCGCGAAGGCATGTTCGAACTGGCGATGCTGCGTCTCGCCGGCCGCGGCGGGCCGCGCGACCGGGATGGGGCGGCCGCGCTCTTGGAGCGCGCCGCGAAGCTCGGGCACATCGCGGCCGCCTACAATCTGGCGCTGTTGTATTTGGAAGGGCAGCAGTTCGATCGCGATTTCGGCAGAGCCGCGGAACTGCTGCGGGGCGCGGCGGATGCCGGCAATCCCGACGCGCAATATGCGCTGGCGACGCTCTACAAGGAGGGCCGCGGGGTCGCCAAAAATCCCGGCGAAGCCGCGCGGCTGCTCGGCATCGCGGCTCGCGCCGGCAACCTCGACGCCGAAGTCGAATACGCGATCGCGCTGTTCAACGGCACCGGCGTTGCCAAGGATGAAGCCGGAGCGGTCGCCTGGTTCCGCAAGGCGGCGCGGCAGGGGAGCCCGATCGCGCAAAACCGGCTTGCCCGCATTCTGGCGGCCGGGCGCGGCACGCCCGCCGATCCGGTTGCGGCCACGAAATGGCACCTGATCGCCAAAGCGGCGGGCGAGAGCGATCCCTGGCTCGACAGCTTCGTCACCAACTTGAAACCGGCAGACCGCGAAGCGGGCGAAAAGGCCGCCAAGCCTTGGCTCGCAATCATTCCGCCCCGCACCTGACGTCGTTCCGGGGCGCGGGCAAAGCCCGCGAGCCCGGAACCGATGAACACGGACCTGCGGAATCTGATACTGACAGTGGCCATAGATCCCGGGTTCCTCGCTGCGCTCGGACCCGGGATGACCGGTGCTTAGCGTCGAATACTCGTCAGCGACCATCCGCAGTACACGAGCCATGCTGCAATCCGCGCTTCTCAACGTCATGGTGCGTGCCGCGCAGAAGGCTGCGCGCGGGCTCAAGCGCGACTTCGGCGAAGTCGAGCGGCTGCAGGTTTCCTTGAAGGGGCCCGGCAATTTCGTCACGGCGGCCGATCACCGCGCCGAGGAAATTCTGCGCGCGGAGCTGAGCAGGGCGCGACCGGGGTACGGGTTTCTCTGCGAGGAAGGCGGCCGCACCCACGGCACCGACAAGACTCACTGCTGGATCATCGATCCGCTCGACGGCACGACCAATTTTCTGCACGGCATTCCGCAGTTCGCGATTTCGATTGCGCTCGCGCGGGACGGCACGATCGTCGCCGGCGTGATCTACAATCCTGCGAGCGACGAGCTGTATACCGCCGAGCGCGGCAAGGGCGCGTTCATGAACGAGCGGCGGCTGCGCGTTGCGGCGCGCCGGCGGCTCTCCGAGGCGGTGATCGCCTGCGGATTGCCGCATCGCGGGCGCGGCGATCTTACGCAGTTCCGCAAAGAGATCGCGGCGATACAGAGCGAGGTCGCCGGGCTGCGGCGGTTCGGATCGGCGACGCTCGATCTCGCCTGGGTGGCCGCCGGAAGGTTCGACGGCTATTGGGAGCGCGATCTTTCCGCGTGGGACATGGCGGCGGGCCTGCTGCTGGTGCGCGAAGCCGGCGGCTTCGTCACCGATCTCGACGGCGGCGATGCCATGCTGGACAAGGGCCACATCATTGCCGGAAACGAGAGCATGCATGGCGGCCTGCTGCAGCTGCTCGAGCGGGATGCGAGCGCATGAGCCGCCGGGACTTGCCGGCTGGAAAATCCCGGCATTTTCTTTCCGTGCCGCTGTGCGATATTGAGCCTAGCAAGTGACCGCCATGGCCCGCGATCTCGATCCGTTCAAACTTTCCTCGCCGCGCATTTTTCTCGTGCGCATGACGGTGTTCCTGATTCTCGGGATCCTCTTGGTCGTCATTCTGTACAAACAGATCTGGGCGGCGTTTCTGGCCAATCCGGGCTTGAACGCGCTCATCATTTGCGTGCTGATCGTCGGCATTCTGCTGGCTTACCGGCAAGTGATCCGCTTGTTTCCTGAAGTCGCCTGGGTCAACGGGTTCCGCCTCGCCGATCCGGGCCTCGCGCTCGCTCGGCCGCCCTCCCTCTTGGCGCCGATGGCGGCGATCCTCGGCGAACGCACCAGCGGGCGCATGGCGATTTCGCCGACCATCATGCGCAGCCTGCTCGATTCCATTGCGACCCGGCTCGACGAGGCCCGGGACCTTTCCCGTTACATGACTGGCCTCCTCATTTTCCTCGGCCTGCTCGGCACCTTCTGGGGCCTGATCGAAACCGTCGGTTCGGTCGGCAAGGTGATCGAGGGCCTGAAGGTCGGGGGTGACGCCGGCCAGGTGTTCGACACGCTCAAAGAGGGGCTGGCGGCGCCGCTCGGCGGCATGGGCATCTCGTTCTCGTCCTCGCTGTTCGGGCTCGCCGGCTCGCTGGTTCTGGGCTTTCTCGACCTGCAGACCAGTCAGGCGCAGAACCGCTTCTACATCGACCTCGAGGACTGGCTCTCGACCACCGTGCGCGATCTCGGTACCGAGCTCGCCACCCGTCCCGAGAGCGCGGCGCAGATGGGCGAGATCGGCGTCGCGATCGAGCGCCTCAAGGAGGCGATCGCCGACAGCGGGTCCGGGCGCGCCGCGACGGCGGCGATGGCCAGCCTCGCCGAGGCGATCCACGGGCTCGTCAACCACATGCGTACCGAGCAGCAGATGATCCGCGATTGGGCCGACGCGCAGGCGCACCAGCACCGCGAAGTGCAGCGCCTGCTCGAGCGCATCGCCCGCGAGGACGTGCACAAGGTGTGAGCCATGGCGCTTGCGCGCACCCGCCGCGACCGCGGCGTCGATTACTGGCCGGGCTTCGTCGACGCGCTGTCGACGCTGATCCTCGGCATCATCTTCCTGTTGTCGGTGTTCGTGGTCGTGCAGTTCTTCCTGTCCCAAGAGGTGACCGGCAAGGATACGGCGCTGGCGCGGCTCAATGCGCAGATCGCGCAGCTCACCGAGATGCTGTCGCTGGAGAAGAGCGGCAAGGCGAGCCTCGAGGACAGCCTCGCGACGTTGCGGGCGAATCTCTCGGCGGCGGAAAGCGAGCGCGACCGCTTCAAAGGCCTCTATGAGGGCGCCGGCCCGGGAGCGGCGCAGGCGCAGGGGCGGGTCGAGGCGCTGACCCGCGACCTCGACGCGCAGAAGCAGCTTTCGGCCCGCGCGCTCTCGCAGGTCGAGCTGCTCAATCAGCAAATCGCGGCGCTCCGCCGGCAGCTCGCCGCGCTCGAAGAGGTGCTCCAGGCCTCCGAGAAGAAGGACAAGGAGGCGCAGGCGCGCATCGCCGATCTCGGCCAGCGGCTCAACGTCGCGCTGGCGCAGCGCGTGCAGGAGCTTTCGCGGTACCGCTCCGACTTTTTCGGCAAGCTGCGCGCGATCCTCGGCGCGCGGCCCGACATCCGGGTCGTCGGCGACCGCTTCGTGTTCCAATCCGAGATCCTGTTCGACAGCGGATCGGCGGCGCTCAAGCCGGAGGGCCAGTCCGAGGTGGACAAGCTCGCGGGCGCGCTGATCGATCTGGAAAAACAGATTCCCGCCGACATCGCCTGGGTGCTGCGCATCGACGGCCACACCGACGTGCGCCCGATCACGAGCTCGCAATTCCGCTCGAACTGGGAGCTATCCGCCGCGCGCGCGATCTCGGTGGTGCAGCACCTGATCAGCCGCGGCGTCGAACCGCGGCGGCTCGTCGCCGCGGGGTTCGGCGAGTATCAGCCGCTCGACACCGCGCCGACCGAGGACGCGTTCCGCCGCAATCGCCGCATCGAGCTGAAACTCACGGAGCGATGACCAGGTGCCGTCGATGAGCTGCCATGGAGGGCGCCACCGTCTTCACCTCCCCCTGAAAGGGGGAGGTGAAGCGCGCCTCGGGTTCGGCTCTTGAATGACAATCCCTCCGTCAGGCTGCGGCCCTATGCGGTGGCCGACGAGACGGTTGCGATCGAGCTGTGGCGCCGCAGCTGGCAGCACGCCTACCCCGACATCGATTTCTCCGCCCGGCTTTCCTGGTGGCGCGAGCGCTGGAGCCAGGAACTCGTGCCGCGCGCGAGCATCACGGTAGCCGAACGCGGCGGCGGGGTCGTGGGCTTCGTCACCATCGATCCGGCGACCGGCTATCTCGATCAGATCGTGGTCGCGCCGGAGGCCTGGGGGCTCGGCGTCGCCGAGGCGCTGCTCGGCGAAGCCAAGCGCCTGTGCGCGCAAAAGATCGAGCTGCACGTCAATCAGGACAACGCGCGCGCGATCGGTTTCTACGCGAAGCACGGATTTCAGGTCACGGGCGAGAGCAAGAACCCGCTCTCCGGCCGACCGGTGTTCGCGATGCGCTGGGAACCCGACGACGGGAGACAGAGGGCGGACGACACATAGGCGAGGAGAAGTCTGCGTTCGTCTTCCGTCTCCGTCCGCCACGCAGTCCCGACGCATGGCTCTCCGAAAGTGCCGGCCTCACGCCGCCTGCCGGAAGTCTCCCATCTGGGCGTCGAGGGCGCGCTTGAAGGCCGGGCGGCTGGTGCATCGCTCGACGTAAGCCGTCAGGCGCTGGTCGCTAACGAGCGGGGTGAGGATGCGCAGCACCGTCGTCATCATCAGGTCGCCGGCCGTGAAGGTCGCGCCGTCGAGATAAGGCTTGTCCCCAAGCGCCTTCGCTAGCGCGTCGAGGCGACGTCGAGCGAAATCCACCGCGGCCGGCCGCCGCAGCTTGGCCCATTCCTGATCGGCATAGAAGTAGTCGATGAGGGCGACGTTCATGATGAACGGCTCGATCGAGTTCAGCGCAGCGATCAGCCACTGCGTCGCGCGCGCCCGCGCGCCCGGCTCCCTGGGCAAGAGCGCTTCGCAGCGCTCGCCGATGTGAAGAACGATCGCTCCGCTCTCGAACAGCACGCGTCCGTCCTCCTCGAAAATCGGCACCTGCCCGAACGGCTGCAGCGCGCGGTAGTCCGGCTTGTCCTGGTCGCCCAGCTCCAGGAGGCGCGCCCTGTAGGAGAGGCCCGCTTCCTCGAGCGCCCAGCGCACGCGAAGGTCGCGCACCCGGCCTTGCGCGAACGGGGGAACCCAGCGAAAAGCCGATATGGTGATCATGCGGTTTTCTCCTTCGTGGTCGCTATTGCCTGGAAGTGACGCACCAGCTTGTCGAGCGCCCCGCTCCAGCCTTGCTCATGTGAGCGGCGGATCTCCTCGCTGGCCAGCGCTGAATGGGTGAGGGTGAGTTCGGTACCTTCCGGCACCCCGCGCAGGTCGAACTCGAGCCGCGATTCGTTCGGGTCCTCGCCGCCCAGCCAGCGCCAGCTCATGGCCAGCCGCTCGGGACTGCGGACTTCGAGATATTCGCCGCGGCTTTCATGTTCGCTGCCGTCGCGCATGCGGAAGCGGACGCGGAATCGGCCGCCCACCCGCACGTCGGTCTCGGCGATGAGCACCGGACCCTCGTCGGGCCCCCACCACTGGGCGATGCCTTGCGGCGTGGTCAGCGCCGCGAAGACGATCGCGGGACGCGCAGCAATCCGGCGCACGAGCCTGACCCGGTTCATCGGCGACCCTCCTTCTTCCTCGCCGCAGCCTCCTTCTTCTCCGCATAAGCCGCCAGCCGATCGAGGCTCGCCGACCAGAACCGCTCGTATCGACGAAGCCAGTCGACGGCTTCCCGGATCGGATCGGCGCGCAGCCGCACCGTGACCGTGCGGCCGGACTTCGAGCGCTTGATCAGCCCGGCGTGATCGAGCACATCGAGGTGCTTCATGACGGCGGGCAGCTTGATCGCGAAAGGCCGCGCGAGTTCGCTCACCGTGGCTGCGTCCTCGCGCTCGAGCCGCGCCAGGATGGCCCTGCGGGTGGGATCGACCAGGGCCGCGAAGGTGTGGTCGAGCCTCGCTTGATAGTTCACCATATAGGAAAGTATTGGGGCCGGCGAGTCGGAATGTCAACCCCCCGGGCGGGTACCGTCGTCAGGTGATCCCGGCGCCGATCGAATACGCCTCAACCGATCCCGCACTTCCGGCAAGGCGCCGGTACGTCGATCGCATCCTCGAGCGTGCCAAGGCGGCTGCCTGCGGTGCAACTCCCCACAGCAAGTTCGAATTGGTGATCAACCTCAAGACCGTGACAGCGCTGGGCTCACCGCGCCACGGCTAACGGGCAATTCCGCGGTTGAGACCAGGGCGTGTACCCGTAAAATCGCTATGTCCGGCAATTAGCGGTTGATGTCCGCATTGCTGCCAAAAGCGGCCGCATACGCGATAGTCGATCAACGTCTCAAAAGTGCCACAAGCAGAAGTAAGCAACCGAGATTCCCCGCCGCAGTCGAGCCGCCGTTGTGAAACCTGATTCCACTAATCTTGGCGTTCACTGGTCCGTGGACGGAAAGCTAGTATTACAAATACTGTTCGATCGGGGCATCTCCGACCGTCACGTAGATCAGTGCTCCCTGAAGGCGCGTGATGAGCTTGTTGTTTTCGGCCGGGTCGACGGTGATGCAGCCGTTGCTCCGCCCCAGCATGCCGTTATTCTTGGCGCGAAAACCAGCGGTCGTGTACCAGTTCGGGTGGATGATCCATTTATAC
>JBKPDF010000010.1:0-136875 GCA_046727735.1 Pseudomonadota bacterium | reverse complement strand
TGATCATCCTCTCAGACCAGCTACCGATCGTCGCCTTGGTGGGCCATTACCCCACCAACTAGCTAATCGGACGCGGGCCGATCCTTCGGCGATGAATCTTTCTCCTCGCGGACGTATCCGGTATTAGCCCAAGTTTCCCTGGGTTATTCCGAACCGAAGGGCACGTTCCCACGTGTTACTCACCCGTCTGCCACTCCCGGGTTGCCCCGGGCGTTCGACTTGCATGTGTTAGGCCTGCCGCCAGCGTTCGCTCTGAGCCAGGATCAAACTCTCAGGTTGGATGAGAACTTGAACCGGCCGATCACAACGTTTGACGAGGTCCGTCACCAAAAGGACCGCTGGCGCGATCCATGGTGTGACCTGAAACGTCGACCGCCGGAGTCTCGTCCGGCCGCACCCTCTCGCGAGGAGGCGGCCCGCAAGGACCCCGCCGTCCACGTTTCTCTTTCTTCCGATTCACCTGTCAAACAGCCCGGGACCGGGGTGGTCCCGCCCAAAGCCCCGGAGAGCCATCGAACCCGACGCTTCCGATGGCGATCGGAACCGGGCCAAAAGCATCTCAGTGAGGGCTTCATAGGCGCGCCATCACGCCGGGGCGGGCGGCGCACCGTGGAACGGTTATATATGCTGCCGGCTTTCGGCTTGTCAACCGCGAGCCGGCGCCTTCGCCTCGCGGCTGGAACGTCCAAGCCCTTGTGGGCCTCACACGAGAGAACCGCAACAACTGTACGGCGCGGGTTCCGGTGCCGGTCACGCCGTACTGCGGCCACATTCCTCCGTCGTCCTTCTACATTGAAGACGACGAATCCTGATCGTGCGCCGCCGGATTTCCGGTCGCTGGCCGACCGGCCGCCGTGATGGTCTCGTGGTTTTCGCGAACGGGGGATAGCCGGGTCAACCGGCGCCGCGGGTTCCGCGGCAATGCGCGCCGACGGCGCGTCGGGGACGACTCTTGGACCAAGCCAAGCTGCGCGGCCCGTCACGACTGCGTGCGGAATCGGATTCGATCGATTTCGGCGAGGAGCCGCCGCTGTCGGTCGACGGCGGGAATGCCGGCTTCGTGGACCGGCGTCGGGTCTCGGTGCAGTGGTTCAGCGGCACCGTGCTCACCGGGCTATGCGGCGCGGCGCTGATGGGCGGCGCCGTTTATGCGGCGCTCGACGGCGAGGCCACGTTCGGGGCGGTCCCGGAACGCATCGAGGCGGCTTTGCGCGGCACCCTTGCCGGCATCAGCGAGCGGCTCGGCGCGACCGCGCGCAAGACCGACAAGCTTCCGACCGCAAGCGAGATCAACGCGGCCCGCCAAGTGATCCGCGTCTCCACGATGGCCCGCGTCGGCG
This sequence comes from Pseudomonadota bacterium, assembly GCA_046727735.1. Taxonomy (GTDB): domain Bacteria; phylum Pseudomonadota; class Alphaproteobacteria; order Rhizobiales; family Xanthobacteraceae; genus AP-16. The sequence continues at coordinate 135,535 of JBKPDF010000010.1, read as the reverse complement.
ACCGCGAGGTGGTCCGTGTTCGGCCGTTCATCCGGGTGGCCTCGAACCTGTCGCTTTCGACCTCGGAACTCTCCGCCAACATCCCGCCGTTCAACCCGCAAAAACTGCTCGCCGATGCCTCGCCGGGGGGTGCGGCCGGAAGCGATGCCGCCGCCGAAGCGGAGCCCGATGCCGAGGTCTCGTTCGTCACGCGCGATCTTACGGCGGCGCTGCCGAAGGCGAAGATCGCTGCCGTCCTTCCGCTAGAAGAGATCGTATCGCGCGTTCGCGACGTCGCCGAATGGGCGGCCGGCTCGGTCCGCCCGGCGGTGAATGCCGGACTTCAGCCCGGTACCAGGCTCGCCTATGCGGCCGAGGGCAGTCTCGATCCCTATGTGGGTTTCGAGGCCCGCATCGTTCCCGAGAACATCACGCTCTTGCCGAAAACCGCCAGTCAGACGACCGGCGGCAATTCGTGGAACGAGCGCACGGTCACGGCCAAGAAGGGCGAATCGGTAGCCGCGATCCTGCAGCGGGAATTCGGCGCGACGGCCGAGGAGGTCAAGGCGATCAGCGCCGCGCTGGGACCGCGCGGACGCGACGGCGCGCTCAAAGACGGACAGAAGCTGCGTATCCTGCTGGCACCCGGCGAGGGCGCCGGACAGCGGCTGCAGCCCATTCGCGTCATGCTGCTCGGCGACAGCGGCGCCGAAGCCGTGGCCGCGCTCTCCGACGCCGGCAAGTACGTCGCGGTCGACGTGCAGCATCTCGACAACGAAGTCGCCGAAGCTGACGAGGACGACGACAATCCCAACGCCGTGCGGCTCTATCAGAGCATCTACGAGACGGCGTTGCGCAACCAAGTGCCCCGTCCCGTGATCGACGATCTGATCCGCATCTACTCCTACGACGTCGATTTCCAACGCCGGGCGCAGCCGGGCGATTCCTTCGACGTGTTGTTCTCGGGCGAGGACGAGAGCGGCGAAAGCAAGAACGACGTGCTGTTCGCGTCGTTGACGGTCGGCGGCGAGACCAAGCGTTACTTCCGCTTCCAGGCGCCGGACGACAATCTCGTCGACTATTATGACGAGAGCGGCAAGAGCGCCAAGAAATTCCTGGTCCGCAAGCCGGTGACGCTTGGCATGATGCGTTCGGGCTTCGGCGTCCGCCGCCACCCGATCCTCGGCTACATGAAAATGCACACCGGCGTCGATTGGGCAGCCCCCAACGGAACGCCGATCTACGCCTCCGGCAACGGCACGGTCGAAAAGGTCGGCTGGGAATCCGGATACGGCAAATACGTGCGCTTGCGTCACGCCAACGGCTATCAGACCGCCTACGGTCACATGTCCGGATATGCCCGCGGGCTGCAGTCCGGCGCCCGCGTGCACCAGGGCCAGATCATCGGATACGTCGGCTCGACGGGGCTGTCGACCGGGGCGCATCTCCACTACGAGATCATGGTCAACAGCCGGTTCGTCGATCCGATGCGCATCAAGTTGCCGCGCGGGCGGGTGCTCGAAGGTCCGGTTCTCGCCGGGTTCGAGCGCGAGCGCGAGCGGCTCGAGGGTTTGCTCAGCCGCGCGCCGGCCCGCATCGCCCAGACCGGGCAGTCGGCGAGCCGATAGATCGCACCGTTACGCCGCCTGCGCGGCCGCCTCGCCATTGAATGCCAGGCCGTGGATGCCGGCCGAGATCACGACGCGCTCGCCGTCCTTGATGCGGCCCGACAGAATGAGCTCGGCCAGCGGATCCTGCACGGATTTCTGGATCACTCGCTTGAGCGGCCGGGCACCGTAGGCCGGATCCCAACCCTTGTCGGCGAGCCATTCGCGCGCCGAGGCTTCGAGCACGATCGTGATCTTGCGATCTTCCAGCAGCTTCGCCAGCCGCTGCATCTGGATGTCGACGATCCGGCTCATCTCCGGCCGCTTGAGCCGGTGGAACAGGATGATTTCGTCGACGCGGTTGAGGAACTCGGGACGGAAGCTAGCGCGAACCACAGCCATGATTTGGTCGCGTACCGCATCGGTGTCCTGGCCTTCCGGCTGGCTGACCAGATACTCGGCCCCGAGATTCGATGTCATCACGATCAACGTGTTGCGGAAATCGACGGTGTGGCCCTGCCCGTCGGTCAAGCGGCCGTCGTCGAGCACCTGCAGCAGCACGTTGAACACATCCGGGTGCGCCTTCTCGATTTCATCGAACAGCACCACCTGATACGGACGGCGCCGCACGGCCTCGGTCAGCGCGCCGCCTTCCTCATAGCCGACGTAACCGGGCGGCGCACCGATCAGGCGCGCGACCGAATGCTTCTCCATGTATTCCGACATATCGAGACGGATCAGCGCCTGCTCATCGTCGAACAGGAATTCGGCGAGCGCCTTGGTGAGCTCGGTTTTGCCGACCCCGGTCGGGCCCAGGAACATGAACGACCCGATCGGCCGATGCGGATCCTGCAACCCGGCGCGCGCGCGGCGCACCGCGGTCGAGACCGCTTGCACCGCCTCGGCCTGACCGACGACGCGCTTGCCGATTTCGTCCTCCATCCGCAGCAGCTTTTCGCGCTCGCCCTCCAGCATTCGCTCGACCGGTACGCCGGTCCAGCGCGAGACGACTTGCGCGACGTGGTCGGCGGTGACCGCCTCCTCGACGAGGGCCCCCTCGGCGGCGGCAGATTCGACGGCTTTGAGCTTCTTCTCGAGCTCGGGAATGCGGCCATAGGCGAGCTCGCCCGCGCGCTGGTATTCGCCGCGCCGCTGCGCATCCGCGAGCTCGTTGCGCGCCTGCTCGAGCTCCGTCTTGAGCTTCTGGGCATCCGAGAGCTTGTCCTTCTCGGCCTTCCAGCGGGCGGTCAGCGCGGCGGATTGCTCCTCGAGCCCGGCGAGCTCTTTTTCGAGCCGCGCCAGGCGATCCTTGGAGCCGGGATCGGCCTCCTTGCGCAGCGCCTCCTGCTCGATCTTGAGGCGAACAATCTCGCGGTCGAGCGAGTCGAGCTCCTCGGGCTTGGAGTCCACCTGCATCTTCAGCCGCGCCGCGGCTTCGTCGACGAGGTCGATCGCCTTGTCGGGGAGGAAACGGTCGGTGATGTACCGGTGCGACAGCGTCGCGGCCGCCACGATCGCGCTGTCGGTGATCCGCACGCCGTGATGCTGCTCATATTTGTCCTTCAAGCCGCGCAGAATCGAGATCGTGTCCTCGACCGAGGGCTCCGACACGAAGACCGGCTGGAACCGCCGGGCCAGCGCCGCATCCTTCTCGACGTGCTTCTTGTATTCGTCGAGCGTGGTGGCGCCGATGCAGTGCAGCTCGCCGCGCGCCAGCGTCGGCTTGAGCAGATTGGAGGCGTCCATGGCGCCTTCCGCCTTGCCGGCTCCGACGAGCGTGTGCATCTCGTCGATGAACAGGATGATGCCGCCTTCGGCCGCGATGATCTCTTGGAGTACCGATTTCAGGCGCTCCTCGAATTCGCCGCGGTATTTCGCGCCGGCAATCAGCGCGCCCAGGTCGAGCGCGAGCAGCTGCTTGTCGGCGAGGCTTTCGGGCACATCGCCGTTGACGATGCGGGAAGCGAGCCCCTCGACGATCGCGGTTTTGCCGACTCCGGGTTCGCCGATCAGCACCGGATTGTTCTTGGTCCGGCGCGAGAGCACCTGCACGGTGCGGCGGATCTCCTCGTCGCGGCCGATGACCGGATCGAGCTTGCCGCTGCGGGCCGCTTCGGTGAGGTTGCGCGCATACCGCTTGAGCGCGTCATAGGCGCTCTCGGCCGAGGCGCTGTCGGCGGTGCGGCCCTTGCGCAGCGCATTGATCGCCGCATTGAGGTTTTGCGGGGTGACGCCGGCGCGCGCGAGGATGTTTCCCGCCTCGCTCTCCTTGTCGAGCGCGAGGGCGAGCAGCAGCCGCTCGACCGTCACATAACCGTCACCGGCTTTTTCCGCGGCTTTCTGGGCGGCGTCGAATACGCGCGCCGTCCCCGGCGCGAGATACAGCTGCCCGGCGCCGCCGCCGGACACCTTCGGAATTCTGCCGAGGCCCGCTTCGACCGCGGCGAGCGCCTCGCGCGAACGGCCCCCCGAGCGGTCGATCAGTCCTGCCGCGAGCCCCTCGGCGTCGTCGAGCAGCACCTTGAGCAGATGCTCGGGGGCGAACTGCTGGTGGCCTTCGCGCAAGGCCAGCGATTGTGCGGATTGCACGAAACCGCGGGCGCGGTCCGTGTATTTCTCGAAATCCATCTTCCAACTCCCTCGGCCTGCTCCGCCCGTCCGAATGGCACGGCCGGAACATCGTCATCGGGTCTACTCGATGCGGACCCCGCTGGCGATCCGCATCCGAAATGTGGGAATGCGCGGCGCGGCGCGGAAGGGGGCAAACACGATTCCATCGGCATTTTCATCGGCATTTTTATCGGGCTAGGCAGGGACGACCGGGGTCCTTAGAAAGCGGTCGCACGGAAGCCTCCCCCATGGACTTAACCGCGCGCATCGAGGGCATCTACCGCTACCCGGTCAAGGGACTGACCGCCGAGAGGCTCGCGTGGGCGCGGCTGATGGCGGGCGAAACCATCGCGGCGGATCGGCTCTATGCGGTCGAAAACGGCCCCTCCGGCTTCGATCCGGCTGCGGCCGCTTACTTGCCGAAGCAGCGATTCCTGATGCTGATGCGCAACGAGCGCCTGGCCCGGCTGCGGAGCCGGTTCGATCCCGATACCCACGTGCTCGCAATCGATCTCGACGGCACGAGGGCGGCATCCGGGGATCTGCGGACCGCGGCAGGCCGCGCCCGCATCGAGGCGTTTCTGGCCGCATTCTGCGCCGACGAACTGCGCGGGCCGCCCAAGGTGCTGCACGCAGACGGCCACAGCTTCTCCGATGTCGCGCGCAAGGTCGTCTCGATCATCAATCTCGCATCGATTGCGGAGATCGAGAGCGTGCTCGGCCTCCCGGTCGATCCGCTGCGATTTCGTGCCAACCTCTACGTCTCCGGCTGGCCCGCCTGGCATGAGTTCTCCTTGCTCGGCGGGGAGCTCCGGCTCGGATCGGCGGCGAGAGTGACAGTCGTCAAACGGATCCAGCGCTGCGCGGCGACCGAGGTGGATCCGGTCACCGGCGCCCGCGATCTGCCGATCCCGGCGACGCTGCTGCGAGCCTTCGGCCACGGGGATTGCGGGATTTACGCCGAGGTGATCGCGAGCGGGGAGATTGCAGTAGGGGACGCGCTGAGGGACGTCGGACAACAGACGACGGAGGACAGATAGACAGCGGGGTCACGCTGCTTCCTCTGTCCGGCGTCGTCCGCTCTCCGTCTCCCGGTTGCGGCTCAGCAAGAACACCGCCTGCTCGCCGAACAGATTCCAGAACCACCATGGCGCATTGAGCCGCAGCGGCTTGCCCCATGGGTTGAGCGCAACCGCGCGCTCCATCCGGGCTCCGATCGCGGTCGTGAGCTCGCGAAAATCCTTGATGGTGCAGAAATGGATGTTGGGGGTGTCGTACCAGCTGTACGGCAGGTTGTCGGTGCGCGGCATGCGTCCGCCCAGCAGGATCTGCAGGCGGATGCCCCAATGGCCGAAATTCGGGAACGACACGATCGCGTGTCGGCTGATGCGCAGCATGTGCTCGAGCACCTGGCGGGGATGGCGCGTAGCCTGCAGCGTCTGGGAAAGAATCACGTAATCGAAGGAATCGTCGGGGTAGTCGACCAAATCGGCATCGGCGTCGCCTTGGATCACCGCGAGGCCCTTGGCGACGCATTCGTTGACGCCCTCGCGGGAAATCTCGATGCCCCGCCCGTCGACGCCGCGCCGCTCCGAGAGGATGCGCAGCAGCTCGCCGTCGCCGCAACCGACGTCGAGCACTTTTGCCCCGCGTTCGACCATGTCGGCGACGAACAGAAAATCGACGCGGGCGCCGCCCTGCGCGCGCGCCGCGTCCGCCATCGTGAGATCCCGCGTGATGCGCTTGAGCATCATCATTTGCCGGGCGCAAGCCCGCGCAACCTGCCTGCGCCTTCGAGGAACCCGCGCACGATGGCCAAGAACTCCGGCTCCTCCAGCAGGAAGGCGTCGTGGCCTTTGTCGGTCTCGATTTCGGCGAACGACACCGGAACGCCGCCGGCGTTGAGGACGTGGACGATGGCGCGGGACTCGACGGTCGGAAACAGCCAGTCGCTCGTGAACGAGATCACGCAGAAGCGGGTCCGCGCCCCCTGAAACGCCTGCGCCAGCACGCCGTCGTAATCGGCCGCAAGATCGAAATAGTCCATCGCGCGCGTCAAATACAGGTAGCTGTTGGCGTCGAAGCGCTCGACGAACGAGATGCCCTGATGACGCAGGTAGTTCTCGACTTGGAAATCCGCGTCGAACGAGAAGGTGGGATTGGAGCGGTCCTGCAGCCGGCGGCCGAACTTGCGGTGCAGGGCCGCGTCGGACAGATAGGTGATGTGGGCGCCCATGCGCGCCACCGCCAGCCCGCGCCGCGGGTTGGTGCCCTCGAGCTGATAGCGTCCGCCGCGCCAGTCGGGATCGGCCATCACCGCCTGGCGGCCGACCTCGTGGAACGCGATATTCTGCGCCGAATGCCGGGTCGAGGCTGCAATCGGCAGCGCCGCGAACACCCGTTCCGGATAGCTGGCGACCCATTGCAGCACCTGCATGCCGCCCATCGAGCCGCCGGCGATCGCGAACAGCGAAGGAATGCCGAGATGGTCAAGCAGCATGGCCTGCGCGCGCACCATGTCGCGAATGGTGATGACCGGAAAGTTGAGCCCCCACGGCTCGCCGGTCGCCGGATTGATCGACGAGGGCCCGGTAGTGCCCATGCAGGCGCCGAGCACGTTCGGGCAGATGACGAAATAGCGCTCGGTGTCGATCGGCAGGCCCGGCCCGACCATGGTCTCCCACCAGCCGGGCTTGCCGGTGACCGGATGCACATTGGCGACATGCTGATCACCGGTGAGCGCGTGGCAGATCAGTACCGCGTTCGAGCGCTCTGCATTGAGCTCGCCGTATGTTTGATACGCGATCTGCAACGGCGCGAGATCGACCCCCGCATCGAGCCGCAGCGGTTTGTCCGGGCCGAACCGCACCAGCGGCGATTGCGGGCTTTCAGCCTCGCGGGAGCGGCCGGTGAGGTCTCGTACGAGGCTCAGGCTGGCATCGGCCATCGCGGCGTTCTCGTTCAACTATGCGTTCCGGCGAGCGATTCCGAGCAATCTAGCCGAAATCCGCGTCGCGAGCGCGTAGGTAGGCAAGCGATACCGCAACGTCAACGTTTTCTTTGCTTTCGCCCCGGCCCGCACCTATCAATTCGGCCGAGGCGACGATCGCCTCTGATCGATGTGGACAAGCATGAGCCAGGAAGCCTCGCTCGCGGAGCTCAGGCGCGAGATCGACCGGATCGACGCCGCCATGCATGCGCTGCTGATCGAGCGCGGCGAGATCATCGACCGCCTGATCCGTGCCAAGCGCACCCAAGAATCCGGATCCGCATTCCGGCCCGCGCGCGAAGCGGAGATGATGCGGCGCCTCGTGGAACGGCATCGCGGCATCCTGCCGCTCGACACTGCCGAGAGCATCTGGCGAGTGATCATCGCGACCTTCACGTACATCCAGGCGCCCTATGCGCTGCATGCGGATCTTTCCTCTGGCGAATCGGCGATGCGCGATTCGGCGCGTTTCCACTTCGGTTTCACGGTGCCGTTCATCGCCCATATGGGAGCCGCGGCGGCGGTCGCCGCGGCGGCGGCGGCGCCGAGCGATCTCGCGTTGGTACCGGCGACGCTCCTCGCCGGCGCGCCGGCATGGTGGCCGGCGATCGAGCCGGACAACGAGCCGAAAATCATCGCGCGACTGCCGTTCGTCGAGCGCGCCGATCATCCGGCCGGGCTGCCCGCATTCGTGGTCTCGCACTCCGCGCCGGACGCGATGGTGCGCGAAGTGGAAACCTGGAGCGTCAGGGTGGCCGGATGGGGCGCCTCCGCCGCGTGCGCGATCGGTCCGCTTGCGGACGTCCTCGCCGTTCCGGACCGCGTCTCCGACGGCGCGGCACTGCTCATCTCGGTCCCGCAGGGACGAACGCTTGCGGAGATCGAGGCCGCGCTGGTCACCGCCGGTGCTTCGGTCGCCTCCTCGGCCCTCGTCGGCGGCCACGCCAGCCGCTATATGGTTTCGGCGTCCGGATTGGTGGCAAGCCGCCGCTGACCGCTTGATTCCCGCCGGCATCGGCATCAGAAAACGCGCATCCGCCGTGCTGCCTGCGTGACCGCCCGGAGCCTTCGATGTCGCCACGACAGCGTCCCGAACCCCGCCCCGGCGTGCTCGCGATCGACGCTTATGTGCCGGGCAAGAGCACTGCGGCGGAAGCCGCCAAGGTCTTCAAGCTCTCCTCGAACGAGACGCCGCTCGGACCGAGCCCGAATGCGCTCGCCGCCTATCAGGCCGCGGGTGCGACGCTTGCCGAATATCCGGACGGTTCCGCCTCGGCCTTGCGCGAGGCGATCGGCCGCGCATTCGGCCTCGATCCGGCGCGCATCGTCTGCGGCGCGGGATCCGACGAGCTGCTGCATCTGTTGGCGCAAGCCTTCGTCGGTCCCGGCGAAGAGGCGATCCACACGACCCATAGTTTTCTGGTCTATCCGATCGCGACGCTCGCGGCCGGCGGGACGCCGGTCGTCGCCGCTGAAAAGAACTACACGGCGCAGGTCGACACGATCCTCGCGGCGGTGAGCCCGCGCACGAAGCTCGTCTTCATCGCCAATCCGAACAATCCGACGGGTACGTACCTGCCGTTCGACGAAGTCCAGCGCCTGCGCCGCGCCCTGCCGAACCGCGTGCTGCTGGTGCTCGACGCTGCCTATGCCGAATACGTGCGGCGCAACGATTACGAATCCGGCCTCGAATTGGTCGCCACATCCGATAATGTGGTGATGTGCCGGACTTTCTCGAAGATCCACGGGCTGGCGGCGCTGCGCCTCGGCTGGCTTTATGGACCCGCGCGCATCATCGATGCACTCAATCGCATTCGCGGACCCTTCAACGTCAGCCAGCCGGCGATCGCGGCCGGCATTGCCGCGATCGAAGATACCAATCACGTTGAGGCCTCGGCCGCCCACAACGCTCGATGGCTGCCGTGGCTCACCGAGGAAATCGACAAGCTCGGATTGGACGTGACGTCGAGCGTCGCGAATTTCGTGCTGATCCATTTCCCGGCGCGCACGGGGCGCACGGCCCAAGATGCCGATGCGTTCCTCACGCGGCGCGGGCTGATCCTGCGGCGGCTCGAGCCCTATCGTCTGCCGAATGCGCTGCGGCTCACGGTCGGCAGCGAGGAGGCCAACCGGCTCGTGGTCGCGGCACTGGCCGATTTCATGGGTGCCGCGGCGTGAACGGCGAGCCACTATTCGAGCGGCTGGCGCTGATCGGGATCGGCCTCATTGGGTCCTCGATTGCGCGCGCCGCGCGCGCCTGCGGAGCCGCGCGTACGATTGTCGCGACGGCGCGCACCGCGGCCACGCGCCGACGTGCGGCCGAGCTCGGGCTCGCCGACGAGCTCACGGACACCAATGCTGCCGCCGTCAAGGACGCCGATCTCGTGATCGTCTGCGTTCCGGTCGGCCAATGCGGTGCCGTTGCCGCCGAGATCGGACCGCAGGTCGGGGCCGGCGCGATCGTCTCGGACGTGGGCTCGGTGAAGGCTCAGGTCGTGCGCGACATGACCCCTCACCTTCCCGCCGGCGTGCATTTCGTGCCGGCGCACCCGGTCGCCGGCACCGAATATTCCGGACCCGACGCCGGCTTTGCCGAGCTGTTCGTCAATCGCTGGTGCATCCTCACGCCGCCCGAAGCTGCCGATCCGGCCGCGGTTGCGCGACTTTCGACGTTCTGGGAGGCACTGGGCTCGAACGTGGAGATCATGTCGGCCGAGCATCACGACCTGGTGCTCGCCATTACCAGTCACGTGCCGCATCTCATCGCCTACACGATCGTGGGCACGGCGGACGACCTCGAGACCGTGACCCGCTCCGAAGTGATGAAATTTTCCGCCGGCGGCTTTCGCGATTTCACCCGCATCGCCGCGTCCGACCCGACCATGTGGCGCGACGTATTTCTGGCCAACCGCGACGCGGTGCTGGAGATGCTCGGCAGGTTCAACGAAGACCTTGCGGCACTGGCGAGAGCGATCCGTTGGGCGGACGGCGAGGCGCTGTTCGAGCTGTTCACGCGCACGCGTGCGATCCGCCGCGGCATCGTCGCGCTCGGCCAAGATTCCGGCGCGCCGGATTTCGGCCGCCCCCATCCGGCCCTGCCGCTCGCACCGTTGCCACGGCCCTATGCGGCCGACGGCGAGTAGGCCCGCGCATCCTGAGTGGTCAATAGAGCGGTGCGGTGCGGCCGAGCGCGAGCGGTCCGAGCGACACCGCCCCATCGACGAACCGCAGCGGCATGCGAACCGCGCGCCGACCCTCGAGTTCGGCGGGCTCACCCAGTAACCCGAGCAGGCTCGTTCCCATGCCGCCGAGCGAGCCCGAGATTTTCAGGCCGGGAAACAGCGGTTTGAGCATATCGAGGTCGAACCCGGCGATCGTCATGCGCAGCGTGCCGTCGAGGCGACCTTGCGGACTGAGCCCGAGGTTCCCCGCCCCGACGGCGATCATGTCGCCGCGTCGTAGCCGCGCATGCTCGATCTCGAGTCGCCCGCCGGCTGTCTGCAGCTGGCTCAGCATCGCCGGAACGGATTTCGGCGCGAGGTCCTTGAGCCCGCTCAGAACCGCGCTGGCCTCGAAATCGACCGGCTGCGGCAGAAGCGAGCCCGCGGCCGGCAAGGCCGCGTCGCTCAAGCGGGCCGCCAAATCCAGCACCGGCCGGCCGGGAGTCGAGGCAGGATCCATCCTGGCGTGAATTTCGAGATGCTTGGCGGTCAGCAGGATCTGTGAATCGCCCTGGGTCTTCTGCTCGAGCCGGAACTGGTCGACCGCAATCGAGACGCGCTCCGGCGTCGGCGGCAGTCCGCGTACGCTCGTCTGCGCCAGCGTCCAATCCGCTACGAGCGCGACCCCGCTGGTCGGAGCCTCGAAGGTGAGCGGCGCCTCCACTTCGGCGATCAACAGATTCGGCCGGTAGACCTGCGCGACCACCACAAGATCCTTGGCGCTGACCACGAACGGGGGATCGGTGCTGCGCATCTGCGCTCCGGCCTGCATGCACCGCACCTCGATGCGGAACGGAAAGCCGCCGAGATTCTCGGTCGCGCAGGTGTAGATGCGTCCGAGCTGGGCTTCCCGCATGCGCCAAGCGGCAATCGAAGCCTGCGCCATCGACGAGGCATGAAACCACAAGGCGGTCCAGCCGGCGGCCAGTGCCACGAACAGCGCGAACGGCAGGATCACCTGCCAGGATCGGCGGGAATCGGGATGGCGAGGCGTCATCGGGGTTCCATCGGTGGAAGATGTGGCCCCAGCAAGGCAGTTGGGCGAGTTTCGGCCCACCGAAAGCTTATCCATTGCCCTGCCCGGAGGCGGTGACCGGAACCGGGGTAAGGCGTTGCCGGTCGCGTGCGATTCGGCGGGCCGGGATTTGCCGCCGATTGCCTCGCCCCCGTTGACCTGTTAGCGAATTCGATCCTTTCCCGCCAGGCTGCATCCCGCCCCTCATGGGAGCTTCACGTTCCGGCAAAACCGAAGAGCTTTGGGTCTTCGCCTATGGCTCGCTGATGTGGCGGCCCGGGTTTTCTTTCCTGGAGCGCGTGTCGGCCCGGCTCTATGGCGCGCATCGCGCGCTCTGCGTGCTCTCGCACGTGCATCGCGGCACGCCGGAGCGGCCTGGCCTCGTGCTCGGGCTCGATCGCGGCGGAACCTGCCGCGGCATCGCCTACCGCATCGCCGCCAAGGATCGCGACACCACGATCGGCTACCTGCGCGAGCGCGAGCAGGTGACGGCGGTGTATCGCGAAACCATGCGGCCGGTGTTGCTCGAAGGCGATCCGCGCCGCCGGGTACAGGCGCTTTGCTTCGTCGTCGACCGCTCGCATCCGCAGTACGCCGGCGAGCTCGATCTGGCTTCCCAGCTGCATTACGTGCGCCAGGGTCATGGCCGCTCGGGAGCGAACCGCGATTACGTGCTCGCGACCGTGAAAGCGCTCGAGGCGCTCGGCTTCCGCGACCGCGACCTGCATTTATTGGCGGAGCGCCTGCACGGCTTGCACGAGACCCACAGGGCGGGCGCGATCCCGTAGCACACACCAGCACGAGCACCTCGGAACCGGGGCCCCGACCCCTGGTCGCATCAGGTCCGTGCGATGCGAGGTGTCATCGGGAGTGCGACTCCCCTCCTTCGACCAGCAATCGCGCGGTCGCGGTCTCGATCTCGTGCTGCAGGCGGGCGAAAAAAGCATCGGCCGGAACCCCGGACGGGATCGGATCGAGAATTTCCACGCGAACCACGCCCGGATAGCGCAGGAACGAGCGGCGAGGCCACACCAGGCCGGAGTTGAGCGCGATCGGCAGGCACGGCACGCCGGTTGCCGCATAGAGCTTGGCGACCCCGAATTTGTAAGCGGGCGACGCGCCGGCAGCCCGGCGCGTGCCTTCAGGAAAAATGATGATCTGCCGGCCGCGGCCGATCTCGAATTTCGCCCGATCGATCATTGCGAACATCGCCTGCGATCCGGCGCCGCGGTCGACGGCGATCATGTCGGCGCGCCACATGCACCAGCCGAACACCGGGATCCACATCAGCTCGCGCTTGACGATGAAGGTGGGGTCCGTGAACAACGCGATCAGCGCAAACGTCTCCCAGATCGACTGGTGCTTGGCGGCGACGATCAAGGCGCCCGGCGGAATCTTTTCGAGACCGCGCCATTCCACCTCGGTCCCGCAAATCGCGCGCAGCAGCCGCAGATTCGTCCGGCCCCAGGACTTGGCGATCCCGAGCATCACGTGTCGCCGGAACGGCAGCGCCAGCAATGCGACGACGAGGTAGATCACGAGCGTCAGATAGAACGCGGCGTTGAACGCGACCGAGCGCAGCACGATCGCCCCGCCGGCATGCGTTTGCCGCGTGCCGCGCACGAAACGGTCAGCCCTTGGTCCGGCTCCGGTCACCGGCAACATCCGTGGAGTCCGAGACGGGCTCGATTCGCGTGCGGACCTGGGCGATCAGATATTTCACGTACTCGAACCACAACAACTGCATCGAGCCCGAGGTCCACCATGGCTCGTTGCGCATTTTTTCGCTGATCACCGGAAACGGGATCAACTCGACGTCCGGCATTTGCCAGGCGAATTCGACCATCGTGCGCGGCATGTGATAGCTCGACGTGACGACGATCAGCGAACGAATGCCCCGATCCCTCACCCAATGGCGGGTCTCGACCGCGTTGCCGAGCGTGTTGAGCGCCGAATGATCGAGATCGACGCAGCACGCGAGCAGGCGCGCATATTCCGGCACGGTGCGGGCGATCTCGGCGGTGGTCGTGCCGGGATGCACGCCGCTGATCAACAGCCGCTTGCCGCGTTTGGCGGCCAACAACTCCAAGCCGTCGCTGATCCGTGAGGCACCGCCGGTGAGCACGACGATGCCGTCGGCGCGTCGGTCGAGCGTGATCTCGTCGGCGGGCACGCGCAGCACGAACCAAACGAATCCGGCGCCGAGCAGCGGCAGTCCCGCGAGCACGACCGAAACCAGTGCGGTGAGCCCTCGCTGCACTCGCCGCCGCCTGCGAGCCCAGTCCACGAAGCCGGACCCGCTAGTCATCGCGACACCCGATCCGCGCCTGCATCTTGGCCGGCAAGATACCGCATGGCGCGGGCGGCGGTCGATTGCGGCCTCGGTTTCATTCGATCGCCGCCAGCGTCCGGTAAACGGTCAGGCGCGAGGTGCCGGCGGTCACGGCCGCGATCAGTACGATCAGCCCGACAATGGCGCCGTAACCGGCGAAACCGAGATCGAAGCCGCCGAACAGCGCCGCGAGTTGCTCCTCGCCCGGACTGCCTTTGAGCCAGTCCGCCAACAAGGCCGCAGCGCCGAACAGCAGCATGGCGCCGGTACCGCCGATCACGCCGCCTCTGAGTCCCAGCCAGAGGAAATGCCGCTGGAATTGTCCGGCGATGAAGCCGTCGCGCGCGCCGACGAAATGCAGCACTTCGATCACCGGGCGGTTCGCGGCTATTGCCCCGCGCGTGGCGAAAGCAACCGAGAGCATGGTCGCGGCCACGACCAGCGCCAGGACCGCGAGCCCGGCGGCGACCGCCGTGCGCGTCATCGTGCGCATACGTTGCACCCAGTCGCGGTGGTCGTCGAGGCTCGCCTCCGGAACCTCGGCTGCCAGCGCCTTGCGCAGCGCGTTGAGATCCGGCGCGCGGTCGGCAGCGACCCGCAAGACCACGAGCCGCGGGACCGGCAAGTCGTCGAGCGAGAGCCCGGTGCCGAGCCAGGGCTCCAGCAGGCGCGCGGATTCGGCGTTGGAATACGCCCGCACGCCGATGATGCCGGGCGTCGCGATCGCCAGGTCCGCGGCCTTCTTGACTTGCGCGTTGGTGTCGCGCCCCTCGACCGGCCGCACCTGGATGGTCACCTCCCGCGCGACCGCCGATTGCCATTCGCCGGCCGTGGCCCGCACCAACACCACCGCGCCGAGCGTGAGCGAGGCCAGGAAGGTCATGATCGCGACGACCGCGACCAGTGCCCGGCCCGCAATCGAGTCCGCCGGAACGATCGAGGTCCGGCCGACCGGCATCGCCGCAGCGGGCGCATCCGACAGAGCCTGTTGCGTCATCGCATCCATGCTCGGTACCGGTCAGTCGTAGACGTGGAGCCGGCCCTCGTGCAACACCAGGCGCCGGGCATCGAACAGGTCCATCAGCGCGATGTCGTGCGTGGCGATGATCACGGAGGTGCCGGATTTGTTGAGCTCGACGAACAAGCGCAGCAGTCGCCGCGCCAGCACCGGATCGACATTGCCGGTCGGCTCGTCGGCGAGCAGCAGCTGCGGGCGGGCGATCACGGCGCGGGCGATCGCGGCGCGCTGCTTCTCGCCCCCCGAGAGCACCGGCGGCAGCGCCAGCATCCGCTCCCCCAGTCCGACCCAGCGCAGCAGCTCCACGACCTCGTCCCGATAGCTCGCCTCATCGCGACCCAGCACGCGCAGTGGCAACGCGACGTTCTCGTAGGTCGTCATGTGGTCGAGCAGTCGGAAATCCTGGAACACGATCCCGACCCGTCGCCGCAAGGTCGCCAAGGCGTCCTTCGACAGGGTGGCGATGTCGTGGCCGAACAGCGTGATCAGTCCCCGAGTGGGCTTGAGCGACAGATAGAGCAGCCGCAACAGCGAGGTCTTGCCGGCGCCGGAAGGGCCGGTGAGAAACTGGAAGGAATGCGGCTCGACGTTGAAGGAGAGATCGCGCAGGACCTCCGCGCCCAGACCATAGCGCAAGCCCACGTTCTCGAATCGGACCACGCCGCCCTCCGAATCGGCCGCGCTCTGGCTGTTGTGGCGCCGGCGCGCTTAAGGATGCATTAACTTTATGCGCGCGACATTGTTAATCTTTCAGTAAGGAAATACCGGGCGCTCCGCCGGGCGTGCGCCCGGCACCGGCCTGGAATTCTCTTCCCGCGGCGTTCGATTGTGATGCCGCCGGGCTTCTGCATTGCGGGATTCATATTCGATGCTGCAATTAAGATTTCATTCGGAAGCTCAGCATGGTCGGCGGTTGACCCAAACAGCCTCGCCGTTAGAATGCGTCCCGCACTGGCGATGGAGTTCGCCGTAACCGCCCTCTTCGGGCTGATGACTCCTGTCGAAGCACGGCTTTGAGCGGAGTCGTCGTGGTCCTTCCCAGATTTACCGACCCGCGCATACTCGACCCGGCCGCATCGCCTCGCCGCGACCCACATCCGCGCGCGGTGTCGCATGAGCAGAGCCCGCCATGACGTATGCCTGGACGCTTGCCGCCCTGTGGATTGGATTGGCACTCCTCGCCACGCTGTTGGCACTGTGGTTTCGCGTCTCCACGGCATTGACCGAGATCATCGTCGGCACGCTGGCGCAGCTGATCCTCGGCTCGCTGTTCGGCGCCGACGTGCTGGCCACCAGCGAATCCTGGATCAAGTTCCTGGCCGGCGCCGGGGCCATCATGCTCACGTTCCTGGCCGGAGCGGAGCTCGACCCCGTGGTTTTCCGCCGGAACTGGAAGGAGGCGACTGCCCTCGGCTTGATCGGATTCTTCGCGCCGTTTCTCGGCTGCGCCGCCGCGGCGTATTGGATCCTGGGCTGGAGCACCATGCCGAGCTGGCTCGCGGGCGTCGCGCTGTCGACCACCTCGGTCGCGATCGTCTACGCGGTGATGCTGGAATACGGTTTCAACAAAACCGAGTACGGCAAAATCGTGCTCGCCGCGTGCTTCATCAACGATCTCGGCACGGTGCTGGCGCTCGGTTTCATCTTCGCGCCGTTCACGCTGCGCACGCTGGCGTTCGCCGGCCTCTCGGTCGCGGTGTTCGTTGCCTTGCCGTGGCTCACGCCGCGGCTGTTCCGGCGCTACGGCAACCGCCCCTCCGAGCTCGAGGCCAAATATCTGCTGCTGATCCTGTTCGGGCTCGGCGCGCTCGCCGGCTGGGCCGACAGCGAGGCGGTGCTGCCCGCCTATGTGATCGGCATGGTGCTCGCCGGCACGGTCGGCCGCGATCACGCGCTGATCCGCAGGCTGCGCACGCTCACGCTCGGGCTTTTGACGCCGTTCTACTTCATCCGCGCCGGCTCCTTCGTGTCGGTGCCCGCACTGATCGCCGCGCCGGTCGCCTTCCTCGTGCTGCTGGCGGGCAAGATGGCGACGAAATTCGTCGGCATCTACCCGATCACCAAGCTGTTCGGCTCACCTCGCAAGGAGTCGATGTACACGACGCTCCTGATGTCGACCGGGCTGACCTTCGGGACGATCTCGGCATTGTTCGGACTTTCCCACGGCATCATCGATCAGGCCCAGTACTCGGTCGTCGTCGCCGGGGTCGTTGCAAGCGCGGTGGTCCCGACGCTGATTGCCAACGCGTTCTTCTTGCCACATCATCTGCTGCCTCGAGACGAGCCGGAAACCGCGCAGCTTGCCTCGTCTGCGCAAGCTCCCGAGCGCGCCGGCTAGCCGGGACGGCGGCGATGTTCAAGACCATCCTGCACGCCAACGACGGCTCCGAACACGCGTTCCACGCGCTTGAGCTCGCGATCAGACTCGCGAAAGCGACCGGAGCCGTGCTGCACATGGTCTCGGTCGAGGAAATCTCGTATTTGCCGGAGATGATCGAGGAAGTGCGGGAAGAGACCGGCGTTGCCGCGCGGCGCTTCCATGGCGTTGTCAATCGTGCCCGCGAGCTTGCCGGACAAGCGCAAGTCGACCTCAAGACCCACGTGCTCGCCGGGCATCCGGTGCGCGATATCGTCCATCTCGCGTCCGACCTCAAGGCCGACCTGCTGGTGGTCGGCGCCAGCGGCCATTCGGCGCTCTACGATCGCATGCTCGGCAGCCGCGCCGACCGGCTGGTGCACCTTTCGCCCTGCCCGGTGCTGGTCGTGAAGTGATTACGAGCCCCGCTTCGTGCGGCCTACGTCCCCGTGTCGCCCGTCGTCGACCCCGCCGTCGCCTGCTTCACGATTTCGGCAACCGGCGCGAGCGGCAGCCCGGCTTTGCGCAGCGCCGAGCGGTGGTGCTCGAGATCCTCCGCTCGTTTGTAGTGCAGGGTCTTCAGATAATTCTCGATGCAGAATGCGGGCTCGCGCTTGAGCACCTCCGCGACATGGTTGCGCGCCGCCGCCTCGTTGCCGAGCTCGGCGTGGCACGCCGCAAGGAACGCGTGGTGCAGATGGTCGGGCGCCGTGATGCGTGAAAATGCGGCGACCGCCTCGCCGTAGCGGCGCGCGACGAAATGGGCGCGGCCGAGATGGTTCCAGAACCGCTCGGGATGATACGGGTTGAGCCGCATCGCCTTCTCGATCCACGGAATGCCTTCTTCCGGGCGCCCGAGCCAGGTCAGCACCTCGCCCTGCTGCACGACGATGAGATCGTCGTTGGGATTGAGGACGAGGGCTCGCTCCTGGTGGAACGCAGCCTGGTCGTGCTCCTTGCCGGTGAGACTCACGGCGGCCAGGATGCGGTGGACGTCGCTGTCGTCGCTGTCGAGATCGAGCGCGATCTCGAGTTCGCGCAGCACCTCGCGCCACGTGGCGTCGCGCTCCCGGCAATAGCCGTTGACCCAGGATTGTCCGAGCACGCAGGCCCGCCAGGCGTGCGCGTGCGCGTAATTGGGATCGAGCGCGATCGCGCGATCGAGCAGCCGCAGCGCGGCCTCATTGTCGGCGCGGTTCGAGCGGTGGTGCAGCAACTTCCCGGCGAGGACGCATTCGTAGGCCGCCATATTGTCGGTCGGCTTGCGCGCGACGCGCTCGCGCGCCGCGGCCTCGAGCCGGCCTGGGAGCGTCGCGACAATGGCGGCGGTCACTTCGTCCTGGATCGCGAAGATGTCCTCGAGCTGCCGGTCGTAGCGCTCCGCCCAGATGTGACGATCGGCTTCGGCGTCGATCAGCTGCACGGTGACCCGCACCCGGTTGCCGACCTTGCGCACGCTGCCTTCGACCACGTACTGGACGCGAAGCTCGCGCGCGACCTGGCGCACGTCGACCGCCTTGCCCTTGTATTTGAATGCCGAATTGCGGGAGATGACGAACAGGTGCCGGAAGCGCGACAGCTCGGTCAGGATGTCTTCGGTCAGGCCGTCGGCGAAGAATTCCTGCTCGGCCTCTCCGCTCATGTTGGTGAAGGGCAGCACGACGATCGAGGGGCCGTCGGCACTCGCTGGCCGCGGCGCATCGGGGGTCGGACCCGGTTGCGCGGTCGGAGCAACCCGATAGGCCCGCACCGGCTGCGCAAAATTCTTGACCTGCTGCTCGCCGATGTCCTGGTAGGCGAGCGGCAGTTTCTGCCGGACGTGCTGGTAGGCGGTATCCGAGATGCACACGCCGCCCGGCTCCGCCAGCCCCTCCAGCCGCGCCGCAAGATTGACACCGTCGCCATAGAGATCATCGCCCTCGATGATGACGTCGCCGAGATTGATGCCGATCCGCAGCCGCATGCGGCGCGGCTCGGGCAGAGCGGCATTGCGCGCTTCCATGCCCTGCTGCATCTCGACGGCGCATTGCACGGCATGAACGACGCTGGCGAATTCCGCCAGCACGCCGTCGCCCATCAATTTCACGATGCGTCCGTCGTATTTCGACAGCAGCGGCTCGACCACCTCGCGGCGGCGCTGCCGTAAGGCCGCGAGCGTGCCAGCCTCGTCCTCGCCCATGAGCCGGCTATAGCCGACTACGTCGGCCGCCAGAATGGTCGTGAGACGGCGTTCGTCCCTGATTTCGCTCATGGCAGCAATGTATCGCCCATCGAGTTAACGAGAAAAGGTAGAGCCGGGTTCTGCGCCCGGCCTACGGACGGCAATCCAAGGCTCCGGACACCTTTGCACGGCAGCCTGCATACCCCAGACGCTGCATCCAGTCCAAAATATGTACTTGCGGGAGGGGGCGGCATGCCTTGTGATCACAATGTTGCGGGGGGACGGGCTAGACAGGAGACGGCCGATGAGGGGATACGGTCAGTTCTGCCCGGTCGCCAAGGGCGCCGAGGTCTTCGCGGAACGGTGGACGCCGCTCGTGCTGCGAGAATTGCTGTGCGGGAGCACGCATTTCAGCGACCTTCACCGCGGCGTTCCGCTCATGTCACGCAGCTTGCTCAGCCAAAGACTCAAGCAGCTCGAGGAGATCGGGGTTCTCGGGCGCAAGCAGGGCCGGCAGGGACCCGAATACCACCTTACTCAGGCCGGCAAGGAATTTGCGCCGATCATCGAAAGATTGGGCAAATGGGGTCATCGCTGGTTCCGCACCAAGTTCGGTCGCGATGAATTGGACGCGCCGCTCCTGATGTGGGACATGCGGCGTCGCGTTAAGGCATCGGTATTTCCGCCCGGCCGTTTCTCCGTCCGGTTCGATTTTTCCGACCAGCCGGCCTCGAAGCGCAACTGGTGGCTCGTCGGCGATGGGGAGGAGGTCGATCTTTGCCTCACTGATCCCGGATTCGAGGTGGGGCTCTATGTAGAGACCGACTTGCGCACCATGACGCGGGTCTGGATGGGTGATCTGCCGGTGAGGGCTGCGGTCGATTCCGGCGCGATCCAACTCGACGGCTCCCGGGATCTTCGCCAGCGCTTCGAGCGCTGGCTCGGGTTGAGTGGATTCGCCGAAATCGGGGCTGCCAGGCGCCCGCCAGCGGCTGCCCCCGATCGGCATCGATCCCGGCGGCAGCTCGGTTCCCAGCATCCGGTTTAAGCTTTTCAATCGCCGAGTTCGACGAGTACGGATTCGAGACTGGATGGCGTGATGAGGCGGATGCAAACCTGAAAATCAAACGACATTCCGCTTCCGCCATCGCGCGGAAATGGGAGGATTGCCATGGTTCATGCTTTCGCTCGACGGACCGAGCGCGGACCAAGCGAGGCCGCAGTCACGGACCTTCGCGGAGCGCTTCGCGGCAGGCTGCTCGAGCCTTCCGAGGCCGGATATGATGAAGCGTGCTCGATCTGGAACGGCATGATCGCGCGGCGGCCTGCGCTGGTCGCGCGGGTCAGCGGCGCGGCCGACGTGGTTCATTGCGTGAATTTCGCCCGCGAGAACCGACTACCGCTGTCGATCCGAGGCGGCGGGCACAACGTCGCCGGCGCGGCGCTGTGCGATGGCGGGCTGATGATCGACATGAGTCTGCGGCGCGGGGTGCGGTTCGACCCCGTTCGCGAAATCGCCCGGGTCGAGGCGGGCGCCACCTGGGGCGACGTCGACCATGAGCTGCAGCCGCTCGGTTTCGCGGTGCCGAGCGGCATCGTGTCGAACACCGGCGTCGCCGGCTTCACCATGGGGGGCGGCTTCGGTTGGACGTCGCGGAAATTCTGCTATGCGGCGGACAATTTGATCTCGGTGGACATCGTCTCTGCCGACGGCAAGCGCCGGCATGCCAGCGAGAGGGAGAATTCCGATCTGTTCTGGGCGCTGCGAGGCGGCGGCGGCAATTTCGGGGCCGTCACCTCCTTCGAATTCCGGGCCCACGGGCATGGACCGCAGGCACTCTGCGGAATGGTGGTGTACCCGATGGCGCAGGCCCGCGAGGTCGCGCACCAGTTTCGGCGCGTTACCGCCACCGCGCCGGATGAGTTGTGCTGCCTGCTCATTCTGCGGATCGCGCCGCCGGCGCCGTTCCTGCCCAAGGAGCTGCACGGCACGCCGATTGCGGCCATCGCCGCGTGCTGGACCGGAAATCCCTCCGTCGGGCAGGATGCGATGCGCGGCCTCAAGTCCTTCGGCAGGCCGGCTGCCGACACGATTACGGTGAAGCCGTTCATCGCACACCAGACCATGCTCGATGCCAGCCAGCCGTTCGGTCGCCGATATTACTGGAAATCCGATTTTTATGCCGAGATGAGCGAGCGCTTGATCGACGCCATCATCGAGCACGCGGAGCGGATCACTTCCCCACACTCCGGTGTCCTCTTCATGCATATGGGCGGTGCGCCCGCGCGTCTCGATCCAGAGATCAATGCCGTCGGCTTCCGGACGGTCCAGTACGTGCTGAACATCCAGGCAGCCTGGGAAAACCCGCAGGAAGACCCCCGCCACATCGGATGGGCGCGTGAATACTGGGCCGCTATTCACCCGTTCTCGACCGGCACCGCCTATATCAATTTCATGACGGAGGACGAGGGCGACGCCCGCGTACGCGCTGCTTATGGCGACCGGCTGTACGCTCGGTTAGCCGAAGTCAAGGCCAAATTCGATCCGAACAATCTGTTTCACGGGGCTCAGAACATCGCGCCGCGATGAGTCCCCTTTGTGTCTCTCCCGGATCGGGGCGCCGTTGCCTGAGCGCGCAGGCGCGCACCGCCTATTCCCGGACTTGCTCGCCCGAGCCGCCGAATTCCTTCGGAAAATCCTTCATTTTCGGCAGGCCGTCGCGCAGGTGCAGCACGGTCTCCGCGTAGTTCACGTGCAGGCCAGGCTTGAACGCCAGGTCCGGAATGACCGCCGCATAGACGTCGACGAGCCCGAGCGGGGGGTGATCGGTGAACAGATGCCCACCGCAGGTCTTGCACCATTTGCGGTAACTCGTCGGCGTCTTGTTGTAGGTGCCGATGTTGTCGGCCCCCCGCGTGATCCGGAGGCTTTGCGGATTCCACAGCGTGAAGGCGTTGACGGGACCGGCCGACCAATGCCGGCAAGAATCGCAGTGACAATAGCCCATGCCGGCGGGTTCGCCGATTACGGTGAATTTGACGGCACCGCAAAAACAGCTGCCCTGGTAGCTTTTGGCCTCAGCCATGATCGCCTCGCAATGTTGGCCTCCGATCGGAGGGCCAGCATGCGCGCCGCCCACAAGTGAAGCAAGGCCAGGCGCAGGAGGGGGTCGAGGGGCGTCCTGGAATTTCGAGGCCTTCACACTCCCGGCGCCATTCCGCGCCCCGCGGCAGCGCGGGGGGCCGCGAAGAGTGGCGCGGAGCGGCTCAGCCGTGCGATCCGGCCGGAATTGGTCGGACGGGCACCGCCTGAACGAGGTCGAAACGCCGGTTTCTCTGCGCCTGGTCGGCGAGCTTGATCCAGGCCTGCGCCATATCGATCAGGACCGCCTTCGTGCTGGATTCGAGGGTTTCGTTGGCCAGCCGCAGACATTCCTGCGCGTGCTGGCGATAGTAGTCGGGTCTACTCAAGCGAGTAACCTCCGCCGCTACGCGACTTGAACCCAGAACGCTGATTCGGGCAATCCGTTCCTGAGCGTTCGCGTGCCGCTGCGGCCGAACACTACGTCCGGCGTTCCCCGATCTGAGCCGCCGATCGATCGGGCGATGACCAGGCGGCGTTGGTCTCGAGGCAAACGCACACCGCGATGTGATCGTTTTTGGACGCAGTTTCGTCCTCGCGACTCGCGAATCGACTCGACTCTGGCGAGTTCCGAGGGCAAAGTACGTTGATCGAGACCGCTCCGAAAAACAACAGCGGCCTGCCGACTGCTCGTCGGCGGAAGCGCGAAAATATGGGCGGCTGGGGAGGCGGCCATGCGCGCGTGTGCGCGGGATTTCACGATCCTCATTGTAGAGGATTATTCCCTTATTGCCCTGGAAATGGAGGATGCGGTTCGCCGTAACGGCGGCAGCGTGCTCGGCCCAGCCGCGAGCATCCGCGATGCGCTCGCGCTCATCCAAACCGCGTCCTGCGATGCCGCGCTGCTCGATGTGAAGCTGACCGGCGGCGAAACCGTCTATGGGGTCGCGGAGCGGCTCGAAGCCGACGGGGTACCGTTCGCCTTCGTCACCGCCTGGGACGGTGCGATCGAAGAGCGGTTTGCGCACGTACCGGTGCTCAGGAAACCGTTCGGGGAAGCCGATCTCGACCGCTGCCTCAAGGCATTGATCGGCTGCATGCCGCATCCGGCAGGCCAGCGGAAGGCGGCTTGAGCTAGTTCTGCCCGGCGGTTTCGGCGAGGATCGCCTCGAGCTTCGGCACGTTCACCTCGGCGCTGAACTCCGCGGCGAAGCGTGCCCGGCCCGCGCACCCCATGGCGGTTGCGCGCACCGGATCGCCGAGCACACGCGCGATGGCTTGACCGAGCGCCTTCGGATTGCCGGGCGGCACCAGCTCTCCGGTGAGGCCGGGCGCGATGAAATCTGGCATCGAGCCGCAGATCGTCCCCACGACCGGCAGACCGAGCGCCATCGCTTCCAGCACGACGAGGGGCCCGGTCTCGACGCGAGAGGCTTGCACGTAAAGGTCCGCAGCGCGCAGCAGATGGCCGATGTCGCGGTCCGAGGCGCGCTCGAGCCAGATCACCCGGTCCTGGATCCCGAGCGCACGGGCGCGCGTCTCGACCTCGGCACGGTAGCCGAGGCTGTGGAACCAGCCGGCGACGATCACGCAGGCATCGATGCCGGCGGCCGATACCGCCGGCATCGCCTCGACGATGTCGGCAATCCCCTTGCGGCGCTCGACATTGCCGACCGTGACCAGGACCTTGCGGCCCTGCGGGATATTCAGGCGCCGACGCGTGGCGTCCGGCCCCTCTGCGGCGGCGCCGAGATAGGATTCCTCGACAAAGGCCGGCACCTTCCGCAGCTTGCGCCACGGCACGAGATTCCAATGGTGCATGAAGCGCATGGATTCCTCGTTGTGGCACACGACCCGATCGTTCACGGCCCAGTGCACCTGCCAGTTCAGGCTGTGCGCGGTCGCGACACACGGCAGGCGATAGAACAGCCGAAGCAGCGCTCCAAACGCGTGCGCGCTGCTCTTGTGCGTGTGAATGACGTCGATGCGCCGCTCCCGGCAGACCCGGGCAATGCGCTGGACTTCGCCCGGCAGCCGCCGCAAGGAAGAGAGCTCGACTTCGATATTGCCCGGCAGCGCTACGACCGAGCTCAGATCCACGTCCGGCCGCTGCAGAATCACGATTTCATGCCCGCGCAACGCCAGCAGTCGGGAAACCAGCGCCGCGTAACGGACGGCGCCATTCAAGTTGATCCCGGAGTGAATCTGCAGGATTCGCATGGAGCGGAGGCCGGTTCCGGGCTGGAGGGCTGCCGAATGCCGGTGTGACAAGCCGACATGCTTTCGTCAACGCATAGCCGGTGACGCGACGAAGGCCCGGGCAGGCGCCAAGTTCGACCGACATGCTAACCTGCCCGCAAGGCGCGGCGGTGTGTGCCGCTCGCTTCGGGAGCAGGGGGATTGCAAGCCATGCCATTTCCGCTGCGCGGCGGCGTAGCCGTCGTAACGGGCGCGGCCCGGGGCATCGGCGCCGCGCTCGCACGTGAGCTTGCTTCCCGCGCCTGTCATCTGGCGCTGATCGATCGCGACAGGGAGGCACTCGCCGCAGTCGCAACAGCGGCGCGCAAATCGGGGGTTGCGGTCAGCGAGCATACGGCGGACGTCGCGAATCCCGCCGCGCCGGAGGGTTTGCGCGCGGCGGTGCTCGCCGCACACGGCCGGGCGAGCGTTCTCGTCAACAATGCCGGGGTGGCGCTGCTCGGGCGCTTCGACGAGATCGATCTCGCCGACATGGAGTGGCTGTTCGCCATCAATTTCTGGGGCACGGTGCGGATGTGCCGGGCCTTCGTGCCGGTATTGCGGCGCGAACCGGTCGCGCAGATCGTCAACCTATCCAGCATTTTCGGCATCGTGGCGCCGGCGGGCCAGACCGCCTATGCGGCGGCGAAATTCGCGGTCCGCGGCTTTTCCGAGGCGCTGATGCACGAGCTCGAGGATACGGGCGTCGGGGTGTCCGTCGTGCATCCGGGCTATGTCAAAACCGCGATTGCGCGCAATGCACGCGTCGCCGCCGCCGTGGACCCGAACGAGGCGGCGGAACGGATCGCGAATTTCGATCGGATGACCGGCTCGACTCCGCAGCAGGCGGCCGCGCGCATCGTGCAAGGCATCGAGCGCCGGCAAGCACGCATCCTCTTCGGCCGCGATGCGGTCCGGCTCGATTGGATCGCGCGGATGCTGCCGGTATCCTATTGGTCCTTGATGAAGCGTCGCGCCGCGCGAGCAGCCAGGGCCGCCAAAGCCCATCCATAGCCCGGAAAACCGAAGCACGATTGCGGGATCTGCGGCAGCGAACTTCGCACCCGCTTGGCCGCCGCTTGCGCCGGGTAGAAGAGCCATTCGGGCTACAAGCCGAAAAGCTCCGGCGCTAAGATGCCGGCCAACGACGCCGGCGCGATGATTGCCGCGCGATCGGGAGGAGCTGTCATGACAATCGGAACCTTGATGCGCGCGACCGCGCGCGCCGCGCTTGTCGCGGGTGCGGTTACCATGCTCGCTTCGGCCGCGGCAGCGCAGAAGCAGGGCGGCAGCATCACGGTCGGGCTCGAGCTCGACATTCCCGGCCTCGACCCGATCAAGGTCGGCGTCTACGACACGGCCGCGGAGATGGCCGCGGCGCTCCTCTTCGATACGCTGACCGCGATCGACGACAGCGGCAAAGCGGTGCCGAAGCTCGCGGAATCTTGGACCCATTCCAACGATTACAAGACCTGGATGTACAAGCTGCGGCCCGGCGTGAAATTCCACGACGGCACGCCGTTCAATGCCCAGGCGGTGGCTTTCAACATCATGCGGCAGAAGGACCCGAACAACCATTGCCGCTGCGCTTTCTACATCCAGAGCACCGAGAAGGTGGAAGCGGTCGACGATCTCACCGTGGTGTTCCATCTGCGCGACCCCGCGGTCGACCACCCCGCCGTGATCGCGCCCGCGGCGGTGAACAACCCATCCACTCTCCGACGGCGATGCAGAAGCTCGGCGACGATTACAATCGCAATCCCGTCGGCACCGGGCCGT
The DNA here is from genome assembly GCA_046727735.1 of Pseudomonadota bacterium. Taxonomy (GTDB): domain Bacteria; phylum Pseudomonadota; class Alphaproteobacteria; order Rhizobiales; family Xanthobacteraceae; genus AP-16. The sequence goes on along the minus strand of JBKPDF010000010.1, from coordinate 109,148 downwards.
TCGTGCTGAAATCCTGGCTCGCGGGCGACCGTCTCGTGCTCGAACGCAATCCCGATTACTGGAACAAGGGTCATCCCCATCTCGATCGCGTGGTGCTGCGGCCGCTGCCCGACGCACAGGCGAGGTTCGCGAGCCTGCAATCGGGTGAGTCCGACCTCGTCTGGGATGACGAATTCGACGCCGACAACATCCTGCGGGCGAAGAGCGATCCGCGTTTCACCGTGCACAGCTATACCGGGTCGGGCGCCACGGTTTACGCGTTCAACACCAAGACGCCGCCGTTCGACGACGCCCGCGTCCGGCAGGCTTTGGTGATGGCGATCGACCGCAACAAGTGGTCGCAGGTCGTCACCAACGGCTTGGCCAAGCCGGCTGCCAACCCGTACGGCGAAGGCTCCTGGGTCAGGTGCAAGGACGACGGCGCGCTGCCTTATGATCCGGCCCGAGCGCGGCAGCTGATCCAGGAATACGGCAAGCCCGTCGCGTTCAGGATGCTGGTCACCGCGACCCCGCGCGGCCGCGCCAACGGCCAGGTGCTGCAGCAATTCTGGAAACAGGTCGGGGCCGACATGGACATCGAGCAAGTCGACCAGACTTCGATCGTGACGCGCGCGTTCTCGCGCCAGTTCCAGCTCACGCCGTGGCGCATCATCGATCTCGCCGATCCGGACGTGCAAATGTACGCCAATTTCCACACCGGGAGCCCGGTGGCGCTCGCCAATTATTCCGATCCGGAGCTCGACCGGCTCCTCGAGCACGCGCGCGCCACCGCCGACAAAGAGCTGCGCATCGACGATTATTGCGCGATCAGCCGGCTCATCAACAAGGAGGCGATCTGGTTCTGGACGTTTCAGAACACGTACTACGCCATCGCCAAGAGCAGACTGAAGGGATTGCCCAAGATCTACAGCGGCGTGATCGACGTGTCGGACACCTGGCTCGAGTAGCGAAATGCTCGGCTATGTCGGGCGGCGGCTGCTGCATCTCTTGCCGGTGCTGCTGGCCGTCACCTTGCTCACGTTCCTGATCGCGTCGCTGCTGCCGGGCGATCTCGGGGTCGCGATCCTGGGCGATCAGGCGACGCCCGAGAAGCTCGCCGCGCTGCGCGAGCAGATGGGACTCGATCAGCCGATCGCCTGGCGCTACCTGCACTGGCTCGGCGGCGTCCTGCAGGGTGATCTCGGCCGCTCGTTCCGCACCGGCGAGACCGTGATCGCGGCGATCGGCGCGCGGCTTCCGGTCTCGCTCGAGCTGATGCTGATGGCGGAGATCGCCGGCCTCCTCATCGGCGTGCCGCTCGGGATCCTCTGTGCGGTTCGTCAGGGCGGCAGCCTCGATCGGCTCTTGACCGGAGGTGCGTTCGGCATGCTCTCGGTCCCGGGCTTCCTGTGGGCGATCGTGCTGATCTATCTGTTCGCGGTACGGCTCAACGTGCTGCCGGCAACCGGCTGGGTGCCGCTGCAGGAGGACGTTGTCGGAAACCTGCGCAGCTTCGTGCTGCCCGCGCTCACGCTCGCGCTCGGCGAATGGCCGGTGCTGATGCGGGTGCTGCGCAGCGACATGATCGCGACGCTACAGGAAGAACTACATCGCCATGGCGAAGGCCAAGGGGCTGAAACCCGCCCGCATCCTGCTGGTGCATGCGCTCAAACCTTCCTCGCTCACGCTCGTCACCGTGACGGGGATCAATATCGGGCGGCTGATCGGCGGCACGATCGTGGTGGAGACGATCTTCCCTGCCCGGCATCGGCCGGCTGCTGGTGGGCGCGATCTACGCCCGCGATTTCATCATTCTGCAGGGAGTGGTGTTGTTCGTCGCCGTCGGCTTCGTGCTGCTCAATTTCGCGGTCGACATGCTTTATGCGGTGCTCGACCCCAGGATCCGCCATGGCCGCGCTTGACGCCATCGCCGATCCCGCGACCGCGCCGCGCCGGCGCTCACGGGTGAACCGGACGTTCTGGGCGGCGGCGGCCTGGATCGCGCTGGTGCTGACCGCCGCCGTGCTGGCGAATTTCCTGCCCATCCCGAGCCCGACCGAGATGGACATGCTCGCGCGCCGCATGCCGCCCGACGCGCAACATTGGCTCGGCACCGATGGGCTCGGCCGCGACATGCTTTCGCGCATCGTGTTCGGCGCGCGAACCTCGCTCACGATCGGCTTCCTCTCCCCGCTGATCGGCCTTGCCTTCGGCGCGGCGCTCGGCATGCTCGCCGGCTATTTTCGCGGAAAATTCGAAACGTTGGCGATGGCCGGCATGGACGTGCTGCTGGCGTTCCCGCCGCTCGTGCTCGTTCTCGCCATCACCGCCTATCTGGGCCAATCGGTGCTCAATCTGGCGGTGACCATCGGGTTTTTGAGCATTCCGCCGTTCGCGCGGGTGGCGAGGGCGGCGACGCTCACGCTCGCGCAACGCGACTTCGTCACCGCGGCGCGCGCGCTCGGCGCGACCCATGCCCGCATTCTTTTGCGCGAGCTGTTGCCGAACGTGCTGCTGCCGCTGCTCGCTTTCTTCCTGCTGGCCGTCGCGGTCACGATCGTGGTCGAGGGCGCGCTGAGCTTCTTGGGACTGGGTGTTCCGCCGCCGACTCCGAGTTGGGGCAGCATGATCGGGGAAGGTCGCGAGAGTCTCGACATCGCGCCATGGCTCGCGTTCCTGCCCGCGGGCGTGCTGTTCTTGACCGTGCTCGCCTTCAATCTCATCGGCGATGCGCTGCGTGCGATGACCGATCCACGCGAGAACGTCCTGTGATGTCCGCACCATTGCTATGCGTCAAAGGCGTCTCGGTCGATCTGCCGACCCACCGCGGCATGCTGCGGGCGGTCGACGGGATCGATCTGACGCTCAGGGCCGGCCGCACGCTGGGCATCGCCGGGGAATCCGGCAGCGACAAGACCATGCTGTCCCGCGCAATTCTCGGCCTGTTGCCGGCGCGCGCGCGCCTTGCCGGCCGTGTGCGCTTCGAGGGCGAGGATCTGACGCGCCTCGATCCGCGCCTTCTGCGGAAATTGCGCGGACGCTCGCTTGGGGTGGTGTTCCAGGATCCCATGACCTCGCTCAACCCGGTACTGACGATCGGCGCCCAGATCGTCGAGACGTTGCGCGAACATCTCGGCCTCAGCGGTGCGGCGGCCCGGAGCCGCGCGGCCGAGTTGCTCGCCGCCGTCGGCATCGCCGCGCCGGAGCAGCGCCTGCGCCAATATCCGCACCAACTTTCCGGCGGGATGCGTCAACGTGCCGTGATCGCGATCGCGCTCTCCTGCGAGCCCCGACTGCTGATCGCCGACGAGCCGACGACGGCACTCGACGTGACGATCCAGGCGCAGATCCTCGATCTGCTCGCGCGCGAGCAGCGCCGTCGCAAGATGGCGATGATTCTCATCACCCACGATCTCGGCGTGCTGGCCGGACGCACCGACGAGATCGCCGTGATGTATGCGGGCCGCGTGGTCGAACGCGCACCGACCGCTCGGCTGTTCACGAGCATGCGCATGCTTTATACGCAGGCGCTGCTCGCGGCGATTCCGAGGCTCGAAGCGGCGCCGCACACGCCGCTTGCGACGGTTGCGGGCCGGCCGCCGGATCCGATCCGGAAAATTCCCGGATGCGCCTTTGCTCCGCGCTGCCGCTACGCGGTGGAACGCTGCCGCTATGAAGCGCCGCCGCTCGCCGGCGCCGACGCCGAAGACCACCGCTTTGCTTGCTGGCTCCCGCTCCCGAACCGCGATGAACGCACGTCCGCCACGCGGGCGAGTTGACCGGCCGAATTCGCATGACGGTAGCGCGCCACGACACCTCGATGCTGCCCGGCGCGACCGCGCCCTTGCGGGAACCGCTGCTGCGCGTCGAAGACCTCGTCGTCGAATATCAGCTGCACGGCCGCATCGTACATGCGGTTTCAGGCGTCAGCTTCGAGATCTGTCCCGGCGAGACGTTGGGCTTGGTCGGAGAGTCCGGTTGCGGCAAGTCGACGCTCGGCCGCGCAGTGTTGCAACTCGTCAGGCCGACCGCGGGCCGCGTCCTGTTCGAGGGGCGCGACCTCACGCGGATGCACGGCGAGCCGCTGCGTCTGCTGCGCCGGCGGATGCAACTGATCTTTCAGGACCCGATCGCCTCGCTCAATCCGCGCCGCCGCATCGGCGACATCGTGGCCGAGCCGCTCATCATCGCCGGCATCGGCGACAGGGGCGAGCGGCAGCACCGGGTCCGCGACGTGCTCGGCGCGGTCGGGCTCGATCCGGATCTCGCGATGGGGCGCCTGCCGCACGAGTTCTCGGGCGGGCAGTGCCAGCGCATTTCGATTGCGCGCGCGCTCGTGCTCGAGCCGCAGCTCCTGATCTGCGACGAGCCGGTGTCCTCGCTCGACGTGCTGGTCCGCGCGCAGATTCTCAACCTGCTCGAAGCCATGAAGGCGCGCTATGGGCTGACCCTCTTGTTCATCGCGCACGATCTCGCGGTCGTCAAAGCGGTGAGCGACCGCGTGGCAGTGATGTATCTCGGGAAAATCGTCGAGATCGGCGAGACCGAGGCCTTGTTCCGCGCCCCCGGCCATCCCTACACCTCGGTGCTGCTCGATGCGATCCCGGTGCCCGATCCGAGCATCGTTCCGCCCGAGAACGTGCCGGTCGGGGAGCCGCCCTCCCCGCTTGCGCCCCCCTCCGGCTGCCGCTTCCGCACCCGCTGTCCGCGTGCCGATGCGCGCTGCGCCGCGGAGGAGCCGCCCCTGCGCGCGCTCGCCCCGGACCGGTTCGTAGCGTGCCACTACCCGCTTCCGGTCAGTCCGGCGGCCTGCCCCTTACCAGCCGAATGAGCCTCGGGCGGCGGACAGCCGCGGCTGAACCGGCGAGCAGGGCCGGACGACAAAGGCCGGAAGAACTGGGCAAGCTGCGTCGCGAACGATTTTTGCCCGAACTGCGTTGGTGACGTGGGTTGACGAATGCTCTGGCCGCGGGAACTCGACCTCATGTCTGGCGATTGGTCCGCAAACGGATCTTCATACCTCTGGGAGGGGGGCGCCGTGGACGCGTACCTGACGGCGGACGCTTGCCGGACCAAGGCACTCGATTGCCTGATCCAGGCGGACACGCTGGACGACCCGAAGCAGAAAGCCGCGATGCTGCGGTATGCCGAATGGTGGAACCGGCTCGCTGAACAGCGCAGCCGCGTTCCCGCGGCCGCTTCTCCCGATCCCAAAGGTTAATGCTGCCCGCTCTGGACTGATCGCGGGCGCGAGTTCATCAATCGGCGGCGGCCCGCCGCTTCTTTGCTGGAACGCTCGCGTGGGTCGGACCGGGCGTGGTATTCTTTTCCGCCTGTTGCGCAAGGCGCACCCAGGATTTGCGCCATGCTGAACAGGAATGTCTTCATCCGGCTATCGCTGGCGGTCTGCGCCATCGCGAAGCAATCGCGCGCATATTTCCGGTAAGCCTCGAACGTACCCATCACACAGGCTCTCCACGGGCTCACTCATGCCGCACTGCAGCAATTCCTTCCAACAAAAAGTGCATAAATGTTGAACTAAATGGGGCGGCGGTATTCAGGGATTGGGCGCGGTGCGGTCGTCGGTCATGGCCGGCGGATGAGAATCGGTCCTGACAATTGCCCGCCGGCCACACTACGATGCAGGCCCGCTCTCTCCTTGCCCATGAGGCCGCCATGACCATGGCCGAACCGATCGCGAAGAGGCCGCTGCTCGACCTCGCCGATCCGAAATTCCTCGCGGACCCCTACCCCGCCTACCGGTTCCTGCGCGACCGCGCGCCGGTATGGCGCGCGCCGACGGGCGTCTGGGTGCTGACGCGCTACGGCGAAATCGCTGCGGTGCTGAAGGACCCGCGCTTCGGCCACGATTTCGAGGGCGAGCTGTCGGATATCCGCGAACGCCGCGAACTCCTCGACGAGCCGGCCTATCGCGGCCTGCGGCTCTCGATGCTGGTGCGCGATCCGCCGGACCACACGCGGCTGCGCGGCCTCGTCGCCAAGGCGTTCACGGCACGCCGGCTCGAAGCGATGCGCGGAAAAATCGAGACCCTGGTCGAGACCTTGCTCGATGCGGTCGCGCCGCGCGGCCGCATGGACGTGATCGCCGATTTCGCCCGGCCGCTGCCCGTCCTGGTCATCTGTGACTTGCTCGGCATTCCGGAGGCGGACCGGCCGCGGTTCCTGACGGGTTACCGCGTCTCCGGCCGCGCCCTCGACCCGACCCCGATGACCCGCCAGGAACTCGACGAGGTCAACGCCATTGCGGTGCGCAACCGCGGTTATTTCGAGGAGCTGTTCGAACGCCGCAAGGACGCCGATGGCGACGACCTGATCACGGCGCTGCTCCACGTACGTGACGAGGAGGACGGGCGGCTTACTCACGACGAGCTCGCCGCCAATATCGGGCTCCTGTTCGGCGCCGGCCATGAGACCACGACGCACCTGATCGGCAACGGCCTGCTCGCGTTGCACCGCAATCCCGGGCAATGGCGAAAGCTCGTGCAAGATCCCGGGCTTGCCGGCAACGCGGTCGAGGAGCTGCTGCGCTATGATTCCTCGGTGCAGCTGACCACCCGCAAGGCCTTCGAGGACGTGACGCTCGCCGACGGCACCCACGTGCGGCGCGGCGAAAGCGTGATGTGCCTGCTCGGCGCCGCCAACCGCGACCCAGAGGTCTATGCCGATCCGGATACGCTCGACATCACGCGCAAGAACGTGCGGCCGCTCTCGTTCGGCGGCGGCATCCATCATTGCTTGGGAGCCCAGCTTGCACGCATCGAGGGTGAGATCGCGTTCCGGCGTCTGGCGCAGCGGCTGCCGCACCTGCGGCTCGACGATATCGAGCATCCCGTCTGGCGACCGACGATCACGCTGCGCGGGCTTACGACCCTGATGGCCCGGTGGTGACCAGGGAACAGAAGTCAGATGTCAGAAATCAGAATAAGCGAGGTCGACGATCCCGACGCCCGATTTATTCTCAAGCCCCTGATTTCTGACCTCTGATTTCTGATTTCTGTCCCCTGGAGCGCGCATGCGCGAGGTACAGCTCGACGGCCCCGATGTGCGGATCACCCGATGGCGGCTGCCGCCCGGCTGCGCCACCGGCCATCACCGGCACGAATACGATTACGTCGTGGTGCCGATGACCGATGGCGAGTTGACGATCGTGGCCCATTCCGGAACAAGCCGGGCGCCGATCACGGCCGGGGAAGCCTATTTCCGCAAAGCCGGGGTGGAGCACGACGTGAAGAACGATACCGCGCGCGAGATCGTGTTCGTCGAAATCGAGCTCAAGCGCTGAATCGACAAATCTTCAGCGCCGGCGTTCCGGGGCGCGCCGAAGGCGCGAGCCCGGAACCCATGAATACGGATTGAGAAACTTCGCGCCCACCGTGGTCATGGATCCCGGGTTTCTCGCTTCGCTCGGGCCCCGGGATGACTCGTGCGTGACGGACGGGGATCAAAATTCTCGCAATAGGCGCTCGATGTAGTCGAGCTCGAGCTGCGGGCGCTCGGGATCGGCGAATCGCCGGCGGAGCTCCTCCAGAATGCGGCGCGCGCGCTGGACATCGATCTCGCCGGGAATCTTCACGGTGAGATCGTCACCGAGGTCGCGGCCACGCATCGGCCGGCCGAGCGGATCGGTGTCCTGCTGGGCGCGCGGCGGGCCGGTGCGGCCTGCCTGGCCGGGACCGCGGCCGGGGCCCTGTTGCATCTGCTGGGCCATGCCCTGCGCACCTTTGCGCAAAGCCTCGAGCGCGCGGCCCTGGGAGTCGACTGCGCTGTCGGCATTCTCGTCTCCGAGCGCCCCCTCGGCATCGCGCATCGCTTCCTCGGCTCTGCCGAGCGCTTCGTCGCCCTGGCCTTGCTGGCCCTGCTGGCCTTGCTGGCCCTGCTGACCAAGCTCCCCCCGCCGGCGCAGCTCCTCCAACAATTTCTTGAGCTGGCCACGGAGCGCCTGCTGGTTCTTTTGCAGCTCGCCGAACTCGCTGCCGGGCTTCTGCTCGCCGGGCTGGCCCTGCTGGCCCTCTTTCTGCTCGCCCTGCTGGCCACGCCGCCCGCGCTGCTGGCGATCGCCGCGGCGCGATTCCTGACCCTGCCGGAACGTACGGTCGCGCAGTTGCTGCTGCTGGCGGATCATGTCGCCGAGCTCGTCGAGCGCCGACATGTCGTCGTCCTGCGGCGACCCGGGCTGCGCCATCTGCAGGTTCTCCAGCATCGATTGCAGTTCCTGCAGCAGCTGGCGCGCCGCATCCTTGGCGCCGGATCGCGCCAGATTCTCGATGCGATCGAGCAGGTTCTTCAGATCTTGGGGGCGCAGCACCCGCGTATTGGGATCGAGCGGACGGGCGAGCTGCTGCGGATTGCTCTTGAGCTGCTCGTTGAGCGCCTGAAGGAACTTGTCGAGCGCCGCGCGCAGCTCCTCCGTGAGTTTCCTGATCTCCTCGTCGTCCGCGCCGCGCTCGAGCGCTTGGCGCAGCGCGTCCTCGGCAGCGCGCAGCGCCTGCTCGGCCTCCGAGATATTGCCGTCCTCGATTCCGGTCGCCATCTGCCACAGCCGCGCGACGACGTCGCGAAGCTGGTCGTCGCTGCGGGCATGCTCGAGCTGCCAGTAGATCGCGCGCAGGCCGAGATAGACGCCGGCCTCGGGGATGAAACGCTCCGGCGCAATCGTGAGCGCGTCGAGCGCGCGCAGCACGCGCGAACGCGCGTCGGCGTCGAGTGCAAGGTTGCGGCGCTGCTCGACGAGCGCTTTCGCCAGCGGCTTTGTGAACATGCGCTCGGGCAGGCGAAGCTCGCGCGCCGCGCTCGAGCCTTCGTTTCCGGCTTCGTCGCGCGCGGTGAGCGTCATCACCACCTCGGTTCCGGCCCACGGATGATCGGCGAGATCCTTTGTGGTCTGGCCGAGGCCGTTGCGGGTCCGTGCCTGCGGCAGCGACAAGGAAAAGTCCGGAGGACCGAACAGGGCGCGCCCGCCCGGCCGTGCATCGGTCGTTTGGCTGGGCTGCTTGGGCACGAAGCTCGCCCGCGCCGACACGACCCCGTAATCGTCCTCCAGCTTGTAGACGAGGTGCAATCCGCCGCGCAGTTGCGCTTCCGGCTCCTTCACCAGCGTGATGGTCGGCGGCCGGTCGGGGATCGCTCGGAACGTCCAGCCAATGTCGTCGCTGAACGCGCCACGGACGCTGGCCGTGCCGTTGCCCTTGATTGTGAACCGCCGCTCCTCGGTACCGGCGGGCACGCGCGCTTTGGGGTCGGCCGCTTCCTCCGCGAGCCCGCCGCTCGTAGCGACCTCCAGGCCGGCCGAGCTCGTCGCCCGAACGACGAGCGTGCTGCCGGCCGGGACTTCCAGCACGTTCGCCGGCTGCACGCCCTCGCTGCCGCGCAGCCCCGGAAGGATCAACGGCGGCCGTGCCGTATAGGCGGGGGGCGTGACCCAGGCGTCGATGCGGAAATTCGCGGCTTGGCCGACCCCAGCCCAGTCGAATGCCGCGAGCACGCGCTTCCCGCGCTCGTGCCCGGCCGCGAAGAACGTCGCGACGAGCAGCACGGCGACGAGCGCGCGCAGAGCCATCGGATCCCGCGCCGCAAGCCCGGGCGCCGGCAAGCCCGCCCTGAGCCGCCGTGCGGCGCGTCGCGCGCGCTCGAGGTGCGCCTGCCAGAGCACCTGCGAAACTTGATCATCTCGATCCGTTGCGAGCTCGTCGGCAACCGCGGTCGCCGGCCGGTGTGACAGCCCGGTTGCGCGGTCGAGCCGGCGCAGGCCATCCGTCTCCCGCGGCAGCCGAAACCGGAACAGCGGCACGGCGGAGATCGCAAACAGCAGCAGCAGCACGAAGAGCAGGACCGCGCGCACGAGCGGCGGCACGATCAGCCACAGCCCGGTCCAGGAAACCGCGACGAAGAACCCGGCAGCAGTCAGAATCGAGGCGAGCGCCGGCCACAACCGCTCCCACAGGATCGCCCAATAGGCGCGGGCGAGGGCCCGTTTGAGCCTCCCTCGGGCCGCGGCATCGTGGCTCGAAACCGGGGGCCTCTCGTCGGGACGGGGCGTCGATGGGTTCTCGGACGGCAAGAGTCCTCCGATTGCTCGAATCCTCGTGCAGAGTTTAGCCTTCCTCGGCAATTTTCGGCAGCTGGCAGCCGGTAAAGCAGCTGTGATCGACCCGGTTCCCGGCAGTTCGGCTCACGTGCCCGGCGCGACCCGCTACCCACGCAAACCGCCTCACGGTCCGGCGTCCTCCGTAAGCCAGGGCGGCATGCGGTCAAGTGCGATCAAGTCCTCGACCTCGACCCGCTGCCGCACCACGGCCCATTGCTCGTCCCGCACCAGCACTTCAGGGACGAGCGGACGCGTATTGTAGGTTCCGGACTGCACAGCCCCATAGGCTCCGGTTGACATCAGCACCAGCAGGTCACCGGGCCGAGGCTCGCAGAGCTCGCGTCGCCGCGCGAGAAAGTCCCCGGATTCGCACAGCGGGCCGACCACGTCGGCGAGGATGCGGTGTTCCCCATTGCGGTCCATCACGGGAAGCACCTCGTGGTGCGCCTCATAGAGGGTCGGGCGCACGAGATCGTTCATGCCGGCATCGACAACCACGAAGTTCTTGGCATCGCCGTGTTTCACGTAAAGCACCCGCGTCGCCAGAATGCCGGCATTGCCGACCAGCAGCCGCCCGGGCTCGAGGATCAGGCGGCATCCGAGCCCGCGGGTCGCGCGCTTGACAACTTCGGCATAAGCGGCCGGGTCCGGCGGGTTCTCGTCCCGATAGGGAATCCCGAGCCCGCCGCCCACGTCGACATGCTCGATGGCGTGGCCGTCCCCGCGCAGCGTGCGGACGAAATCCGCAAGCAGCGCGAACGCCCGCTCGAACGGCTCGAGCTCGGTGATCTGGCTGCCGATGTGCATGTCGACGCCCGCGACCCGGACGCCGGGCAGCTTGCCGGCCAGCCCGTACACCTCACGCGCGCGGCTGATCGCAATCCCGAACTGGTTCTCGGCCCTGCCGGTGGAAATCTTGGCATGCGTGCGCGGATCGATGTCGGGATTGACCCGCACCGACACCGGCGCCGTTCGGCCTTTGGCTGCGGCGATTTCGGAAAGCCGGATCAGCTCGGGCTCTGACTCTACATTGACGCAGAGGATGCCCTCCTCGACCGCAAGCGCGAGTTCTCGCTCGCTCTTGCCTACGCCGGAGAACACGATCCGGTCCGGCGGAATGTTCGCCTTGCGCGCGCGTTTGAGCTCGCCTTCGGAAACGACGTCGGCGCCCGCGCCGAGGCGCGCCAGGGTCGCGATGACTGCCTGGTTGGAGTTGGCTTTCAGCGCGTAACAGACAAGTGCGGGCACGTCGGCGAATGCGCCTGCGAATACGCGATAATGGCGCTCGATGGTCGCGGTCGAATAGCAATAGAACGGCGTCCCGATCGCCTGAGCCAGGACGGCGATGCTCACGCCCTCGGCGTGAAGCACGCCGTTGCGGTAGGCGAAATGATGCATGGCACGTTCAGTTGAGCAGCCAGTCGATCGGAAGCGATTTCTTGGTTCCGGCCGGCGCAACCGGACGGCCGTCAGGATCGACGGCAGCAGGCTCAGCGCCCGCGGCTGGGGGCGGCTGATTGATGGCAGCGCTGGGCGGCAAATCGAGCGGTCCCTTGCGACCGCACCCGAAAAGTCCGAGCGCCAGGACGCCGGCCAAGAGCGGCAAAATGCGAACGAACGAGCTCACGAAGCGATCCCCACACATCGCAGCATATAGCAGAATCGAGCTTTTCTAGGCGAGCCCTTTGGCGTTTCGGTGGCGCTCATGCCCGGTCTTTTTCCAATCTTTTGAGCCATTTTCGCGCTTCGCGGCGGACATTGGCCGGCGCGGTGCCGCCATAGCTCGTACGGCTCTTGACCGACCGCTCCGGCGCGAGCCGCGAGAGGGCTTCCGGCTCGATGCGCGGCTCGATCGCCCGCATCGCTTCCAGCGGCAAGCGGTGAAGCGGCACGCCGGCCTGCTCCGCCGCGGCCACGACCCGGCCCGTCACGTGGTGCGCTTCCCGAAACGGCATTCCCTTGCCCACCAGCCAATCCGCGAGATCGGTGGCGGTCGAATAGCCGCCGCCGGCCGCCTTCTTCATGCGCGCCGTGTCGGGCTCCATGTCGCGCACCATTCCGGTCATGGCGGCGATCGACAGATCGAGCGCGGCGAGCGCATCGATCGTGGCGGCCTTGTCCTCTTGCATGTCCTTTTGGTAGGCGAGCGGCAGGCCTTTCATGACCGCCAGCAGCGTCGTCAATGCGCCGATGATCCGCCCCGCCTTGGCGCGCACCAGCTCCGCCGCATCGGGATTGCGCTTCTGCGGCATGATCGAGGAGCCGGTCGTGAATTTGTCGGAGAGCGCCAGCAATCCGGTGAGCGGCGAGGTGAACAGTACGATCTCCTCGGCGAACCGCGATAGATGCACGGCCGCGATCCCGGCCGCGGCCAGCGTCTCCAGCGCGAAGTCGCGGTCGGCGACGGCGTCGATCGAGTTCGCACTCGGTCGATCGAAGCCGAGCGCGGCCGCGGTCATATCGCGGTCGATCGGGAGCGAGGTGCCGGCGAGCGCCGCCGAGCCGAGCGGACATTCGTTGAGCCGGCGCCGCGCGTCAGCAAGGCGGCCGCGGTCGCGCGCCGCCATTTCTACGTATGCCAGCAGATAGTGCCCGAAGGTCACCGGCTGCGCGGTTTGCATGTGCGTGAGCCCCGGCATCAGAGTGCCGGCGTGCTCCAGGGCTTTGGCAGCGAGCGCGCGCTGATATTCGCCGAGCGCGGCGTCCAGCTTGTCGATTGCGTCGCGGACCCACAGTTTGAAATCCGTCGCGACCTGGTCGTTGCGCGAGCGCGCGGCGTGGAGCCTGCCGGCCGCGGGACCGATCAGTTCCTGCAGGCGTGCTTCCACATGAGTATGGATGTCCTCGAGCGCGGCCTTGAACGAGAACCGCCCGCTGTCGATCTCACTCCGGATCGTCTCCAGCCCTTGTGCAATTTTATCGGCGTCTTCGCGGGAAACGATTCCTTGCCGGGCCAACATGTCCGCATGGGCCTTGGACGCGGCAATGTCCTGAGCGTAGAGCGCGCGATCGACGGCGATCGACGCGTTGATCTCTTGCATGAGGGCGTCCGGCTCCGCACCGAACCGGCCGCCCCACATCTTGTTGCTCATGGCTCGTCCATTTATAGGCAGTGGCGATGACCGATCGACGCGAGCAACGACGATTTCGTCCCGCGGCTGTGTGGGCGTTCGCTGGGGCTTTGGCAGCGACAGCCGGGCTCGCGGCGGTATACGGGATGGGCGGCTTGGGGCGCAATGACGGCGAGGCGGCCTGCCGCCCAGCAGTGCAAACAGCGCAGCGGATGGCGCCCTTGGCGCGCGGAGAAGTGGCCGCCGTCGCGGTCGCAAACGAGCCGCGCCGCGTTCCCAACCTCGTGTTCGAAGACGGCGCGGGTGATCGCAGGACCCTCGAAGAATGGCGGGGCCGGGCGGTCTTGCTCAATCTCTGGGCCACCTGGTGCGTGCCGTGTCGCAAAGAGATGCCGGCGCTCGACGATCTGCAGGCACGGCTCGGCGGACCCGGCTTCCAGGTCGTGGCGATCAACATCGACACACGCGACCGGGAGAAGCCGAAAGCCTGGTTGCGGGAGACCGGTATCGGTCATCTTGCGTATTACGCCGACCCGAGCGCCAAAGTGTTCCAGGATCTCAAGGCCATGGGCTGGGCATTCGGGATGCCCACGACGGTATTCATCGACCCACAAGGCTGCGAAACCGCGATCCTGGCCGGGCCTGCCGAATGGACGAGCGCGGATGCGTTGAAGCTGGTACGTGCGGCGATCGGGGGGTGAAGTAAATCGGTGCCGCGGCCCGCGGATGCCTGCAACCCACCTACAAATCCGATCAGGGTTATTGGGTCGCCCACGTGCGCGGCGCAATGCGTGCCGTAGTCAGCGCGTCGGCACCGGCTTGTCCCCGCGATAATCGTAGAACCCGCGCTGCGTCTTGCGGCCGAGCCAGCCGGCTTCGACGTATTTCACCAGCAATGGGCAGGGCCGGTACTTGGAATCGGCGAGGCCTTCGTGCAGCACCTGCATCACCGCCAGGCAGGTATCGAGACCGATGAAGTCTGCGAGCTGCAGCGGACCCATGGGGTGGTGGGTGCCGAGCCGCATCGCGGTGTCGATCGACTCGACCGTGCCCACGCCCTCATAGAGCGTATAGATCGCCTCGTTGATCATGGGCAGCAGGATGCGGTTGACGATGAATGCCGGAAAGTCCTCGGCAACCGCCGGAATCTTGCCGAGCTTCTGCACGAAATCCTTGGTGGTCTCGAAGGTGGTGTCGGCAGTCGCGATACCGCGGACCAGCTCGACCAGCTCCATCACCGGCACCGGATTCATGAAATGGATCCCGATGAATTTTTCCGGACGATCGGTCGTGGAGGCGAGCCGGGTGATGGAAATGGAGGACGTGTTCGTGCCGAGAATCGCCTCGGGTTTGAGCATCGGGCAGAGCTCGGCGAAGATCTTGACCTTGACGTCCTCTTTTTCCGCGGCCGTTTCGATCACCAAATCGCAATTGCCGAGCGCATCGAGCTTCTCGGCCGGCGTGATCCGCGCCAGCGCAGCTTTGCGCTCTTCCTCGGTGATGAGGTTTTTGCCGACCTGACGGGCCATGTTGCCGTTGATGGTGGCGAGGCTCGACTTCACCCGATCGAGCGAGAGGTCGTTCAGCAGCACGGAAAAGCCGGACAGCGCACATACATGGGCTATGCCGTTACCCATCTGACCGGCACCGATCACGCCGACGTGGCGAATGTCGAGCTGCATGGGGTTGGTCCTGACCGATTCGACCGGAGCGAGCATCACCGTCCTGGCATGACGAATGTTAAGCGATTCCCGTGGGTCTTTACGACGATCCGCGCTCCGACACCACAGTCGAAGCTCACGTGCTGCGCTTGCCGAGTTCCTCGGCGAGTTCCGGCAGGACCTGGAACAGGTCGGCGACGAGGCCGTAATCCGCGACTTGGAAAATCGGGGCCTCCTCGTCTTTGTTGATGGCGACGATGACCTTGGAGTCCTTCATTCCGGCCAGATGCTGGATCGCTCCGGAGATGCCGACCGCGATGTAGAGCTCGGGCGCAACCACCTTGCCGGTCTGACCCACCTGCCAGTCATTGGGCGCGTAGCCGGCATCGACGGCGGCGCGCGAGGCTCCGATCGCGGCGCCGAGCTTGTCGGCCACCGGCTCGATGTATTTCGTGAAATTGTCCCGGCTCTGCATCGCGCGCCCGCCGGAAATGACGATTTTGGCGCCCGTGAGCTCGGGCCGATCGGATTTGGACAATTCCTCTCCGACGAAGCTCGAGACCGCAGGCGTTTCGGGCACCGATACGGCCTCGATCGGTGCCGAGCCGCCCGTCCCGGCCGCCTGGAAGGCGGCAGTCCTGACTGTGATCACCTTCTTGGGCTCGCGCGAGCGCACGGTCTGAATGGCGTTGCCGGCGTAGATCGGCCGCTCGAACGTGTCCGGTCCCAAGACTTTGATCACGTCGGAGATTTGCATCACGTCGAGCAGCGCCGCGACCCGCGGCATCACATTCTTACCAGTTGTGGTCGCGGGCGCGACGATTGCATCGTAAGGACCCGCAAGCGACACGATGAGGGCGGCGGTCGGCTCGGCCAGCCGATGTTCGAGGCTCGGGTGCTCGGCCAGCAGAACCTTGGCGACACCGGCGAGCTTCGCTGCCTCGTCCGCGACGCTGCGGCAATCCTTGCCGGCGACCAGAACGTCGATTTCTCCGCCCAGCCCTTGCCCGGCACTGAGCGCCTTGTGGGTGGCGTCGAACAGCCGCTTGTTGTCGTGCTTGGCGAGCAGCAGCGTCTTCATCGCGCGTGTCCTTGCGAGGGCATCACAGCACGCCGGCCTCGTTCTTCAGCTTGCCGACGAGCTCGGCGACCGAGGCGACCTTGATGCCCGCCTTGCGGCCGGGCGGCTCCGACGTTTTCACGATTTCGAGCCGCGGCTTCACGTCGATGCCGTAGACTTCGGGGGTCTTGTCGGCAATCGGCTTTTTCTTGGCTTTCATGATGTTGGGAAGACTGGCATACCGCGGCTCGTTGAGCCTCAAGTCGGTGGTGACGATCGCCGGCAACTTCAATTTGACGGTCTGGAGCCCGCCGTCGACCTCCCGGGTGACCAGCAACTCCGCGCCTTCCACGACGATCTTGGACGCGAACGTGCCTTGCGGCCAGCCGAGCAGCGCGGCCAGCATCTGTCCGGTCTGATTGCAGTCGTCGTCGATCGCCTGCTTGCCGAGAATCACCAAACCGGGCTTTTCCTCTTCGACCACGCTCTTGAGAATCTTGGCGACCGCGAGCGGCTCCGGGCTCACCTCGGTCTTGACCAGGACGCCGCGGTCGGCGCCCATCGCGAGCGCGGTGCGGATGGTCTCAGCGGCCTGCTGGGGGCCGATCGAGACGCAGACGATCTCGGTCGCCTTGCCTTGCTCCTTGAGCCGGATCGCCTCTTCGACCGCGATCTCGTCGAAGGGGTTCATCGACATTTTGACGTTCGCGAGCTCGACCCCGGAACCGTCGGCCTTGACCCGGACCTTGACGTTGAAATCGACGACGCGCTTTACCGGAACCAGCAGCTTCATGAATGTCCGCTCGCAAAGGGCTGCAGCCGCAAATGATCGATCGCGCAGGGCCGGAACCCTAAAGGCCGCCGCCCAAAAGTGTCAACTTTCCGCCGCTCGCCCCGGTTCGCAGCGCTCACCGGTTTTGTCCAGGGACCCAGAGCACGTCACGCGCGCCCTGCTCGTTGCAATAGCGGCTGGCCACGAACAGCAGATCGGACAGGCGATTGATATATTTGCGCGCCGCCGCCGACACGCTCTCGCCGGGCTTGTCCGCGAGTTCCACGATCTGCCGCTCGGCGCGCCGCGCGACCGTTCGAGCGAGGTGCAGATATGCGGCTGCGGGATTGCCGCCGGGGAGCACGAACGAGCGCAGCGGGGCAAGACCCGCATTGAGCTCGTCGATCTCGCGTTCGAGCCGATTGCTTTGCGCATCGACAATGGCGAGGCGCACGCCCCCGGGCCCTTTGGCTTTCCCGGGCGTGCTGAGATCCGCGCCGAGGTCGAACAGATCGTTCTGGATGCGCGCCAGTATCGCGTCGAGTCCCGCATCGCCACCGGCGTGGAGGCGAGCAAGTCCGATGACCGCATTGAGCTCGTCGACCGTGCCGTAGGCGGCAATCCGCAAATCGTATTTCGGCCGACGCTCGCCGGTGCCGAGCGCGGTCGTGCCGTCGTCGCCGGCCCGCGTGTAGATCCGGTTCAGGACGACCATGTTGCCTCAGCCGAGCTTCGCGGCGCCGCTCAGCGACCGAGCGCCCATATGGTCACCATGGCGATCAGAATGGCGATCGCTTGCAGCAAGACCCGCAACCGCATCAGCCGTTGGGATTTGTGCGGCGAGCCGCCCTGCATCGTGTTCCAGAGCCCGAGCCCCAGCACGACGGCAACCGCGCCGATCGCGATCGGCACAAGGACATACGACAGGATGTCGGCCATATTCGCCTCTTAACACTGCAGCCCCATGTTGGCCACCGTGGGGGCCGACGCGCTCGATCTCTCTCGATGGGGAGGGGCGCGGGCGGTATCCGGCGGCTAGTCCCGACACCTCAATTTCCCCGATCGAGCAGCCGGCGCGCGATCACCTGCGCCTGGATTTCGGCTGCGCCCTCGAAAATGTTGAGGATGCGGGCATCGCACAGGACGCGCGAGACCGGATATTCGAGCGCAAAGCCGTTGCCGCCGTGGATCTGCACCGCATTGTCTGCGGCCGCCCAGGCGACGCGCGCCGCCAGCAGCTTGGCCATGCCGGCCTCGAGATCGCAGCGCCGGCCGGAATCCTTCTGCCGGGCCGCGTAATAAGTGATCTGGCGCGCCAGCATCAGCTCCGCCGCCATCATCGCGAGCTTGTCGGCGACGCGCGGGAACTCGATCAGCGGTTCGCCGAACTGCACGCGTTCCTCGGCATAGCGCAAGGCGAGCTCCATCGCCGATTGCGCCACCCCGACCGCGCGCGCGGCGGTCTGGATGCGCGCCGACTCGAACGTCTGCATCAGCTGCTTGAATCCCTCGCCCTCGACACCGCCCAGGAGGTTCTCCGCCTTAACCTCGAATCCGTCGAAGGCGATTTCGTACTCCTTCATGCCGCGATAACCGATGACCTCGATCTCGGTGCCGGACATGCCTTGGGCCGGGAACGGATCTTCGTCGCTGCCCCGCGGCTTTTCGGCGAGCAGCATCGAGAGCCCGCGATAGCCAGGCTCGTCGGGATTGGTGCGGACCAGGAGCGTCATCAGATCGGCGCGCACCGGATGCGTGATCCAGGTCTTGTTGCCGTAGACCTTGTAGACTCCGCCCGCCCGAACCGCGCGGGTCTTCAGCGAGGCAAGATCCGAGCCGACATTGGGCTCGGTGAATACCGCGGTCGGCAGCACTTCGCCCGAGGCGATCTTCGGCAACCATTTGCGCTTCTGGTCCTCGGTACCGCCGCCGAGAATAAGCTCCGCGGCGATTTCCGAGCGCGTGCCGAGCGAGCCCACGCCGATATAGCCGCGCGACAATTCCTCGGAGACGACGCACATCGACTCTTTGCCCAAACCCATCCCGCCATATTCCTCCGGGATGGTGAGGCCGAACACGCCTAGCTCGGCCATGCGCGCGATCGTTTCGACCGGGATGTAACGGTTCGACAGGTGCCACTGATGGGCATGGGGCACCACCTCGCTTTCGGTGAATTTTCGCATCTCTTCGCGGATCGCTTCGAGCGTCTCGTCGAGGCCGTGGTCGACCAGCGATCCGCCCCCGCGCATCAGCTCGACGAGCCGCGCGCGATGTTTCGCGCTGTTGCCGTCCGCCAGCACGCGCTCGACCCGGGCTGTCACGCGGGCGGCGACCTGCGAATTCGTGAGACCTAGATCGGCAGGCCTTACGATCTCGCCCTGGCTGATGGGGATTCCGCCCATCGCCTGCGCCAGATACTCGCCGATGCCGGCGCGGGCCGCCAAGGCTTCGAGCTCCCCGAGCCGACCGGTACGGTGCATGCGCTCCGCATAGGCCGCGAGCTGCCGCACCGCTTCCACATAGGTGGCGAACCACGCCAGGCCGTGCGTCGCCCGCTGCTCGCGGTCGATCATCCGGCTCGACACCTTCCCGCCCGGCGACACCCGCGCGCGTACCGCGAGCGTCGCGTCGGCGAGCAGCGCCTCGAACGCGGCGGCGGCATCCTGCGCCAGGGCTACAACATCGGCGGCAGCATCGGTTCGGGCCTGGGTCAGGGACATTGCAGGTTCCGTTGCGGGAGCCGGCCATCGCGAAGGGGGCCTAGGCTTGCCTCGAAATTACGCGTGCACTGCACAAAAGCAAAACCCTTTCGGCGCCGATCGGTGCCAAGGTGTGACGGAATCCGGCAGCTGCACGCCGGCCCTTGCCAATCGCCTGCCGATTGGCGATGGGAGACTTCCTGCCGGGGCGAGGACGGTCCGTGCGATTCTTGCGCTACTGTTACCGCGTCGTGATGGATGCCTTCTGGTTGTTCCTGGACAACGACGGCTGGGCGATCGCAAGCCACATCGCGCTTTCCGCGCTGATGGCGCTGTTCCCGTTCCTGATCGTGCTCACCGCGTTCGCGGCCGTGGTCGGCTCGGACACGCTCGCCGACACGGCGGCCGAAATCCTGCTCGAAGCGTGGCCCAAGGAGGTAGCGGGGCCGATCACCGGCGAGATCAACCGCGTGCTGACCGAGGCCCATGGCGGCGTCGTCACCATCGGGGTGGCGCTCGCGGTGTATTTCTCCTCGAGCGGAGTGGAGAGCCTGCGCATCGGGCTCAACCGCGCTTACGCCATCAAGGAATCGCGCGGCTGGTGGCTGTTGCGGCTCGAATCGATCGCCTATGTGCTGATCGGCGCGGTGGCGCTGATCGCGCTGTCGTTCTTCGTGATTCTCGGCCCCCTGATCTTCAATCGCGCGCTGCGTTATGCGCCGTGGATCGCCCCGTTCGAGAACATGGTGACGTTCGCGCGGCTCGGAGCGGCGACCCTGGTCCTGATCATGACGCTCGTGGTGACGCATCTGTGGCTGCCGGCCGGGCGGCGCCGGCTGTGGGAAATCACGCCCGGCGTGGTCGCCACGCTGTTGCTGTGGCTTGCCGGCGGCCTGTTGTTCGGCCGCTACTTGGCCGAGTTCGCCGAAACCTACGTGACCTATTACGCCGGGCTCGCCTCGGCGATGATCGCGCTGGTGTTCCTGTATTATTCGGCCTGCATCTTTCTCTACGGCGGCGAGCTCAACGCGGTGCTGCGGCGCCACCGCGAGTTCGGCGAAACGCTGCCGGAGAAATAACGGCCCGCATTGACATCAAGACATCAAGGTTTATATGCTTTGATGCATGCGTACGACCCTGACACTCGACGACGACGTCTCCATCGCCCTGGAGCGCCTGCGCAAAACGCGCCATGCCAAGCTCAAAGATTTGGTCAATGAAGCCCTGCGGCGCGGGTTGAAAGACATGAATGCGCGGCCGAAGCGCTCGCAACTCTACCGTACCGTCGGCGTCGATGTCGGCCGGCTGCGGATTTCGAGCATCGACAATATCCCGGAGGTGCTAGCGATAACCGAGGGCGAGGCCTTCAAGTGATCTTGATCGATGCGAACCTCCTCATCTACGCCAAGATGACTTTGTTCTTGCAACATGAGGCCGCTCGAAACTGGCTCGATGATCGGCTGAACGGAGCGGCCCCGGTCGGCGTCGCCTGGATCAGCCTTGTCGCTTTTCTGAGGATCGCTACCAATCCGCGAGTCTTCGACCACCCGCTCGCCGTGGCCGACGCATGGCGGCAAGTGCAAGATTGGTTGCGATGCGAGCCGGTGTGGACTCCTGGCCCGACGGAACGTCATCAGGAAATTATCGGCGAATTTCTCGAACTGCCCGGCGTGCACGGCAATCTCGTGCCCGATGCTCAACTGGCCGCGTTGGCGGTCGAGCACGGGCTGACACTGTGCTCGACCGACGGAGATTTCGCGCGATTTCCCGGATTGCGCTGGCTCAACCCGCTTCACTGAGCCAAGACGGCGCGGGATAGGTGGGATTACCGCGAGTTCGGCGACACCATGCCGGAGAATTGAGCTCCGGCTTGAAGACAAACGGATGTACTCTCACGCCCCGCCAGTCGCTTCCAGCACGTCCTCGAAATTGCGCAATCCCGTGCGCGGCGCGTTGACCAGCACCGCCATGTTGCCGGGCTTGTGCTGGTTCTTCCACATTTTCGTGTGTGCGACCGGGATCTGCTCCCATGGAAACACGTCGCTCATGCAGGGGTCGATGCGCTGGTCGATGACGAACTGATTGGCGGCGCTCGCCTGCTTGAGATGCGCGAAATGCGAGCCCTGGATGCGCTTCTGCCGCATCCAGACGTAGCGGGCATCGAACGTGATGTTGTAGCCGCTGGTTCCGGCGCAGAACACCA
The DNA here is from genome assembly GCA_046727735.1 of Pseudomonadota bacterium. Taxonomy (GTDB): domain Bacteria; phylum Pseudomonadota; class Alphaproteobacteria; order Rhizobiales; family Xanthobacteraceae; genus AP-16. The sequence goes on along the minus strand of JBKPDF010000010.1, from coordinate 87,598 downwards.
CCATGCCGCCGCGCTTGACCACGAGAGTGGAGACCGGAAAAGTCTCTTCGCCGGGATGCTCGAACACGATGTCGACGTCGCGCTTCCCGGTGATGTCCCAGATCGCCTTGCCGAATTTGCGCGCCTCGCGCACCCAGGCGTCGTATTCGGGCGAGCCGACCTTGGGCAGCTGTCCCCAGCAAGAAAAATTCTTGCGGTTGATGACGCCCTTGGCGCCGAGCTGCATCACGTAATCGCGCTTGCTTTCGTCGGACACGATGCCGATCGCATTGGCGCCGGAAGCCGCCGCGAGCTGCACGCCGAACACGCCGAGCCCGCCGGAAGCGCCCCACACCAGCACGTTGTCGCCCGGTTTGAGCGCATGCGGCGGATGCCCGAACAGCATGCGGTAAGCGGTCGCTAGCGTGAGCGTGTAGCTTGCGGCTTCCTCCCAGGTCAGGTGCCGGGGCTTCGGCATCAATTGCCGCGATTGGATTCGGCAGAACTGGGCGAACGAGCCGTCGGGCGTCTCATAGCCCCAGATGCGCTGGGAAGGCGAGAGCAGCGGATCGCCGCCGTTGCACTCCTCGTCGTCGCCGTCGTCCTGATTGCAGTGGACGATGACTTCGTCGCCGACCTTCCAGCGCCGCACCTTGTCGCCGACCGCCCACACCACGCCCGACGCGTCGGAGCCGGCCACGTGAAACGGATTCTTGTGCACGTCGAGCGGCGAAATCGGCTGGCCGAGACCGGCCCAGATGCCGTTGTAATTGACGCCGCCCGCCATGACGAACAGCAGCACCTCGTCCTCGCCGATCGGCCAAGTCGGGACGGCCTCGATCTGCATCGAGCTTTCCGGCGGGCCGTGGCGTTCCTTGCGGATCGCCCAGGCGTACATCTTCTCCGGCACGTGGCCGAGCGGCGGGATTTCGCCGATCTCGTAGAGGCCTCGCACCGCTGTCGGCGGCGTCTTCAGCTTGGCAACGGCCGTCATGCCCGTTCTCCCGGAGAGTGGGCGCGTGCACGGAAGGTGGCCGGCAGTCTGGCCCAAACTATGCTGCAACGCAACACCAACGCCGAATCCCGCTTTCGGTTTCGTGGAAAACGTGCCTGCAGGTATTTCGTTGCCAGCGCTGACATGCGACCGATGTCGGGCTATGATGCTACGTTGCACCGCAACACGAGGCCGCCGCAGGGAAAAACATGCCGTTTACGGGTCAAAGCCTGATCGTCATCCTCCTGGTTGGCGTGATTGCCGGCTGGCTGGCGGCCAAGATCGTGACCGGCGGCGGCCTCGGGATCATCGGCGACCTCGTGGTGGGCATCCTTGGCGCCTTCTTGGCGGCCTGGCTGCTGCCGAAGCTCGGGGTCCGGCTCGGCACCGGGATCGTTCGCCAGATCATCGATGCAACCCTCGGCGCGGTGATCCTGTTGGCTCTGGTCAGGTTGGTGCGGCGCCTTTAGCGGACGAGCGATGCGCGACAAGCCGTGGATCTTTCGCACCTATGCGGGACATTCGACCGCGGCGCAGTCGAACGCGCTCTACCGCAAGAATCTCGCCAAGGGCCAGACCGGTCTGTCCGTCGCATTCGATCTGCCGACGCAGACGGGCTACGACGGCGATCATCCGCTCGCGAAGGGCGAGGTCGGCAAGGTCGGCGTGGCGATCTCGCATTTGGGCGACATGCGCACGCTGTTCGCGGGCATTCCGCTCGCCGAGATGAACACCTCGATGACGATCAACGCCACGGCCGCCTGGCTGCTGGCGCTGTACATTGCGGTGGCCGACGAGCAGGGCGCGGAGCGGCGCAGCCTGCAGGGCACGACCCAGAACGATATCATCAAGGAATATCTTTCGCGCGGCACTTACGTCTTTCCGCCCGCGCCTTCCATGCGGCTCACCAAGGACGTGATTCTGTTCACGACCGCCGAACTGCCGAAATGGAATCCGATCAACGTGTGCTCCTACCACCTGCAGGAGGCGGGCGCGACCCCGGTACAGGAGCTCGCCTTCGCGCTCGCCACCGCACTCGCCGTGCTCGACACCGTCAAGGCGTCGGGCGAAGTCGACGCGCGCACCTTCGGCAACGTGGTCGGCCGCATCTCGTTCTTCGTCAATGCCGGGCTGAAATTCGTCACCGAGCTTTGCAAGATGCGCGCCTTCGCCGAGCTGTGGGACGAGATCACCGCGGAGCGCTACGGTGTCGAGGACCCCAAGCAGCGCCTGTTCCGCTACGGCGTGCAGGTCAATTCGCTCGGGCTCACCGAACAGCAGCCGGAGAACAACGTCTACCGCATCCTGCTCGAGACGCTCGCGGTAACGCTGTCGAAGCGCGCACGGGCGCGCGCGGTGCAGCTCCCAGCCTGGAACGAGGCGCTCGGCCTGCCCCGGCCGTGGGATCAGCAATGGTCGCTCCGGCTCCAGCAGGTGCTCGCCTACGAGACCGACCTGCTTGATCACGCCGATATTTTCGACGGCTCGACCGTCGTCGCCGAGAAGGTGGCACAGCTCAAGCGCGAGGCCGAAGCGGAGCTTGCGCGAATCGACGCGATGGGCGGCGCCGTCGCCGCGGTCGAGACGAGCTACATGAAGCAGCGGCTCGTGGAATCCAATGCGCGCCGGGTCGAGGCGATCGAACGCGGCGAACAGGTCGTGGTCGGCGTGAACAAGTTCATCGAGACCGAGCCTTCGCCGCTCGCCTCCGGAAGCGGCGCAATCCTCACCGTTCCGCAGGAAATCGAGGCCGAACAGGTCGAGGGTCTGCAAGCCTGGCGGGCGAGCCGCGATGCGCGCGCCGCCGCTTCGGCGCTCGAAAGCCTCAGAGCCGCCGCGCAGGAGGGCCGCAACGTCCTGCCGGCATCGATCGAATGCGCGAAGGCCGGCGTGACGACCGGTGAGTGGGGCGCGGCATTGCGCGAGATCTTCGGCGAATATCGCGCGCCGACCGGAGTCGCGGGCGCCGCCGCGCATGCGGGCGACGGGCTCGACCGCGTACGCGCCGAGGTCGAGCGCGTGTCGCGCAGGCTCGGACGCCGGATCAAGTTTCTGGTGGGCAAGCCGGGGCTCGACGGCCATTCGAACGGGGCCGAACAGATCGCGGTGCGCGCCCGCGATGCCGGCATGGAAGTGGTCTACGAAGGCATCCGCCTCACGCCGGCCGAGATCGTCAACGCCGCGCTCGAAGAGGGCGTGCACGTCGTCGGGCTCTCGATCCTTTCCGGCTCGCACGTGGCGCTGGCCCAAGACGTGGTCGCGCGGATGCGCCAAGCAGGACTCGACGACGTCCCAGTCGTGGTCGGCGGCATCATCCCGCCGCAAGACGCGCAGCTGCTCGAGGCGGCCGGCGTCGCCGCGGTCTATACGCCGAAGGATTTCGACCTCAACCGCATCATGGCCGATATCGTCCGCATCGTGGACGCCGGCAGCGCGAAGGCGGCGTGAGATCGAACTTCGTCGTTCCGGCCGCGCGCGAAGCGCGAGAGCCGGAACCTATGAACACCGGTTTCGTCTGATCTCCTGCGCAGTGTCCATGGGTTCCGGGTTCGCGCCTTCGGCGCGCCCCGGAACGACGGCGCTAGGGTTTACGGCGACCCGAACCCCACCATTTTCCGGATCTCGCCCGGCGTCACTCCGTGCGCGCGCAGCTCGCGCAACCCGGTCGATCGCGTGGATTTTGCGAGTTTGTTGCCGTCGCCGTCGAGGATCAGGCGGTGATGATGATAGATCGGCGCCGGCAAATCGAGCAGCACCTGCAACAAGCGGTGCACGCTGGTCGACCAGAACAGATCTCGGCCGCGCACGACATGGGTGACGCCTTGCAGCGCGTCGTCGATGACGACCGCGAGATGATAGCTCGTCGGCATTTCCTTTCGGGCGAGCACCACGTCGCCCCAAGCTTGCGGCGCCGCCCGGACCGTGCCGGTCTCTCCCGCGGGACCGCGGCCGGTTTCCTCCCAGCAGAGCGCGTCGGCTTCCGCAAGCGCCCGCGCCAGATCGAGCCGAAGCGCGTACGGCGCCCCGCCCCCGATTTTCTGCGCACGCTTTAGGGATGAGAGGCGCTTGCCATCCCCGGGATAAAGCGGCGCGCCGTCGGGGTCGCGCGGCCACGGCGCGATTCGCTCGCGTTCGGCGACAAGCGCGGCGATCTCAGCACGGCTCTCGAAGCTCGGATAAACGAGATCGCGCGCGATCAGCCGGTCGAGCGCGGCTCGGTATTCCTGCAGATGCTCCGACTGGCGACGCACGTCTCGGTTCCAAGCGACGCCGAGCCACGCGAGATCTTCGTAGATCGCCGTCTCGAATTCCGGCCGACATCGTGTCGTGTCGATGTCCTCGATGCGCAGCAGCAACCGCCCGCCCGCGGCACGCGCCATGTCGTGATTGAGCAGCGCCGAGAGCGCGTGGCCGAGATGCAGATATCCGTTGGGGCTCGGCGCGAAGCGGAAGACGGGTTGCACCATGTGGGCCACCAACTCGGGTGCCCTCTCCTCCTGCCGCAGGAGAGGGCGGCGAGGACCCCTAAGGGTCCGAGTGGGTGAGGGGTGCTCTTTGCATTCTCAGGATTTCAAAGCTACCCATCAGCCGGCGCTTCCCATCGCTCGGCGCCGTTCCTCCCCACAAGAGAGGGTGAAGCGAGTCTGCCGCAAGGTTTTCCTTACCTGGTCCATGTCGTTTCTCATCAACAGCGAGGCCGATCTGAAAGCCGCGACGGACGCGTTGTTGGAACGGGATCCGCGTCTTGCGCCCATTCTGGCGATCGCCGGCCCGCCGCCGCTGCGGCGGCGCGAAGGCGGCTTCGCCGGGCTTGCCTCGATCGTGGTTTCCCAGCAACTCTCGACCGCGAGTGCCGCGGCGATCTGGACGCGCGTCACCGCGCTGCTCGACCCGTTCGCGCCTGCCGCTTTCCTTCGCCTGCGAGCGCCGCGCCTGCAGCGCGCCGGGCTGTCCGCCGCGAAAATCCGCACACTGCGCTCGATTGCATCCGCGCTCACGTCGGGCGCGCTCGATCTTGCGGCGCTCGCCGATCGCACGGCGGACGACGCGCATGCGGCGCTCACCGCGCTGCACGGCATCGGACCGTGGACCGCCGACATTTATCTGTTGTTCTGTCTCGGTCATCCCGACGCCTGGCCGGCCGGCGACCTCGCCCTGCGGGAAGCGGCACGGCTCGCGTTCGCGCTGAAAGCGCGGCCGACGCCGCGTGAGATGCAGCCGCTTGCCGAAGGCTGGCGACCGTGGCGCGGGGTCGCCGCGCGGGTGCTGTGGTCCTACTACCGGGCCCTCAAAGGACGGGATGCGGCGCCGGTACCCCGCCCGCCGGTACCGGCGAAACCCCGCAATCAGAAATCCTAGGAGGATTCGCGTGCCCGCTGCACTCGACGGTCCGCGCCTCGCCCCTAGTGCGCCGGGCTCGGCACGGCAGCTCGTGGTGCTGCTGCACGGTTACGGCGCCGACGGCAACGACCTGATCGAGATCGGGCGCGCGTGGCAGCCGCTGCTGCCGCACGCGGCGTTCGTCGCTCCGCATGCGCCCGAACCCTGCGCCGAAGCGCCGGTCGGCCGGCAGTGGTTCACGCTGACCTTTCGCGATCCGCAAGAACGCTGGCGCGGGGTCAAGGCCGCCGCGCCCGGGCTCAATGAGTTTCTCGATGCCGAGCTCGCGCGGCATCGGCTCGGCGAGGATGCGCTGGCGCTCGTCGGCTTCAGCCAGGGCACGATGCTCGCGCTGCACATCGGCTTGCGCCGCCGCAATGCGCCGGCGGCGATCGTCGGCTATTCAGGCCTGCTGGTGTTACCGCCCGGGCCGGGCAGCGACGGCTTCGCGGCCGAGATCTCGGCGCGGCCGCCGGTGCTGCTGGTGCACGGCGACCTCGACGATCTCATTCCGGCGCAGGCGCTGTTTCAGGCCGCGCAGGGATTGGCCGCGCTCGGCGTCCCGGTGCAATGGCACCTCTCGGCCGGCGTCGGGCACGGCATCGATGCCGAGGGGCTGCGGCACGGCGGCGAATTTCTCGCGCACCGCTTCGGCGAAAAGCTGTGAGCCGATCGCGGGCAGAAATGGCCCCAAGCCGCTGGGGCGCTTCACATTCCTGTCACGCTCGCCTATAGACTGTGTTGCTCTGCAGCGGGAAGGAGGAGCGGACATTTGAACGCGCACGTGTCGTTCGGCGGCTTCCCGGCGTTGGTGCTGAACGCCGATTTCCGGCCGCTGAGCTATTATCCGCTGTCGCTGTGGTCGTGGCAGGACGCCATCAAGGCGGTGTTTCTCGACCGGGTGAACATCGTCGCCCAATACGACAAGGCGGTGCACAGCCCCTCGATCGAGATGAAGCTGCCGAGCGTGGTGTCGCTGAAGACCTTCGTGCGGCCCTCGACGCATCCGGCGTTCACGCGGTTCAACGTGTTCTTGCGCGACAAGTTCGTCTGCCAATTCTGCGGCACGCGCGACGATCTCACGTTCGATCATCTGTTGCCGCGCTCGCGCGGCGGCCACACCACCTGGGTCAACGTGGTCGCCGCCTGCTCGGACTGCAACCTCAAGAAGGGCAATCTGACGCCGGAAGAGTCCGGCATGTGGCCGGTGCAGATGCCGTTCCAGCCGAGCGTGCACCACTTGCACAAGAACGGCCGGCTGTTCCCGCCGAACTATCTGCACGAGAGCTGGCTCGACTATCTCTATTGGGACACCGAGCTCGAGCCGTGATCCGGTCGCCGCAGGCGACCGTCCCCGCGAAAACGTGGACCTCGATCCGCATGGCGACTTGCCGTCAGCCCCGCGAATGCCGGGCACCGAGTAACTCCATGCGCGATGGGATTACTCGATCGCCCGCCTGCGTGGGCGATGACAGTCAGGCGGTACGCGGCGCCCTCGCGGCTCCCCACATCGCGATTCCGGCGAGAGCGAGCGAGATCAGCACGTTGTAACCGGCAAGCGAGAGGCCAAGGAAACGCCACGGCGCTTCGTCACAGCGCACGACGCTCACATTGCGCAGCTGCTTCGCGAGATCCGAGGCGCGCCCCAGATTGGTGATCGGCCCCGAGCAATCGGCCGGTCCCGGCCAGAATTTCCATTCGACGCCGGCGTGATAGACGGCGAGCCCGGCGTTGATCAGCATCGCGAGCGCGATGACGACGAGCGCCGCCGCTAGCAGCGCCCGCGCCCACCCACGCGAAGCTGCGAGTGCCGCGATCAGCGCCAGCGGGATCGCAACGTAATAGGCGATGCGCTGCTCGAGACAGAGGGGGCACGGCTGCAGCCCGAGTACGTATTGGAAGAAGAATGCGCCGAGGATCGCCGCCGTAGCGATGACCGCGATTGCGATCGCGACGCCGCTCGCCGGGTTCCGTCTGGCGCTGGCCGACATGGGCCCTTCTCCGTTGCACGGCCCGGCATAGCGCTGCGCCCGCGCGCTGTCGATTCGGCATGACTTGTGGTTCCGGCCGAGCGCGTCAGCGCGAGAGCCGGAACCCATGATCACGAACGTGGCGGATAAACCCATGAACCCATTCGGCGGAGCCCGTTGACCCTCCGCTACGCCCGACTATATTCCGCCCCGCCTTGCCCCTGTGGCGGAACTGGTAGACGCGCCTGACTCAAAATCAGGTGGGCTAACACCCGTGCTGGTTCGAGTCCGGCCAGGGGCACCAATAACCGCAGATATTCAACCCCGCACAACACGGCGGCAGCATCCGGAATGCCGTGTCGGCCCGGCATCTCAGTTTCCGTCTCTCGCGCGGGCTTCCCGCCAAATTTGCCGCCCGATGTCGCTCAAATCCCCGAGCTCATCCTCTTCGATCGCGGCGATCGCACGCCGGCTTTTTCCCGCTTCGGCCACCAACGGCGCCAGTTCGCCATTCCGCCGCTTTCGCTTCTCGATTTCGAAGCGTTCGCCGCCGTAGAGACGACGGCTATGTCGCTGCTGACTGTCCGGGCCGTCGTCTTTCTCACTCTGAATACCGCGGCGGCGGTCAGGGCTGCGTACGCGCAGAAGCCGCCCGCAATGGCGACGAACAATCCGGTTGCGCCGAAACCGAGCCACAGAGCGGCCAGTCCGCATCCCGCGCTCGCGAGTAGGCGCACCGCATTGGCGCCGACGGTCGAGACGACGTTTCCGAATCCTTGGGTTGCGAAATAGAGCCCCATCCCGAGCCCATAGAGACCGTAACTCGGCCCGACAATTTGCAGATAAAGCGCGCCCATGCGCACGAGCTCGCGATCGGCGGTGAAAAGCCGCATCCACGAATCGGGAAAGAGCGCGACGATCGATCCGATCGAGCCACAGGCGGCCGCGACGGTTGCGGCTCCAGTCCAAGCGAGTCGGTACGCGCGGATCTCCTGCTGGGCGCCCCAATTGGTGCCGACCATCGCAACGATCGCCGTGCCGAAACCGAATGCGAGGGGAATCAGGATGTATTCGAGCCGCGCACCCATCGCGTAGGCGATGGCGACTTCCCTGCCGAGATGGCCGGCGATCCCGGTCAACAGCACGACGGCCAGATTGGTGATGATCACATTGATCAATCCCGGCACGCCGACCTTCAGGATTTCGCCGAACAGTCGCCGCTGCAGCGGCACGCCGCGGAAGGCCATGACGAGCGATCGCGACGAGCGCAGGTATGCGAGCAGCACCAGGCTGCCGGCGCCGAACGAGAGCATGAGACCCCACCCGGCTCCGGCCGGGCCGAGCGCCGGGATTGCGCCCCAGCCGAAAATCAGCGCGGGCGAGATCAGAACATGCCCGATCACGCTGCCGACGATGACGGCGGCGGGCAGGCCCATCTTGCCGGTGCCGCGCACCACGCTGGCGAGCAGATTGAGCATGCAGATCGAGATTGCGCCGCTGAACGCCACGTCGGCGTAGGCGAGCGCGGCGGAGAGCATTTCGCCGCGCCCGCCCATCCATCGAAAGACGAACGGCGCGCCGAGCAGCAGCACGGTCGAGAATGCGGCGGCGAGGCCCAGCGCGAGAACGAAAGCGTGAAACGCCAGCGCGTCGGCGACCTCGCGCCTGCCGGCGCCGAGCGCGCGCGCGACGGCGGAGGCGACCCCGCCGCCCATGCCGCTCGCCGCGGTATGCTGCATCAGCATCACGAACGGAAACGCGAGCGAGACGCCGGCGAGCGCGTCGGCACCCAAGCGGCCGAGAAACAGCCCGTCGAACGTGATCATGCCGGCGATCGCCAGCAGGTTCAGAATGTTCGGCGCGGACAGCCGCAGCAGGGTGGCCAGCGGCGGGCCCTCGAGCAGCAACCGGGTTCGCGCGGCCGTCGAGCGGGCGGCGAGCGGGGCGGCCGTGATGTTCGGCGAAGCCGTCGGAGGCAAACTTGCAGCGCTTGGATTGCTCATAGGCGCTCCTCCCCGCGCGGGGCCGGAGCAGCGCTTGGGACGGAAACGTCCTCGAGCACCGGGCGGCTGCAGAAAAAGCCCGATTGCGCTTTCTTGCGAAGCGCATCCCTTTATGGCCGGGCAGCACTCGTCCGCAACGCATCTTTTCTAGGCTTGACCTTAGGAAAATTCATGAGCGCCGGGTCCGGACGATCCGGCTTCGGTTGTCCGCGCGGATGGTTTGCTGATTGTGCGGTGTCCGCGTTCAGCCCATCCGAAGCAACGGTCCGACCGCGTTGCGCCGCGCGGACGGTCGGCCTATGGTTTCATTAGCTTTTCTCATGAGAAAACCGCGATGCCGCGATGCCGCGCCGCCTGCCGCCCTTGAACGCGCTCAAGGCCTTCGAGGCCGCGGCGCGCAGCGAGAGCTTCACGCGCGCGGCGGAAGAGCTGAGCGTCACCCAAGGAGCGGTGAGCCATCAGGTCAAGGCGCTCGAGGCCACGCTCGGCCTCAAGCTTTTCAGCCGTGAGCGTCAGAAGCTGGCCGTTACCGAGGCAGGGCGCGAGTATCTTGCGGTGGTGCGCGAAGCCTTGGATCGCATCGCGCTCGGCACCGAACGGCTCGTGCAGCGCCGGAGCTCCGGGAGCCTGACGATCAGCACCTCGCCGGATTTTGCCGCCAAATGGCTCGTGCACCGGCTCGGTCGATTCGCCGAAAGCCATCCGGATATCGATCTGCGGATTTCAGCAACGGCGCACCACGTCGACTTTGCACGCGAGGACGTCTATCTTGCGGTTCGCCATGGCGACGGCAAATGGCCCGGGCTCGATGCCGCGCGGCTTTGTTCCGAGCAGCTCTTTCCCGTTTGCAGCCCCGAGCTCCTGTCGGGACGCAGGCGAATCGCCACGGCATCGGATTTGCTGAAACTGCCGCTGCTGCGCCTCGAGAATGCGGACACCTGGACGCGATGGTTCGAAGCCGCGGGCATCCCGGGTCCGGCCGCGCGCGGGCCGATTCTGAACCGCGCCAGCATGCTGATCGACGCCGCCGTCGAAGGCCAGGGGATCGCGCTTGCTCGCACCGCACTGGCCGCATGGGATTTGATCCACGGCCGCCTCGTCAGGCCGATCGACGTCAGCTTGAGAGTGACCAATCCGTACTGGATCGTCTGCCCGAAGGCGAGTTCGGACGTATCGAAGATCGCGATGCTGCGGAAATGGCTGTTGGCGGAAGCCGCCGATGACCTGCGCCGCTTGAAATCATTGCACCCCGGCTGAGCGGCGCGCTTCCTGCAGCGGCCAACCCATGGCCGCTGGCGTCGGCTCAGCCGCCCAAAAGGCCGCGCGGCGAAAAACTCAGGTCGAGCAGCTTCCATTCTTCGTATTTGGCTGCCGGCAAGAAGCTGTAGGGCTGGCACTTGCGCAAGGCGCTCATCGCCGCGGCGACGAGCGCCGGTCCCTGCGCGGACGCGCTCGCCTCGACCAAGCTCGGCGCCTCGGTCAAGGCGCCATTGGGAGCAAGCGCGATGCGCAGGACGACCTTGAGCTTTTGCGCCTCGGCGACCGCGGCCGGCGGATTCCAGCATCGCTGCAGATGCGCGCGCAACGCCGCGATCTCCTCGCGCGAGAGCTTCGCGGCGGCATCCGCAGGGGCGTCGAACCCTCCCGCCGGATTCTGAACCCCGCCGGTCGGCAGCGGCACCTCCCGAACCGGCGCGACGGTAGGATTGAACACGAGCAGATTCGAAGGCGGTTCGTCCTGCGGCGGCGCCTCGGCCGGCTCGCGCACGGAAGACCGCCGTTCCGGCGCGGCTTGCCCGCGCGCAGTCCTGATGCCCGAGGTATAGGAAGAATCTTGCGCCGGTTGCTGCTGGCGGTCGGACGCAGCCGATTGCGGTGCGCTCGGGCTTGCAGGCGGGGCTTGTCTCAGGTCCTGCGCCATCGCCGCCGCAGGCACGATGTCGACCACGATCGCGTCCGGCGGGATCGGCGCAAACAGCTTCGGGCTCGCGAACAGCACGAACCCCCACACCAGCAACCCTATGTGCCCCAGCACCGAGAATGCGAGGCCCGCGCGCATGAAAACCCCTGTTGACCGGGCCGCTTGTAGACCGGCGATGCGGGAGTGCCAAGCAGCGCGCCCGGCGATCGCTAGCTTTTCGGCGCGCGCTCGCTGAACAGCACGCCGCCCTTGGCTTTGTGGGTCTTGGGCGATTCCATGATCTGCACCATCACCACTTCGGGGTCGACCTTGAAGTGGCGCACCACCGCATCGGTGATGTCTTTGATCAGCGCCCGCTTCTGATCGAGCGTGCGGCCCTCCACGGCGTAGACATAGACTTCCGGCATCGCGTTCGCTCCTGCGTCCAGGGCGCTGGGGCGCCCGACCCCTCATAGCCGATCGCAATCTGCGGGCCAATTGCCGGTTCGCTCGATCGAGGCGGGAAATCCGAGGCCGTCGGGTTCTTTGCTATCATCCGGCCTGTTGGTGTGCGGAGTTCGCCCGATGGCCGCGGAACGCGAGATCTCCGGCGCCCCGGTGATCAGGGAAATGCTCGTCATCCCGGTGGCGGGCCGCGACAGCATGCTGCTAAATTTGAGCGGCGCGCACGGCCCGTTCTTCACCCGAAATCTGCTGATTCTGCGGGACAGCGCGGGGCACAGCGGCGTCGGAGAAGTGCCGGGCGGCGAAGCGATCCGCCGGACGCTCGAGCAATCCCGGGAGGTCGCGGTCGGGCGTCCGATCGGCGCGCTTGACGACATCCTGGGGACGATGCGGCGGCGTTTCGGCGAGCGCGACGTCGGCGGACGCGGAATCCAGACTTTCGACTTGCGCACGACGATCCACGCGATCACCGCGATGGAGGCCGCGCTGCTCGATCTCCTGGGCCACTTCCTCGGCGTGCCGGTCGCGGCGCTGCTCGGCGAAGGACGCCAGCGCCGCGCCGTCAGAATGCTCGGCTATCTGTTCTACGTCGGCGACCGCAACAAGACCGATCTGCCGTATCGCAGCGCGCCGGAGGCGCGAGACGATTGGCTGCGGCTGCGCAACGAGGCGGCGCTCGCACCGGCCGCAATCGTGCGGCTCGGCCAAGCCGCGCAGGCGCGCTACGGCTTTGCGGATTTCAAGCTCAAGGGCGGCGTGCTCGCCGGCGAAGCGGAAATCGAGGCGGTACAAGCGCTCAAAGAGCGCTTTCCCCGCGGGCGTGTCACCATTGATCCGAACGGCGCCTGGTCGCTCGCCGACGCGGTGCGGCTGTGCCGCGGTCTGGGCAACGTGCTCGGCTATGCGGAGGACCCGTGCGGGGCCGAGCCCGGCTTTTCCGGACGGGAAATTCTCGCCGAGTTCCGCCGCGCAACCGGGCTACCGGTTGCGACCAACATGGTCGCGACCGACTGGCGCGAGCTCGGCCATGCCATCCAGTTGCACGCAGTCGACATCCCGCTCGCCGATCCGCATTTCTGGACGCTGCAGGGCTCGGTCCGCGTGGCACAGCTGTGCCGCGAGTGGGGACTGACCTGGGGCTCGCATTCCAACAACCATTTCGACGTGTCGCTCGCCATGTTCACCCACGTGGCGGCAGCGGCGCCGGGAGAGATCACCGCGATCGACACCCATTGGATCTGGCAGGACGGAGAGCGCTTGACCAAGGAACCGCTGCGGATCGTCAACGGAGAAATTGCGGTGCCGGACGGGCCCGGTCTCGGTGTCGAGATTGACATGGCGCAGGTCGAGACGGCGCACCGGCTCTACCGCGATCATGCGCTCGGCGGGCGCGACGATTCGATCGCCATGCAGTATCTCATTCCGGGTTGGAAGTTCGACAACAAGCGCCCGGCTCTGGTGCGGTGAGGCCGTCGAGGCCGCCGAGTTTGCAGGTCGCAATACGCGGCCCCTCGGTTAGGAATCCTTGCTGCTAAATTCCATCGAGTTCCGCGAGGAGATTGGTAATGCGCCGGTGCGGGCGATAGCGGATCACCGAGGTCGCGCCGGCGTTTATCATCGCCGCTTGCCTACCCCTTGCGAGGAAGAAGCTTTGGCCGGCATGGCGAGCTCCGACGGATGCGCGAGAGCCACGCCCAGGAGCACGACTCCGGCTCCGAGCACGAACAAAGTGCTGGGATGCTCGCCGAGCCAGACATAGGACATGGCCGCCGAGATGACCGGAACCAAATAGGTGTAGATCGCCGCCTGCGACACCGGAATCCTCGACAAGACGTAGGACCAGCACAAATAGCCGCAGGATGTAGGCAAGATCCCCAGGTACACCGCGCAGATCGTCGCCGTCAGGTCAGCATTGAGTGCGGCGGTCGCGGCTCCTGGCAGAAATACGGTGAACGGCAAAGCGGCCGACCAGATCGCGTAGCAGGTGACTTCCAGTGGGGAGTAGTGGGCAAGCAACGGCTTCTGCAGCACGAAGAACAAGCTCCAACACCCCGCCGCGAGCAGAAACAGGACGCAACCGACGTCCAGCGCGAGCGGACCTTGCGTCGCCAGGCTGATGAGCGATGCGCCGCCGAGGCTCACCAGCACCCCGACCCAAGCCCGCCGCCGAACGTGCTCGCCCAACGCTCCCGCCAGGATGGTCGAGAATATCGGAGCTAGATTCGTGATGAACGCCGCCGCACCGGCGGTCGAAATCATCTCTCCATAATTCAGCAGCACGTGGTACGCGCCGACTGCCGCCAATCCCAGCGCCAAGATCAACAACGCGTCCGATCGGCGAGGAACTCGAACCCCGAGCAGCGGAGCGACGCAGGCAAGCGTCGCCGACGCCGTGAGGAAGCGCACCGCGGCCAGTTCCAATGGTGAATAACCGCTCAGCGCGGCCTTGATCGCGGGGAAAGACGACGCCCACAGCACGAGCGTGACAGTGAGCGCGAGATACGGCGTTTTGCGCATGGCTCGTGAAAAGCGTGAACGGCGGCCAATGATGTTGCGGCCCGGGCGAGGGTCCCGCCCGGGCCGCGAGTTCCGTCGCGTTCGCGACCGGGCTCAGAACAGCAGACCTTCCTTCAGCAGCACCCAGCGGCCGTTCTGGATCTGCTGCACCTGCGTCACTTCGGTCGCGAGGTGATTGGTTTTCGAGAATTTCACCGGCGGCGAGCCGAAGATGTCCTGGAACTCCTTGCCGGATTCCAGCGCCTCCAGGAGGTTCTGTCCGGTCAAATCCTTGCCGGCGAGATCGGCATAGAACGCGAAGGTCTTGATCGCGTTGTAGCCGATGATCGCCTGGGTATTGGCGTCGGTGCCGAACATTTTCTTGTAGTTGACGAGCCATTCCTTGACCTTGCCTTTCGCGGTGTCCTCATAGGGAATCTCGAAGGCGGAGGCGGCATAGAGGCCCTCGACTGCATCCTTGCCGAGCGCCGGCACCTCCATGACGTTGGTCGGGAGGGCGCCGAGGAAGTCGACGTTCCAATCGAGCTTTTTGGCCTCGGCCATGGCCCCGATGGTCTCGCGGATCACGGTGCCGAGCACCACGAGATCGCAGCCGTCGGATTTCATCCGCGCAACCTGGGCGCTGAAGTCGGAGGCGCCGCGTTTATACGTGGCGACCGTGCCCGGCTCGATCTTCATGGCGACGAGCTGCGCGGTGAAGCCGTCGAGCACGTTTTTGCCGTACTCGTCGTCCTGGTGCAGGATGCACGGCCGTTTCGGATGTTTGAGATCGACCATGTATTTGACGGCAGCGCGGGTCGATTCGACATACGGCAGCAAGTTGTTGAACTTGAGCCGCTCCTGCGGCTTCGCCGGATCGAATTTGAAGGTGAACTGCGCCGCTGTCAGCGGAAAAAGCTGCGGCACGCCGGCCTCGAGCACGATGTCCTGGGCGGCGAGCACGGTCGGCGAACCCATCGGCCCGACCATGGAAAACACCTGATCCTTTTCGATCAATTTCTGCGAGGCCAGCACCGCACGCTTGGGATCGTAGCCGCTGTCCTCGACGACGAGCTTGATCTTGCGGCCCTGGATGCCGCCGGCCGCGTTGATCTCATCGACGGCCATCTTCATGCCGTTGGCGACCGCAACGCCCCAGCCCTTGACCGGTCCGCTCAAGTCCTGGTGCGTTCCGAGCGCGATCTCGCTCGGGGTGACGCCCTGGTTCGTGACCTTGGTCTGCGCGCCGACGCCACCCGGGACGAGGGCGATCGCGGCGCCGATCAGCGCCGCCCGGCCATAGTCGAGCCTCATGGTGTTTCCTCGTGTTTGCGGCCGACGGGGAGCGGGAAAAAAGATTCTCCCACGCTTGTTGCCCGTCTGATGCCACGATCCTAGCGGAAGCGCCGGAGGGAGGACAGGGGGCGGAGGACGCAACACGGTTAACGCGAGGACCGCAGCCCGGATGGAGCGAAGCGTAATCCGGGACCGGCTGCTCCCGGGTTGCGCGCTGCACGCGCTTCATCCGGGCTACGGTTGCGGTTTCCTTCAGGCCGCGGCGCCGGAATAGAGCGCCTCGATCTCCCGGCGGTATTTCTCGTTCACGAACTTGCGCTTGAGCTTCATGGTCGGGGTCAGCTCATCGTCCTCGGGGGTGAGCTGCTGCTCGATCAAGTGGAACTTCTTGATGGTCTCGACCCGGGCGAATTGCGCATTGACCTGTTCGATCTCGCTCCAGATCAAGTCGCGCACTTCCCGCGTGCGGCAAAGGCTCGCGTAATTCGTGAATGGCACGCTGCGATCCTGCGCGAACTTCTCGACGTTCTCGTGGTCGATCATGACGAGGCAGGTCAGATATGGCCGGCGGTCCCCGATCACGACCGCGTCGCTGATGTAGGGCGAGAATTTCAGCTGGTTCTCGATCTCCGACGGGGTGATGTTCTTGCCCCCGGCGGTGATGATGATGTCCTTCATGCGGTCGGTGATGCGCACGTAGCCCTCGTTGTCGATCACGCCGACGTCCCCGGTATGCAGCCAGCCGTCGCGGTCGATGGTCTCCGCGGTCTTCTGCGGCTGATTGAGATAGCCCATGAACACGAAATCGCCGCGGATGAGGATTTCGCCGTCCGGCGACAAAGTCACTTCGCCGTACGGCACCGGCTTGCCGACCGTGGCGAGCTTGATGGCGTCGAGCGGCATCACGGTCGCGAGCCCGGCGTTCTCGGTCTGGCCGTAGACCTCGTACATGCTCAGGCCGAGCGCGAGATACCAGCGGATCAGCTCCGGCGCGATCGGCGCCGCCCCGGTGAACACCCAGCGGCAGCGGTCGATGCCGATCATCCGCCGGATATTGCGCAGCACGAACCGGTGCGCGAATGCAAACGCGACACGCTCCGCGAGGTTCGGCTCGCGCCGCTCCAGTCGCGCGTCGGCGATCCGGTTGCCGGCGAATATCGCCAAGCGGTAGGCCCAGCGCTCGATCGGCGTCGCGTCTTTGAGCGCGATCATCACCGCCGAATAGAAGCGCTCCCACACCCGCGGCACGGCACCGAACAGCGTCGGCTGCACTTCGCGGATGTCCTCGGGGACCGTCTCCGGCCGTTCGGCATAGTTCGACACCACGCCGGTCGCGATCGCGTAGTACATGCCGGCGACGCGCTCGGCGACGTGACAGGCGGGCAGGAACGCCAGGCGCTCGTCGCCCTCGCACCATGAGAGCACGTCGACGCAATGCTGCATCTGTGCGACGAGGTTGCGGTGGGACAGCATCGCGCCTTTCGGCGGACCGGTGGTCCCGGAAGTGTAGACGAGAATCGCCAGATCGTGCGGGCCGCGCGACTCGATCATCTCCTGCCACAGATGCTCGCGCCCCTGCATGCGGGCACGGCCGGCCGCGAGGAAATCCGCGAGCGACACGCACATCGGATCGCGAAAATCGCTCAGCCCTTCCATGTCGAAGATCACGATCTTCTCCAGGGCCGGGCAGCGCTTGCGCGCCTCGAGCGCTTTGTCGAGCTGCTCATCGTCCTCCACGAACAGAACGCGGGTCTTCGAGTCGTTGACCAGGTACTCGACCTGTTTGACCGAATCGGTGGGATAAATGCCGGACGAGACGCCGCCGGCGCACAGGATGCCCATGTCGACATACGCCCATTCCGGCACGGTGTTGGAGAGCACGGAGGCGACGTCGCCAGGCCGGAAGCCCGACGCATGCAGCGCGAAGGCGATGTCTTTCGCGCGCGCGAGCCACTCGTTCCAGCTGACCGTCTGCCAGATGCCCAGATGTTTTTCCCGCAGTGCCGGCTTCTCGCCGCGCGTCGCGACGGAGAGCAGGAAACTTTTCGGCACCGTGTCGGCTACGGTCAGCGTCGCGGGCTTCACGATCATATCCCCATCGAAAGCGTCATTCCGGGGCGCCGCGAAGCGGCGAACCCGGAACCTATGAACACCACCTATTCATATCACACAATTCGGTGTTCATGGGTCCCGGCTCCGCCAGCTGCGCTGACTGGCCGGGACGACCGTTTCGTTGGGTCAGCGCCAGACCTTGCGCTTTTTCCAGCGCCGCTCGCCGCGGGCGCCGGCCTCCTTGGCGCCCAGATAGAACTCCTGGATGTCCTGGCTCTGCATCAGGCGCTCGCATGAATCCGCCATCACGATCCTGCCGACTTCGAGCACGTAGCCGTATTGCGCGGTCTCGAGCGCCATCTTGGCGTTCTGTTCGACCAGCAGCATGGCGATGCCTTGCTCGGAATTGAGCCGGCGAATGATGGAAAAAATCTCGCGCACCAAGAGCGGCGAGAGGCCGAGCGAGGGCTCATCGAGCAGCAGCAGCTTGGGCCGGCTCATGAATGCGCGGCTGATCGCCAGCATCTGTTGCTCGCCGCCGGAAAGCAGGCCGCCGAGCTGGTGCAGCCGCGCCTTGAGCACCGGGAAATACCCGAAGATGCGCTCGAGGTCTGCCGTTACCGCGTCGGCGTCGTGGCGCGCGAAGGCGCCCATCAGCAGGTTTTCCCGCACGGTCAGGAACGGAAAGATCTCGCGGCCCTCCGGCACATGGGCAAGCCCGAGCCGCACGATGCGGTCGGGATCGAGGCGGTCGATGCGCATACCGTCGAATTCCACGGTTCCCTTCAGCGGATCGAGCACGCCGGAGATCGTTTTCAGAATCGTGGTCTTGCCGGCGCCGTTGCCGCCCAGCACGGTGACGATGGCGCCGCGCGGCACTTCGAGGCTCACCCCGCGCACCGCCATGATCCGCCCGTAATAGGTCTCGATGTTGCTGACACTCAGGATCGGATCGGCGGCGCTCATATACGCTCCTCAGGCGCCCAGATAGGCGGCGGCAACTTCGGGATTGCGCTGGATTTCCGGCGGGGTGCCGAGCGCGAGCACCCGGCCGTAGTTGAGGGCCAGCACCCGGTCGGAGACGCGGTTCACCAGTGTCATGTCGTGCTCGACCATCAGCACGGTGATGCCGAACTCGCGGCGGATGTCGTGGATCCAGAACGCCATGTCGTCGGTCTCCTCGACGTTGAGCCCCGAGGAGGGCTCGTCGAGCAACAGCAGCTTGGGCTCGGTGCAGAGCGCCCGCGCGAGCTCGCAGATCTTGCGCACGCCGTACGGCAGTCCGGCGATCAGCTGCTCGCGGTAGCGCTGCAGCTCGAGGAAATCGATGATCTCCTCGACCCTGCGGCGATGGGCGTATTCGGCGCGCCGCACCTTCGGCAGGAACAGCAGCTCTTGCCAGGCATCGGTCGTGCGGTGGCGGTGGCGCCCGACCAGCAGGTTGTCGAGCACGGTCGCATTGTCGAACAGCTCGATGTTCTGGAACGTGCGGGCGATGCCGAGCCGAGCCACTTCGTGCGCGGGCACCGCGCTGATGTCGCGATCCTCGAAGAACAGGCGTCCCGCGCTCGGCCGGTAGAACCGGGAAATGACATTGAAGATCGAAGTCTTGCCGGCGCCGTTCGGCCCGATCAGCGTGAACACCTCGCCCGGGCGCACTTCGAAGCTCACGTCGTCGATTGCGGTAAGTCCGCCGAATCGCAGCGTGAGGTTCTCGACGGCGAGGCAGCTCACCGGTTGCGCTCCGATTTCACATAGGTCTTCTGCCGCCGGAACGTGGCTTTCTTGTAGAGCGGGAACAGCTGGAAATACAGCTTCAGCTTGACCCAGCGGCCGTAAAGGCCGAGCGGCTCGAACAGGATGAACACGATGATGATGACGCCGTAGATCGCGCCCTTGAGGCCGGCCGCGCCGCCGATTCGCGCAAGCGTATCCTCGATCGCCGCGGCCGCGGCCGGCGAGGCGCCGAGGCCTCCGGCAAGCCGGCCGATGCCGCCGGGCAGGTCGTCCTTCAGCAGCGTCAGGAACGGGTCGACCATCACCACGAAGATCGCGCCCAGCACCGCGCCGTGCAGGCTGCCGACGCCGCCGATGATGATCACGATGATGAACTCCAGCGAGAGCAGCAGCGTGAACATCTCCGGGCTGACGAACGACAGCTTGTGCGCGTAGAGACAGCCGGCGAGCCCGGTGATCGCCGCGCTGATCGAGAACGCCATCACCTTGTAGCGCGCGAGGTTGACGCCCATGCTGCGCGCCGCGGTCTCGCTGTCGCGGATGGCCAGAAACGCCCGGCCGGTCGGCGCGCGCAGCAGGTTGAGCGCGCCGAGCAGGACCGCGATCAACAGCGCCAGACACAGCAAGTAGAAGCCGTAGCCGTCGCGACCGAGGGTCGAGCCGAACAGATCGATCGCCCTGATCCGCATGCCCTCGTTGCCGTTGGTGACGCTTTCCCAGCGCGCTGCGATCTCCTCGACGATGAATCCGAATGCGATCGTGGCGATGACCAGATAAATGCCGGTGAGGCGCAGCGCCGGGAAGCCTACGAGCACCCCGACTGCGCCGGCGAGCAGCGCCGAGGCCGGCAAATACACCACGAACGGCACGCCGAGCCGCTGCAGATACGCCGTCGTATAGGCGCCGATCGCCAGGAACGCGGCGTGGCCGAGGGAAACTTGACCGGTGAAGCCGGTGAGGATCAGGAGCCCGACCCCGACGATCGCATAGATGAACACGAATACGAGCTGGCTCTGCAGATACGATCCGACCAACAGCGGCGCCAGCAGGACGAGCGCGAGCAGGGTCCCGTAGGCCCAGGCATAGCCGCTGTGCTTGATGAGCCGGATGTCCTGGTCGTAGTCGGTCTTGAAGATCGCGCGCATGCCCGGCCGTCAGACCTTCTTGTGCAGGTGCAGGCCGAACAAGCCTTCCGGCCTGACCATCAGGACCACGAGCAGCAAGATGTAGGCGGCGACGTCTTTGAAGCCCTCCGGCAGATAGAAGCCCGAGAGCGTTTCGACCACGCCGATGACGAGGCCGCCGACGAGCGCTCCTGGGATGCTGCCGAATCCGCCGAGCACCGCCGCCGGGAACGCCTTGAGTCCCAAAAAACCGACATTGGTGTGGATGAAGGCGATCGGCGCGAGCAGCACGCCGGCGAAGCCCGCGACCGCTGCGCTGATCGCCCAGATCAACGAGAACACCCGCTTGACCGGGATGCCGATGTAGTAGGCGCCGAGCATATTTTGCGAGGTCGCCTGCATGGCGACGCCCATTCGCGTCTTGTTGAAATAGAGCCAGAGCGCCAGACACAGCAGAGTGGTGGCGACGATGACCGAGAGCTTGTCCTGTCCCAACACTAGTGCTCCGAGACGCACGACGCCGCCGCTGAACGGCGTATCGATCTGCAGATCGTCGGTGCCCCAGATCATGCCGGCGACGGAGCGCAGCAGGAATCCGAGGCCGATCGTCACCATCACGATCGAGAATTGCGGAAAGCCGAGGATCGGCCGCACCACGAGGCGCTCGATCAGCGCGCCCAACGCCGCCATCGCCAGCACGGTCAGCGGCAATCCGACCCAATAGCCGAGCCCGAGCTGAGTCAGGAAGGTGAATGCGAAGAAACCGCCCAGCATCATCAGGTCGCCCTGGGCGAAATTCACGACTTCCGTGGCCTTGTAGATGAGGACGAAACCGAGCGCGATCAGGCCGTAGACGCAGCCGAGCGCAACGCCCCCCACGAGCTGCTGAATGAAATCCAGCATGCCCCCGCTCCCCTTCCGCGGGTTCGGTCCCGCTTGTGTCGGCCACGAGCTTAGTGGCGCTCCAGGTGGACCTCAAGGGCAGCGGATTGCTTCGAGCCGCCCTTCGTGGAACGGTAAATTGCAGCGCACAATCGATCCGCGGAAACGCGATGACCAGGCGAACCGGCCCGTTCGGATCGTGGAATTCGCCGATCACGGCGGACGCGATCGTCGCCGAGGCCGTCTCGCTCGCGGAGCCGCGCCTCGACGGCGACGCGATCTACTGGCTCGAAGGCCGGCCGCGCGAGAAGGGCCGTACCGTCATCGTCCGAGCGGTGCCCGGAAGCGATGCCGCAGACATCACGCCGCCGCCTTTCGATGCGCGCTCGCAGGTGCACAGCTATGGCGGCGGTGCCTATGCGGTGCACGCGGGCACGGTTCATTTCGTGCATTTCGCCGACGGCCAGCTCTACGTGCTCGCGCCCGGCAATTCTCCGCGGAAGCTGACGACAAGCGCCGGCCTGTTCGCCGACATCTGTCTGGACGCTGGGCGCAATCGTCTCATTGTGGTGCGCGAAGAACATCCCGGCGGAGACGTGGTGAATGCCATCAACTCCCTCGTCGCGGTCGATCTTGCAACCGGCGCGGAGACGACGCTCGATTCCGGATGGGATTTCTATTCGTCTCCCGCGCTCAACCCGGACGGAACCAAGCTCGCTTGGCTGAGCTGGCGGCACCCGTACATGCCGTGGATCTGGACCCATCTGCACGTCGCGGAACTCGATGCGGCAGGCACTCCGATGAACCGCAAGACGGTCGCCGGGGGCGAAAACATCTCGATCGTGCAGCCGCAATGGTCCCCCGCCGGCGCGTTGTTCTTCATCTCCGACGCGACCGACTTCTGGAACCTGTACCGATGGAACGGCTCGGCTGCCGAGCACGTGCTTGCCCGTGACGCGGAGTTCGCGGCCCCGCACTGGCAATTCGCGGCTTCGAACTATGCGTTCGTCTCGGCCGAGACGATGATCTATTCGTTCACGCGCGACGGCATGTGGTTCTTGGGAACGCTCGATCTGCGTAGACTTGACGCTCGCGATCATGGGACGGAATTCGCGTCGATCTCCGGGCTGCGCGCGGCGGGGCCAACGGTGGTGATGCGCTGCGCGACGCCGAGCTCGGCCGCGGCAATCGCCACGTTCGATCTGCGATCCGGCGCCCTGAACCCGGTGCGGCATTCGATTCCGCCGGCGAGCTATGAACGATTCCAACGCTATTTCTCCGTCCCGCAACCGATCCGGTTTCCGACCGGCGGCGGCGAGACGGCCTACGGCTTTTTCTATCGGCCGCACAATCCGGACTGGCAGGCGCCGGCATCGGAGCGGCCGCCGCTGATCGTCAAGAGCCACGGCGGCCCGACCTCGGCGACGAGCGCGGCCCTCGAGCTATCGCTGCAGTTCTGGACCAGCCGGGGCTTCGCGGTGCTCGACGTGAACTATCGCGGCAGCAGCGGCTTCGGCCGCAAATATCGGGAGCAGCTCGACGGGCAATGGGGCGTTGCCGACGTCGCCGACTGCATCGCCGGCGCCGAATTTTTGGCGAGCCGCGGCGACGTCGATCCCAACAAACTCATTGCGACCGGCGGCAGCGCCGGCGGCTACACCACCCTGTGCGCGCTGACGTTCCACGACGCGTTCGCGGCCGGCGCGAGCTATTACGGAGTGAGCGATCTCGTCGCGCTCGCCACCGACACCCACAAGTTCGAGTCGCATTATCTCGATTGGCTGATCGAGCCTTACCGGCCCGGCAGCGCGCTTTACCGCGAGCGCTCGCCGATCCATTTCGCCGAGCGACTCTCCGCGCCGGTCGTCTTTCTCCATGGCGAGAACGATCCGGTGGTGCCGCTCGACCAGGCGCAAAGGATGTTCGCGGCGTTGCGCGCGCGCGGCATTCCGAGCTGTCTGCTGGTCTTCGAGGGCGAGAAGCACGGATTCCGGCAGGCCGAGCACATTCGCCGGGCGCTCGAATCGGAACTGTTGTTCTACGCGATCAATCTGCTGCGGGTCCCGCTCACGTCGTAACGCGCGTCGGGCGCGCACAGAGTTGAGCGGGGCGAGAGATTGCGCCAAGCTCGCGAGCATTGGCTGGCCCGACGAAGCTGCGGAGGAAAGATGGGTACGAAGATCGCCTTCAGGCGCCCGGACGGCAAGGACACGGTCGGCTATCTGGCCAAGGCCGGACGCGCCAAAGCGCCCGGCGTCGTGGTGATTCAGGAATGGTGGGGGCTGCAGGATCAGATCATGGGCATCTGCGACCGCTTCGCTGCCGCGGGCTACGAGGCGCTCGCTCCCGACCTCTATGCGGGCACGATCGTGCCCTATCACGACAGCGAGGCGGCGAACCGGGAGATGAGCTCGCTGAATTTTCTCGATGCGACGGATCAGATCGTGCGCGGCGCCGCGCAGTACCTGAAACTGGCCGGCGCGAAAGTCGGGCTCACCGGTTTCTGCATGGGCGGCGCCGTCACCATCTTGGGTGCGATTCGCATCCCGGAGCTGTCCGCGGCGGTTTGCTTCTACGGGCTGCCGCCCGGCAACGTCGCGAAGCCGGCGGACATCCGCGCGCCGCTGCAGGCGCATTTCGCCAACGAGGACGATTGGTGCACGCCCAAAGCGGTGAACGATTTCGAAGCCGCGCTCAAAGCCGCGGGCAAGTCCGTCGAAATCTTTCGTTACGACGCCAAGCATGGGTTCATGAACGAGCAGCGGCTCGACGCGCATGAGCGCCAGGCCGCCGAGCTCGCCTGGTCGCGCGCGCTCGAGTTCTGGGGCCGGCATTTGGGCCGGTGAACTGCCTGCGCCACGTCATTCCGGGGCGCGCCGAAGGCGCGAACCCGGAACCCATGACCACAGTCCGATCGGTGTTCATAGGTTCCGGATAGCCGCTTCGCGGCTTCCGGAACGACGCTCGCCTACTCCGCCGCGGTTTTCGCGTTCGGCGCCGCGAAGGCAGATTCCATCTCGCGCCTGATCTTCACGGCAAGGTCGTTGCGGTCGCACTCGACGTCGGTCCAGCGCAACGGCTCGCCGGCTGCGATGTCACGGTTGAGCTTGACCTTGTGGGCGAGGCCGAGCGGCAGGAAGCCGGCCTCGAGCGAGCGCTCCGCCGGGCACTGCTTGCCCCAGACGCAATAGCCGCCCTCGCCGTCGAGCATCTCGCCGCGCGCGAGCTTGCGCTTGGCGGTCGCAACCACGTCGGAGCGGAATCCCGTCGGGGCTCCGGTCGGCTCGCTGCGCAACGCGATCGAGGCGACCGAGATGCCGAGCTCGAGGCCGATCATGTGGGTCGGGCGGTAGAGCGCAATGTGCTCGAAATCGTCGTCCGGAAGCAGATGATATTCCTCGGCGCAATGGCGCACGTAATCGTCGCCGGCCTTGATCACCACATAGGTGCCCATCTGCAGATGATGTTGCACCGGCGACCGGTCCCGGTTGAGTGACGATACCACCTCGGTCGTACCGGCGATCGCCAACGCGCCACCGGCGCTTCTCGGCTTGCAGATCCGCGCGAGGTCGTAAACCGAGGCGGGCGGGAACGACAGACCGTCCGGTTGCGGAACGAGTCCGGTCGCGTTGCACACCGCCGTCATCTCGATTCCCGACTTGGTGCCGTCGATGAAGCTGTTGAACATTTTGGGGTTCATGCCGCCGCGCGCGGCCTTGTCGGGCGCGATGCCGAAATTCTCCCAAACCGTGTCGGGCGTGGATC
Organism: Pseudomonadota bacterium; assembly: GCA_046727735.1. Taxonomy (GTDB): domain Bacteria; phylum Pseudomonadota; class Alphaproteobacteria; order Rhizobiales; family Xanthobacteraceae; genus AP-16. Next base: position 62,555 of record JBKPDF010000010.1, on the reverse strand, counting down.
GATGGAAACTCGGGTGGTAGCGCGTGCCCTTGCCGGCGGCGACGACCTCGAACCCGCAGGCGCGCGCCCAATCGACGTGCTCGCAGATGAGCGCCGGCTGGTCGCCCCATGCCAGGCTGTAGATCACGCCGGCGGTCCGCGCTTTGCGGGCGAGGAGCGGCCCGGCGACCACATCGGCTTCGACGTTCACCATCACGATGTGCTTGCCGTGCGCGATCGAGGCCAGCGCGAAGCGAATGCCGTTGCGCGGATCGCCGGTCGCCTCGATCACAACCTCGATTTCCGGCAACCCGATCAGCGCCTCGGCATCGGCGGTCACCAACGTGCTGCCGCTCTTGAGCGCATCGCCCAAATCGCGCGCCGAATACTGTCGTTCGCTCCAACCGCACCCTTGCAGCTGATTGCGCGCCCGCTGGACATTCAGATCCGCAAGGCCGACGAGATGCATGCCCGGCGTTCGCCGCACCTGGGCGAGAAACATTGTTCCGAACTTGCCCGCCCCGATCAGCCCGATGCGAATCGGCCGCCCGCGGGCTTCGCGTTCCAGCAGCTTGGCATGCAGGTTCAACGTCGCCTCCCTTTCAGGTCTCGGAAAATCACAGATCAGAGAACAGAGACCAATATCTGTCTGCCGTCGTCACGCCTGGGCATGCCTCGGCACCTCTGATTTCCGACCTGCAATTTTCAATTTCTGACTTCTGCTACCTGTTATCGGCAGAACGCGCGCTGCACGTAGGATTCCGTGCGGCATTCATCGCGTGCGGTTCGCGTTCCGGAAATCCACGCGCGCGCCGGACATTTTTCGACCGATTGAACATCGAGGCTGCCGGCGGCGGCAAGCCCTTTCGCACGGCACAGCGCTTCGGCGGCGGCACGGCAGTCGGGGGCGCCGTTCGCGGCAGTCTCGCAGCGCTCGTGCCCGGTGACGATGTTCGGGTTGGGCAGCAAGCCGGCACCGACATTGCCCACTTCGCTCGGCGCAGGTTCCGGTTTGCCCCGCCAGGCCCGACTTGCTCGCTCGATCGACTCGTCGATCCAGCGCCCCATCCGGCCGAAGAACCCATCGGGTCGCGATGCCGCCGGGCCTGCGGGCGGCGTTGGTTGCGCCGAGGCTTCCTGCTCGGATTGTGCTGCCGGAGGCGGCGACGCGGCCCCGGGCGTCTGTGCCGGTGCCGCCGTCACGAAACAAACCACTGCGGCGCATCCGAGCGCCAATGCGGGGCGGATGCGAATCCGCGGCGTCACTCCCGCGCGCTGCACCGTCGCATTCATGTGCGGTCACCATGGGCGCGGCTCGAGCCGGCCGGGTGCGATAACGCGAGCATCCGATGGCAAAATTGAGGAGACCGGCGTCAGAACAGCTTGGTTGCGGCGATGACTCCGATCAGCACCACGATGCAGCCGATCGTGAACCATAAGCCCAGCCGTTTTTCGATGTTCACCCGCGCCCAGACCCCGTACCGGTACAGCAGAAACGCAAAAAAGTAGAACCGCATTCCACGCGCGACGAACGACAGCAGCAGGAACGGCACGATGGGATAATCGGCAAATCCAGACGTGATGGTTACGATCTTGTACGGGATCGGGGTGACGCCTTTGAGCAGGATGATCCAGGCGCCGTAGCGCACGTACGCGTCACGAAACAGCTCGACCTTGTCGCCGTATCCGTAGGCCTGGATGATCCAATGCCCCACGGTATCGTAGAGCGCCGCGCCGATGAGATAGCCGACCAGGCCGCCCGCCACCGACGTCGCCGTGCACAGCGTCGCGTAATACCAGGTCTTGTCCGGCCGGGCGAGCGACATCGGGATCATCATCACGTCGGGCGGGATCGGGAGGATCGAACTCTCGCCGAACGACAGCGCGCCCATGATCCACGAGGCATGCGGCTTGCCCGCGGCGCCGATGCACCAGTCGTAAATCCGTCTCAGAAGCATGGCCCGCCTGATTAGCGGTACGGAAGGGCACTGTCCATCGCAAGCGGCCCGCCCCGCTCGATGCAGCGCAGCAGCTCAGTGGCGCTTGTGCAGCCGGCGGCTGTCGAGCGCGACGATTCGCCGACGTTCATCCGGCTCGGTCACGGGCTTCGGCAGCTTCTCGGCGATGCCGAGCAGGCGCTCGCGGCGATCCATTTCCTGCCACACGTCTTTCGGGCTCACGCCCGCCGAGCCCCACAGCACGACGAGGTGATAGAGCAGATCCGCGCTTTCCCGGATCACCGCGTCGCGGCCGCCGTTCATGGCATCGATGACGACTTCGACGGCCTCCTCGGCGAGCTTCTTGGCCATCTTGGCGCGGCCGGAGCGCAGCAGCCGAGCGGTGCGCGAGGCGCGCGGGTCCGCGTGCTTGGCGGCGAGCACGGCCGCGTAGAGCCGATCGAGCGAATCAGTCATGCGGCCAGGATAGCCGCATTGGATTTACCGCGCGTTAACGAATGCGTCCGCTCGTCTGCCGATCCGGGCCGCGGCGATCATTCGGGCTCCGCCAAGAGGCTGGCATTGCCGCCGACGGCGGCGGTGTTGATGGCGATCGTCTGCTCGATCGCGAAGCGCGGCAGATAGTTCGGACCCCCGGCCTTCGGGCCGGTCCCGGACAGCCCCGATCCGCCGAACGGCTGAGTGCCGACCACCGCCCCGATCATGTTGCGGTTGACGTAGACGTTGCCGACCGTGAGCCGCCGAAGAATGCGCTCGACCGTCAGCTCGATGCGCGAATGGATGCCGAGCGTGAGCCCGTAGCCGCTCGCGGCGATGTCATCGAGCAGCCGGTCGAGCTCGTCGGCCCGCCAGCGTACGACGTGCAGCACCGGACCGAACACTTCCCGGTCGAGATCGCCGGCGCGGTCGAGCTCGATGATGGTCGGCGGCACGTAGGTACCGACCGCCGGCAGCGGCATGCGGTCCCAGCGGAACCGTACGGTGCCCCGGCCCCGCATTTGCGCGATCCATTGTTCCAGGCCGACCTTGGCTTCGGCGTCGATCACCGGCCCGACATGGGTCGAGAGCTCACGCGGATCGCCCAACTGCAACTCGAACGCCGCGCCTTCGATCATTGCCAGCAGGCCATCCGCGACGTCTTCCTGGACGCAGAGGAGCCGCAACGCCGAGCAGCGCTGGCCGGCCGAGCGGAACGCGGACGTCAGCACATCGTCCGTCACTTGCTCGGGCAATGCGGTGGCGTCGACCACCATGGCGTTGACACCGCCGGTTTCGGCAATGAACGGCACCAGCGGCCCCGATTTCCTCGCCAGCGCCCGGGTGATCTTGGCCGCCGTGTCGTTCGACCCGGTGAATGCTACGCCGGCCGTGCGCGGATCTTCGACCAGCAATGCACCCACGTGCCCGTCGCCCGGCACGAGATGCAGCGCGGTTTGGGGAACGCCGGCCGCGTGCAGCCGCCGGACCGCCTCGGCCGCGGTGAGCGGCGTTTGTTCGGCCGGCTTGGCAACCACGCTGTTGCCCGCCGCGAGCGCCGCGCTGACCTGGCCGGTGAAGATCGCCAGCGGGAAATTCCAGGGCGAGATACACACGAATGGGCCACGACCGCGGTAGGTGAGTTCGTTCGTTTCCCCGGTCGGGCCCGGCATTCGTCGTGGCGCGAGGCTGTGGCGAAGCTCGGCGGCGTAGTACCGGCAGAAATCCGCCGCCTCGCGGACTTCGGCAACCGCGTCTTCGAGGGTCTTGCCGGCTTCCCGTTGCAGCAGCCAGATCAGTCGACCGCGCGCGGCTTCGATCGCGTCGGCGGCGCGTTCGAGCACCGCGGCCCGCTTCTCGCGTGGCGCATCCGCCCAGGCCGGGAAACCGGCGGCTGCGGCCGCCATGGCCCCGTCCGCGCTCCGTTCCCCGCCCTCGACGACGGTGCCGATCGGCGCGCCGTCGATCGGCGAGGCCACGTCGCGCCTGCGCCCCGCGAGCGCGATGCCGTCGACGAGCGGCTGCGCGCGCGGCTCCTGCGGCGCGCCGGCGGCAATCTCCGCGAGCAGGCCGCGCACCGCCGCGCCGTCGCCGAACTCGATCCCGCGCGAATTGCGGCGCGCAGGCGCATAGAGCGCCTCGGGCAGCGGAATGTGAGGATGCCGGGCAGCCGCTTTCGGGCCCCCGATGCGCGCCTGCGGGCGCTGCAGGATGGCGGCGACGGGCACCCGCGGGTCGGCCGCGGCCGACACGAAGGAAGAATTCGCACCGTTCTCCAACAGCCGCCGCACCAGATACGCAAGCAGGTCGCGATGATTGCCGACCGGCGCGTAGACCCGGCACGCGGCGCCGGGCTCCTCCGCGAGCAGCGTCTCGTACAGCGCCTCGCCCATTCCGTGCAGCCGCTGGAACTCGTAACCCTGGACCCCGCCCGCCTCCTCGATCACGCTGGCGACGGTGAGCGCGTTGTGCGTGGCGAATTGCGGAAAAATATGCGCGCGCGCCCCGATCAGCTGGCGCATGCAGTGCATGTAACAAAGATCCGTCATGGCCTTGCGGGTGAAGACCGGGTAGTCGGCGAGCCCGCGCTCCTGCGCGCGCTTGATCTCGCTGTCCCAGTAGGCGCCCTTGACGAGGCGCACGGGGATGCGCCGGCCGAGCGCTTGCGCGGCCGCAATGATCCAATCGATGACGGCCGGGGCGCGCTTCTGATAAGCCTGCACCGCGAGCCCGAATCCCGACCAGCCGGCGAGCGAGGGATCCGCGAGCACGAGTCCGATCGAGGCGAGCGACAATTCGAGGCGATCCGCTTCCTCGGCGTCGACGGTGAGCTGCAGATCTCGGGCTTTCGCCCGGCGCGCCAATTCCAGCAGCCTCGGTCCGAGCTCGGCGAGCACGCGCGAGCGCGAGATCGGTTCGAACCTCGGGTGCAAAGCGGAGAGCTTGACGGAGATGCCGGGCCGATCCGCGGATCGAAGCCACGCCGCGTGGGCGGCGATGGCGTCGATTGCGCCTGCATAGCTCTCGAAATAGCGCTCGGCGTCCGCCGCGGTCCGGGCGGCCTCGCCCAGCATGTCGAAGGAATAACGGAACGCGCCGGCGGCACGTGCCAGCGCCTGCTCGATGGTCTCGCCGAGAACGAAATGCGAGCCCAAGAGCCGCATCGCCTGCCGGGTCGCAGCGCGAAGCGCCGGCAGTCCCAGCCGTTTGCCTAGGCTCGCCAGAATGTGCTCGGGCATTTCTCCCGGATGGATGATGCGCGCTCCCACCCCCAACGCCCAAGCCGACGCCGAGACCAGAAAGGCGCTCGACTGCACGTCGTGATGCGACCAGTCGGCGGCAGCCAGCTTGTCCTCGATCAGCCGGTCGGCCGTCGCGGCATCCGGTACCCGCAGCAAGGCCTCGGCCAAGACCATGAGGGCCAGTCCCTCGCGGGTCGAGAGCGAATATTCGCGCAAGAAATCCTCAACGCCACCGAGACCGCTGGCACGGCCGCGGATCGCGTGCACGAGCCGCGTGGTGCGCGCATCGATGCGGCGCTCGGCATCGGCTGTGCGCGCCGCTTCGGCAAGCAGCCCCTCGGCGATGGCTTCATCCGGCGGCGCATAGGGTGCTTCGAACGACGCAATATCGCCGGTTTGGGCTATCTGTCCTTGCGGTAGAGTCATCGAAACTCCGCTCCCGCTCCGAAGCGACCGGCGTGGCGCTCGCGGCTTGAGCTTTGCTCTCGCATTGCCGACTATGGCGCAGGCGGGGGACGGAATAAAACCGCGAAACCGGCGTTAGCGCGACGGGGCGCGGCGCAAACCACTTGGGGGCGGCCGACGCATGGGACGCGAGTCGATGCGGCAGTTCCAGCAAGATCGGCCCCGCCACGCCACCCCCTGCACGCTCCTGTTTGCAGTCCTGCTCTGGACGCTCGGAAGCTCGGCGGCGAGCGCGCAGACTTCGGTCAAGTTCAGCCTGAACGGCCAATTGGGGGGAGCCGTCGCGCCGTTTTTGGTCGCTGCCGACATGGGCTACTACCACGCCGAAGGGCTCTACATGACCATCGATCCCGGCGCGGGCCCGTTCGATACGGTGAGCCGGCTGGCGTCGGGCAATTTCGACATCGTGTTCGGCGACATCAATGCGCTCATTCGGCTTCGCGACCAGAATCCGGCGTCTCCGATCAAGGCGGTGTTCATGGTCTACAACCGCCCCGCCTACGCGATCATCGGCCGCAAGAGCCGCGGCGTCGCTCGGCCGAAGGATCTCGAGGACAGGAAATTGGGCGCTCCGGCGACCGATCCGGCGTACGCGCAATGGCCGCTGTTTGCGCAATTGGCCGACATCGATGCCGCGAAGGTCACGGTGCTCAACGTCGCCGTTCCGGTTCGCGAACCCATGCTGGCGTCCGGAGAGGTCGATGCGATCACCGGCAACACCTTCGTCTCCTACGTCAATCTGAAGGAGCGGGGCGTCCCGGCGGACGACATTCAATTGATGTCGATGATCGATTATGGGCTGGAACTCTATGGCGGCGCCATTCTGGTCAACGCGAAATTCGCGTCGGAAAATCCCGAAGCGGTTCGCGGATTTCTCCGCGGATTTCTCCGCGGCCTGAAGGACACCATCAAGAACCCGGCCGCCGCCATCCAATCCGTGCTCAAGCGAAACGAAGGCGCCCGCAGCGAGATCGAACTCGAGCGGTTGCGCATTGCGCTACGGGACAACATCCTGACGCCCGAAGTACGCGCACGGGGGGTCGGCGGCATCGATCCCGGACGGTTCGATCGCGCCCTCGAACAGATGGGGCTCGCTTACAAATTCAAGACCAAGCCGAGGCCGGACGACATCTTCGATGCGAGCTTCCTGCCCGCGGAGGCGGATCGCAGATTGCCGGAATAGTGCGCGTTTGGCATCGCGCGTCCGAATTGTCGGCTGGCCGAGCGCCGGTCAACCTTCGGGCTGCAGCTGCGTCGCCGGTTCCTCGAGGTCCGGAGGGATCGCCGACGGCGCCGCGATCGCCGCGCGCAGCGCTTCCGCGAGAGCGTCAGCAAGCTGCTCGACCTGCCGTTCCGCCGCGCCCACGCGCACATAGATGCCGCAGGCGAGCTCAGGCAGGCGCGGTAGACGGGGATCCTCGCAGACAGCGAGCTCCGGCGAAAAACGCGCAAGAACGGCGGCGATTCCCACGCCGGCCGCGACGGCAGCCGCACAGCCGGCCGCCGGAAGCCGGCAGGCTGCTTGCCACTGCGCGCCGCCGCGCTCGAGCGCGGCGGTCGCGATCCGCGCGATTTCGCCGCTCTCGGCCGCAAGCACGAGCGGCAGCGGCGCGGCTCGACTGAAAGCAAGCCCGGGGGCGCAGACCCAGGCCAGAGGCTCGGTCCAGCGGTGCCGCGCCTGCATGCCCGCGGTCTCGCCCAATGCGATCACGAGGTCCAGTTCGCCCTGCTTCAGATCGCGCAAAAGATCGTCGGAATTGCAGATCTCGAAAGCTTCCGAGGAAGCTTGGCGAAGGGCGTCCAGTACCGGAAGCAACATCGCGCTCTGCGCCCCATCCGAGATACCGATGCGCAGCTCGGTTCGGGGTCTCGTCGTCGTCATCTGGACGATACGGTCGTTGACGGACAGCAGCTCGCGCGCGCGCTGCACGACCGCTTCTCCTTTTACGGTCAACGCTACGCCGGGCGCGCTTTTGTCGAGCAGTTCCCCCCCGAGCAGAACCTGCAGGCGCTTGATCTGTGCGCTGACCGCCGGCTGGGTCATGCCGAGATACTGAGCGGCTTTGGTGAAACTGCGAACCTCCACGACCGTGACCAGCGTTCGCAGCAGCTCGGTCGGAATATTGGTCATGCCGCATGCCGTTCGGTTGCGGTGCGATCCGGGCACGTTGACAGCACCGTCGTCCCCCTCCAACGCCGTCGCGGTCGATTCCGATCCGTGAAGCAATCCAAAATTTTTGCCTGGCAATCGACGGAGCTCGCCGGCCGCGGCTCCCTGATGCGGGCAAAACTGCCCACTATCGGATGAGCCGGGGTTCTCGTTTTCTCGGCGCCCGGGCCTCGCGCGGAACCGACCCGATTTCCGCGCCGGAACATTGAACCTCCAGGCGCAGGCGGCGCTACGCCGCTTTGTCGAATACCATCACCTTGGCGACGAACGCGTTCTGGTCGCGGACGTGGCTGAGGCCGCAACCAGCGGCGATCGCCGCAAAGTCTTCGTCGAGGTAGCTCGCATAATACGGCTCGTGAAAATTCTGCGGGAACAGCTCGAGCAGCCCGTCGTAGTCGGGCTCATCACCGCGCTGGAGCGAATCCACCAGCACGAGACGTCCGCCGCACTTGAGCACGCGCGCAAATTCCCGAAAGACGGCCCGGCGGATCTTGGGCGGCAATTCGTGGAATAAAAAAATGCTTGTCACCGCATCCTGGCTCGCGTCCGGCACCGGCATGCTCTCGCCGTTGCCGACGACGAAGCCGATCCGCATCCAGCGGCGCAAATGGCGCCTGGCTTCGCGCACATAGGCCTCCGACATGTCGAGCCCGAGCGCGGGAAGCCGCGGCCACGCCTGTTTGGCGAAATCCAGGAACCTGCCGGTGCCGCAGCCGACGTCGAGCAGCCGCAACCGTCGCTGGTCGCGGCCGGCGAAGGCCTCGTGCAGGGGCGGGAGCGCCTGCCTGCGCGTCACGTTCGCGGAACCCTGGAACAGCACCTCGACCTGCGTATCATACCGGCGGGCCGAGTCCTCGGTCAGCCAACCGCCCGACTGGAAGTGGAAATTCTGCAGGTAATAGCGAGGACGCTTCCGGCGCGTTGCGTCTGTCAACACTTCGCTGCCGCCGCCGCTCTCGCGCCGGCGATGCACATCCGGCAAGTCGTCGAAGAACAGCCGCGAACGATGCAGCAAGCTTCCCAGTGAGCCGTCGTGATCCGCCGGCAAGGGATAGATGCCGGCCTCGATATTGGCGAGGTCTTGTCGGAACAGCGCCGCCATGTCCGCGAACAGCCGGTTGCGGTCCGGCACCGGCCGATCGGTGTGCGGGCGAGGCCGGCTGGTCTTGCCGTGGCGCGCCTCCTCCGCCAGCCTGCGCATTGCAAGCCCGTGCCCAAGATACCAGGCCACGCGCGACAGCTGCGTTGCGCCATAGGCGGCGCGGGTGATGAGCTTGGCGAGCGGATCGGTCATGCTGGATTTTACGATTGAGTCTCGTGCGCCAACGGGTCAACTCATGCCCGACGCGGAGGTCGGCTCGATCTCGTACATTACCCGCACTTCGCCGGGCTGGGCGAACGGGTGCTTGTCCTTGCCGAGATATTTCTTCGCGAGCGAATCGATGTGCGCATCGGCGTTCTCGGCGACGCGCTGGACGCGGCCGCGGACCTGGACATAGCGATACGGATTGTCGGGATCCATGATGGCGAGCGCGACAGACGAGCCTTGCTTCATGTTGCGGGCCTTGACCCTCCCCTTCGCGGTGTTCACGCGAATGCGCCCGTCCTTGTAATCGAACCACACTGGCGTCACTTGCGGCGAACCGTCCGGCATCACGGTTGCGAGATTGGCGAAGGTTTTCTTCTGCTGCAGGAGATCGAGGTATTTTTCGGGAATCGCCGCCATCGTGTGCCTCCGACTTGGTTGTGTGCTGGCCACGTTCGTTCAATGGTATGAGCGCACCAGAACATAGGGTAGCTTTCGGCCATGGGGGAAACAACTGGACCACTTGCCGCCGAAAAGGCAGGCTGGTGCGGTTCGTGCGGGCCGTGATGGACACGCGCGATGACAAGGCTTGAGTATCCGGTGATCATCGAGCCCCTGCCGGAGCGTGAGGGCGGCGGCTTTATTGCGCTCGTGCCGGATCTGCCCGGCTGCATGTCCGACGGCGAGACTGCCGAAGCCGCCTTGGCCTCCGTGCGAGATGCCGTGGCGGCTTGGATCGAAGAGGCAAAAGCCCTCGGGCGTCCTATCCCGCCGCCCTCTCGTCACCTTACTGCCGCTGCGGAATAACCGATCAAGGCGCGCGCAACATTCTCGATATGAATTCCTGCGCGTCGATGCCCGATTCCTCCAGCAAAGCGCGGGTGCGCGTACGCGAGGGAACCTGCAAGAACGCCGCAAGGTCCCGCGGACGGTCGATATCGAGCCCGATCCCGGCAAGCCGGATCACCTTCGGCTCGAGACCGAGGCGGCGCGCTGCCTCGACATGCGGCACGAAACTGTCGTCGCCGAACTGCAGCGCGACGAGCTCGGGCGGCGCGCACAGCACGGCATTCGAGCCTCGACCGTCGTGGGCCGGAGCGATCAGAAAATCCGGCGTGCGGTCGTGCGCCTCGATGAGGACCCGTATTTCCTCCGCGGTGACGAGCGGGACGTCTCCCGCAACCGTCAGCATCGCGGCACGGCCTTTGCGTGCGAGCGCATGCGCGGCGGCGCGCACCGCGCTGGTTTGCCCGCCGCGCGCGCCTTCGGCGAGCACCCGGGCGCCGTAGCGGCCGGCAAGCTCGTTCACCGCGGGATCGATCGTGACCACTACGATGCCCCGCAGTGCGGGGGCGGCAGCGAGCGCGGCGAGCACATCTTCTGCCATGGCGAGCGCCAATCGCGGCTTGAGCTCCAACGGAACCGCGTTTCCGAGCCGCTGCTTCGCCTGTGCGGTTTCCTTGACCGGGACGACGGCCCAGATGTCCCCGGCGTTCACGCCGATGCGCCGGCGGTTTCGATGCGGGCGGTGCAGAGCGAATCCGCAAATCTCAGCACCTCGCGCGCCAGCTGCTCGCGATCTGCGAGCGTGGTCATCCGAGTGGCCGCGCTCGCGAGCTTGACGCCGCAATCCGAAGCCGTGCCGGCGTCGCTGTGATCGAGCAAATAGCCGTCGAGGACATCGCGATAGTGCTGCGCGACCGCCGTCGCGGTCACCGCGAATCCGAGTTCCGCCATCAGCTTCGCGGTCGGCCCCTTCACGGCACGGCCGGCGATGATCGGCGCAACCGCGACCACCGGGGCGGCGCAGCCACCGAGCGCTTCGCGCACGCCCGCAACGGCCAGGATCGGATCGATGCTCAAAAAAGGATTGGACGGGCAGATCACGACCGCGCGCAGGGCGGGATCCGCAAGTGCCGCCATGAAGTCCGGCTGCGCCCGTGCCGACACTGCCCCTTGGTATGCCAGTTCCAGCACCGTTGGCTCGCAACGCCGACGCACGAAATAATCCTGGAACGCGAGCCACCCGTCGGCGCTGCGCACGCATGTGCGCACGGCATCGTCGCTCATCGGCGCGATCTTGACGCGCACGCCGAGACGCCTACAGAAATCCGCGGTGATTTGCGACAAGGTCTCGCCCGTCTTGAGTCGCCGCGTGCGCTCGACGTGGGTAGCGAGATCGCGGTCGCCGAGCCGGAACCAGGTTTCGCCGCCGAGAGAGCCGAGCGCCGTCAGGAAGCTCCAGGTTTCCGAGCGCAATCCCCAGCCGGTTTCGGGATTCTCCAACCCGGCGAGCGTGTACATGAGCGTGTCGAGGTCCGGCGAGATCGCGAGACCCAGGTGCTCGAAATCGTCGCCCGTATTGGCGACCACCATGAGCTCTTCCGGCGGCAGTACGCGGCTCAATCCGAGCGCAAGCTTTGCGCCGCCGATGCCTCCCGACAGCGCGAGCACCCGTCCATTGCGAGCTGGGAAGTCCGCGCCGGTCATCGGAACAAATCTTCCTCGGCAGCGCGGATCAGCGATTGTGCCGGGCTCGGGGCCTCGGTCCAGACCAGTCCGCGGACGAGAACCACCGGCAACCTTTCGGCAGCCTGGCCCATGATGAGGGAGGCGGCGGCCGCGATTTCGTCCGCGAAGCCGACGATGGTGACCTGGAGATTGCGGCCGAACAGGTCGGGCTCACCGCGCAGGTCGCGGACCGCCGGCAGGCCCGCGACGCCGAGCGCGATCCCGACAATTCCGCGGCGCCATGCCCGGCCGAAGCTGTCATTGATGATCACGGCGATGTCGCTGCCGTAGCGCGCGCTCAGCCGTTCCCGCACCGTGGCGGCGGAACCGTCGGGATCGCGGGGCAGCAGCAGAACCCGCCCGTCCGGCGCCACGTTGGATTGGTCGATTCCGGCGTTCGCCATCACGTATCCGAGCCGGTGCTCGGTGATCAGCAATCCGGGACGCTGGCGCACGATGCGTTTCGATTCCGACAGGATGAGCTCGACGAGCCGCGGGTCCTTGGCGGTTTCCTCCGCGATCTTTCGCGCGCGCTCCGAAGGCTCGACGCTCGCGAGCGACACGAATCTGGCTTCGGCTTTCGAGACGATCTTGTGGGCGATGACGAGGACATCTTGGTCCGCGCAGCGCAGGCCGGCTCGATCGAGCGCCGCGCCGATCATCGCGGCAAGATCGTCGCCGGGCTCGACGAGCGGGAGCCCGGGGATCCCGATGAGCTCGATGCGTGTCGATTGCATCCGATTCCGGTGGCATCGTCAGCCGAACCGCGCACGCAGCCGCGGCAGCGCTTCCTTGGCATAGAGCTCGAGGAACCGCTTTTGATCCGGTCCGGGCGCATGAAACACCAGATGCCGGAACCCGAGTTTCACGTATTCGCCGAGACGTTCGACGTGCTCCTCCGCATCGACCGACACGATCCAGCGTTTCGCGGTCTCGCTCGCCGGAAGTTGCTCCGCAAGGCGCTCCATTTCCAGCGGGTCCTCGACCGAGGTCTTTTGCTCGGGCTTGAGCGCGAGCGCCGCCCAATGGCGGGTATCCTCGGCTGCGCGCGCGCGATCGGTATCGAACGAGACCTTCATCTCGATCATGCGCTCGAAGCCGTCGCGGCGGCCCGCCGCTTCCAATCCGGCAAGCACGTTCGGCAGCAGCGTGTCGCGATAGAGCTCGGGCGCCTTGCCGCTGGTGCAGATGAAGCCTTCGGCAGTGCGGCCGGCGTATTTCGCCACCATAGCGCCGGCGGCCGCGACGTAGATCGGCACCGGCGTTTGCGGCCGGTCGTAGATGGTTGCGTTCGCGGTGCGGTAATATTCGCCTTCGAACGTCACCCGCTCTTCCCGCCACAGCCGGCGGATCAGGCTCAAGGCTTCGCGGAAGCGGGCGAAGCGCTCCTTGAACTCGGGCCATTGGATCGCGGTCGCCGGCACCTCGTTGAGCGATTCTCCGGTGCCGACCCCGAGAATCACCCGGCCGGGAAACATGCATCCGAGCGTCCCGAACGCCTGCGCGACGACGGCCGGATGATAGCGGAACGTCGGCGTGAGCACGCTCGTCCCGATCACCACGCGTGAGGTCTTCGCGCCGAGTGCGCCGAGCCAGGCCGGCGAAAACGGCGAATGCGCGTTCGTGTGTTTCCAGGATTGAAAATGGTCGCTGACGAAGACGGAATCGAACCCCAGGCTCTCGGCCAAGACCGAAAATTCCAGGAGCTCGGTAGGTCCGAACTGCTCGGCGGACGCCTTGTAGCCCAAGCGGATCACGAGCACTTCCTCATCCGGCCCGCCAAACGAAGCGGCGAGCTAATGCGCCGGCTCGCTCGATCTCGATGATGCGCGCCGGAGCGGCGTCTGCACGATCGGCGCGAGCGCGGGCGCGCCAAAGCTTTGCTGCCAACGATCCGGCGGCGCTTCCCGGTAAAGCGTCGTGCGCTGGCGCGGCACGCGGCCGGTTTCGCGGATCAGCGCTTCCATGCGCTCGGGCGGCAGTTCCTGGCCGTGCTGCGTGCCCGCCGCCCGCGAAATGCTCTCGTTCATGAGCGTGCCGCCGCAGTCGTTCACGCCGGCCCGGAGCACCTGCGCGAGGCCGGCGGGCCCAAGCTTCACCCACGAGCCCTGGATGTTCGTGATGAGGGGATGCAGCACGAGTCGGGCCACCGCGTGCATCAACAAGGTCTCGCGCCAGGTCGGTCCTTTGCGCGAATGGCCCTTGCGATACATCGGCGCTTCCATGTGCACGAACGGCAGCGGCACGAATTCCGTGATTCCGCCGGTGCGTTCTTGAAGATCGCGAATGTGGAGCAGATGCCTGGTCCAGGATCGCGGGCCTTCCAGGTGGCCGAACATGATCGTGGCAGTGGTAGGCAGGCCGACGCGATGCGCGGTCTCGACGACGTCGAGCCATTCGCCCGTCTTGAGCTTGTCCGGACAGATGCGCGCCCGCACTTCGTCGTCGAGGATCTCCGCGGCCGTGCCGGGCAGGCTGCCGAGGCCTTCGGCGCGCAGCCGCTCCAGAAACACGCGCACCGAAAGGCCAAGCGTCTGCGCACCGTGCGAGACTTCGAGCGGCGAGAAGGCGTGGACGTGCATCGACGGCACGGCCTCTCTCACGGTGCGCAGCAATGTCAGGTACGTGTCTCCCGTATAGGCCGGATGAATGCCGCCCTGCAGGCAGACTTCGGTCGCGCCGCGGTCCCAGGCTTCCCCGGTGCGCCGGGCGATCTCTTCGAGCGCGAGATCGTAGGGCCGACCGCGCAGATCCTCGCTCGCCTTGCCCTTGGAGAATGCGCAAAAGCTGCACGTATAGCTGCACACGTTGGTGTAGTTGATGTTGCGGTTGACCACGTAGCTGACGACGTCGCCGTTGACCCTGGCGCGCAACGCGTCCGCGGCCGCAGAGATGTCGTCGAGCTCCGGACCGCGCGCCGCGAACAGCCGCACGATATCGTCGGATTGGAGTCGATTTCCTGCGGCGGCTCGATCGAGCAGATTACTCAGGCTGTGACGCTTAGCGGAGGCGGAGCCGCATCCGGCTCCCTCCCCCCTTGTGGGGGAGGGATGGGGAGGGGGGTTAGTGTTGTATTCCGCGGGCCTTCTACCCCCCTCCGGGCCCGCGCGCACAGCGCGCGAGCCGACCTCCCCCACAAGGGGGGAGGTAACAGGAGCAAGCTGACCGCAATGAGCGATCCCTGCGTTGCGTTCCCTGCTCCCCTCACCCGGCGGCCTTCGGCCGCCGACCTCTGTCCAATGGGGAGAGGTGGAGGATGGCGGAGGCGCGAGCGCGCCGGGCACCCAGCAATCCTCGCGGGCAAATCCTTCGGCGTCGATTTCGTCGAGCACGCGCCGCACGAGTGCGGGATCGAGCCAGCGTTCCGACGCGCGGGCATATTGGGGATAGATCGCGAGCCGCTGGACCAGCGTCGATCCGGCCGCCGCGGTCGCCCGCGCGAGCGCCGGGAGACTCGGCCAGGGCGCTTCGGGATTGACGTGATCGATCGTGACCGGGGAGATGCCGCCCCAATCGTTGACCCCGGACCTTGCCAGCTGCGGGAATTCCGCCGAGCTCAGATTGGGCGGCACCTGAATGTTCATCGCGGGGCCGAACACGATGCGGGCCGCGGCGGCGGTCCACAGCAGATCGGCGAGCGAGGGCTCCGCCGCGTCGGCCATGCGGGTGCCGGGCTTGGCGCGGAAATTCTGAACGATGACTTCCTGCAAATGTCCGTAGCGAGCGTGCAGATCGCGCAGCACCAAGAGCGAGAGGATGCGCTCGCGCCGCGTCTCGCCGATGCCGATCAGGATGCCGCTCGTGAACGGCACGCGCTGTCGGCCGGCGGCTTCGATCATCGCGATGCGGACCGCCGGATCTTTGTCGGGCGACCCGAAATGCGGCCCGCCCGGCTGGGCAAGCCGCGGCGAGGCGCTTTCCAGCATGATGCCTTGCGACACGCTCACGCGGCGGAGCGCGGCGATTTCCGCCTCGTCGGCGATGCCGGCGTTGACGTGCGGCAGGAGCCCGGTCTCGGAGATCACGAGCTCGCACATGGCGAGCAAATATTCGATCGTGCTGGCGTGGCCGAGCGCGCGCAGCGCCGAACGCGCCGCCTCGTAGCGCAGCTCGGGCTTGTCGCCGAGCGTGAACAGCGCTTCGCGGCACCCGGCCGCCTTGCCGGCGCGGGCGATCGCGAGGACTTCCTCGGGCGAGAGATAAGCACTGGCGAGCTGCCGCGGGCTCGCCGCGAACGTGCAATAGCCGCACACGTCACGGCACAGCCGGGTCAGCGGAATGAATACTTTTCGCGAATAGCCGATGACGCTGCCGTGCCCTTCGCGGCCGAGTGCGCGTGCCGTGTCGAGGAGCTGCGGCAGGGGCTCAGATTCGAGGCGCGCCAGCAGGCGATCGGCCTCCGCCTCGATGGTATGCGCGACATCCATGTGCGGCTCGCGTCAGGGCCCGCGCAGAAATTTCGCGCTTTCGTCGAGCACCGGCAGGGTCTCCTCTCGCGGCTTGGAGGCGAGTTGCAGCACCACCCGGTCGACGCCGGCATCTCGATATCGCTTGATGAGCTCGGGATCGTGCGCCGAGCCGAAGATCGAGAATGACAGCGAGGCCGGATCGCGCCCGGCTTCTTTCGCCATCTTCCGGAACTCGGGCAGCACTTTGAGCGGATCGAGCCGGCCGCCGATCGGGATCCAGCCGTTGCCGTAGGCGATCGCACGCTTGGCGGCGTGCGGAAACCCGCCGCCGAGGATGATCGGGGGGTGCGGTTTTTGCACCGGCTTCGGCCACTGGAAGCTCTCGTCGAATTTCACGAATTGGCCGGAGAATTGCGCCTTGTCGTGGGTCCAGATCTCCTTCATGGCCAGCATGCGCTCACGCATCAGCTTGAACCGCGTCTCGAACGCGGTGCCGTGATTCGCCATCTCCTCGGCGTTCCAACCCGCGCCGATGCCGAACAGAAACCGGCCGTTGGAGAGCCGGTCGAGGGTCGCGACTTCCTTGGCCGTATGGATCGGGTCGCGCTGGATGACGAGGCAGATGCCGGTCGCGAGCTTGATCTTCTTGGTGAGCATGGCCGCAGCCGCGAGCGACACGAACGGATCGTAGCTGTAGTAATAGGGTTTGGGCAGCTCGGCGCCGCCGGGCCACGGCGATTTGCGGCTCGCCGGAATGTGGCTGTGCTCCGGCAGCCACAGCGATTCGAAGCCGCGCGCCTCCGCTTCCACGGCGAGCTCGTGCGGCGCGATCGCATACTCGGTCGCAAACATGGTGAGCCCGATGTCCATGGCGCGAACCTTCCGTTTCGGCCGAGGTCTCGGCCGCCCGAGCATCGGGTACCCCCGTTGCCGCCGCTGTCTAGCGGATCGAACCCAAGCGAACAAGCATGGCAGCTCAATCGGGTTCACGAGGCTCCGGGGCTGACAAGTTGCCCCAGCTCGTGACGCGCTCGATGCGAACCGCGATCACCGGGAGAGCCGCGATCTGCATCGCGGCCAATTGCGGGTAGCGGACGCGCAGCAATTCCTGCGCGGTGTCGTGCTCGCTCCCGTGTGCGAGGATTTCCGCGCGTCCGCGCAACATGACCCAGCCGAGCCGCGACCAGTCCTCGTCGTAGCAGTCGGCCACGAACGCGACACTCGGGTTCTGCTCGATGTTGTGTACGCGCTTGAGCCGCGCGCCGGGGCGTTTCGGTTTCTCGTCGATCGTGATGTAGAGGCTGCGGTCGGCGATCGCGAAGCACACCGGCACGACATGGGGGGCCGCGCTGCGGTCCGCCGTCGCGAGATGCCCGACCCGCCGGGCGGCCAGGAAGCGCCGCTCGGATTCGGAGAGCATTCGCGTTCCGCCCGGAGCGGCGAGCTTAGACGTGCCTCCAGGTCAAGCCTTCTTGCCGTCGAGCCCGTAGGCGGATTTGTACGCGGATGTCCGCATGGGAATCTGCGCCGGCTCGGACCCGCCCTTCTTCTTCTTGTTCCACTCCGCCTTCGGCTTCTTTTTCTCCTTGGTGCTTCGCTGCTGACCCTTGGCCATGACCGTCTCCCGCTCGGTTCCTGTGTGAACGCCTCATTCGAATGATAGCACGTGCGGCGCCGGCGTGAAGATTTTCGCCTTCGACACCAGCGCGATACTATCTCCCTGTCCGCCCCGCCAGCATCGGAGGAGCTCATGCAGATCGGGTTCAACCTGCCGCTCAGCGGACCCTTGATCGCGCCGCAGACCATGACGCGGCTCGCCGTCGAGGGCGAGGCGATCGGCTTCGATTACATCGCGCTCAGCGATCATATCGTCGAGCCGTTCGATATCCACGCCCGCTATCCCTATTCCGAGACCGGCGAATTTCCCAAGGGATCGCGCGGCGAACGCCACGAGCAGCTTGCCGCGATGGCCTACCTGGCGGGCAAGACCTCGCGCATCAAGTTCCTCACCTCGGTGATGGTGGTGCCCCACCGGCCCGCGGTGCTGACGGCAAAATTGCTGTCGACGATCGACGTGCTCTCGGGCGGCCGCGTCCTGGTCGGGGTTGGCGCCGGCTGGCTCGAGGAGGAGTTCGAGGCGATCGGCGCGCCGCCGTTTCCTGAGCGCGGCAAGGTGACGGACGAATATCTGCAGGCCTTTCGCGAGCTGTGGACCAAGTCGCAGCCGCAGTTCGAGGGCCGCTTCGTCAAGTTTTCCAACATCGCGTTCGAGCCGAAGCCCGTGCAGAAGCCGCACCCGCCGCTGTGGGTCGGAGGCGAGAGCGGTCCGGCACTGCGGCGCGCGGCAAAGCTCGGCGACGGCTGGTACCCGATCGGCACCAATCCCACCCATCCGCTCAATACGCTCGCGCGCTATCGCGCCGGAGTCGCCCGATTGCGCAAGCTGGTCGAGGAGGCCGGCCGCGATCGCACGAGGGTCGCGCTTGCCTACCGGGTGCACCGGCACGGCGACCTCGTCTCCGCCAAGGTCGACGACGGCGACCGGCATCTGTTCTCGGGCAGCGCGGCGGAGATTGCGGACGACCTGCGCGCGATGCGGGAGCTCGGCGTCGTGGCCGTGGATTTCAGCTTTCCCGGGTCGAGTGCCGACGCCGTGCTCGCATCGATGCGTAAATTTCACGACGAGGTGGCGGCCAAGGTGGGTTGAGGCCCGCGACGTTCCCGGAGCACCGGAACTCCGCCTTCGTCGTGGAGTTTTGCCGCGCAGAGCGGCCGGGTTCCGACCGCCCAAGCCAGCGGGGTGCATCATGCCGCAGATCAACACCGACAGCCGGGTCGTCACCCAAATCACGATCGTCGAGCCCGAGCCGGGCAAGCAGGATCGAGCTTTGTCGCTGATGAAGGAGCGGGCGCGGTTCATGGCGCGCCAGCCGGGCTTCGTCTCGATCGTGCTCCACCGCAGCCTCGATGGGAAGCGCATCGTCAATTACATCCAGTGGCAGAGCCGCGAGATGCTGCAATCCGCGCACCGCTCGCCCGAGTTCCGCAAGGAATGGGGCGAGTTCGACCGGATGACCGAAGAGATCGATCCGCATCTCTACGAGATCGCGCACGTCGAGGACGGTCGTCGCAGCAAGTAGCGCATTCCCGCCCCGCAACGCTGCTTGTCGGCGAGCGGCCTTGTGGCCACTACCACCGCGGGCTGAGTGCGAAGGCGCCGCGGCGGTGGGATTTGCGTTGCCAGCAGGGAATTCATGGCCGCAATCGGATGGTGGGAGGCTTTCGCGTTCACCTGGGTGATCGGGTTCCTGAACCTCACCTACGCGGCCGGCATCGCGCTCGGCGTGCATCCCGCGGCATTCCTGCTCGAAGCCTTCCTGTTCGGCGGCATTTCGTTGCTGATCATCGCCAAGCCTGGTCCGGACGCGGTCCGCATCGTCCTCGCGCCCCAGACCTGGGCGTACAGAGCTGCGACGATCTTCGGCGAGCTCGCCTACTACCTCATGATCATGTTCGTGCCGCCCGCCGACGCGAGCCTGTTCATGCGGGTCAACATCCTGCTGACCATCCTGATCGGCTGGCGCGTCATCGGCCGGCGCGTCACCGGCCTGCGCATGCTCGGCATGGTGATCCTGGTGGTGGGTCTGCTGATCACCGGCTATTTCGTTCCGGCAGCCCACGATGTGCGCTTCATCGGCGTGACGTTGGCGGCCGCCGGCTTTCTGTCCGTGCGCAATCTCTTCGCCGAATTTCACCCCTGGAATCGGCGCGCCCGGACCGTGATCGCGAAGATGCGGGTGACCGGGCTCGTCGTGCTGGCAACCTCCGTCTTCGGGCTGCTCGCAATGGGGTTGCTGTCGGTGCTGATCGACCGGGGGCTGCTGCCGGCCTCGAGCGCCGTGCCGCCGGCGCACCAATTCCTGGCGCTGCCGACGATCGCGCTCGCACTCACCATGGGCTGCGTGATCATCACGCTCATGCAGTACCTGATGTTCTCCTCGGTCGTGCGCATCACGTCCGAGAATTTTTTTGCGGTGAATTCGCTCTCGCCGCTTGCCACGCTGATCCTGCAGGAGGCGGCGGTCCGGGTCGGGCTCGTCGGTGTCGGAGAAGCCGGCTGCCTTTCATGCTGCTGATCCTCGTCGGCAATCTGCTGATCGCCTGGCGCGGCGGCGCGCCCGCCGGTGAGAGCAGGCTCGCGCCCGCGCGCATCACGGAGGCGCCGGAGAGCGTGCGGCGGTAGCGCCCAGATTCGCCTGCAGGATAGCGCGCGGCGGTTAGCGACTCGATCTTCGTCAGGCGAGAACCACGAACTGGTGCGGCTTGAGTTCCGGGCGGACGTAGAGCGTGCCGTCCGGAGCCCGCTCGACCTTGCAATCGGGCAGCCCCCCGTACACACAACGCATCCTGTCGCCGCGACCGTGCAGGCCGGCATCGATCACGATGCAATCGCTCCGCGTCGCATCCGAGACGTTGTAGGCGACGAGCGCCTCCCGTCCATAGAGGAGGCGAGAAAAAGCGAGCGTATACGTGTTGCCGTACGGAAACCCGAAATGCTGCGCGTCGCCGGAAATCTGCCGGAAATACATTCGGCCGAAGCGCAGCGGCTCGCTTGCCCGCACCGCCGCGGCGATGCCGGCGATTTCCCGGTAGATGCCACAGTCCGGATTGAGGAGATCCACCCCCGGCCGGCCGGCGTCGAACATCGCCTCGCGCATCTGATTGTCGCCGCCCTGGCCGCGGAAGCCCTGCTCGGTGCCGTAATAGATGGCCGGAGCCCTGCCAGAACGAATCGTGGTTGTCGGCGAATGCGACGAGATATCGGCCGATTTCGCCGCGGTTGAGCGCCCGGTTGCGTTGCGCCTCCAGGCGGTCGAGCAGGGCCTGAGGATCCTTCAATCCCTTGATCACCCATTGCAGATCGTAGGCGAGCCGGAAATCCAGGGCGGAGTTGAGGCCGAAGAACACCGTCTTGCCCGCGTCCTGGCGCGAGGTGTTCTGGCCGATGTAGCGGTCGATCAGCTCGTCGTTGGCGGACGCGACCTCGCCGAACAGAAAGAAGCCGCGCTTGCCCAGCGAATAGGCGTATTCGCGCACGTTCGACGAGAACCGCGCACAGGCGAGCTCGCCCATGTGCTTGACCGCGTCGACGCGGAAGCCGTCGACGTCGGCCTCGCGGATCCAATAGCAATGGATCTTGCTCAGAATATCCGACAGCTCGGCCCCGGCCGCGTCGTCATCGTTCGCGTAATCCTTGAGCGAGACGATATCGCCGTGCTGGTTCTCCGGATAGGTATCGTAACCGTTGCCGCTGCTGATCGTGCCGCGCCGGTGATAGAGATTTTCGTTGCGCAACTCCACGGGTACAGGACGGTCGTCGCGGCGCCAGAATCCGAACGGAAATTGCTGATCCTGGAAATAGCGGTAGGCGAAATCCCCCCGATAGGCCCAGTTGTCGCCGGAATGATTGATCACGACGTCGAGGATGATCCGGATCGGCGGCTCGCGGCGATGCGCCGCCTCGACGAGATCGACGAGGTCCTGCTTGGTCCCGAAATGCGGATCGACGTCCAAGTAATTGTTGATGTTGTAGCCGTGGTAGGCGCCCGGATTGT
Source organism: Pseudomonadota bacterium (assembly GCA_046727735.1). GTDB lineage: Bacteria > Pseudomonadota > Alphaproteobacteria > Rhizobiales > Xanthobacteraceae > AP-16. The sequence goes on along the minus strand of JBKPDF010000010.1, from coordinate 40,924 downwards.
TGCCGAACACCGGCGAAAGCCAGAGCGCGGTGCAGCCGAGGCCGGCGATATAGTCGAGGTTGCGGGTAATGCCTTTGATCTTGCCGCCGTAGAAATCGTCAGGCGTGACGATGCCCGGCGTGCGCGCTGCTTGCCGGACCGGCGCGCGCGCCTCGCCGTCGTGGAAACGGTCGACCATCAGAAAGTAGATGAATTCTTCCCGCCATTCGCGCAGCGTCTAGAAATACCGCTTGCCGGAGATCGGGGTGAGGTCGAGATCGCGGATCGACGTCGGAGTTGCCATGGCAAGCTCCCCCGCGGCAGCGGATGCATGAACTGGACCGACATTCGTACCGCGATCATCTTGCAACCGCAAGCTGGGCCGCGGCGGCTTCCGAATCGGCGAACGCGGCCCGCCGTGCGGCTAGCGCAGCCGCTCCAGAATGCTGACGTAGTTCGCGACCGCGGCGCCGCCCATGTTGAAGGTGCCGGCGAGGCTTGCGTCCTTGATCTGCATGGCGTCGGCCGTGCCGGTGAGCTGCATCGCGGCGAGCGCGTGCATGGAGACGCCGGTCGCGCCGATCGGATGTCCCTTGGCCTTGAGCCCGCCGGACGGATTGATCGGCAGCCTGCCGTCCTTCTCGGTCACGCCCTCGCGGATCGCGGCGGCACCCTGCCCTTCCGGCACGAGCCCCATGGCCTCGTACTCGATCAGCTCGGCGATCGTGAAGCAGTCATGGGTCTCGACCAGCGATAGATCGCCGAGCTGCACGCCGGCGCGCGACAGTGCCCGTCGCCACGCTTCCCCGCAGCCCTCGAATTTCAGGATGTCGCGCTTCGACATCGGCAGGAAATCCTGGACGTGCTCGGCGGCGCGGAATACGACGGCCTTGTCCATCTTGAGCGCGGTCTCGACGTCGGCGAGCACCAGGGCGGCGGCGCCGTCGGAGACGAGCGAGCAGTCGGTCCGCTTGAGCGGGCCGGCGACGTAGGGATTCTTGTCGCTCTCGGCGCGGCAGAACTCGTAGCCGAGGTCCTTGCGCAGCTGCGCGTACGGATTGGCAACGCCGTTCTTGTGGTTCTTGGCCGCGATCCGCGCGAGCGCGTCGGACTGGTCGCCGTATTTCTGGAAATAGGCGCCGGCGATCTTGCCGAAAATGCCGGCGAAGCCGCCCTCGATGTTCGCCTCCTCGCGCACGTAGGAGGCCTTGAGCAGGTTGCGGCCGATCTCGGCCGCCGGCGTCGTCGTCATCTGCTCGACGCCGACCACGAGCACGAGCCGCGACGCGTTGGCCTCGATCGCGCGGATCGCCTGGTGGACGGCGGCCGAGCCGGTCGCGCAGGCGTTCTCGACCCGCGTGGCGCGCTTGAAGCGCAGATCCGAGGCGGCCTGAAGCACAAGCGAGGCGGTGAAATCCTGGGCCGAGAAGCCGGCATTGAAATGCCCGAGCACGATCTCGTCGACGTCCTTGGGCTCGACCCCGGCGTCCGCCAGCGCCGCGTTGGCGACGCGCACGATCAGGCTCTCGACGCTCTCGCCTTCGAGCTTGCCGAAGGGCGTGTGGGCCCAGCCCACGATGCAGGCGGTCATGGCGGTCTCCTCGGATCGGTCGAAATTCGGTCGTTTTCCTGGGCGATGGGCGAAGCATGCGCCGGCGGACCGCGGCGGTTGCTGCGTCACTCCGCGTTCCGCCTAGATAGCGATGCCGAGGGCAAATGTCATCGCCGGGCCGGTCGACGCGGTGATTCCGCGCCGGAAACCCCGCGGCGATTGGCGAGTTGCCAATCGGCGTGCCGACCTGGATGTTGCTGGACCCGAACCGATTGGACCCCTCCGTGCACGGGTTGCGTAGCCGCCGATCCCTCCCCATCGTGAGCGCCGTCTTTGCAGCCGCCTGCGCGCTGCTCGCGGCGCGTTCCGCGTCCGCCGAAGCGCTGCTGCTCGTCGATGCCGAAAGCGGCAAGGTGCTGCACGCCGAGAACGCGACTTATCCGTGGTACCCGGCTTCGGTCACCAAGCTGATGACCACCTATGTGGTGCTGCACGCCGTCAAGGAGGGGCGGATCGCGCTCGATACTCTGATCGCCGTCTCGAATAACGCCGTCGCGCAGCAGCCGACCAAAATGGGATTTCGCGCCGGCACCCAGCTGACGGTCGACAACGCGCTGAAGATGATGATGGTGAAATCCGCGAACGACATGGCGGTGACGCTGGCCGAAGGCGTCGCCGGCTCGATCGCGGATTTCGCGGCGGAAATGAACAACGCGGCGCAGCGGCTGGGAATGACGCAATCGGGCTTCGTCAATCCCAACGGCCTGCCCGACGAGCGTCAGGTCACCTCGGCGCGCGACCTCGCGATTCTGGCGCGGGCGCTGATCCGCGAATTTCCCGAATACGATCTCTATTGGCATATCCCGGCGATCAGGCTCGGCAAGCGCGTAATGCGCAATTACAACACGCTGATCGACCGCTATCCTGGGGCGGACGGCATGAAGACCGGATTCATCTGCTCGGCCGGTTTCAACCTGGTGGCGACCGCCACGCGCGGCAACAAGCGGATGATCGCGGTCGTGCTCGGCGCGCCGTCATCGAGCGTGCGCGCGCTGCAGGCGGCGCAGCTGCTGGAGAAGGGTTTTGGTACCAATCCGCTGTCCTGGGTGTTCACTTCGTTCGGCACGGTCGATGCGCTGACGCCGATCGCGGCCGCGCCTCCCGATCTGCACGAGACGATGTGCGGCAAGCACCGACGGCGTCCCGCGGCCGAAACCGAAGAGGATGTCGCCCTTCCGGCCGACGACCCCGAGATGGCGTCGGCCTATGCGGCCATGCACCAGAGCTTGCGCACCCAGAAGGTGGCGCTCGGCCCGTTGATCGAGTCGATGCCGCCGATCGAGGTGTTCGTCGGTCCCCATCGGCCGCGTCCGCGTCCGGTCACGGCGCATTCCGCCGCTTCGGCCGACGGATCGGCGGCCGCGCCTGCCGCGGCCAAAAAGCCTGCTGCAAAGCCGGCGACGGCAAAGTCCACCCAAGCCAAACCCGCGGTCGCCAAGCAGCCGAGCACCGTTGCTTCCCCTTCCGCCGCGAAGCCGCAGCCAAAGCCGGGCTCGTGAACGTCCCACGGTTCTGAGATTCACGGCCCCGAGCGGCGCGATCGGGAACCCTTTCCGCTGTTGCGGGAGAGAGGAAAGCCCGCGAGCGGCGGCACACCGGGCGCTCTTGCTAGGCTCTCCCGTGTCGCTGATAGTGCCTCGCGAACGGCGCTCCGAAAAATTGTGCCGGCAGGGGAAACGCGATGGGAGTGATCGACCGGATCAAGGCCGACGTCACCTGGCTGCGCGGCGCGTTGCATGCGCTGCGCATGACGACGCCGATCGCCAAGAATCCCACCCGGATATTCCCGTCCGTGGTCGAGGAACTGGCGGAAAAATTCGGCGACGCTCCGGCTCTGCTCTCGCCGCGCGAGCGATTCACGCATCGCGAGCTGTCCGAGCGGGCGAACCGTTACGCGCGCTGGGCGCGCGCGCAGGGGCTTTCGAAGGGCGAAGCCGTCTGTTTGTTCATGCCGAACCGGCCCGAATACATGGCGATCTGGCTCGGCATCACTCGCGCGGGCGGGATCGTCGCGCTTGTCAACACCAACTTGACCGGCCCCTCGCTCGCGCATTCGATCGACGTCGTCGAGCCGAAGCACGTGATCGTCGCGACCGAGCTCGTGCCGGCATTTCTGACCGCGCGCCCGCAGCTGAAGACCCGGGCCAAAATCTGGGGGCACGGGACCGACGGGGAATTTCCGCGGATCGACCAAGCCGTCGCGGATCTCCCGGGCGAGAAGCTCGAAACCACGGAGCACGTCCCGCTCACGATCGAGGACCGCGCGCTCTACATCTACACTTCCGGCACGACCGGCCTGCCGAAGCCCGCGAACATCAATCACTATCGCCTGATGCTCGCGACGCACGGATTCGCCGGCATCATGGACGTGAAACCGACCGACCGCATGTACGACACGCTGCCGATGTATCACACCAACGGCGGCGTGGTGGCGACGGGGGCCACGCTGCTGCGCGGCGGATCGGTCGTCATCCGCGAAAGATTCTCCGCGCGCGAATTCTGGGACGATGTCGTCGCGTGGGAGTGCACGCTGTTCTTCTATATCGGCGAGCTGTGCCGGTATCTGACCAACAGTCCGGAAAGCCCGAGCGAGACCAAGCACCGCATCCGGCTGTGCTGCGGCAACGGCCTGCGACCCGACGTGTGGCCGGAATTCGCCCGCCGTTTCCGCATCCCGCAAATCCTCGAATTCTATGCGGCGACCGAGGGCAACGTCTCGACGTTCAATTTCGAGGGCAAGCCGGGCGCGGTCGGCCGCATTCCATGGTTCATGGCGCACCGCTTCCCGACGAAGATCGTCAAGTTCGATATCGAGACCGAGCAGCCGGCGCGCGACGCACGCGGCTTCTGCATCGAATGCGCGCCGAACGAGGCCGGCGAGGCGATCGGCCGGATCCTCAGCGATGCTTCGAAGCCGGGGAGCCGCTTCGAAGGCTATGCGGTAAAAACCGAGACCGAGAAAAAAATCCTGCGCGACGTGTTCGAGAAGGGCGATAGCTGGTTCCGTACCGGCGACCTGCTACGCAAGGACGCGCAGGGATATTTTTATTTCGTCGACCGCATCGGCGACACGTTTCGCTGGAAGGGCGAGAACGTCTCGACCTCGGAAGTCGCCGAGGCGATCACCGCGTTCCCCGGCATCGCCGAGGCCAATGTCTACGGCGTGCGCGTTCCGGGCACGGACGGCCGCGCCGGCATGGCGGCGCTCGTCGCGAATGGCGATCTCGATCTTCCCCGCCTGCGCCAGCATCTCGTGGCGCAGCTGCCCGAATATGCGCGGCCGCTGTTCCTGCGCATTCGCGACGAGCTCGACGTCACCGGGACGTTCAAGCAACGGAAGGTCGATCTCGTGCGCGAGGGCTTCGATCCGGCGGCGACATCGGACGCGATCTTTTTCAACGATCCGGCCGCGCAGGCATTCGTGCGGCTCGACAAGCCGCTTTACGAACGCATCCTCTCCGGCGCGGTGCGCGTGTAGCGCTGGAGTGGAGTGATGTGCGACTCGAGCGAGCCCGCATACTCGCTTTCCCCTCTCCCCTTGTGGGAGAGGGTGGCGCCGAACGAAGTGAGGCGCCGGTGAGGGGTAGTTTGAGAATTACCCCTCACCCGGCTCGCACCTCGCAGAGCTCGGTGCTCGCCACCCTCTCCCACAAGGGGAGAGGGGAAGCGCGCGTGATGCGCGTTGGCGAGCTAAATCTTCGTGTTCCTATGACGCAAGACGCGGAGAGGATTTCAAAACCCCTGGACGTGCTGGCGTTCTGGCGCGCGGCGGGGCCCGACAAATGGTTCGAGCGCGACGATGGATTCGACGCCGATGTCCGCGCCCGCTTCCTCGCGACCTGCGCGGCCGCAGCGCAAGGCCGGCTCGACGATTGGCAGGGAACCCCCGACGGCGTGCTGGCGCTGCTGATCTTGCTCGACCAGTTCCCCCGCAACCTTTTTCGCGACGATGCGCGCGCGTTCGCGACCGACGCGCAGGCGCGGGAAATCGCCGAACGCGCGATCGCGCGCGGGTTCGACCGCATGTTCGGCTTGCCCGAGCGGCGCTTCTTCTACACGCCGCTGATGCACTCGGAGAATCTCGCCGACCAGGAGCGCTGCATCGCCTTGTGCCGCGCCGCCGGCGACGTCGAGGGCGTGAAATATGCCGAGCTCCACGTCGACGTCATTCGCCGGTTCGGGCGTTTTCCTCATCGCAACCGCGCGCTCGGCCGCGCGACGACCGACGAGGAGCGCGCATTTCTCGACGCCGGCAGTGCTGGGTTCGGCGCGTAATCTGCTGCTCAGGAGCGCGCGCGCAACAGGCGGCGGATCACCTTGCCGGTGGTGGTCATCGGCATCTCGTCGATGAAGGCCACTTCGCGCGGATATTCGTGCGCCGATAGTTTGGTCCGCACGAAATTGCGGATGTCCGCAGCAAGCGCGTCCGAGGGTTCGTGCCCCGGCTTGAGCACGATGAACGCCTTGACGATCTCGGTGCGGACCGGGTCGGGCTTCCCGACGACGGCGGCGAGCGCCACCGCCGGATGCCGGATCAGGCAATCCTCGATCTCGCCCGGCCCGATGCGATAGCCCGCCGACGTGATCACGTCGTCGTCGCGGCCGACGAAGCGGAAATAGCCCTCCTCGTCCATGACGCCCTGGTCGCCCGTGGTCATCCAATCGCCGACGAATTTTTCTTCTGTGGCTTCTTCGCGTCCCCAGTAGCCGAGGAACATCACCGGATCGGGTCTCCGCACCGCGATCTGTCCGAGCTCGTCCGCGGCCGCGACCTTCCCGTCCGGCCGGATCACGGCGACCGCGTGGCCCGGCACCTGCTTGCCGATCGCGCCCGGGCGCGACACCCCGATCGAAGCACAGGAGGAGAGCACTAGGTTGCACTCGGTCTGCCCGTAGAACTCGTTGATGTCGAGGCCGAGCGCGGATTTGCCCCACTCGAAGGTCTCGATGCCGAGCGATTCTCCCCCGGAGCCCAGCGTGCGCAGCTCGAGATCGTAGCGCGGGTCCGCCGCGGTGCGCAGCATGCGCAACGCGGTCGGCGCGACGAATGCGTTGCGCACGCCGGTCGCGCTCATCAACCGGAACGCCTCGTCCGGATCGAATTTTTCGATTTTCTTGGCCACTACCGGGACCCCGAAATGCAGGCTCGGCAGCAGCACGTCGAGCAGGCCGCCCGCCCAGGCCCAGTCGGACGGCGTCCAAAACCTGTCGCCGGGCTGCGGAAAGAAATCGTGCGGCAGCTCGACGCCCGGCAAATGGCCCAGCAGCACGCGGTGGCCGTGCAGCGCCCCCTTCGCCGGGCCGGTGGTGCCCGACGTATAGATCATCATCGCCGGATCGTCGGGCCCGGTATCGACCGCCGTGAAGGCAGTGGCCGCGCGCCCGATCGTCTCGTGAAAACCATCCGCGCCCTCGCCGGGTCCGTCGGTCGAGAGCACGATGTTCAGCTCGGGAAGCTTTTCGCGGATGTCGGCGATCTTCGCCGCGCCCTGGGTGTTGGTCACGACCGCTTTGGCGCCGGAATTTTCCAGGCGATAGGCCAAGGCATCGACGCCGAACAGACTTGCGAGCGGCAGCGCGACCGCGCCGAGCTTGTAGACGGCCACGTGGCTGATCACGACTTCCGGCATCTGCGGCAGGAGAATCGCAACGCGGTCGCCGCGCGCGATCCCGTGGGCGCGAAGCGCGTTTGCGAGCCGGTCCGATCGCTCCTTCAGCCAGCCGTAGCGGATCTCCTGCTGGGTGCCGTCGGCGCGCACATTCAGGATCGCGAGCCGGTCCGGATCGGTTTGCGCCCAGCGATCGCACACGTCGACGCCGATGTTGTAGCGCTCGGGCACCTGCCAGCGGAATTGGCGATACAGCTCGTCGTAATTGCGGATGTGCGGCAGCATGCGAGCTTCGAGCTTACACAAGGCCTACACGGATCTTAACTCGCGGCGATCCACCAAGGCAGCCGCAAACTGGGCGAACTCCCTCTCCCCGTTGGGGAGAGGGTTGGGGTGAGGGGCCACGACATCGAGAGATCAAACCCCTCACCCCATCCCTCTCCCCACGGGAGAGGGAGCAGGCCGAGCGAGCGTCCCGTCAGCCTCGCTTCTCGTCCGGCGCGGCGAGGATCAAGGACCAGAACACCTTGTATTTGGAGCCGGGCGCATACACGGCCGCAATTCCCATCCGGGTCGCACCGGGCAGCAACATGTTGCCGCGGTGGGAAGCGGAATCGCGCCAGCCCGAGAAGGCCTCGGCGAGCGTATGGTATCCGGCGCCGACGTTCTCGGCTGCGGATTTCGCATCCAAACCTGACGCGCGGATGCGGTCCGTGAAGCTGCGGCCGACGGCATGGTCGAGCCTGTCGCGCGCCGCCATCGCGCGGGCCTGGTCTTGCGCCATGCTCATCAGCACCGGATCGAGCTCGACCGCGGCGAGGCCGTTGTTGCGGCGGTAGCCGGAAATCATCGACTGCGCCGCGGACGCGTCGAGCTCGGCGCCGGGAGCCGCGAGGCTGCGATAGAAGCTCGGCTGCGGATCGACGGCTTGCGCGCACCCGCCGAGCGCGGCGAGGAGCAGGAGACGTCCGCAGTGAAGTCGCCAATCACGTTTCGGCATGCGGGCTGGTGCGATTTGCCATCGAGTCGGATCGAAGAGCCGTGAACCATTGCCGGCCAACGTGTCAAAAAATCGTCAACCGAACGCACCCGAGGGTTCGTCTTCCGCGATCTCGATCGTACGTCCGCGGCGCTGCGGTTGAACTGCGACGCCGAGCATGGGCTCGCGCCGCTCGCCGCTACGGCGACTTGCCTTCTTCGATCACATGGCGCAGCGCCGGGTTCTTCGCGAAAAATCCATCCGGGACGAACCGCACGAAAAGCTTCATGTTCGACATCAGCGGGAAATCCTCGGGCCGGACCACGTGGGTATCGCCGAGCGAATACCAGACGACGATGTCGCGATCGCGAATGCTTTCCTCGCCGGCATGGTGATAGAGCGTGTCGGCGTAACCCTTCGGCGGCTGGTTCGGATATTGGCCCGCGGCAAAGAGCTCGCCGTCGCGGAACGGCGTCACCCAGAAATGGTGAAAGGTGAAGCCGGCCGGTCCGCGCTCGCGCCAGCGCGGAAACAGGCTCTGGGCATTTCCGCCGGGCACGATGGTGTAGCCGGCGGGTCGTCCCGTTGGCCCGAGGGCCGAAGGATTGAAGACGGTCCAGCTTCGCCCGACGGCGTCATCGGCGTCGCGCTTGGCTTCCGCGGCTTCGCCGAGCGCCCGGCGGACTTGGGTGAAATACGGCGTCGCGTCCGCATCATTACCCGGCGCGGCGACTCGGCTGACCTCGTTTTCCGTCACTGCATTGCTCGCGCCGTCGACATCGAAATCGAGCCGCAGGTTGAACCAATGCTGATGACCGATGCCGACGACATGCGGGGCTACCATCGTGCCGTAGAAATCCTCCGGTTCTGTGCTCCGCTCGCCGGCGCCGCGGGTTTGCGGTTCCGCGCCCGCCTGCGTCGCGCAGGAGCGACATTGGCCGGCCGTCACCAGCTTCGTGAGGATTTGGCCGGCGAGCTCGGCTTCGAATGCGAACGAGCCGTCGGGTCTGAATACCCAATCGAGGCCGTAGGCATAATTTCCGGCCGACGCGAGGAAGCCGATGACCAGTTCGTTCGCGCGGGCTTGGATCGTTGCGGCATCCTGCCGGTAATACCCGAGCAATCCGGCGTCGCGCTCGTAGACATAGATGCGGTCGTGCAGGACGCGGCCGAAGCCGTCGGCGCGCGCATCCGGCAGCAATGGACTCAAGGTGACGGTATTGGCCGGCACTTCGCGGCCGCGCGCCGCCGGAACGGAAAGCAGGCCGAGGCCGAAATTCGCCTCGTCGAGAAACTCCACGGCCGGCCACACGCGGGCGGCATCGCCGTAGCGGCTCATCACCTCGGAAACCGATGCGCGGTAAAGGATCGAGCGCTGCCTGCCGCCATCCTCGAACTGGACCTGATGCAGCACCAAGCCCTCGCGCACGTTGAAGCTGAAGCGAAAGTGCCAGCCCGCCCACCGCACTTCGTTGCCGTCCACGGAGAAATTGGCGCCTTGTGCGCGCACCGGACGCAGCACTTCCGGCGGGCTCGGACCGCCGCGCACGCGAGCATCGAAAATGTCGTGCGACACCTTTCGGTTCGGTGCCCCGGGAAACTCGTACCAGCGCACGACGCGGCCGCCATACACGTCGACGACCGCCATGATCGAATCGAGGATGGGCCCGAAATCGTTGATGGCGTCCGGATCGGAGCCGAACAGCACGCGGACGAGCCGGCCGGACTCGCCCCGAAGATCCGGGTCTTCGCCCACGCCGAGAAAAATTTCCCGCACAGAATGCGATACTGCGCCATCCACCTGTAGGCCGTGGCGCGCCAGCGTGTCCTTGATCGTCGGATCGGAATCGAGGATTTCGCGCGCGCGTTCGAGATCGTAATCGGTGAGGCCCGGCTGCAGATTGCCCAAATCATCCACGGCTTCGAGCCGCCGGGCGCCGACATCGACCGTCGCCGCAAAATTCTTGTGCCGGCCGAAATCGAGGGCCACGAGCCGGGCCCGGCGTGGAAAGGCCTGGCCCGCCTCGAAGCGCTGCACCGACGCCTTCACGGGCTCCTCGAGCGTGATCCAGGCGAATTTCGTCTCGGGCGAGAAGCGGCCGCTGTTTGCCAGCACGTCGCGGATGGCGAGGAGTTCCTCCGCGTCGAGCGGATCGAGCGGATGCGTCGGGCGCGCCTCGGCGGCGCCGAGGCTCACAAATAGGCAGAGCGCGGCAGAGATCACCGCCGCGCTTCGACGGCTGCGCGAACCCCCGGGGCGATGCATCAGTGGCGGGACCGTGCAGAAGACCGCATATGAACTCCTCGGCCTTGGGCACCGGGCCGCGTATTCGTGCGACCCCGGATCCACTGTTGCGGGTCGTCCTCCCGGCGGGGGCTAGCCCCCGCTGGACCCATCTTCTATAAGCGCGCCTTCACTTCACCGCGGCGCCAGCGGCTAGATCCCAATGCCCAGACCGAGGAATTAAGAACCATGGCCGTCCCGAAACGCAAAGTATCGCCCTCGAAGCGGGGCATGCGGCGCTCCGCCGACGCTCTGCGCAAGCCGACATATATCGAGGACAAGGATTCCGGCGAGCTGCGGCGCCCGCATCACATCGATCTCAAGACCGGCATGTACAAGGGCCGGCAGGTGCTCAAGCCCAAGACCGAGGTTTAGCGGCTTCCGTCAGTCTTGCCGGAATCCGGGCGAATTCGCTCGCTCTCGCTTGGAACCCCGGCGTTTCGCGCGCTAGACTGCGGCGTGAGCCGGGGGACGGGGGCTCGCCTTCGCATTTTGCTCTGTCTGCCGCGGCCGGCCCGCCCCGGCGCAAGGAGGCGCGCTTACCGTGTTTCTCATTGGCTTTCCGCTGCTGATCATTCCGCTCGCGATCTACAACATGATCGTATTCCTTACGCCCGGCGTGCAGTGGAGCGATCGGTTGGCGACCGTGCAGATGCCGTCGCGGGCCGAATGGGCGGTCACCTTCGGGGACGTCGTGATCGCGATCGCGTTGTTTCTGCTGTTCATCGAGGGGCTCAAGGCGAACCGGGCCGCCGGCAAGCCGATGATGGATCATTTGCTGTCCATGCTGGTGCTGCTCGGGGCGATTGCGGAATTCCTGCTGGTGAAGGAGGCCGCGAACTCGATTTTCGCGGTGATCACCGCCATCTGCCTCGTCGACCTCGCTGCCGGGTTGGCCACCTCCGGGCGGGCGGTGCGCCATCGCCGCGCGATCGAGCGGCTCGAGGCGCGGGCACCGGGCCAGTGACCGGCCGCCTTCGCGCGCCGGATTGAGGATGGCTCGCGATTTCCACCTCCCCGGCCGCTCGCCCGTGATCGCCTGCGAGGGCATGGCCGCGACCTCGCACCCGTTGGCTAGCCTTGCCGCCATCGAGGCGCTGCGGGCGGGAGGCAATGCAGCGGACGCGGCGATCGCGGCCGTTGCGGTGCTCGGCGTCGTGGAGCCGCAGATGACCGGCATCGGCGGCGACTGCTTCTGCCTCATTGCCAAGCCGGGCGCGCCGATCTGGGGCTACAACGGATCGGGCCGGACCGGCGCCCGCATGCGGATCGAGCTCCTGGGCGATGCCTCGAGCGTCGGCCTCGACTCGGTTCATGCGGTCACGGTTCCGGGAGCGGTCGAGGCGTGGCATGCCATCCTGGCGACCCACGGCCGGTTCGGCCTCGACCGCGCGCTGCGCCCCGCCATCCACTATGCCGAAACCGGGTTCCCGGTCGCTGCCCGCGTCGCTTACGACTGGTCCTCGCTCGTTGAGCAGCTTGAGCGCGACGCGGGCGCTACTCGGCATTTCCTGCGCGATGGCCGGGCGCCGGAGGCCGGCGAGGTGCTGCGGCTCGGCGCATTGGCCGAGACGCTGAAGGCCATCGCGGCCGACGGTCCTGGCGCGTTCTATCGAGGGCGCATCGCGCAAGACATCGTCGCGACCGTCGCGGCGCGCGGCGGCGTTCTCACGCTCGAGGATTTCGCCGAGCACCGCGGCGAGCCGGCCGCTCCGATCGCCACGAACTATCGCGGTTACGAGGTGATCGAACTGCCCCCAAACGGACAAGGCCTGACCGCACTCGTCATGCTCAATATCCTCGAACGCTTCGATCTTGCGGCGCTCGATCCGCTCGGCGCGGAGCGTTTTCACCTCGCATTGGAAGCAGCCCGGCTCGCCTACTCGGTTCGCAATGCGCATGTCGCCGATCCGGCTTTCATGCGCGCCGATGTGGCCGGACTGCTCGACAAGAGCTTCGCGGCAACCTTGGCCGGCCGCATCGACGCCGGAAAGCGTCTCGCGCTCGCCGACACAGCCATGATCGGCGGCAATACCGTCTACCTCACGGTGGTCGATCGCGACCGCATGGCGGTATCGCTGATCAATTCGCTGTTTTCGCATTTCGGCGTCGGTATTGCGACGGAGGCGACCGGCATCATGTTGCACAACCGCGGTGCCTGCTTCGTGACCGACCCGGAGCACCCCAACGCGATCGGGCCGCGTAAGCGGCCGATGCACACCATCATTCCGGCGCTGGCAATGCGAGACGGACGCTGCGAGGTCGCGTTCGGCGTGATGGGCAGCCATTTTCAGCCCATGGGTCACACGCACTTTCTGCTCAATTTGGTCGATTACGGCATGGACGTGCAGAGCGCGACCGATTTTCCCAGGGCGTTCTTTGGCGATGAGCAGACTTTGGTCGAGCGCGGCGTTCCGCGATCGACCGCAGAGGGGCTAAAGGCCCGCGGCCACGACGTCGCCCTCACGGCCGCGCCGTGGGGCGGGGGGCAGGCGATCCGGATCGACTGGGAGCGCGGGACACTCACGGGCGGCTCGGATCCCCGCAAGGACGGCGCCGCGCTCGGCTATTGAGGTCCGCCATCCCCGCAAGCGGCGCCATAGCCGGATGGAGCGAGCGCGAAGCGCTCGCGAAATCCGGGAATGCCGCTCCCGGATTGCGCATCGCTGCGCGATGCTCCATCCGGGGCTACGGTCAGCCGCGCTCAGCTTTCCTGTTTTTGCCCGCCGGTGAGCCGATCGAGTCGCTTCTGCATCTCCGAGAGCTGGCGCTTGAGCTCGTCGATCTCGGTTCCAGACCCCGAAGATCTTTCTTCTTCGGCCGGCTGCCCCTCGCGCCGCGCGAATGGCGCAAACATTGCGAACGCCCGTTCGAACATTTCCATGTTGCGGCGGACTTGCTCCTCCAGCGGGCCGAACGTGCCGACGCCGAACGCTTGCGCCATCTGCTGGCGGAATTTTTCCTGCTCGCGGGTGAGCGACTCGATCGAAACTTCGAGATAGCGCGGGACCAGCATCTGCATGCTGTCGCCATAGAACCGGATCAGCTGGCGCAGGAAGGCGATCGGCAGCAGATTCTGCCCTTCCTTGTTCTCCTGCTCGAAGATGATCTGGGCGAGCACCGAGCGAGTGATTTCCTCGCCGGTCTTGGCATCGTAGACGACGAAGTCCTCGCCCTTTTTGACCAGCGCGGCGAGATCCTCGAGCGTGACATAGGTGCTCGTGCCGGTGTTGTAGAGCCGACGATTGGCATATTTCTTGATCGTGATCGGTTCGGCGGTTTTTGCCATATAGGGTGCGACGTTCCGGCTTCGCTGCAGCGGAAAATAAGCACTTTCCCCGCCCGGGAGCCACCGTTTTGTGCGCGGATTGCGGCCAGGGCCGATTTCCCGGTCCGTGTTTGCGCCCGCGCACGTTCGCCCGTTGTTGACCTGGGTCATTGAAAGGGCGTACTGCCCTGCCGAGGATGCGATCTGCGGCAAGCCCGCGGCTGGCATGTCAGGGTAGCCTCCTTGTCCGCCCGCCATTAAATCTCGCTCACGATCCCGCTGTTGGAGAGGAGTTTTGCAATGAAGGACGATATCGTCATTGTCGGTGCCACGCGCACCCCGGTCGGCGCGTTCAACGGAGCGCTCGCAAGCCTGCCGGCCCACGAGCTCGGAAAGGTTGCGATCACGGCGGCGCTGAAGCGTGCCGGGGTCGAGCCCGAGCGCGTATCCGAGGTTATCTTGGGCCAGATCCTCACGGCCGGACAGGGCCAGAACCCGGCACGCCAGGCCTCGATTGCGGCGGGGCTCCCGGTCGAGATCCCGGCCTGGGGCGTCAACCAATTGTGCGGCTCCGGATTGCGCTCCGTCGCCCTCGGCTACCAGGCGATCCTCAATGGCGATTCGGAGATCGTCGTTGCCGGCGGGCAGGAATCCATGAGCCAAGCCCCGCACTGCGCGCATCTGCGCAACGGCACCAAGATGGGCGGCCTCGAGCTCGTCGACACGATGCTCAAGGATGGGCTGTGGGATGCGTTCAACGGGTACCACATGGGCAACACCGCCGAGAACGTCGCCAAGCAGTGGCAGATCACTCGCCGCCAACAGGACGAGTTCGCTGTCGCCTCGCAGAACAAGGCCGAGGCCGCCCAGAAGAGCGGGAGGTTCAAGGACGAGATCACGCCGATCACGATCAAGACGCGCAAGGGCGACACGGTCGTCGACGCCGATGAATACCCTCGGCACGGCACTACATTCGATGCGGTGTCGAAGCTCCGGCCGGCGTTCGACAAGGACGGCACCGTGACGGCAGGCAATGCCTCGGGCATCAATGACGGCGCTGCGGCCGTGGTGCTGATGAAGGCGAGCCAAGCCGCCAAGGAAGGCCGCAAGGTACTCGCCCGGATCGTCTCCTGGGCCCAGGCGGGCGTCGATCCGGCCATCATGGGTACCGGCCCGATCCCATCCTCGCGCTCCGCGCTCAAGAAGGCCGGGTGGAAGACCGACGATCTCGATCTCGTGGAGGCCAACGAGGCGTTTGCGGCGCAGGCCTGCGCGGTGAACAAGGATCTCGGCTGGGATCCCGCCAAGGTCAACGTCAACGGCGGCGCAATTGCGATCGGTCACCCGATCGGCGCTTCCGGAGCGCGGGTGTTGGTGACGCTGCTCCACGAGATGGAGAAGCGCAACGCCAAGAAGGGACTCGCTACGCTCTGCATCGGCGGCGGCATGGGCATCGCCATGTGCGTGGAGCGCAACTGACGTCGTTTCCGGGGCGGAGCACCGAGTGCTCCGCCCCGACCCCTGAAGGTGGCGAGATCGGGTGCAGAACCGGTCCGAGATCCGGGAGGAAGACATATGGCACGCGTTGCGGTGGTCACCGGCGGCACGCGCGGCATCGGCGCGGCGATTTCCAAGGCATTGAGCGCGGCAGGGCAAAAGGTCGCCGCCAATTACGGCGGCAACGACGAGGCGGCGCAGAAATTCAAGGCTGAGACCGGCATTCCGGTCCACAAATGGGACGTGAGCTCCTATGAGGCCTGCGCCGCCGGGCTGAAAAAGATCGAAGCGGAACTGGGCCCAGTCGAGATTCTGGTCAACAACGCCGGGATCACCCGCGACACCATGTTCCACCGCATGTCCCCGGAACAGTGGACGGCGGTCATCAACACCAACCTGAGCTCTTTGTTCAACATGTGCCGGCCGGTGATCGAAGGCATGCGGCAGCGCAAATTCGGCCGCATCGTCAACATCTCGTCCGTCAACGGCCAAAAGGGCCAGATGGGGCAATCCAATTACTCGGCCGCCAAAGCGGGCGAGCTCGGCTTCACCAAGGCGCTGGCGCAAGAGAGCGCGCGCAGCGGCGTCACGGTCAACGCCATTTGCCCGGGATATATCGGCACCGAGATGGTCCAGGCGGTTCCGAAGGACGTGCTGGAGAAGAATATCCTGCCGCAGATTCCCGTCGGCCGCCTCGGCCAACCGGAGGAGATCGCGCGCTGCGTCGTATTCCTAGCGTCGGATGATTCCGGCTTCATCACCGGCGCGACGCTGACGGCGAACGGCGGGCAATACATGATCTGATCCTCGGCGGCGAAACGTGGGCGGCGGGGTCGCGGCTGGGCGCAATGCCGCGACTATCGTCGGCCTCCTCGCCGTGCTGATGTGGTCGTCAGTCGCCCTGCTCACCGCATCATCCGGGCAGGTGCCCCCGTTTCAGCTTGCCGCGATCAGCTTTGCGATCGGGGGCGGCCTCGGTGCCGCAACCTGGATTGCGCGCCCTCGCGCATTGCGCGCATTGCGACAGCCGCCGGAAGTATGGACGCTCAGTGTGGGCGGCCTGTTCGGGTATCACGCGCTTTACTTCACGGCGCTGCGGCTTGCGCCGCCGGCCGAAGCCGGGCTCATCAACTATCTTTGGCCGCTGCTGATCGTGCTGCTCTCCGGCCTGTTGCCGCAGGAGCGGCTGAGGCTCCATCACGTCGTGGGCGCGCTGCTCGGACTGATCGGCACGGCCGTGCTCGTCGGCAGCCGCGCCAAGCTCGGGTTCAGCGAGGCCGACACGCCTGGTTTTGCGGCGGCGTTCGTGGCGGCGGTCGTCTGGGCCACCTATTCGGTGCTTTCGCGCCGGTTCGCCGACGTGCCGACCGACGTCGTCGCGGCATTCTGCCTCGTCGCGGCGGTGCTTTCGGCGATCTGCCATGTTGCCTTCGAGGAGACGGTGTGGCCGGCCGGCATGCGCGAATGGCTTGCCACCGCTGGGCTCGGGGTCGGGCCGGTCGGGCTTGCGTTTTACGCCTGGGATGTCGGGGTCAAACGCGGCGATATTCGCGTGCTCGGCGCCGGCGCCTACGCGGCGCCGGTGCTCTCGACCGTGCTGTTGGTGCTCGCGGGCTTTGCCGAGGCGACGCCAGTCTTGGCCGCGGCCGCGATCCTCATTGCCGGCGGAGGACTGCTGGCGGCCAAGGACATGCTGTTGCGGAATCGATCGCGACCCTGACCCGGCGAGGGCGGAAGATCAGAATCGGTCTTTGCGGCCGCGGATCTCCGCGAATACTTGCGCGGGCGGCGCGTTTGCCAGCCCGACCGCCGCCGCGACTTCCGGCACGTCGGCGCGCAGGAACGGGTTGGCGGCTTTCTCCTGGCCGATGGTGGAGGGGATCGTCGGCTGCCCGGCGCCAGCAAGCCGCGAGACTTCCTCGGCCCGCTCGCGCAACGCGGCATTCTCCGGCTCGACGGTGAGCGCAAAGCGCACGTTCGCGGCCGTATATTCGTGGCCGCAATAGATTTTGGTTTCGTCCGGCAAATCCTGCAGCTTTGCGAGCGAGCGCCACATCATCTCAGGAGTGCCCTCGATCACCCGGCCGCAGCCGACCGAGAACAGCGTATCGCCCACGAATGCCAGCCCCTCGGCTCGAAACCAGTACGCGATATGGCCGTTGGTGTGCCCCGGCGTCTCCAGCACAGCCGCCGCCAGGCTTCCGACCCGAACCGTATCACCCTCGCGCACCGGAATATCGACCTGCGGAATGCGGGCGGCTTCTCGTGCGGGCGCGACGACCCGGCAGGCGTAACGCTGCTTCAGCGCCTCGATTCCCGCGGTGTGATCGCCGTGGTGATGGGTCACCAGGATGTCGTTGAGACGCCACCCGGCGGCATCGAGGGCGGCCTCGACCGGAGCGGCTTCGGGCGCATCGATCGCCGCCGTCGCTCCGCTCGTCGAATCGTGCAGCAGGACCCCAAAATTGTCCCGCAAACACAGAAAAAGGCGCAGTTCGACCGGCATGCAGAAGCCTCGCGGCAGGATGGCCGACGCTAGCATGGCTTGGCGCCGCGACGTAAGCTTGCGGCGTGCCACATGCAAATGACTGTCGGACTTCCGTCAGATCCTAACGTTTTGCCTCCATGTCGCTCGACGTCGTCGATCTGCGCAATTTCTATGGCCAGGTGCTCGGGATGGTGGCGCGTCGCTTCGTCGGCCGCGGCATCCGCGTGCGCTGGCCCGATCTGCATGGCCTGCGCGTGCTCGGCATCGGGTATCCAACCCCGTATCTCGGCCTCTTTCGCGAGGAAGCGGAGCGTTGCCTCGCCTTCATGCCGGCCGCGCAGGGCGTGGTGAAATGGCCCTCGGATCGCCCCGCGCTAGCGGCGCTCGTGGAAGACGACGAGCTGCCGCTGCCGGATGCCGCGGTCGACCGCGTCTTGCTCGTGCACGCGATCGAAAATTCCCAGAGTGTCGAGGCCCTGCTGCGCGAAGTGTGGCGCGTGCTGGCGGCCGGCGGCCGGCTCTTGGTCATCGTTCCCAACCGCCGGGGTGTGTGGGCGCGGATCGACACAACGCCGTTCGGCCATGGGCATCCCTACTCGCGGCCGCAGATCACGCACCTCTTGCGCGAGACCTGGTTCACGCCGACGGGTTGGGATGAAGCGCTGTATGTGCCGCCCATCCCGCGCAAATGGTTCTTGCGATCGGCGATGGTTTGGGAACGCACCGGGGCGGTGCTCTCGGCGCCGTTTGCCGGCGTGCATATCGTCGAGGCGACGAAGCAGGTCTATCGAGCGATCCCTGCGCGCCGCGAGCGGCGACGCCTCGTACCGGCGCTCGAACCGGTGCTCGCCCCGTCGCCAGGCGGCGTATCGGGCTAGCCCCGCTGCCGATTAGCAGCGCGCACTCAGCATTCTCGAAACGCGACTTTTACGGCTCAGCGACCTTCGCCGCGAAATTATTCGTTGGTCTGGCTACCGGTCGGCCCTGACGGAGGGTTCTGGTCTTCGGCCGGACCGCCCGACGCGTGCTGCGGGCCGGGCATATCGCCGCGGTGGCCGTGGCGCCTGCGACGTCGGCGGTGAAGCGGAAACCGATCCGGCTGCCCGTCGAACCCGTTTTGGCTCGGACCCTGATAGGAGGGCTGGGGTCCGGTACCGGTAATGAACGAGGGCAGCCGATCGCCATCGCCCTGTTCCGGTCGGCCGCCAGGGGGGCGCCCGCCATAGCCCTGCTGCTCGCGCGGCTGATGCGGATGATAGGGCTGGGGCTCGCGGCCGGAATATTGCTGTTCGCGCGGATAGGGCTGCGGCTCGCGGGGGTAATGCTGGGGCTGGGGCTGGGGCTGGGGTTCGCGACCGAAGGGCGAATCTCCTTGATCCTCTTCGGCATCCTCGAGTGCGTCGTCGCGCGGCTCCGTTTCCGGACGGAAGTACGGTTGGCTTTGCCGGAACTGTTCCTGAGCCGCGGCGATCAGCCGGAAATAGTGTTCCGCATGCTGATAGTAGTTCTCGGCGCCGACCGGATCGCCGGATGCCTGGGCATCGCGGGCGAGCTGGATGTATTTTTCCGCAACGTGAGAGGCCGTTCCACGAATCTTCACATCCGGACCGTTCGACTCGTATACCCGCGTCAGCGGATTCTGGCCCTTGCGGTTGCGCCCGCGCATCCGTTTGTTCTGACCGTTTCTCATGGCTTGTCGCTCATCGACTCCCTATTGCGGCGGTGGCCCGCCTTTCCCCGGTTCCCCGGAACGCATGCCGAACCCCGCGGTCGTTCGGCCGCGGCCGGCAGGCGCAAGTCCGTCGCCAGGACTCGCGCCGAACTGAATTGCGATCACGATTACCGCAGCAATCTCTTCCCCGCGGCCAAATCGCGGTGTTGCCACCCCTTACCCTGCGCGCAGCCTCCAACGCCGTGCGCCAAGCCGGTGATGCAGCATCCCTTATCCCAAGGCGGCGAGGCGTACCCTTCGGGGCTGCCCGCCTGACCGCGCCGCAGCCTCACGGAGCCTTTGCTCCGGGCCTCGTGGCGGCGCGCCACCGTTGTCTCGGGCCGATTCTGGCGCGAACCGTAGTAGGTCTAGCGCGATAATCAAGCGGTTTTTTGCCGGATCGGCCGTGCCGTTCAGCGCGGGCATTGCGCAAGGAGTGCCCGCGGCACCCCATTGAAGTCGGGACGGGCTGCGCGGTTTACAAGGCCTTCGGCTGCGAAAAGCGCCGCGACCGATTCGTGCATTCCGGCGCCGACCTCGACCAGGATATGGCCGCCAGGCGCAACGAGCCGCCGCGCGTCGGCCGCGATGGCCCGATAGGCCGCCAAGCCGTCCTCGCCCCCGTCGAGCGCCAGTCTGGGATCGTGGCAGCGCACCTCCGGGTCGAGCCGCCGCCATTCCGATTCCGCCACATAGGGCGGATTGGAGATGACGAGATCGAAATCGGGAGCGAGCGCCTTGCCGAAATCGCAGGCGACGAAAGATGCGCGCGCCGCCAATCCGAGACGCTGCGAATTTTCCCGCGCGACCGCGAGCGCAGCCGGACTGACGTCGGTGCCGACGCCGTGCGCACGCTCGAGCTCGTGCAGGATGGCGAGCAGCAGCGCGCCGGATCCGGTGCCCAGATCGGCGATCCGGCGGCATCGGCGCGGCGCGGCGTCGACCACGCCGAGAGCCGCTTCGACGAGGGTTTCGGTCTCGGGCCGCGGGACCAGGACCGCCGGCCCGATCACGAACGGCAGGCTCCAGAATTCCTTGTGACCGACGATGCGGGCCACCGGCTCGCGGCCGATCCGCCGCACCGCCAGTGCGCGGATCCGCTCAGCCGAGTCGCGGCCGAGAATGCGCTCCGCCTGCGCTACGAGCCCGGCATGGTCGAGCCCGAGCGCATGACCGATCAGCACCCGCGCATCGAGCTCGGGCGTGTCGAGACCGGCGTCACGGAACGCTGCGGCGACCGCCCGACGGGCTCGGGCGACCGACACCGCGGGCGTGAGATCGCCGATCATCGCGACTCCTCCGCGGCCAGCAGGGCGGCTTGGCTTTCGGTGACGAGCGCGTCGACGATCTCGCCGAGCGCCTCGCCCTCGATCACCTGCGGCAGCTTGTGCAGCGTCAGGTTGATGCGATGATCTGTCACGCGGCCTTGCGGAAAATTGTAGGTGCGGATGCGCTCGGAGCGATCGCCCGAGCCGACCTGACCGCGGCGTTCGGCCGCGCGTTCGCTTTCCTGTTTGCGGCGCTCGAGGTCGTAAAGCTTGGCGCGCAGCAGCGCCATGGCCTTGGCGCGGTTGCGATGCTGCGAACGCTCCTCCTGCACGTTGACCACGATGCCGGTCGGGAGGTGCGTCAGTCGCACCGCCGATTCCGTCTTGTTGACGTGCTGACCTCCCGCGCCGCCGGCCCGCATCGTTTCGATCCGCAGATCGCTGTCCGCGATCGCAACATCGACGTCCTCCGGCTCGGGCAGCACTGCGACGGTCGCGGTCGACGTGTGAATGCGGCCCGAGGCTTCGGTCGCCGGCACGCGCTGTACCCGGTGGACGCCGGATTCATATTTGAGCTTGGCGAACGCGCCGCGGCCGCGGACTTCGGCGATGATCTCCTTGTAGCCGCCCACCGTCCCTTCGCTCGCCGAGATCACCTCGACGCTCCAGCCCTGCCGTACCGCATAGCGCTCGTACATCCGGAACAGATCGCCGGCGAAGCGCGCAGCCTCGTCACCGCCGGTGCCGGCGCGGATCTCCAGGATCACGTTGCGATCGTCGGCGGCGTCCTTCGGCGTGAGGGCGACCCGGATCTCGCGCTCGAGCGCGTCGGCGCGTCCCTTCAGGTCCGATTTCTCCTGCTCGGCCAAGGCGCGCATGTCCGGCTCGGTTGCCGGATCGGCGATGATCGTCTCCAATCCGCGGAGCTCCTCGGCGGCCGCGCGGTAGCGCTTGATCGTGTCCACCAGCGGGTTGAGCTCGGCGAATTCCCGCGACAGGCGCACGTAACTTTCCCGGTCCGGGCGGCCGGAGAGTTCGCGCTCGATGACGGCATGCCGGGCGATGAGCGCGTCGAGCTTGGCGGCGGGAATCATGCGCGGATCTTCAGAGCTGGAGCCCCTCGGCCGCCGCGAAGGCTTCGAGCTGGTCGCGAATGGCGATGCTGCCGACCGGACCTTCGATCATCGGATGCAGCAGCGATTCGACCTTGCGCGCATCGAGATCGAGCACCAGGGCCTTGACCGGTCCGATCGAGGACGGCGTGAGCGAGAGCAGCCGATAGCCGAGGCCGATCAGCGCCAGCGCGCCGATCGGCTTCGAAGCGAGCTCCCCGCACAGTGTAACCGGCTTGCCGCTCGCCTCCGCCTTGTCCGCGATGGTCTTGAGCGCCCGCAACACCGGGCCCGACAGCGGATCGAAACGATCCGCCACCCGGCGATTGCTGCGGTCCACCGCGTAGAGGAACTGGAAGAGATCGTTGGAGCCGACCGAAAGGAAATCCGCGCGCGCGCACAGCTCGTCGAGCTGATAGAGCAGCGCCGGCACTTCCACCATGGCGCCGACCTGAACCCGTTCCGGAAGCTTGTGGCCGTGTCGGCGCAAATGCGTGAGCTCGTGCTCGACCATCGCCTTGGCGCGGTCGAACTCCTCGATCGACGCCAGCATGGGAAACATCACGCGGAGCTCACGGCCTTCGGCCGCCTTGAGCAGCGCGCGGATCTGGCTGCGCAGCAGCCCCGGACGATCGAGCCCGAGGCGAATCGCCCGCCAGCCGAGCGCCGGGTTCTCCTCCTCGACCGCGCGCATATAGGGCAGCACCTTGTCGCCGCCGATATCCAGGGTCCGGAACGTCACGGGCCGATCGCCGGCGATCTCCAGCACTGTGCGATAGAGCGAGAGCTGCTCGCTGGTTCGCGGAAACGCCGCCGCGATCATGAACTGCAGCTCGGTGCGGAACAGGCCGATGCCGGCGGCGCCTGATTCCGCGAGATGCGGAAGATCGACCAGCAGACCCGCGTTGAGCATCAGGCTCACGGGCTGCGCGTCTTTGGTGACGGTGGGCGCGTCCCGCAGCGCGTGATATTGCGCCTGCCGTCGTGCTCGGAACCGCACCTTCTCGGCGTAGGCTGCCTCGATGTCGGGCGGCGGGCGGACGTGCACCTCGCCCGAGAAGCCGTCGATGATGATGGCGTCGCCGGGGTCCACGAGGCCCGTGGCATTTTCGATCTGGCCCGCGGCCGCGATGCCCAGCGCCCGCGCGACGATCGCGACGTGGGAGTTCGGGCCGCCTTCCTCCAGCACGAGGCCGCGCAGGCGGGAGCGATCGTAATCGAGCAGCGCCGCGGGGCCCATCGACCGGGCGACGAGAATCGCATTGTCCGGCAGCTGCTCCTTTGCGGGCGGATGATGGGTTCCGGTGAGCTGCCGCATCAGCCGATTGGCGAGATCGTCGAGGTCGTGCAGCCGTTCCCGCAAATAGGGGTCGGTCTGGCGGACCATGCGGGCGCGGGCATCCGATTGCACGCGCTCGACCGCGGCTTCCGCCGTCAAGCCGGTCATCACCGCTTCGCGCAGCTTGTGCAGCCAGCCGCGGTCGTAAGCGAACATCCGAAACGCCTCGAGCACCTCTTTGTGCTCGCCGCCGTCGGCGACGTCGCCGCGTTCCAGCAACAGATCGAGATCGGCGCGCAGCGCGTCGATCGCGGTTTCGAGCCGCACCAGCTCCTTTTGCGCGTCGTCGGCGATGAAATTCGTCACCACGATGCGCGGCTCGTGAAGCACCACGTGGCCCAAGCCGATGCCGTCCGCGACCGGCAGGCCGCCCAGATGCAGCGGGCGGCGCGCCGCGGGTTCCGCGCCGGGCCTGGCGAGCGCCGAGAGCTCGCCCGAGGCGATCATCTCCGCGAGCACCATCGCGGTCGTCTGCAGCGCCTCCTCTTCCTCTTCCGAATAGGTGCGGTGCGCGCGGTTCTGCACCACCAGCACGCCGAGCGTGTTGCCGGCGCGCAGGATCGGCACGCCGAGGAACGAGTGGTAGATCTCTTCGCCGGTTTCCGGCCGGTACGAGAACGCGGGATGCGACTGGGCGTCGGAGAGGTTGATCGAGCGCGCCTCGCGGGCGACGAGGCCGACCAGGCCCTCGTCGGAGCGCATCACCGTCAGGTGCACGGCTTGGCGGTTGAGACCCTCGGTGGCGTAGAGCTCGAGCGTGCCGTCGACGCGCAGCACGTAGACGGAGCACACCTCCGCCACCATGTTGGCGGCGATCAACACGACGATCTTGTCGAGGCGTTCCTGCGCGCTGACCGGCTCCGCCATCACCTCGCGGAGGCGACGCAGCAGCACGCGCGGACCGCCAAGCACACCACGCATGAGGGTCCTCTCGCCCGGCCGTCCGATCCGCGCCAGCATGGCCCGGTCGCGACGATCCGGCAATTCTCTTCAGCGATATCGCAGGTTTGCGAGGCAGCCGACCCGGCGCCCCCGCGCGCAACCCCGCTGCCACGTCGGCCGAACGGCCGAAAACTGCGAAGACAGCGGATCGGACGCGGGCTACCGGTCGAGGCCGTATAGCGAATGCAGCGTGCGCACGGCAAGCTCGGTATAGGCGGCGTCGATCAGCAGCGAGAACTTGATCTCGGACGTGGTGATGGCCCGGATATTGATGCCGCGCTCCGCGAGTGCGCGGAACGCCTGGGCGGCCACTCCGGCGTGGCTGCGCATGCCGATGCCGATGACCGAAACTTTGGCGATATCGTTGGCGCCGTCGAGCCGTTCGTAGCCGATCACCGGCTTGCATCCGGCGAGCACCGCAGTGGCGCGCTCGTAATCGGCAGCCGGCACCGTGAATGTGATGTCGGTCGTTGCCCCGTCGCCCGACACGTTCTGGACGATCATGTCGACATTGATGTTGGCTTCCGCGAGCGGACCGAAGATGGCCGCGGCCACCCCGGGCTTGTCCTGGACCCGCCGGATCGAGAGCTGCGCCTCGTCCTTGGAGAAGGCGATCCCGGTCACGACGTGCTGCTCCACGATCTCCTCCTCGTTGCAAATCAGGGTTCCGGTCGCCGCGCTGCACGCAAGGCCCGAGTCCGGCTGTTCGAAGCTCGAGCGCACGCAGATCCGCACATTATGCACCATGCCGAGCTCGACCGAACGCACCTGCAGCACCTTGGCGCCGACGGAGGCGAATTCCAGCATCTCCTCGAACGCGATCTTGTCGAGCCGCCGCGCCTTGGGGACGACCCTCGGATCGCAGGTATAGACGCCGTCGACGTCGGTATAAACGTCGCAGCGGTCGGCCTGGATCGCGGCAGCGACCGCGACGGCAGAGGTGTCGGATCCGCCGCGCCCGAGCGTGGTGATCCGCCCGCTCTCGCGGTGCACGCCCTGGAAACCGGAAATCACCGCAACCTCGCCGCGCTCCGTGAGCCGGCGGACGAGCTCGGTCCCGTCTATGTCCAGGATGCGCGCGGCCCCGTGTGCATCGGTGGTCGCGATCGGGATCTGCCAGCCCTGCCAGGAGCGCGCGACGATGCCGATGCCCTGGAGCGCGATCGCGAGCAACCCGGACGTGACCTGCTCGCCGGAAGTCACGACGGCGTCGTACTCGCGCGCGTCGTGCAGCACGGCGGCTTCGCGGCACCACTCGATCAGCCGGTTGGTGGTGCCGGCCATGGCCGAAACCACGACGGCGACTTCGTGCCCGGCCTTGACCTCGCGCTCGACGTGCCGGGCGACATTGCGGATGCGCTCGATGTTCTCCACCGAGGTCCCGCCGAACTTCATCACCAGGCGACCCATGCGGCTTCCGAGAGCTGATGGCGAGAACGCACACGGCCTCGGGGCGAGCACCGGCGCAAAAAGGCGGGTATACATACCGGCGAGGGCGTGCGGTCGCAACCGCGCGGCGGTTTGCGCGCGTCCTGGAAAATGCGAAATGGCCGAACCGGTTGCTCCGACTCGCAGCGTAGACCCGGCGGAAGTCGCGCAGTTCTCCGCGCTCGCCGCCGAGTTCTGGGATCCGCGCGGCAAGATGCGCATGCTGCATCGGCTCAATCCGGTGCGGCTGCGCTTCATTCGCGACCATGCGTGCCGGCATTTCGGCATCGAGTCGAACCGGCTCGATTGTCTTTCCGGGTTGCGCGCGCTCGACATCGGCTGCGGCGGCGGGTTGTTGTCGGAGCCGCTCGCCCGGCTCGGAGCCGCGGTCGTCGGCGCGGATCCCGCCGCAGACAACGTCGAGGTCGCGCGGCGTCATGCGGCCGAATCCGGCGTTGCGGTCGATTATCGCGCCACGACCGCCGAGGCGCTCGCGAGTGCGGGTGAGCGCTTCGATCTCGTGCTGGCCATGGAAGTGGTCGAGCACGTCGCCGACCTGCGGGCGTTCATCGGCAGCTGTGCCGCGATGGTGAAGCCGAACGGTCTGATGATCGCGGCGACCATCAATCGAACGCTGAAGAGCTTCGCGCTGGCGATCGTCGGGGCCGAATACGTGCTCGGCTGGCTGCCGCGCGGTACCCATCGCTGGGACAAGCTCGTTACGCCGAACGAGCTCGAAGCCGCGATGGAAGTTTCCGGCCTGCGGTTCACCGACGTTCAGGGCGTGGTCTACGATCTCTTCACCGACGCCTGGAAGCTCTCGCCGGACACCGACGTGAACTACATGGTCGCCGCCGCCCGGCGGGAGTGACTGCACCCATTCTTCTTCGCTTCCGCGATGATCGACATGAGCTGGCTCTGGGCGGTGTTCACGATTGCTGCCGCCGCCGCACAGACCGCACGCAACGCCATGCAGCGCGAGCTCACGGCAAAGCTCGGCACCGTGGGCGCGACCCACGTCCGGTTCCTGTTCGGCTGTCCGTTCGCGCTCGTCTTTCTCGCGGCGGTGCTGGTCGCGAAAGGCGCCGCGCCGCCCGCGACCGGCCTCGCATTCTGGGTGTGGATCCTGGTCGGCGCGCTCTCGCAGATTCTGGCGACGGCGCTGATGCTTGCCGCCATGGGCGAGCGCTCGTTCCTCGTCGCGATCGCCTATACCAAGACCGAGCCGGTGCAGGTCGCGCTGTTCGCTCTGGCGTTTTTGGGCGACCCGCTCAACCTCGCCACCGCAATCGCCATCCTGCTGGCGACCGCCGGCGTGATCGTGATGTCGTGGAAGCGGGGCGCGGGCGGGGGCATCTGGCCGGCCGTGCTCGGGATTTCCGCCGGCTCGATGTTCGCGCTGGCGGCGGTCGGCTACCGCGGCGCCATCCTGGCGCTGCGCGCGGATTTCGTGCTCGCCGCGACCTTCACGCTCGCGGTCGGCCTGGCGCTGCAAGCCGCGCTGCTCTCGCTCTATCTCGCCGTGAGGACTCCCGGCGTGCTGCGGGCGATTCTCGTCGCGTGGCGGCCCTCGCTGTTCGCCGGCGCGATGGGCGCCGTGGCGTCGCAATTCTGGTTCCTCGCGTTCGCGCTCGCGAGTGCCGCGAGCGTGCGCACCCTCGGCCTCGTCGAGGTGCTGTTCGCGCAAGCCGTGTCGCACCTCGCCTTCAAGCAGCCCGCGACCTTGCGCGAGGCGCTCGGCATCGTGCTGGTGGTCGCCGGCGTCGTGCTGCTGATTTGGGCGCAGTGATCGAAACGCTCGGACGCGTCGTTCCGGGGCGCGCCTACGGCGCGAACCCGGAACCTATGGACAGCGGTATTGCCCGTTGAATTGTGGTCATAGGTCCCGGGTTCCTCGCTGCGCTCGGCCCCGGGACGACGGCTCGGAGAATTAGTTGCGGTCCTCGGGCAGGACCGGCAGCGGGTGCAGCTCGATGCCTTCCTCGACGAGCTCGGCGGCCTCGCTGGGCGAAGCCTCGCCATAAATCGAGCGATGCTCGATGTCGCCGTAGTGCATCTTTCTGGCTTCTTCGGGAAATTTCTCGCCGACATAGTCGGCGTTCTTGGTGACGTGGTCGCGCAGTTCCTTGAGCTTGCTGCGCAGCTCGCGTTCGCGTTCCGACAGCATGGCCATCGGGGCCCGGATTTCCTGAGCGGGCGGCGCGGGCGCTTCGCGCGCCGACGCGCGGCCGCCTTTGGCAATTCCGGGCGCCATGATGGCTTTGCCGACCTTGGTCGAGCCGCAGACCGGACAATCGATCAGGCCGCGCGCCGCCTGCTTGTCGTAAGCGCTCGAGCTTTCGAACCAGCTCTCGAACCCGTGACCTTTCTCGCAGCTGAGCGCGTACCGGATCACGGCGGCCCCCCGACGACGTGAAGGTGGGTCGGCTCCGCCATGGGCTCGACGATCTCGAACCTGCGGCCGTGCCGGAGCGAAGGAATGCGGGCCCGCGCCGCCGCGACTTCCGCAAGCTCGATGTCGGCGATCACCACTTGCGGCTCGGTGCCGCCTTCGGCGAGCACGCGGCCCCAGGGGTCGATCACGAGCGAGTGGCCGAACGTCTCCCGCCCGTTCTCGTGGGTGCCGCCCTGGGCGGCCGCGAACACGAAGCAGCCGGTTTCGATGGCGCGCGCCCGCAACAACACGTGCCAATGCGCTTCTCCGGTCTGGCGCGTGAACGCCGAAGGGATGCTGAGAAACGACGCTCCGGCTTCCGCCAGCGCACGGTAGAGCGCGGGAAACCGCAGATCGTAACAGATCGTCAGCCCGAGCCGCCCCCACGGCAGGTCGGCCAGCACCGCGAGCTCGCCGGCGCGGTAATTGCGGGATTCCCGGTAGCTCTCCCCGCTCGCGAGATCGACGTCGAACATGTGGATCTTGTCGTAGCGGGCGACCACCTCGCCGTGACGGTCGATCAGGAACGAGCGGTTCGCGGCCTTGTCGGGCGAAACTTTGATCGCGAGCGAGCCGATATGCACGAAGATGCCGAGCGCGCGCGCGAGCTCCCGCAACATGGCCAGCGCCGGGTCCTGCTCCTCGGCGACGATGCCGGCGAAAAACCGCTCGCGCCCGGTTTCCATGATGTTGGTCATTTCCGGGGTGAGCACATATTCGGCTCCGCGGTCGCGGGCCTCGCCGATCAGCTCGGCGGCGGCGTCGATGTTGGCCTGCGGACTGCGCCCCGAGCGCATCTGGACGAGGCCGACGCGGAAGCTCGAAGTCGTGGCGTTCGCCATGCCGCGTTCCTTTCAGGCCGCGAGCAGCGCGTCGAGGCGGCCGGCATGCTCGAGCGCGTAAAGCTCGTCGCAACCGCCGACGTGCGTCGATCCGATGAAGATCTGCGGCGTCGTCGTTTGGCCGTGCGCGCGCCCGATCATTTCGGCGCGGCGCTGCGGCTGCCCGGTCACGTCGATCTCTTCGAACGCGACCCCCTTTCGGCGCAGCAGCTCCTTCGCCCAGGAGCAATACGAGCAAAACGCTCGGGTGTAGATCACGACCGGGACCATGAGATTCGCTGAAGACGTTCGGCACGCACTATATGGGGCTGCGGCCGCCCTCCACAACCCGCGCGAACACCAGCACGTCGACGCTCGCCGCGCCGCCGCGATTGAGCGCGCGCGCGCAGGCATCGATGGTCGCCCCCGAGGTGAGCACGTCGTCGATCAGAACGAGCCGCCGGCCGGCGACCCGCGAGCGGTCCGCGACCGCAAACGCTCCCTGCACGTTCTGCGCGCGCTCGGATGCCGAGAGCCCGACTTGCTGCGCGGTGGGTTTGACGCGCTTGAGCACGCCATCGGCAACCGGAACAGAGCTCGCCTGCGACACGACTTTCGCCAGCGCCGCCGATTGGTTGAAGCGGCGCGCCCACTGCCGCCGCCAGTGCAGCGGCACGGCAACGAGCGCGTCGGCCTCCGCGAGCAGCGCCTGGCCGGCACGCGCCATCCAGCGCCCCAGCATGGGAGCGAGATCGAGCCGATCCGAATATTTCAGGCCGTGGATCAGAACACGCGAAATCTCGTCGTAATGCACGGCGGCACGGGCGCGGCGGTAGGCGGGCGGATCGGCGATCGCCTGCATCGACAGCACGCCGGGTCCCGGATCGTACGCGAACGGCGTGCCGAGCCGCTCGCAATAGGGCGGCGCGATGAAGGACAGTTTTGACCAGCACGCGGCGCAGAGCGCGGCCTCGGCGCCCACCGGTTCGCGGCACGCGGGGCAGAGCGGCGGCAGCGCGAGATCGAGACCGAAGCCGGCGAGCTTGCGCAGCATTCGCGGCCATCGCCGCCCGGTGTCGCGTTCAAATTCCGCAAGCCCCGCCGTCCCCATGCGGGTAGGATACGCCCCTCTCCGGCAGCGCTCAATTGAGGCCATGGTTTCACCCCCCATCGTGTTCGATCGCGCGGCGGTCCGGCGCAATTTGCGGCGGGCATACCGGCTCGGAGCCGCGACCTTCCTGACCGAGCGCGCGGCCGAAGATCTGTGCGATCGGCTCTCTGCGGTGCTGCGCCGGTTCGAGCTCGCGGTCGATCTCGCTTCGCCCGGGGATGTGGTGCGCCGCCGGATGCGCGCTGCCGGGCTTGTTTCCACGATCGTGGCGCTGACCGATACGCTCGATGGCGGCCCTTTCGCGCGCGCGGAGGACCTGCGCATCGTCGCCGACACGGAGGCGCTGCCGCTCAAAGAGAACGCGCTCGATCTCGTCGTGTCCGCGTTGGCGTTGCAGTTCGTCAACGATCTCCCCGGGACCTTCCGGCAGATCCATCGGACGCTGAAACCGGATGGGCTGTTTCTGGCGGCGCTGGTCGGCGGCGACAGCTTGACCGAGCTCCGCCAGGCGTTCGCTGCCGCCGAAGCCGAGCTCGAGCACGGCGCCTCGCCGCACGTTGCGCCGTTCGCGGACGTGCGCGCGGTCGGCATGTTGTTGCAGCGCGCCGGCTTCGCGCTGCCGGTCGTCGATGTCGATCGCCTGACGGTGCGCTACGACTCGCCGTTCGCGCTGATGCACGACTTGCGCCGGATGGGCGCGGCGAACGCGCTCGCCGAGCGCCGGCGCGTCCCGTTGCGCCGCCGCACATTGTTGCGGATGGCGGAAATCTATGCGGAGCGGTTCGCCGATCCGGACGGCCGTTTGCGCGCGACCTTCGACATCGTGTGGCTGTCCGGCTGGAAGCCGCACCCGAGCCAACAGCAGGCGCTGCGTCCGGGGTCGGCGCAAGCGCGCCTCGCCGACGCGCTCGGCACGCGGGAGCTTCCGGCAGGCGAGAAGGCGGGGCGCTAGCCGAACAGGCCGCCGAGCTGCGCGAACAGGCCGTTCAGGACGTTCTGCCCGAGCACAGGCGATTGTGTACCTGACGTACCGTCCGGCGGAGGTATAGCGCGGGATCGCGTGACGGGCCGGATTTCGGGGGAGTGGCGGAAAAGGCGCGACTTGCGTTTTTCGCAATTTTGCCCTTGGCAAAGTATCAAGCTGTGCTTTACACGCACAGTGTCAAAGTTCGTTTGACGAACGGCGATTCTCCCCGGTTTTGGCGAAAAACCGAGGAAAATCAGGGTGGAGCGAGGGGGATCAGCCCTCGCCCCGTGCGGCCCTCGACCGCTGCGAGCTGCAACGCCGCGCGCTTGGTTTTGCAGCCCGGAAGTGAGAGGGGCCTGACGGATGGCCCCTCCCGCGCCCGGCAGGTTCCTGCCGACGCGCCAACTGGGAGTGGTTGCTCAGTCCACGGTGGGCCGCAGAGCTGTGGCAGGTGATTCGGCCCGCCTCCGTCATTTCCCAGCAGACCGCCACCTAAAGAAGTGCGCGGCGCTGATCAAGCAAAATTGCACTTTTGCAGCTGGGAAAAGATATCCAAACTATCCACCATGCTCCCGCGGAAACCTCTTGACGACGAAAGCAAAAAGAGTCCGCGCGACTTCGAATCAAGCAAGCGATTCGCGTGCTCGGGATGAAGTTCTGCGGCGGATGCTGAAAACCCGGCCCAAGCCGCACAAACGAAATGAAAATTGGGAAAGGAAAATAAGTGGAAGACTAAGCGCAGAAAATCTAGCGCGGATGCTTGAGGGGGTGCGTTTGGTCTTGATACCGATTAGTTTCCCGAGACCCGTATGCCATTGTTTCAGGTAATGCAGACTTTAATTCGAAAAACGTGAGTTGGCAGGGTCGGTCAATCAACGGTGTAAGTTCGATCACCATTTTGCCGTGGTTTGCTATTTCGAGCACGATCGGGCCGCTCTATCCTGGCTGAATCCAGGGAGCTGTTTGGTGCATACTCAACCCTAATCTGGCGTACGTACTTCGGCCCTCCACTAACGCGATCAAGTGTTTTGGTATTTTGATCGACTCATACGTCAGGGCCAAAACGAATTGTCCAGGGATGAGTTTGAATGCCGGACGCTGTCCGAAACGGTTCCTTTCTGGAAGTTCTTCAGTATCCCAAAGATTAAGAGCCCCAACGGACCCGAGGCCGTCAGCTATTGAGATCGTGATTCCCCCCAGATCCCTAAATTGCGTAAATTGAAAGCCAAGTCGCAGATCAACAGAAGCCTCTCCCCACTGATTTTCCTCCAAGTCTGGAGTAAAACCAATTTCGCCAGCCTCTACCGCGCGCCTGATGTCAACTTGGGAGAGAATCATCCAGCCATTTTGACTTGCGTGCTTTTCGCGAGATTGGCCAATCCAGTCGTTGTAA
This sequence comes from Pseudomonadota bacterium, assembly GCA_046727735.1. Lineage (GTDB taxonomy): Bacteria > Pseudomonadota > Alphaproteobacteria > Rhizobiales > Xanthobacteraceae > AP-16. Next base: position 8,682 of record JBKPDF010000010.1, on the reverse strand, counting down.
AAAACGATCCGAACAAGAACACCATCAAGCCATGTTCGGTTACGTTTTTGACTTCGGCTAACAAGTAGTGGCCATCGCGATCTTGCATGATGAAGTCGCTTTTTGCGACCGGGCCGCTTTGTGTGTGTACTGTAACTAGACGTTCCCCGGAAAATGCGCCAGCCTCAACCTTGGCAGGCACAAAGACCTTTTCTCCAGGGGCGGGCATAGGCATACTCTCTCCGCTTAGGTTGTACGTTATCAAAGATGCTATTGAGGTACAATGCGACCGGCATGTTTTCACATCTCGGTGATTCTGGAATCTGGAAAGAAGGATGAAGTTTCTGATTTCAGCAATATGTGATTCAAAAGCCACCGTTAACCGGCATCATGTTACCGCTCGGGCGCAGTGACTGCGGCGCTGTCAGGCCGTCGATGGGTAAGGCGCTTCCCGCGGATGCCCGACAAGGCGACTGCGCCGCGCATTTCATCGCTGTAGCCAAGCGCAACACGGTGGCTGTAGCGGAAACCGAACTCGGCAAGGTAGAGGTGCAGGTGCTTCTCGCTGCAATGCTGACAGACGCATTTCATGCCGCGCTTGAAGATTGAGAAATAGCCCTCGACCATGTTGGTGGTGATATCGCCACGGACGTTTCGAAAGCGGTGTGCTGGGACGCGGCCATGGCTGGCGAACTCTCTGCCGACTGCCTTGTACCAACTCGCTTCGTCGGTCATGAGCGCGCTTTCGCGCCTCACGTTCCCGGGATGATTGGGATAAGCGTTGCGAGCGTGGTGCCCTCAATGTGGAAACTTCGGGCCGATGCGCCGCGCTCCTCGTGCAGCAACCGCCGGGCGACGGACACGCAATCGTTCACGGGAGCGATGGGGATCATGGTGGTGCGCCTCGTCGGTCAGAGCAAAGTGACGAGATGGGAGATCAGCGGCGCATCCGCCGGCGGCATCGGATATTTGCGCAGCTCCCTCGGCCTGACCCAGGCGAGTCGCTGCCCTTCGTGCGGTGCGACCGTTCCGTTCCAGCGGCGGCAGACGTAGAGCGGCATCACGACGTGGAACTCCGGATAGGAATGGCTGGCGAACGTAAGCGGCGCGAGGCATTGCTCGTCGACGAGAATTCCCAGCTCCTCCCTCAATTCGCGCACGAGCGTATCTTCCGGCCGCTCGCCCGCCTCGACCTTGCCGCCGGGAAACTCCCACAGCCCCGCCATCGGCTTTCCGGCCGGACGCTGGGCGATCAGCACGCGGCCGTCGGGATCGACGAGAGCGCAGGCCGCAACGAGGAGAATTTCGCGCAACGGCCTGCTCCAGGCTGAGGGTGCGGGATCGAACCGGATGTCGATGGAACTGGTCAATCCGGCCTTACGACCGGTAGTCGCCATTGATGGCGACATATTCCTTGGTGAGATCGCAGGTCAGCACCCGGTCCCGGCCGCGGCCGAGGCCGAGCGCAACCCGGATGGTGATTTCCCGCGCTTTCATGTAGGCGTCGAGCTCGCGCTCGGCGTAACGCGGATCGCGGGCTCCCTTGTGGGCGACGCGAATGTCGCCGAACCAGATCGACAGCCGGTCGCGGTTGGCCGGCTCGCCGGCCTTGCCGACCGCCATCACGACGCGGCCCCAATTGGCATCGCCCCCGCCGACCGCCGTCTTCACCAGCGGCGAGTTGGCGATCGAGAGCGCGATCTTGCGCGCCGAGCGCTTCGACACCGCGCCCTCGACCACGATGTCGATGAGCTTGCTTGCGCCCTCCCCGTCGCGGGCGACCTGCTCGGCGAGCGCGCCGAGCACGTCCTGGAGCGCGACGCGGAACTCGCCGATCCTGCGGTCGCCCATGCGCGTGATAGCGGGAGCGCCCGCGGCGGCTGCGGCTCCGGTCGCGAAGGCGAGGAGGGTATCGGACGTCGAAGTATCGCCGTCGACCGTAACCGCGTTGAAGGTGTCGCCGACCGCGCGCGCCAGCAGCGCCTGCAGCGGCGCCGCCGCGATCGGCGCATCGGTGAACACGAATGCCAGCATGGTGCCCATGTCGGGCGCGATCATGCCGGCGCCCTTGGCGATGCCGTTGATGCGCACTGGCGCGCCGCCGAGCCGCGCGGTCGCGCTCGCAAGTTTCGGGAACGTGTCGGTCGTGCCGATCGCCTCCGCGGCTTCGACCCAGCGGTCGGGCGCGGCATTCTCGGCGAGGTCGCGCATCACGCCGGCGAATTTCTTGGCGTCGAGCGGTTCCCCGATCACGCCGGTGGACGCCAGAAATATTTCGGCCGGCCGGCAGCCGACCGCGCGCGCGGCAAGTTCGGCGGTCATCCTGGTCGCTTCGCGGCCGCTCTTGCCGGTGAAAGCATTGGCGTTGCCGGAATTGACGACCAGCGCCCGGGCGCGGCCGGCGCCGATCCGGGCGCGGCACCACTCGACCGGCGCCGAAGGGCATCGGGAACGCGTGAACACGCCGGCGACGGTCGTTCCCTTGCCCAACGTGACTAGCAGGACGTCGCTGCGGCCGGCATAACGGATCCCGGCGGCGGCGGCCGCAAGCCGCACGCCGGCGATGTCCGTCATCTGCGGCACGTGCGCCGGCTTGAGCGGCGAGACCGGCTTCGCCATGCGGAGCGACTCGCGTTATTTCTGTTTCGGCGTGCCCGGAGCCGGGAGCGGCACGAGCTCGGGCGCAGCCTCGACGTTTTCGATATTGGCCTGCGCGCGCAATTTGTTGACGAGATCGGCTTGGCTCCGGCGCGCGAGAAAATTCTCCAGCTGATCGCGCACCTTGTCGAATTCCGGAATCGGCCGATCGCGTTTCTCCTCGACCCGGATGATGTGCCAGCCGAATTGGGTCTTCACCGGATCGGAGACTTGTCCCGCTTCCAATTTGAACGCCGCTTGCGCGAACTCCGGCACCATCTGGTCCTTGCTGAAATAACCGAGATCGCCGCCGTTCTGCCCCGCGGGATCCTTCGACCGCTCTCTGGCGATCGCGGCGAAATCGCCGCCGTTCTTGAGCTCGGCCTGGATCGCCTTCGCCTGCTCCTCGGTGTCGACCAGAATGTGCCGGGCATGAACTTCCTTCTCGCCCGCCATCTGCTTCTTGGCTTCTTCGTAGAGCTGATGCAGCGCGTCCTCCGAGATCGACGCCTTGCCGGCCTGCTGCAGCAGCATGTCCATCAGCAGTTTGTCGCGCGCATAGGCCAGTCGGTGCTTGAAGTCGGCGCGATCCTGCATCTTCTGCGCCTCGGCCGCCTGCGCGACCAGGATCATGTCGGACAGATATTTGGTGAGATAATCGCGCCGTTCCTGTCCGGTCATCGGCAGGTTGGAGCCGACGTCCTCATCGGCGATGGCGAGGTCGCTCGCCCGGATTTCCGTACCGTTGATGCGCGCGACGAGCGGGTCGGCTTCCTCGGCCGCGACCGGCGTGGCGAGCGCCAGGAACAGCAGCAAAGTCGCGGCGTGGCCGGAGCGGAGGCCTCGATGCGGCGCGAATGGAATCGAGCGGCGGCGATGGAGCGAACAGGCGGTCATGAGCTGGCCCTTACCGGGAAGAGAGAAACGGCGCCGCGGAACGGCGGCGGACACTCGCGCAAACGCAGTGCATTGGCAATGGCCGAGGATTGCGGCGAAACGCCGGTTTTCCTCACCATGCGCCGCGCCGGCGCCGATTGACAAGGGGGGAACCCCCTCCTATCTCTCGCGCGATTCCCCCGTCGGCCGCGCAGGGCGCGCGTGCGGTTGTGAAAAGACCCGAAAACGCCGTTTTCTCGTGCATTTGGATCGAGGCTCGTTGCCTGCGCGTCGGCTGCGATCGCGTCCTCGAAGCTGCTGCGGTGCGCCGATAGAGCCATGCTCGCGCTCGGTCGAGCGTTTCCCCGCGATGGGGGCACGCCGCGGCTCTGCCGTGAACGGGTGATGAGCGTGCTTGAGGTTGAAGGATTTCCGGCATGATCACTGTTCTGGCGCGCAAGCTGTTCGGCTCCGCGAACGACCGGCGGATCCGCAACTATCGGCCGCGCGTGCAGGCGATCAATGCACTCGAGCCCGAGCTCGAGGCGCTCTCCGACGAGGAACTGCGCGCCCGCACCGAAAGCTTCAAGGAGCAGCTCGCGAACGGCGCGAGCCTCGACGACATCCTGGTGCCGGCCTTTGCCACCGTGCGCGAAGCCTCCAAGCGCACGCTCGGGCAGCGGCATTTCGACGTACAGCTGATCGGCGGCATGGTGCTGCACGAGGGGCGCAACGCCGAGATGAAGACCGGCGAAGGCAAGACGCTGGTGGCGACGCTTCCGGTATATCTCAATGCCCTCGCCGGCCAGGGCGTACACGTCGTCACCGTCAACGATTATCTCGCCCGCCGCGACGCCGAGTGGATGGGCCAGATCTATTCCTTCCTCGGGCTTTCGGTCGGCGTCATCGTCCACGGCCTTTCCGACGACGAACGGCGCGAGCAATACGCCCGCGACGTCACTTACGGCACCAACAACGAGCTCGGTTTCGATTACCTGCGCGACAATATGAAATACCGGCTCGAGGACATGGTGCAGCGCGGCCACGTCTACGCCATCGTCGACGAGGTCGATTCGATCCTGATCGACGAGGCGCGTACGCCGCTGATCATTTCCGGGCCGCTCGACGACCGCTCGGAATTCTACAACAACATCGACACCTTCATCCCCAAGCTCGACAAGACCGATTACGAGCTCGACGAGAAGCAGCGCACGGTGAACCTGAGCGAGGCCGGCATGACCCGGCTCGAAGAGATGCTGCGCGAGGCCGATCTATTGAAATCGGAGTCGCTCTACGACGTCGAGAACGTCTCGGTGGTGCACCACGTCAACCAGGCGCTGCGCGCGCACAAGCTGTTCCAGCGCGACAAGGACTACATCGTGCGCAACGGCGAAGTGGTCATCATCGACGAGTTCACCGGCCGCATGATGCCGGGCCGGCGCTATTCGGAGGGGCTGCACCAGGCACTGGAGGCCAAGGAGCACCAGCCGATCCAGCCGGAGAACCAAACGCTCGCCTCGATCACGTTCCAGAATTATTTCCGTATGTACCGCAAGCTCGCCGGCATGACCGGCACGGCGGTGACCGAGGCCGACGAGTTCATGGACATCTACGGCCTCGAAGTCCTCGACGTGCCCACCAACATGCCGATGATCCGCATCGACGACGACGACGAGGTCTATCGCACCGCGAAGGAGAAATACCGGGCGATCCTGGCGCTGATCGACGATTGCAAGACGCGCGGGCAGCCGGTGCTGGTCGGCACCACGTCGATCGAGAAATCCGAGCAGCTGGCCGAGCTGCTGCGCAAGCAGGGCTGGGAACAGCACGATTTCTCCGACCCGAACGCGTTCGCGGCGCTCTACAGCGGCGACGAAGGCGCCTCGAAGGCCAAGGTTTTCGCCATCCTCAACGCCCGCTATCACGAGCAAGAAGCCTATATCGTCGCCCAGGCGGGCGTGCCCGGCGCGATCACCATCGCCACCAACATGGCGGGCCGCGGCACCGACATTCAGCTCGGCGGCAATGCCGACATGCGCGTCCGCCAGGAGCTGCAGGGAATCGAGGATCCGGCCGAGCGCGAGCGCCGCATCGCCGAGATCCGCGGCCAAGTTGCCAAGCTGAAAGACAAGGCGCTCGCCGCCGGCGGGCTTTATGTGCTCGGCACCGAGCGCCACGAAGCGCGCCGCATCGATAACCAGCTGCGCGGCCGCTCGGGCCGGCAGGGCGATCCCGGCCACTCCAAGTTCTTCCTCTCGCTCGAGGACGACCTGATGCGCATCTTCGGGTCGGACAAGCTCGACGGCATGCTGCAGCGCCTCGGCCTGAAAGAGGACGAGGCGATCATCCATCCGTGGATCAACAAGGCGCTGGAGAAGGCGCAGAGCAAGGTCGAGGCGCGCAATTTCGACATCCGCAAGAACTTGCTGAAGTTCGACAACGTGATGAACGACCAGCGCAAGGTGGTGTTCGAGCAGCGGGTCGAGCTGATGCGCGACGAGAACGTCGCCGAGACGGTCGCCGACATGCGCCACGCCGTGATCGACGATCTCGTCGCCAAGCACGTGCCGGAGAACGCCTATCCGGAGCAGTGGGACACCGCGGGGCTCAAGCAGGAGCTCGAGCGCGTGCTCGGCCTCGACTTGCCGGCCGAGGAATGGGCCAAGGAAGAAGGCATCGCGGACGAGGAATTGCTGCACCGGGTCGAGCGGCGCGCGGACGAGCACATGGCCGCCAAGGTCGCGCAATGGGGCCCCGATGTGCTGCGCTACGTGGAGAAATCGATCCTGCTGCAGACGCTCGACCATCTGTGGCGCGAGCATCTGGTGATGCTCGAGCATCTGCGCCAGGTGATCGGGCTGCGCGGCTACGGCCAGCGCGATCCGCTCAACGAATACAAGGCCGAATCCTTCCACCTGTTCGAGACGATGATCCAGCGGCTGCGCGAAGCGGTGACGGCGCAGCTGATGCGGGTCGAGATCGTCAGCCAGCCGGCGGCCGAGGAAGCGCCGCCGCTCGACGAGGCGGGCGCGCCCGGCCAGCCCTCGCTGCCCTTCGGTCCGAGCCCGACGTTGCCGTTCATGGAGGCCCACAAAGCCGATCCCGTGACCGGCGAGGACGAGATGGCGCTCGCCGACGCGCCCGCCGGCGGTTTGCGCAACGGCCTCGCGGCCGCGCGCTCCGCGCAGCGCAATCCTGGCGACCCGAAATCCTGGGGCAAGGTCGGCCGCAACGAGCCCTGCCCGTGCGGTTCGGGCCGCAAATACAAGCACTGCCACGGAAGATTCGCGTGAGCTTTGCCTGATCGCGCGGCGGTCGCCCGCCGCCCGCGGTACTCATCCGGGGCTTTCAGTTCGACATTGTCGATCGCAGGCGCCGCACCGGCGAGCTGTTGGAGCGGCACGCTTAGCCTACATTGTAAGTATGAGAACAAACACTGCGAATTGAATTGACTTAAGCGACTGATTTGCTTGCAGTTCGTGAAAAATATACCTCCCAAAAATGCCGGTTTTCGCACGTTTCGGCCGTTTCCGGGATGTGAACGAAAGGGGGAGCAGAGGTTCGCGTCGGCCGAAAGGCGGCGCTTCGTTCCGATTCGCGGAGCAGCGCCTTAGCGCATGGCCGACCAGCGGCTCTCGAAGCTGCCGGTCGGCACCACGGGCTGCGCGCCCGCCATCAGGCCGTTTCCGGCAAATGCCGAGGTCGACTCGGGGGGCGCAGCCTGCGGCGCCGGGCTGGCCTGGGCCGACTGCTGCGGCTTCGGCGGCTGGGTGCGCGCCTCCTGCTTGGGCTCGGGCTTGGGCTCGGGTTTTGCCGCGGGCTTCGTTGCCGTGCTCGCCGTGCGCACCTGGGCCGGCTTCGGAGCCGCCGGCGAGGCGGCACTTTGCGCGACCGTCGGCGCGGGCTGCGGCTTCTCGGCTTCGTTCGATCCGCCGCCGCCGAACAGCCGCGTGAAGAAATTGCCTACTCCGGACGCTGCGCCGGAGGAGGCGGTGCTCGACACGACCGTCGTGTCGGCGCCCGCGGGATCCGCGCCGCCGCGCTCCTCGACGAGCGTGTGCACCTTGCCGTCGGCCAAGCGCACGAGGCTCGTCTTGTATTTGGCCTGGAACGCGGGGTGCATGCCGCCGTCCATCCCGGTCTTCACCGGGGCGACCGGCGTGCCGCGGGTGATGAGCTCCGCGACCTTGACGTCGTCGGCCTTCTGCTTCTCGGCGACGGCTTGCGCGAGCTCTTGCGGCACCTCGAAGGCGGGGCAGCGTCCGGTCGGATTGAAGTTCAGCGCGCGCGCCGGACTGGCATTCGCCGGCGGCTCGGCGTCGAACACGTAACGCTTCTCGCACACGTCGACCTTGGGCTCGAGCCGCATCAGCTCGAAATGGTCGTTGCCCTCCTTGAGCATCTTCCAGAACGGCATGTTGGGATTGTCGCGGTGCTTGGCCATGTTCAGCGCGGTCATGCGGAACGGATAGGCCTGCACCTGGAACGAACGCTGGCCGCCGAAAAACGATTCGCGGGCGAGCGCGTAGATCTCTCCCATCAGATCGTCGCTCATGGCGTAGCAGCCGGCCGACGAGCAATCGCCGTGGACCATGAGATTGGAGCCGGTGCGGCCGTGCGCGCGATCGAACGCGTTGGGGTAGCCCATGTCGAACGAGAGATAATAATGCGAGTTCGGATTGAGCTGCGCCGGCGTGATCGTATAGAAGCCCTCGGGCGCCTGGCGGTCGCCTTGCTTGACCTTCGGCCCGAGTTCGCCCGACCAGCGGCATATCGGATAGGCCGCGAGCAGGGCAAAGCGCCCGGTGTCGTCCTGCTTCCAGACTTCGAACTCGGCCTCTTCCTTGAACAGGCGGATCAGGATCGGGGATTCCTTGGGCATGTGCTTGCGCTCGAGCTCCGCGGCCATTTGCGCCGACAGCGGCCTGAGCGCTTTTGCGGAGATTTCGACGCCGTCGGTGTCGCAGCCGCCCAGCATCCCCGCAAGCGCGAGCGCCCCCGCGGCGAGCGTGCCGCGGAGCACATGCGAATAGGCTTTCAACGCGGGATTCCCCACCGATCCACGTTCCCCATCCGCACGATGGTTACATTCAAGATGCGGCCATCGCAAGGCAGGAGAATGCCTCCTCCCCGATGGAACTCCGGCAGTCGTGAACGAAACGTAAACGGAGGCGAAGCCGCGTGTCGAAC